>JBEKBN010000023.1:0-2508 GCA_050015375.1 Minisyncoccia bacterium | reverse complement strand
GTAATGGATTTTTATCTGGGACGATGGGGAGAAATCAAATAATATGTTAAGGATCGGCATCGAATGCGAATCAATTGAGGACTTGGAAACTTGGGGAGTGGGCCGGGAAGTCCGCGCCACACTCCAAAACATCGCTTTACGACCTGAACTCAAAAAAGAGTTCAGATTTTTTCTTTTTTTCAAATCGAAGATTCCCGACCTCCCGTACTTGAACGACCCGATCTTTGAAAAAAAACTGATTCGCGTTCCTTTCGGTTCCTTCAGTTTGTATTATTATCTTTTTTTGCCTATATACTTGTGGTTTCAGGATTTGGACGCCTTTTATTTTCCTAATTATATGTTGCCGGTCATTTTCCGCGGCAAATCGCTGGTGGCGCTGACCGACGATGTATATTATGAGGCGCGCTCGGATAAATTGCCGTTCCGATACCGTTTTGCCTATCGGATATTCTCAACCTGGGCGGCCAAACACGCTACGAAGATCATGACTTTTTCCGAGTCATCTCGCCGAGCCGTCAGCCGATTATACAAAATTCCAATTGAAAAAATTTATTCAAATTATCATGGAGTTGATATCTCGTCCTTTCCGGCTATCAGCCATAAGCTACCGGCTGTTAGTTATGGCCTTTATATCGGCCAAGCATTTCCTCGCCGTCACTTGAAAGAAACATTGCTGGCTTTTGAAAAAATATCTCCACGATTTCCGGAACTTAATTTTATCGCTGTTGGAAAAGATAAATATCAACCGCCGATCATTTTTAATTTGGTAAAAGACATCAATAACCATTTGGGCAGAGAAGCCATCCGATATGAAACATATGTCAGCGAAGAAGAATTGCTGAATTTATATCGGGGCGCGAAATTCGTTGCCTATGTTTCAGAACAAGAAGCATTCGGTTTGCCGCCGATCGAGGCGCTGGGCCATGGCAGTGTGCCGGTCGTGGCCGATGTCGAGATCACCAGAGAAATTTTCGGCAACAACGCTTTTTTTGTTCAAAATCCGATCTCAGTAGAAACTATCGCCGATGCTATGAGTCGGGCTCTGACAGATGAAGCAAAAAGAAACGACATAAGATCCGCCGCCAAAAATATCGTTGCCAAACTCACCTGGTCAAAACATGCGGAGAATTTTCTGGAAATTATTAAAATAACGGCCTGTTTATGATATTATGATTTATCATAAATAGAATAATGAAAAGGATAAATTTAATTTATATTTTAGAAATAATTACCGTCGTTTTAGTCGCGACCGGGATTTTGCCGCGAGCAATTGTGCCATATATGACAGTCGCACTGGCGTTCTATTTTATTTTCGCCCCACTCGACGAGGTATCATTGTTTTTTGTTCGCTCGATACCGTTGTTCATTGCCATTCCGCTTACTGCTGGTTTTGACTCGCTGAATATGTGGCGGATATTTTCGATAATAATTTTTCTGAAATGGCTCAACCTCGAAAATATAAGATCCTTCTTTAATTTCAACCGCCGTAGAAAAGTGTACCTAACTTTGCTTGGATTGCTTGCCTTGGCAATTTTGTCGGTGATCGGCGCGGCAAGCGTATCGTTGGCCTTGAAAAGGATCATCTTTTTCATCAATGCAAGTTTGATAGGTATTGTTATCTACGATCTTGCCGCCAAAGTTCCGAACTACTCAAAAAAACTCATCCGCAACATTGCAATTCCGGTCATTCTCGTCTCTATTGCCGGATTTATTCAACTGGCGACGACATATATTTTCTCGCTAGACCAATTCATCAATTTCTGGGGCAATGTCGTCGAGCGGAATCTGTTCGGCAACGCCTGGGCTGATATCGCTCTCAAAGCTAACACCTGGTTCGCATATTTTGGCGAGCAAATCTCATTACGTATGTTCTCGATATTCCCAGATTCCCATTCTTTTCCGATATTTTTAATACTTGGTTTGCCTGCAATTCTGGCAATTTCACTCGACAAAATCGTGGCCGCTGGAAAGGGCTTAAAATCAATGTTTTTAACTCGGGGGAGAATGATGGTTCTTTTCGTTCCTTTGGCCTTTCTGGGGGTCATTTTGAGCGGCACAAGAGGCATGTGGTTGGCGGGTTTCGGGGCTATTTTGCTGTATTTCGCCCTAATTTGGGTTTTTGGCCATAAGCTATCAGCTTTTAGCTATCAGCTGTCTGTGTTCAAATACATCGGCTCGTATTTGTCGGTTTTTGTCATTCTCTTTTCGATCGCTTATCCTGTTATGGGTTCTCCGCAATTCAATATGTTCAATTTGAGCGGGGGATTGTTGGGAACGAGGATCAAATCAATTATTGACATTGGTGAAACGTCGAATGCTCGGCGGATTCAAATTTGGAAAGATTCTCTGAAATCAATAATTCATCACCCGATTCTCGGTGTTGGTATCAGCAATTTTCCGGTGGTTGTCGGTGAAGATTTAGCAAAAGTCAAAGCTGGCTCTTCGGCTCACAATCTCTATCTTCACATCGCTTCCGAGATGGGAATTCCGGCATTGCTTTTGGCGCTG
>JBEKBN010000022.1:0-3375 GCA_050015375.1 Minisyncoccia bacterium | reverse complement strand
ATGAGAAATTTGCTTTCTGTGATTTTTGTGCTAATCTTCTCTTAACGATGCTGAAACAATACGAGAAACGGTTGAGGATCAACCACCAGATCCGCGAACCGCAGATCCAGGTGATTGACTCGGACGGTAAACCGCTTGGTGCGATGCCGACCTACGAAGCCCTCCGCCTGGCCGGCGAGCAGAACCTTGATTTGGTTGAAGTCGGACCTACGGCTAAACCGCCCCTTGCCAAAATCATGGATTATGGTAAGTATATGTATCAAAAAGAAAGGAAAGACCGAGGTCAAAAGGCCAACAAATCAACTTCCCAAGAAGTCAAAACCGTCAAAATCGGCTACAGAACCGAGGGCCACGACATGGCAATCAGCGCCGGCAAGGCCGACAAGTTTTTGGCCAAAGGTTACCGGGTTCGGCTGGAGTTAACATTGCGTGGCAGAGAGAAAGAAATGGCTGAATTAGGCAAAAAGAAACTTGGCGATCTTTCCAGATTGCTTTCCGTTCCATATATAATTGATGACCCGATAAAACGATTTCCGGGCGGAGTCGGGATGCTGGTTCGACCGGATAAGATTAAGAAATTTACCCCCACACCATAACGAGCTTCAGGTTATGTTCTATACTTATATCCTAAGAAGTCGCAAGGACAAAAAATACTACTTTGGATATACGAAAGACCTAAGAAAAAGGTTGAAAGAACATAACCTAGGGTTGGTTAAATCAACCAAAACTAGGGTACCGTTTTACCTTGTTTATTACGAAGCTTATGCTTCAAGGCAAGACGCGACAAAGAGAGAACATAATCTAAAACTGCGAGCGAAGGCTTTGCGGCAACTAGTCAACAGAATTAAATCTAGCCTTAAAGCATAAGCTCGTTTGGTGTGGGGGTGCGTTTCAAAAGAAAAACATCAAAATCGGCGAAAAAAAGATACAAGATCTCCGGCACCGGCAAAGTCAGCCGGCGCAATGTTGGTTTGAACCATTTCAACGCCAAAGATACCGGCCGGGAGAGACGCCAGCGTCGAACGACCAAACGATTGACGAAAAACGATGGCCGAAATTTGCATGAACTTTTGCCGTATAATCCGAATTCATTTTAATTTTTCCGCCCAAAACCCGCTTTGCGGGTATTGTGGCGGATCCGCCTAAATGTTCGCTTCGCGAACTTTTGGCGGAAATTTTACACTATGCCACGAGTCAAACGAGGCACAACCGCTAATAAACGCCGAAAAAATTTGCTGAAACACGCGAAGGGTTTTATGTGGACCCGAAGCACAAAATACCGCCAGGCGAAGGAGGCGCTTCAGCACGCTTGGTCTCATCAATTCAACGACCGCCGGAAAAAGAAAGGTTACGCCCGCCGTCTTTGGCAGATCCAGATCGGCGCGGCCACGCGACAAAACGATCTGTCTTACAGTAAATTCATTGCCGGTTTGAAAAAATCCAATATCGAACTCGACCGAAAGATTCTCTCCGACCTTGCCCGGAATAATCCCGACATTTTCAAAAAAATCATTGAAACCTCACAATCATCTGTTAAATAGATAATATGAAAGACGGCCGATGTGGCCGTCTTTTGTTTCCGAAATGCTCAAATTCATCATAATCTTCGCGGTGGTCATCTTCGCGGTCATCCGCTACGGGATCTGGTTGATTGAAAAGGATTTGTAGAATCCGCAAAAAACAACCTGATTTTTTACGGGTCGTTTTTTGTTTAGCAGCGCCAATGGGATTTGAACCCATATTGTATGATTGAAAATCATAAGTCCTAAACCAGGTTAGACGATGGCGCCATTCACATTCGTCATCATATCTCAAAAATTGAAGAAAATCAACAGAAATGGTAGAAATAGCGTATGCTAATTTTAGGAATAGAGACATCGTGTGATGAAACGGCGGCGGCGGTTTTGGAAGTTCACCCTGTTAAATTGTCGCTTCGCGACACCGGCTTCACCGGATTTAACAGGGTAAAAGTTTTATCAAATGTTGTTTCGTCGCAGATAAAAATTCACGCGCCGTTTGGCGGCGTTGTGCCGTCTTTGGCAGCGCGGGAACATGTCAAAAATCTCCGCCCGGTTTTGAATTCCGCCCTACAAACCACTCACTACTCACTACCAACTATTGACCTGATTGCCGTAACCGCCGGGCCGGGATTGATTTCATCGCTTCTGGTCGGCACGGCTTTCGCCAAAACCTTGGCTTGGAAATACAAGAAACCGATTGTCGGAGTAAATCATATTGAAGGACATCTTCTCTCCAACTGGTTGCCTGAAAGCAATAAACTATCAGCGATCAGCCATAAGCTGTCCCCCGCAATGTGCCTGGTAGTGTCCGGGGGCCATACCCAACTAATACTTATGCGAGATTTCGGTAAATACAAACTTATCGGCGAAACCGTTGATGACGCGGCGGGGGAAGCGTTCGATAAGATTGCGAGGATCTTGGAATTGGGATATCCGGGGGGACCGGCGATTTCGGCGGAAGCCGAAAAAGAAGAATCAAGAATCATGAATCAAGAATCAAGGATTAAACTTCCAAGGCCAATGTTGAATTCAAAAGATTTCAATTTCAGTTTTGCCGGGTTGAAAACGGCAGTTTTATATCAAACTCGGGAATTACTGAAAAAACATTCGCTGGAGGAAATAAAATCAGCGATGGCTCATGAAGCCCAGGAAGCAATCGTTGATGTCTTAACCCAAAAAACGATTTCCGCCGCCAAAAAATACAAAGCAAAATCAATAATGCTTTCGGGTGGGGTTTCGGCGAACAAAAGATTGCGGGAAAAATTATCGCAGGAAACCGAAAAAATGAGAATCCCCTTCTTCAAGCCAGAGTTGGAATACACCGGCGATAACGCCGCTATGATCGCCCTGGCGGGATATTTTCAAGCGATGAGAGACAAGCGACAAGCGGAAAATTGGAAAAAGGTTCAGGCGAATGCAAATTGGGAGTTGGTGTGATAAAATTTCAATATGGAAGAATTGCCAAAGACCTACAATCCAAAAGAAACCGAGGATAAAATCTACAAACTCTGGCTGGAGTCGGGGTTTTTCACGCCGGAAAACTTGCCCCTTCGACAAGCTCAGGGCAAGCTGGCGAAGAAATTCGTCACTTGCATGGCTCCGCCAAATATCACCGGAGAATTGCACATGGGCCACGCGTTAGAATTGACTTTGCAAGACATCATCGTACGAATGAAGAGGATGCAGGGTTACAAAGTTTTGTGGTTGCCGGGTACCGATCACGCCAGTATTGCCGTTCATGTGGCTTTGGAAAGGCAATTGGCCAAGGAGGGGACCAATCGCCACAAACTGGGACGCGAAGAATTTTTGAAACGTGCCTGGGCTTGGCGAGAAAAATATGGCAATGTAATTTTGG
>JBEKBN010000021.1:0-5037 GCA_050015375.1 Minisyncoccia bacterium | reverse complement strand
CGAAGACCGGCCGCTGATTGAGAGCTGACTTTAGGATTGAATAAGACGTTCCCTGGGTCAGCCAGACCTCCGGCGTGACGCTGCTTTTTCCCGGATAATTTATGTCAACATATTTTCCGCCAAAAATCATTAGCAAGGATAAAACCAAAATTATCAACGGGCCAATGATATTTGTGGCGCTGATTTTTACTTTCCGTTTGAATATTTTTTCGATAATGCCCGGAGTTAAAGCGATCGCCAGCACGCCAACAGCCAGAACCATGTAAAGCACCCACCAATTGATGATCAGAATCGTGACGACTGAAAAAGCAATTAATCCGATACTGATGATCCCCCAAAACCACTTTTTTAATTTGCTTTCCGGTTTTTCTTCGGCAATGGCGGGATCGAATAATGTTTCCTCTCTGAACTTCAAATTGCTGATCAGATATTTCGCTATTGTCAGAATAAGCGCCAGAACGCTGAACGCGCCCATCGTATCGAGAGTGCCGATAGTGTTAAATTGACTGCTAATAGCCATACCCGCCGGCGCCAGAGCCGAGACCCAGCCGAACATCGGAACGCCGAACAAATTCAGAATGCCGAAAAACAAAGCCAAAAAACCGCCCAGCAAAAAATAGTCGGTGATCCGCGCCAAATCCTTTTTTTCAAAAAAGTTGACGAACAAAAGCGATAGAATGGCAAACGCGCCCCAGGTGATAAAACCCAGCGGCGAAATGAAACTCTGGTACATTTGGGTCGAAAAGATCGTGGCAAAAAGCCAGGCGACCAACATTGCCAAGATCCCGATTTCCAGGCCGCTCCTTTTGAATACAATTCCGCCTTGCCGGATGATGACGATCAGCCAGCAGACCAGACCCAAAAAAGCCGCTAAATATATCAGCAGTTGTTTATTGATGGTGAGGATGTCGCCCGGAAATGTCGTTGTCAGAAAGAATATCGGCGTCAAAACCACGGCCGCAAGTAATATGAAACGTATCGCCTTTTTGAACCAGCGGGTAACATTATCTTCCGTCGGCTCGAAAACCACCGTTTCTTCAGCCGGTTCTTGGATTTCCGCCTGTTCTTCGGTTATCTCATCAATTTCGGCGGTTTTTTCCTCAACGACGCTCGCCTCTTGCCCAATCTCGTTCATTCCCCAAAGCATATTTATCTCTTCTCGCTTCTTGCTCCTGAACGGATTCCGCATTTTTTATAAAGTTTTGGCTGATGATCTAACTGCGTTCGGGCGTTGGATCATAAGCTAAACACTTTTTTAATTTTTTTTGTGGTGCAAGCATTAATTTTAACTTCTGGACAAGTGTGGTCAAGTTGACAAAATAACCATAAATCTCGAATCCTTTGCATCTTGGAACTTTTCAACACTGGAACATTGGATTTTTTCGACGATTTTCGCGGTTTTTTTGCGTTTTCATTACTCATATCTTTCAACTCATTGCTCTGAACTCGTCTCTCATAACTCACTTTTCTACTTTATCTTCGCATTGCCCATCTGATATAATTGTTTGATCTCGGTTACCGATAAAGCACGGCTGTAGACACGGATGTCGTCAATGAGGCCTAAACTAGGGCTTCGCGCCTCCAGAGTTGATATATCCAAAAATTACATCACTCGCATTTATTCCGGTATTAGTCGTAATCGCCACAAAGCGCCAATTACTATCAACGGCTCCAGATACCACCCCGTCAACATAAATTGTCGGACTGGTAATACTAGTGGAAACAGCTCCGCTGGCAAACTTAATATAAATAGCCGGGACGGCGGTAAGAGTCATTACGTTTCCGGTTGGCGTGGCGGATGAAAGAGGCAATCTCGAACCGCCCCCCAATGAAAACAATTGCTTTATTTCCGTGGGCGATAAGACCCGATTATAAAATCTAATATCATCAAGTACGCCATTTAAATACTTGGTAGATGACCCCGCGTTTTTAACCCAAAAAGTTATTGTCTTGACTCCGTTGTAAACGTTTCCGGGAGTAACACTAGAACTCACTCCATTAAAACCAAGCGCCTGGCCGAGTTTACCGGGGACAGGAGAGGTCTTTTGGGACATATTGGTGAAAGTGCCGGTGTGATTGTTGCCGGATTTGTCGCGGGTGGTGCCAGTCGTGGCCGAAGTCCAAGAGGTATCTTGGTTATCCATTGTCCAGTAGCCCACCAAGCCGCTGTTCAAACTATTTATGTACGACGCCGGAGCGTTGATCTTGGCCAATCCTTCCTGGTACAATTGTTGCACTTCCGTGGCCGACAAAGCGCGGTTGTAAATGCGAGCTTCGTCAATAGAGCCATTGAAAAGATCACTGCCGTCATTATTTGCACCAATTCGTGAGGTTTGAGTTCCTGTTTGAGACAACAAACTTATACTGGAAGAATTCTGCATTTGCCCGTCAACGTAAATTTTTTGGGTTGTGCCGTCAAACGTGCCGACAATGAAATGCCATAACCCATCTTTTACATTTTGAGTCGCTTTTATTCTGTTTTGGTAATTACCAGTCAAGGAAAGAGAAGGTTCTCCGGCGTCAGCACTATCAATGTAGAGCGCCCACTTATTATAATCGCCCCCTATTTGCATGATATTATTCTCAACCCCGGTGCTAACAGAAGTTTTAATCCAAGTTGTGAAAGTTAAAGTCTGCGGAGTATTTATTTGGCTAGCATTAAAAGAAAATTGGACACTATTGTTACTGGTGCCGGGGAAATTCAACGCCTTGCCAAGTTTGCCGTTGATCCAAGTCGCGCTAGTAATAGTGCCCTTGTTGCCGTGACCGGACATATCGGCGGTGGTGGTGCCTTGGCCGTCCTCAAACGGCCAGTAGCCGACAAGGCCGGAATTTTGTGTGGTGGTCGTGTTCGCGCCGGCTTTAATGGTGGTAAGCCCTGCCTGATACAACGCCGTGATTTCCGTTTGCGACAAAGCGCGGTTGTAAATGCGAACTTCGTCCATTGTGCCATAAAAATGTTCATTCGATTGGTCGTTGCCCATCCAAGCAAAATTTTGCGCGGGCACAGATGACGTTGTGCCGTCAGGATTGCCATTAAGATAATAGGTACCTGCGCCTGCATTTACTACTGCCGCTACATGATACCACTGGCCGGTATTGAGCGCAGTATTTGAAACACCGGTTGTTGGGTAGAGATTAAGTTTTTTTAATGAATTCTCTATAAAAAGCCCGTTCGAACCGCTTTGGCCCATTAACATTTCCCAACTGCCTGTAAATGAGTCTATTTTCATCCACAAAGAAATAGTATAGGTGGTTGACAAATTCGGTCCGGGCAAAGTAACCCATTTTGACGCGTCAAAACTCAACCCCTTGCCGAGTTTTCCGTTGACCCAAGTTGCGCCAGTGATAGTGCCTTTGTTGCCGTGGCCGGACAAATCCCCCGCCACAGTCCCCTTGCCTTCGTTGAAAGACCAAAAGCCGACGAGACCCTTGGTGGGAGCGGTGGCACGCGCTGAAGGCGCGCACAAGTTGAAAATACAAAATGCAAAAAACAAAAATAATAACAGGGCATTTGAGGTCCGACATCGGGGGTTCCCGAAGTCAGACATCGGGAAACTTCTTGATGTCTGGCTTCGATGTCGGACATCGGGAATCCCGGCGGCGCGCGCGGGCGCGCGCCGCCGGACTGATATTTTATTGTTCATATCTTCATTTGACCCCGTTGGAAGTCGCGTTGAAAAAGCGCTATTTATGCGATTTTAAGTTATTAACTTTTAACGGGGTTGACATTAATAATAGGGATGATAAGATGTCTACATGCTTGTGGGGCGTCAGCCCTATTCGGCTAATTCCAAAGCCGAAGGCAGGCATACCAAAGAATCCGCGAAACGCGGGTTTTTTGATTGTTCAATCATTTTCAGGGTCTCCTTTCATGTTCGAAATAAATTTGACATCGCGATATTGACTGGTAATCCAATTAGGGATGACACTCCAAAAGTGCTTCTGCCCATTATCACCAATTTGCCTAATGATAACTTTGATCTTCCAACCGCCCATAATAGCAATAATTCCCCAGTATCTGATAATTTTTGACTCAATAACAGTTCTTTTGAATTTTTTTATTCTGATTTCTTTTATCACCTCCTCATATTCTTGGTAGGTCGTGGTGATTTCCACAGGTTTTTTCGCCTTGGGTAATAGTTTAAATTTAGTCAATTGATCATTCTTATCTCTTTCTTTTCTGTTGCCTTTATAAACCAAATGATTAAACCCTTCCGAATTATGAAATACGAAATCATTATTTAAAGCCGGGCATTTTACTTTGCCGATTTTTTTGTAGTAAGATTCACTATCCTGTTTAATTTTTTCAAATTCGGTTTCGTTAATCATATATTAATATGGTCCCCTTCATAATTTACGGGGTTGGGGTTTCAGCCGGAGTTGAGGTATCAATCGGAGTTGAAGTCGGTGTCGAAGAATCGGTCGGAGTCGGGACAGGACTGGCCGTCGGTGTTTCTGTCGGGGTTGCCGTTGGCGACGGAGTCGGTATTTCTGACGGAATTGGGCTCACGGATGGGCTTTCAGTCGAGGTCGGGGTCGGGGTCGGACTTTCGGATGGACTTTCCGATGGAGCCAAACTACTTGACGGCGACGGGCTTGGGTTCGGGCTTGCCGTCGGGCTCGGCTCCGCCGAGCCCGACGGCGCTGGCGTTTCCGCGGATGTCGGCTCCGGCGTTATCCCATTTTTATCTAGTAATTCTTTCAATTGGTCTTGAGTAACGCAAGTATCGCCGACACAAAGTTGTTGAGTGGTGATTTTGTCGGCGATAATCCCCTTCAACGTAGCGATGCTGTCGGCAATTGAGACGCCGAGTTTCTCCAATGCGCTGTTCAGCATTGATATAAAACCGTCCAATACACCGTTTGACGCGGTTGTGGCGTAGCTGGCCGATGTCATGTTGCCATTAAACAATTGCTCCATTGTGAATAATTGCGCTGATAACGACGCGATCTGGCCTTGCTGTTCTTGGATCGCTTTGGTGAGTATCGCCGTATAATTCGTATAATTAAAACCGCTCGGCAGGCCTTCAGTGT
>JBEKBN010000020.1:0-5074 GCA_050015375.1 Minisyncoccia bacterium | reverse complement strand
GCTTATCGTCGAATCCGTCCTCGTCCCTCCGCAGGCCTGCGGAGGGACACCTTGCTCGGACGTGAAAAACTTTGATTACAAAGATTTTTCACTGCGGATTCGACGGTACTCTCGATAAAAGACCAAGAGTTCGCTAAGATACTGTAAACTTTGAACTGCCCGGAGGGGTAATCGCCTCGCCTAGTCGCTGAATTGATATTGAGGTTTCAAAGGGGATGGCTCGCTGGGATTGGCTAAAAATCGCAGGGATTTTTCAGAAAGGAGCTCGCTTGGATTGACTTTTCGGAACTTTGCGATAACATGGTTCTGTTCTTTAAATTCACTATTCGGAGGTCAAATTATGAAAAAACTCATCGTTGTCCGGCATGGCGATTATGATTTGGAAACCCTGGAATTGAATAAAATGGGTCGAGAGCAGATTCGAGATGCCGCAAATGAAATAAAAGCGGTGATTATGGGAGAAGGCGACAAAATTGATAGTTCAAAGATTTTGATTTTAACTTCACCCGCGGACCGAAATATATTGAGTGCATATATTATTGCTGAAACATTTGACACAGCTGTAAAAGTTGCGGATATTCTTTTTGTGACGAAAAAGCAGGATTATGTCAAAGATAATTTTTTAGGTCTAGTTGAATCAAAAAAAGACCGTTATGACTATCTGATCATTGTTTCACATGGCCCGGTTGCTAAATATTTTCCCCATGATTTCGGAGAAGCTGTTCTCAAAAAAGAAATACCGATCGCCGATGTTAAAATGGGAGGATTCGTGGTTGTCGATTGCGCATAGACCGCTGAAATAGGCGGTTTTTTCTTATCAATTTCAAATTCGTCAGTATTTTGCTATTATAAACATATGACTCATCTGGAGATTCGGGAGAAATTCCTGGAATTTTTTGAGGAGAGAGGACATAAAATTGTGGCGTCCTCCTCGCTTTTGCCGACTGATCCGTCAGTGCTTTTCACGACCGCCGGAATGCAGCAGTTCAAGCCGTATTACACCGGCGAAGCCGACGCACTGAAGGATTTTGGCTCATTGAACACGGTTTCAATCCAGAAATGCATCCGCACTTCTGATATTGACAAGGTCGGCGACGAAAGTCACCTGACTTTTTTTGAAATGCTCGGCAATTTTTCTTTTGGCTATAAGCCCGGCGAGCCGGTCTCGCCCAAGGGCGGGTATTTTAAAGAGGAAGCGATTAAACTCGGCCACGAATTCATTACAAAAGAAATGGGGTTGAAGATTGACTATGTTTCGATTTTTGCCGGAGAGGATGGAATTCCCGCGGATGAAGAATCGGAAAAATATTGGAAAGAGGTTGATCCGAAGATCAAGATCGTCAAAGCCGGAAGAAAAGATAATTTCTGGGGACCGACCGGCGACGAGGGACCGTGCGGCCCAACTTCAGAAATATATGTCAACAGCGTTGAAGTTTGGAATTTGGTTTTCAATCAATATTATCAAAAAAAAGATAAAACACTCGAATCTTTGAAAATCCCCGGCATTGATACGGGTATGGGCTTGGAAAGATTGGCGACAGTGTCGCAGGGAAAGAAAAATATTTTTGAAACGGATTTATTCGTGCCAGTGATGTCTTTGATGCAATTTGATTTTCCGGAAAGAATTAAAAGAATAATCGCCGACCATACGCGGGCTATCGCTTTCCTTATTTCCGATGGTGTTATCCCATCGAATAAGGATCAAGGATATGTTTTACGCAAGCTGATGAGAAGAGTGATGGCTTACCAGTTTTTATTCGGAAGCGAGGACGAGATCAATTTCGAGCTAATATTCAAAAAATATTGCGATATTTTCGGTTCGGTATATCTGGAATTGAAAATGAATTTGAGGAAGATTCTGGATGAATTTGAAGCGGAAACGGCGAAATTCAACCAGACATTGGGCAAAGGAATGAAAGTTTTGGATCAGATGGACAAAGTTGATTCGGCAAAAGCGTTTCAGCTTTTTTCAAGCTACGGATTACCTTATGAAATAATCAAAGAGGTCAGTGGAGAAAAGGCAAGCGTCCTAACTCGTGAAGTTTTTGATCTGGAATTAAAAAAGCATCAGGAACTCTCTCGGACGGCATCGGCTGGGATGTTCAAGGGTGGATTAGCCGACGCGAGTGTAGAGACAACCCGATTGCATACCGCGGCGCATTTGATGCTGGAAGCATTGCGGCGAACGCTAGGTGAGCATGTTCAGCAAAAGGGGAGTAATATCACTTCGGAGAGATTGAGGTTTGATTTTTCTCATGGCGAGAAAATGACACCGGAACAAATTGCAGAAGTTGAAAAAATCGTCAACGAACAAATCGAGAAAAAATTATCAGTGCATTTCGAAGAAATGACGATAGATGAAGCCAAGAAAATCGGAGCCACGGGAGTTTTTGAGCATAAATATGGTGACAAAGTGAAAGTATATTTTGTCGGTAATGACGACGATTATTTCTCAAAAGAGATCTGCGGTGGCCCGCATGTCGAGAACACTGGCGACTTAGCCAGTGTTCGAGACCCTGAGCATCAGTCGAAGGGTCCATTCAGGATCATCAAAGAAGAATCAGTTTCTGCCGGTGTCCGCCGGATAAAAGCAATTCTTGAGCATTAATCAATTCCGGTTTTTACATTGCCGATGATTGCTTATATAATTGATACCAATGGCGTCCACTAAGATCATCAACGTCCAGAAAGGGGATAGTTATGAGGATGTTTTTGATGTTTACAAGAAAACCGAGGCGAAGGAAGTGATCTTTATATTTCCCAAAGGAACCAGGTTCGCGAAGAACGGCGGTTATTTGGAATCCATAAAAGACGATGCAAAGGTCGCTGGCAAATCCGTCAGCATCATGACCTCCGATCCGGTTATTGGCCGTTTGGCGGTAAATTATGGTTTTGACCTTTTGTCAAAACCATCTTCGTCTTCGAATACAAAAAAACCCAAAGATGACGAAGAAAAGCTGGAGGTTCACAAGATAAGAGCTCGGGATGATGGATGGAAACCGATCTCCGGCGATGACGATGATGAAAAAAATGATAATGAGGAAAAAGATAAAGATGATCTTGAGGAAGATGAATACAAAGAAGATCGGGAACCGGTGCCTGAAGACGAAGACGATGACTACGGTTCAAATATCGCGCCCTCATCAAGCCATGTTGAAGACGAGATACAAGCCACTCTGGCGGCGATCAAGCGGCCGGTGAAAAAAATAGAATCACGCTTGTCGAATTACGGCCGGGCTATCAGAGACATCGTCAAAAATGAGCCGGAGCGCAATGTTGAAATTGACTCCAATGAAGACGAGAATGATTACGAGATAGGGATCAACCGGAAAACAGAGAAGGACAGGAAAAAGGACTCTGACATTGAGGAGGTCTGGTCAAGATTCGGCAGGGGCAAGGAAAAAAAGGACGAATACAAACATCGAACGAAAATCGGTTTTCCGAAAAAAATATTTATTTATGTCATTGTCGGGATCATTATTCTGGCCGGTTTGGCGGCGTATTTGTTTCTGGGCCACACGACCGTAACCGTCTACCCCGTGATCTCAGATGAAGATTTTCAAATAAATGTCGTCGCTTCGGTCAACGCTTCAGCGATCAATCTCGGCCAAAAGATCATTCCCGGCCAGCTTTTCACAGCAACGGCGAATGATTCGGGAACTTTTAACGCATCGGGACAAAATAGCGTGGTCACAAAAGCGACCGGTACGATCACCATCTACAATACAAGTTTGTCTGCTCAACGATTGGTGGCAACGACAAGATTTCAAACATCCGATGGCGTTATTTTCCGGATTCCAGCAACTGTTACCGTTCCGGCGGCCACGACAAGTGGCATTCAAAACATTCCCGGTTCGGTTGTTTCGGATGTTTACGCCGACAGACCCGGCGCTGAATTCAACATTGCACCTTCAAGATTTACCATTCCCGGATTCGCTTCGACTCCGAAGTCCGATCAGTTTTACGCTATTTCTTCAACTTCGATGACCGGCGGCATGGTCGGCCCGTCAAAGATCGTGACCGAAGAGGATTTCAGCAAAGCCCAAGAACAGTTGGACGACAGCGTCAGAAGCAAGATCATCACATCACTCAAAAATCAATCTGGAGATCTAAAAATATTGGAAAATACTTTTGTTACTTTAAACCCGCCGACGACGAATGCCAAAGCCAACGATCCGGCCGCCGATCTTGAAATGTCAGTTTCGGGCAATGCCCAGACCATTGGTTTCAGGGAAGATGATATCGTCTCGCTTGTTAAAGATTATTTATCAAAAAACGGGAACTTTGATTATTTGCCGGGCAAAATGGATTTCAGTTACCTGTCGCCGACCATGAATGTGACCGCCAAGACCTTGTCATTCACGGTCCGGGTTAGCGGAAAAGCCATTTACAAAATTGATTCTGGAAAGATCGTCAATGACATCGCCGGAATGAACACAACGGCGGTTCGAGATTACTTCGACGCGATAAAGGGTATCCAAACGGTAAATATTTCCATGTTTCCTCGCTGGGCGACGAGGATATCTTCAGACCCTTCAAAGATCATCCTGAAAATCATTGGCTATTGACCCCGTTAGAGTTCACGCCCGCGCTTGCGCGCCCGAAGGGCCAATGGGCGGGCTAACTCTAACGGGGTTGACTTCATTAAGTATCTTTGCTAACATCAAGAAAATGGAATAGGAGACGCCGATCCTGTACCGCGAGCGTCGCGGACGGGTATTTTTCTTACTATCCCATCATTTATTGACCAACGACAAATTAAAACAGGAGGGCGTGGTCATTGAGGCCTTGCCCGACACGAAATTTAAGGTCAAATTGCAAGACGGCCGTGAAGTGTTTTCTTATTTGGCCGGCAAAATGCGGATGCATTATATCAAGGTATTGATCGGCGACAGAGTACTAATCGAGTTGAGCGACGACGGAAGCAAGGGAAGAATAGTTTATAGGAAATAAATAAATGTCCGAGTGCAGACGAGCGCAGCGAGTCGAGCACGGAAACAGTTATTTACCCTGACACCTATCGGAGTCAAAGTTTGATGAGCCACATAGCCCACAGGCGTAGCCGCCTAACGGC
>JBEKBN010000019.1:0-6367 GCA_050015375.1 Minisyncoccia bacterium | reverse complement strand
AGTATAAGGCCAAAGGCGTAGCCGCCTAACGGCTTCTACTCATCGCTAACATCTGACTTTGAACCCGATAGGTGTGGGGGTGCTGAAATTGTTACCCAATCGCTTCGCTCTTGGACAATTTCGCATGGAGCACGGAAAAAAGAACAAAAAGTTCAAAAGAGAATCAAAACAACGCTTGGCGCTAATTCGCGGTCTTATCATAGCCTTGATAAAAAATAATAAGATCGTTACGACCGAGGCCAAAGCCAAAAGTTTGAAAACCGAGATCGAAAGGTTGATCACCAAAAGTAAAAAAAACGATCTAGCGACCGTTCGCGATCTGTCCAGTCGGATCGGGAACGAGTCGGTTTCCAAATTGATAAAGGAGATCGGTTCCAAATATAATGATCGCAATGGCGGATATGTCAGGATCAGAAAATTAGCGCCTCGAGTCAGTGACGGCTCGCCGATGGCGATGGTTGAATTAATTTCATAAAATGAATTACACTTTAGACGCGACAAATGAATCATTGGGCAGATTGGCGAGCAGGATCGCCGTTCTTCTGCGCGGAAAAGAGAACCCGAATTATGATCCCAGCAAATTGCCCGATGTTAAGGTTGTCGTCAACAACGTCAATAAGATCAAGATCACCGGCAATAAGTTGGATCAGAAAATTTATTATCACTATTCGGGCTATCCGGGCGGATTGAAGGAAAGAAAAATGCGGGTGATGTTCGAAAATAAGCCCGAATGGGTTTTACGCCAAGCCGTTTACCGGATGCTTGCCAGAAATCGTCTTCGAAGTAAAATTATAAAAAATTTGGACATAAAATAAAATGCCGACCGCGAAAAAAACAACCACCCGAAAACCGAGAGTTAAGAAAACGAAACCGACCAAAGTCGAGAAAATTAAAGTTGCGCCGGTAGAAAAAGTTATCAAAGTCGAGAAAGAAATACCGGTGATCCCGACAGATAACGATATCGTCGGAAGCGTTGAATCCGTTTTCGTTGAGGACAAAGGCGATAGGATCGAGAAATATTACGAGGCGATCGGCCGCCGCAAGGAATCAACGGCTCGGGTCAGGGTTTTCACAAAAAAGTCGACCGATATCCAGAAATTTGAAGACAAAGGAATTATCTCCGTGAACGACAAACCCTATTACGAATATTTCAATTTCCAGGCGTTGCAGGACATCGTCGATTCGCCTCTCAAAAAACTGAAATCCCTGAATAGATTCAAAGCCACGGTAAAAGTCAACGGCGGAGGAATTCACGGCCAGGCCGATGCCATTAAATTCGGTTTGAGCCGGGCATTGGTCTTGTTCGACCCGAATTTCGCGAAAAAACTTCGCAAGGCCGGTTATCTTACGCGCGACTCCCGCGAAAAAGAACGCCGAAAATACGGCCTTAAAAAAGCGAGAAAATCTCCGGCTTGGTCAAAACGATGATCCGTCAGATGGCAAAATTCATCTTCACGATTTTGTTGCCTTCGAATTTAAAAATGGCACCGGCGGATTGCGAATAGTAGAACGCCGAGGTGACGGTGGCAATGTCGTATGAATTTATTCCGCCGCGAGTGTCGGTTTCAACGAATTTAAGCAGATTTCCGACATTGATGAAAAGGTGCGCCGAATCGCGGAACCATTGGACATCTTTGATGTTGTCCGAGTAGCGGACTACGAACTCCACCTCGCCGGTATTGACATACGGTTGGTAGCCGGCGTCTTTTAGCCATTCGATCCAGATCTCGTGGCTGTTGAACCAAACCTTTTTTTCGCCGTCGGGTGATATTAAAAATTTAGCGTTGGGGATAATGTTCTCATCCACCGGTCCGATCATTGGAGTTAGTGATGATTTTGGCGTTTGTGTTAACCTTGGAGTGGGGGAAGCGTTGATCGAAGGGATGGGCGTCGGCGTGGTGATGATCTTATTTCCACTGGCAAGATCGATCCTTTCGATCATTTTTCCGGAAATGAAAACGGCGGAATCGTTATTCGCGTCAAACGAAGCGCTTGAAAAATTTGCAAACGAACTTGAAGCAATGGTTTCACTTGTAAGAACTTTTGGAACCAAAACAACGCGGGGAAAATCCGTGACCAATCCGGCGTTTATCTCGGCTTTCTTTTCCCAGGTCTCATAATTCGAATTCTGAACCCGAAGGTCGTAGGTTTGAGGTGATAAATGATTGTCGGTGAATGAATCGGAAAAGAACGAAGTGCCCCCAACCAGTTTCGAATTGATGTAAATTTGGGCTTTAACATTGGTTTGCAGTTGAAGCGAACCGGTTTTGACGAATTGCCAGCTGGCAAAGTCAAATTTAAAACCTTCGGCGAAAGTTATCAAAAAAGCTCCCGCGATAACGAAAATAATGACCGATGAATAAAATAGGAAGCGTCGAAATTTTCTTTGCATTTTTTAATTATGCCTGAAATATTGTGATTTGTAAATCTTGCCGGATTAGATAAAATACACCAAACTGAACCGGAAGTTATTTTTGAAACAATGTTTGTAAAAAAAATTGGCATCGATCTGGGAACAACGAATACATTGGTGTTCGTGCCGAACAGAGGCGTGGTCATCAATGAACCGTCGGTTGTCGCCATTTCGATCCTCGACAACAAGATCATGGCCATCGGCGCTCAGGCCAAGGAAATGATCGGCCGAGCGCCTGACAGCATCATTGTGTCCAAACCGCTGAAGGACGGAGTTATCGCCGATTTTCGGGTGACCGAAGCGATGTTAAAATATTTCATCGGCAAAGCGGCTGGTAAATTCGGTTTTTTCAAACCGGAGATCTTGGTCTCGGTTCCGGCCGGCATCACTTCCACTGAACGGCGAGCGGTAATCGAAGCGACCATTAACGCCGGCGCCAAAGCGTCATATCTTGTCAAAGAACCGGTTTTGGCGGCGATCGGCGCCCGAATTCCGATAAATAGCGCCATCGGAAATCTCATCGTCAATATCGGCGGCGGGACGACGGATGTTGCAGTCATCAGTTTGGGCGGAATTGTCAGTTCTTCTTCGACCCGCGTCGGCGGAAATAAAATTGATCAGGCGATCGTTGAATTTGTGAAAAAGAAACACGGTTTGGCAATCGGTGAACGCTCAGCGGAATTGATAAAAATTGGAATTGGCAACGCCATCAAACAGCAAACAGAAGAAAAGATCAGCGTTCGAGGCAGAGATCTAACGACCGGTTATCCAAAAACCGTTGAGATCGGCGCCAATGAAATAACCGATGCCATTCAGGAACAGCTTCGGGAAATCGTCCAAACCGTAAAAAATGTCCTGCAGGAAACGCCGCCGGAATTATGCTCGGATATCATGGACAGGGGAATGGTGATCTCGGGCGGCGGGGCCCTTTTGAAAAATATAGATGTTTTGATAACCAGGATCACCGGCGTGCCGGCGCGAATCGCTGACGACCCGCTTTTGTGCGTGGCCAGAGGCACGGGCATGGTGCTGGACAATTTGGAGGTTTACAAAAAGAATATCATGGCGAAGAGATAATGATTTTTCCACCAGATTCTCGTCTGCGCTCGTCAGTTCATTCGAATCAGAATTTGTATTCTAAAATATGGGGTACCCCCTCCGCTGCGCGGGCTATTCAGCTCCGCTTACGACCCCATATTTTAGACAAATTCTGATTCTCTGTGAGCCGACTCGCTTGCCTGCGAGATGTGGAAAAATCATCATCTCTTCTTTTTTTGGCTATTTTGGAATAAAAAAAGCGCATAGATTGCGCTTGAGCTACTGGAAATTAGTCGTCCTTGGACACAGTTAATAACTTGATTTTTTTCGATATCTTAATGTATTTGTGAACCCAGAACAATATGGCACACGTCGAGATAAACATTACGCCAAACGATCCTAAATGTAATCCTACACCAATAAACCCGAAATTCATGATCAGCATGACTAAATAGGATCTTTTTTCCGTCTTGAAAGTTTGTGTGGTGTCAGATTGTCGGATGATTTTCAATGTGTAGACGAAGAGCCAAATCCAGCATATAAAAATTAAACCGAAAGAACACATCCAGAATCCATGACTTTTTAAAAGATCGTGCATATCCACCTCCGGAAACATATTAACAAAATAGGAATATTATGTCAATATCTCTTCAAAATCTTAAAATAGCCCTGGTTCATGATTGGTTGACGGAAGTCGGGGGAGCGGAGAAAGTTTTGAAAACTCTCCACGAAATGTTTCCGGTGGCGCCGGTCTATGTTTTGTTCCATGACAAAAAATTCACGGACGGGTTCATGCCGACGGCTGACATCCAATCGTCAAAATATCAAAAATTATACAAAAAAATCTTCGGACGCAAACTGATCGTTCCTTTTCTTCCATTGGCGGCTGAATCGATCGATCTGAGCGATTTTGATCTGGTCATTTCTACGGCGCCGTTCGTGAAAGGATTGATTTTGAGACCGAAAACGACCCACATCAATTATTGCAACAGCCCGACGAGACAATTCTGGGATTGGCAAAGCGAACACAGAAACGAAAAACATATTTCGCCGAAATGGACGATCGCCTTGTTTCAACACATATTCCGGCTTTGGGACCGCCCCGCTTCGATCCGGGTTGATGATTATATTGCCAACTCGGAAAATGTTAGAACCAGAATAAAAAAATATTATAAACGTAATTCAACGGTCATCTACCCGCCAGTTGAAATAGGTACTTCGATAATACAAAAAAATGCATATAGACATATTTCCACGATCGTTCCAATAGGTCTATACGACGGAATTTCGGATTCCGCCATAAACTCAAAACTACCGACTAATGGCTATTTCTTGATCATCAGCCGTCTTTTTCCCCACAAAAATATTGAGCTTGCCATTCGGGCCTTCAACAAACTCAGCTGGCCGCTTGTTATCGTCGGTGATGGCCCAGATTTTGATGATCTGAAAAGAATATCCGAAAAAAATATTCAACTTTTGGGCTGGCAACCGGATGTTATTGTTCAAGATCATCTGAAAAATTGTTCGGCATTCATCCTGCCCCAAGAAGAAGATTTCGGCATTGCGCCCATTGAAGCCATGAACTTCGGCAAACCGGTGCTGGCGCTGAAACGGGGCGGCGCGTTAGAATACATAATAGAAGGCGTGAATGGCGAATATTTTGAAGATCCTTGTGAGGAAATGCTGGCTGATGGCGCCAGAAGGTTGATGGAAAATATAAATCGTTATGATCCCGAAGAAATAAAAAAATCCGCCGAACGCTTTTCACGCAGGCGGTTTGAGGAGGAGATTGAAACCTTTATTAATTGGGTCATTTCCGGTCGTGATTCAATTCGCGACAATAAGTATTCAATAACCCGCCAAACACAAGAATAACCATTGCCGAGCATGACAGGCAAATTACTAAATCAGCTAACATTTTCATTGCCATGACCCTCCCAAAGGTACTGGTTATAATCTTACAATATAACAACTCTTCACTGACCGTCAAGTGTCTGGAATCGGTCAGCCGTTCTGATTATCCGAATTTTGAAATTATCGTTGTTGATAATAATTCTCGACCCGACCATGCTCAAGCAATTGAAAAAGCGATTGCCCGATTCGGCGCGAAATATAAATTTATCGCTTCCGATAAAAATCTCGGTTATTCCGGCGGAAACAATTTAGGCATAAAACGCGGACTTCAAAACGACGTTGAATATTTTTTGATATTGAACAATGATGTCGTCATCGGTGAGGACCTGATCTCGAAATTGGTTGAACGAATTGAAAATGACGGTCGTCTTGGAATCATCGCACCGGCCGTTGACGAAAATGAAAAAGTGGCTTGCGGAGGAAAAATCGAATGGTTAAGATCCGAGCTTAGCCATATTTACGGATCGGATGAAAAATTTGCCGGTGCCAGCAATAGCTTGAAAATATATGTACCCGGCATGGCGATAATGGTAAGGCGAGCTGTTTTTGAAAAGATCGGTTTGCTGGATGAAAAATATTTTCTGTATTTTGAAGACGCCGACTTTTCCGAACGAACCGCTCGGGCCGGTTTTGCTATTGAAATTCATCCGGAATTGATTGTCTGGCACGAACCTTCTTCCACGACCCGCCGATTCGGCTCGCCTTTGCTTTTGCGTTATCATTTCCGCAACGCTCATTTATTTAATTGGAAATACGCGCCGTTTTGGATAAAAATATTATTGCCTTTTTGGTCGATCTTTATTATAATCAAGCAAGGAATAAAAATGTTGATCTTGCCGTATAAACGCGGAGTGTCACGTTTTATTATCAGCGGGGTAATGGATTTTTATCTGGGACGATGGGGAGAAATCAAATAATATGTTAAGGATCGGCATCGAATGCGAATCAATTGAGGACTTGGAAACTTGGGGAGTGGGCCGGGAAGTCCGCGCCACACTCCAA
>JBEKBN010000018.1:0-8946 GCA_050015375.1 Minisyncoccia bacterium | reverse complement strand
CCGTCCGAGTCAATCACCTGGATCTGCGGTTCGCGGATCTGGTGGTTGATCCTCAACCGTTTCTCGTATTGTTTCAGCATCGTTAAGAGAAGATTAGCACAAAAATCACAGAAAGCAAATTTCTCATTTATATATCACGATCATCCGCCGGATTATCATGTCGTCTTTTGAAACAATAAAGTCGTTTTTAAAATCGAACCAGATTCTTTTAAAAAGTTCCAAAGGGAATTCTCTAGTTCCACCGACTTCCGGGTCTTGAAGGATAATCTTATCATTGTCTAAGCCGATGACAATGCTATAATGGCCGTCGTAATTATTTTCAAATTCTGAAAACCAATCCACGATGACCGGAATCTTTTTATCCAGATAATTTTTGATATCCTCAAATTCAGCGAAATCTTTTATCATTCCTTTGAATCCCAGCGTTTCTGCCGCCCTAACTATGACCTCTCCAGTTATGCCTTTCTCCGGATCGCAATGAGTCAGTTCAGCAAGTTCTTCTTCGCTTTTCTCCACGCCAAAAAATTCCAGCACCATTTTCAGTGTTGCCGGTCCGCACATTCCTGCAGTTTGTCGAAAGGGTTTTACATTCAACATAAGGGTCGAGTTTGGCGAATAACGCCTTGTATCACCACTCCAATTCCCAGCGAGAATTGTCGTTCCGTCAAAAGCGTGGATTCTGATTGGAGTTGGAAATATTATACTCCAATCCGACCATGCAATCCACCCTTTCGACGGTGCTACAAAGCATTATTCGCCAAACTCTAGGAGGGTATATGAGCCCCTGTCTGTTTCGAGGGCACTGTTGCAGACACAGCCCTGAAGAATTGTAACCAATTCTGAATGGGCGTCCGGGCCGGTGTCGTGGCGTAATTTACGTCCCTCAGGCATACTCGGGATGGAAATTACGCCACGACGAGGATGGCTAAACAATGAGCGAAGCCAACCTTGAGTCGAAGGCCGGAGGCCGAGACAGGTTTCCGCTGGGAAACCTAGAGGCGGAGCGTCCCGAGAAACAGACAGGGACTCATTGGCATAGTATTGATAAATTTTGGCAACAGAGTATTTTGGAGTCATGACATTATTAACTTGGATCGGCATAGTCGTCGCTATCATTTTGCTTAGCGGCATCAAGGTCGTCAAAGAATACGAGCGGGGAGTTATTTTTTTCCTTGGCAGGTTGAAAGGTTTCCGCGGACCGGGTTTGATATATGTCGTCCCGATTTTTGAGCGAATGGTCAGGATCAGTTTGCGGATCATCACCATGAACATCCCCTCGCAAAAAATCATCACTAAAGACAATGTTTCCATAGACATCGCCGCCGTGGCTTATTACAAAGTGATTGATGCCATGAAATCGGTGGTGGCCATCGAAAACGTTCATGACGCCGTCAATCAAATTAGTCAAACGACAGTCAGAAATGTCGTCGGCAGGTTCATGCTCGATCAATTTCTTTCCGAAACCGTCAGCATCAATGAGGATATAAAAGACGTCATCGACGCTCATACCGAACCCTGGGGCGTGCAAGTCACAGCCGTCGAAATCAAAGATGTTATTTTGCCCGACAATATGCAACGAGCCATGGCCAAAGAAGCCGAAGCCGAGCGCGAACGCCGGGCAAAAATAGTCGCCGCCCAAGGGGAATTTCAAGCGTCTGAAAAACTCGGCCAAGCCGCTGATGTTATCGCCAGTCATCCGGTGGCTCTCCAGTTGCGAACTCTTCAAACCATGGCCGAGATCAGCACCGAGAAAAACTCCACTATCATCTTCCCGGCCCAATTCATGACCACGGTCAAAGAAGCCCTGGAAACCCTCCACAAAGACGAGGAGAATAAATAGGATTTTCGAACCCAACCAAAAAACTCCGTGAGGAGTTTTTTGATTCCCAATGTTATGCTGGTTGTGGATAACTGCTCTTTTACACTTTCTATTTATTTTCTATAATATCAGTATGGTGACAAAAAAGCAAAAACAAGTTCTCGATCTCGTGACTAATTATCAAGAAAAAAAAGGGTACGCTCCCTCGCTTGATGAAATACGTAAAAAACTCAAACTGGCATCTGTTTCGACAGCTCATTTTCATGTTTCCAAACTTCGTGATTTGGGATATTTAACAAAAGAAGAAAACACGCCCCGTTCTATTGATGTGGTGGGACGAGAGGCAATGGTGAAAGTTCCACTTTTGGGGACGATTGCCGCTGGACTACCCATTGAAGCAATCCAGAATAAGGAAATGATTGCTATCCCAAGAAGTAAAATTCCCGCTTCGTCAGAAGTTTATGCACTTCGCGTGGTTGGCAGTAGTATGATTGACGAGAATATCAATGATGGCGATATTATTTTGGTGCGCCAACAAGAAACAGCGGAAAATGGACAAAAGGTTGTAGCACTTATTGATAATCATGAAGCGACACTTAAAAAATATTATCGCGAGAGAGGGTATATTCGTTTGCAACCAGCAAATAAAAACATGGAGCCGATTATTGTACGGAACGGCAGAGATGTTTTAATACAAGGAATAGTGCTTGATGTTATCCGCGAGGAAGGAACCCCAACGATTCAACTGCCACAGTATGGGAAGATAGAAAGATATAAAGAATTACCGCTAAATAAGATTCTTTGCGGGGACGCAATAGAGGTGATGAAAAAATTCCCGTCTAATTCGGTAGATATTGTAGTTACTTCTCCTCCATATGATGCTGTTCGTGATTACAAAGGATTTTCTCTTGATCTTCACGCGGTCGGTAGGGAATTGTTCCGCGTTCTAAAAGATGGTGGAGTTGTAGCCATGGTTATTCAAGATCAAACAAAAAACTTTGGGAAATCACTAACTTCATTCAAAACAATCATTGATTGGTGCGATAGCTTTGGATTTAAACTATTCGAAACGGTGATTTATCGTAAATACGGAGCTGAAGGAGCATGGTGGAATAAACGCTTTCGAGTTGATCACGAATATGTCCCGATTTTCTTAAAAGGGGAACGGCCGCAATATTTTAATAAAGAACACCTGAAAATTCCTTCAAAACATGGTGGAAAGACAATGACTGGCGGTGGAACCCGCCTGACAAATGGTATCCGGATTAAAACACGTTCGATAAAAATTAACCCGATGAAGTGCCGAGGGACAATTTGGGAATATCTCACGGCGGGTGATGGAAGCCGTCTTAAACATCAGCATCCGGCAACTTTTCCAAATCAGCTCCCATACGATTTTATTAGTTGTTTTTCGCCTAAAAACGGAGTAGTACTCGATCCCTTTGTTGGGAGCGGGACAACAACCGTTGCTGCAAAAAACCTCGGCCGTGCTTACATTGGAATTGATATCGCACCAGAATACTGCGAAATTGCTAAAAAAAGAATGGCAATAGAGAGCATATCAGAAAAACAGAACGGGTTATTTTAAAAAACATTATTGGGGTCAAGCGTATATTCAATAACAAGCGTGCTTGTCATGGCAAGCGATACGGGATTTTTTGCTATGAGTTCATTATAGCGACCCTGACTTGGTTTTATTATTTCTTTTTTGAATTCAAAAAAAGATAAATTGCCCCAAGACCAATCGGTGGATTTATAATTCCATCCCGTATCCTCTACTAGCAATTTTAAAAATTTTTCAATCTGTTCAACTGCATCAATTTTAAAAGATTTTTTCTTGTCATCAAAATTTATCAACTCACCTTTTCCATCCGAGATTTTAATTTTATCTCCTCCTCGTTTTCCTCCAGTGATTGTCCGTAATTCACCAAATAGTTCATTCAAAGCAATCATCAGACTTGAGATAGAGTAGTGATCACTAAAAAATATTGTATGAAGAGGACTCGTCTTTCTGTCCGCTTTCAAAAAACCCAGCCAACTTAAACAATTGTCGGGGTAATTAAAAAGATTTTTAAATGTTCCGTCAGTATAAAGTAAAGGACAAATTGCCGATAGTGAAAGATTAATTCTTTGGACTGACCCAAGAACACCCAGAAGAAGGTGAATCGTTGCCAACGGATATTTTTGAGGAAAATTATGTTTGGCGTCATATCCACGCACATTATTCGCAGAAAAACAATTATCAAAATTTTTCCAGTTATTCGGTAATTGGTTTTTGTTGAACAAAACCATATGTTGACCAATACTTCTCACTTTGTTTCTATAAATCTCCATATCGAGAAAAATGCAGTCAGATACTTTAAACCCATCTTCAAGTAAGAGCACCTTGCCATCATAGAAACCACGAATTTTCCAATTGAGAAAATGAGACACAAAAAGACCACAAAGAAGCCCATCACTGTCGGGACTTAAAACGCAATTTTGATTTTTTTGAATTAACCAAGGATATTTTTCAATTATTACCGAATAATCGATAACATCCTTTCTTTTAACCACATCTTCTTGAGCTTTGGAAGTCATGATTTGTGTAACTTATAATTCTTTGTGGACCGGATGGGGCTCGAACCCACGACCTCTAAGATGCCATCTTAGCGCTCTGCCAGCTGAGCTACCGGCCCTCACAAAAACTGAACCTCTTTCTCTAATCTGATTCCGAACTTCAATTTTACCCTATTTTCCAGTATTTTTGAAATTTTTTCAATATCGGCACTTCTACCGTTACCGGAATTGTAGATCAGATTGCCGTGTTCTTTTGAGACACGGATTTTTCCGCAAACCATGCCTTTCGCGCCAACTTGCTCCAAAAACCATCCCGCCGGAATTTTGTCGTGCCAATCCTTCAATTTGTCACCCGCCAATCTCCTAAGTTCAACACTAACTTTTTTCGGCAATTCATCAAGAACGACATTTTTGAAAAAACTTCCCGGACACTTGAGATCTGGCGGGAATCTTTTATTTCTTGTCTCCATGATTTCATTTGAGATTTTAGTTAATTCTTTGGAACCACTTTTGATAAATCCGAATTCCGCCGATGTGATGATCCAGCCCATTTTCTTTTTGAAAACACTTTCGCGATAACCGAATTGGCATTGATTTCGGTTTAGCCACCTGAATTTTTTGCCGTCAAAAAACCGAACTCGGATCAATCCATTTTTTGTTTCCTGCCCGAAAGCTCCGGCACAGCCATAGATCGCGCCGCCGACGGTTCCCGGAATGCCGGCCATTTTTTCCATGCCGCCAAGCCCGTTTTTGTTAAGGCGCAAAATCGTGTTTAATAAAATATTTCCCGAGCCAATAAGAGCCCGATTTCCCCTGATCTCAAAAGTTGAAATTTCGTTTTTAATTATTAAACCCGTGAAACCCCTGTCGCTGGGAATGATATTTGTTCCGCCGCCGATAATGTACCATTTTAATTTTTTGGATTTGGCAAAATTCAACGCTTCCAACAATTGCCCTTCTGATCTCACCGTCACAAAAAATTCGGCCGGACCTCCGACCGCCGTTGATGTATATTTTTTGAGTGTGACTTTTTTGAGTATTTTTAATTTCATCCCGTACGAAGTCACTGCTGCGCAGTCTTACACATAAGTTATATAACTAGCGACAGTTGGCTTTATAAAATTGACTCGTATTCATTAAACCCGCACGGGTGACTTTGTACGGGATTCATTCTCTTTTAATATCCGCCCCGACATTTTTTAATTTCTGCACTAAATTTTCATAACCGCGATCCAATTGTTCAACGTTATCAATGGTACTTTCACCTTTCGCCGTGAGAGCGGCGATGACCAGCGCCATGCCGGCGCGAATGTCAGGGCTGGTCATACGGCCGCCGTGAAGAATACTTGGCCCGGTGATGATGACCCGGTGCGGGTCGCAAAGGACGAGTTGAGCGCCAAATCGTTTCAAACTGTCGGTAAAATACAATCTCGATTCAAACATTTTCTCATGAAAAAGAAAGTGGCCGTCGCACTGGGTTGCCAAAATTATCATCGAGCTCATCAAGTCGGACGGAAAACTTGGCCAGGGTCCGTCGGAAATTTCTTCAATTGTATTTTGAGTGGCGGGCTTGTGAGGCAATGCCTGAAGATAACCGTTTTTGTAAACGATCTTTTTGTTGAATTTGGCGAAACTTTCGAATATTTTTTGATAATCATCAGCATTGTCCGATTTGACTTTAACTTGCCCATTGAAGATCGCTGACAAAACCAAAGCACTGCCAACTTCCATGAAATCTTCGCTGACCCTATGAACCACCGGTTTTAATTTTTTGACTCCGTTAATCGTTATTAAATTCGTGCCCAAGCCGGCAATCTTCACTCCGCCTTTCATTAAAGCGATACCGAGATTTGTGACATGGGGTTCACAAGCCGCGTTTTTTATGACCGTTTTCCCGAGGCGAAGTGCCGACATCAGCAGGGCATTTTCCGTTGCCGTGACACTGGGTTCGGAGAGCCAGATCCGAATCGGTTTGGGGGAATTGTAGATTTTTTTATCAAGAATAATTAAATTACCAACAATCTTTCCGCCGAGGGTTTTAAAAACTTCAAGATGAGTGTCAATTTTACGAAGCCCGATCTTATCTCCGCCGCTTTCGGGAATTTGGGCTTTTCCATGAATTGCCAGAAGCGGGCCGACGAACAAAAGCGAACCCCTGACTTTGGCCGCAAGCTCAAGAGGAATTTCGTTTTTCTTATCCAATACTTCGGCGATTTTCTGCATCACCTTCACATCCTCAATTTCTGGTAGGTTTTTCAATGTCAGCCCGCCTTTGAACAACAAACTGGCGGCGACCAAAGGCAAGGCCTCGTTTTTATTACCCGAAGATTGCCAGATGCCGCCCAGTTTCTTTCCGCCTTTGATTATGAGTTTTGCCATGTTCAATTGAAAAATGCCACAAAAATGGTAGAATAGCAATATTAGTAAGGCCCCTGTAGTTCAATGGACAGAACGGCTCACTCCTAACGAGCTGATCCAGGTTCGATTCCTGGTGGGGGTGCAAAAAATGTCAAACTTGCTCAAAAATAACAAAGTGTTACTGATTGGCCTCGGAATCTTAGGCGGCGGAGTAAACACCGCCAAATGGCTGTTGAAACAGGGCGCAAAATTAACCATAACCGACCTAAAAGATCGGAAAGAATTGGCGTCATCGTTAAAGGCGCTGGAGGCCTATGCCGGGGAGATCAAATATACTCTTGGCCGACACGACAAATCGGATATTTTGGAAAACGAGATTATTGTTTTGAACCCAGACGTACCATTGTCAAGCCCCTTTGTGAAGTTGGCGAAAGATTTAAACAAACGAATAGAAAACGAGCTAACGCTTTTCTGCCAATCGGCGCCGACAAAAGATATCATTGCCGTGACCGGCACGCGGGGTAAAACAACGACAGCAAATTGGATCGGCCACTTGCTGAGAGCAAAATATCCGACAGCCAAGGTGATTGGCAACTCGCCGGACAATCCGTTGCTGAACGCTTCAGGGAAAATTGGCGCAGATGCGCCGGTTGTAGTAGAAACCCCATCCTTTTTGCTTGAACATGTTGCGGGATCGGCTTTCAAACCTAAAGTCGCGATTTTCACGAATATTTATCCGGATCACCTCAACCGCTACGATAATATTGAACACTATGCCAGGATCAAAGCCAATATTTTTTCCAATCAGACGGCGGAAGATGTTTTAATTTTAGGTTGTGAAAAGAAATGGCGTCAGTTTCTCCGGGGTCTGAAACCACTCTCGCACGTTATCTACCCGCCGGCCGTCAGCGATATTTCAAAATATGTCAGACCGGAGGCATTTGTTAAAAAGTGGGGCGAGCATAATTTAACCAACCTGAGAATTGCCATAGCTGCGGCCAAATCATTCGGGTTGTCCGACGGCCTGATAAAAAAAGCAATCGCCACCTTGCCTCAGATAAAATTCAGACAAGAGCTGGTCTATGACAAACGAGGGCTGGAAATATACAACGATACTTGCGCTACCTCACCCGAAGCGGCGGTGGCGGCGGTGGAAAGATTCGGCGGCAATGGCAAAAATCTGGTTTTAATCACCGGTGGGACTGACAGAAAACTAAAATTCAAACCTTTGGCCGGAGTCATTAAAAGGAAGATAAAAAAGGGAAATCTGGTATTGCTGGAAGGCAGCGCCACAGCAAAAATTGCGGAAGAGTTAAAAAATGGCGGGCTGAAAACGACACCGACTTTGAAATTATGTTTTCAACAGGCGATGGCGATTGTTCAAACAACTGGCGATCCGTCAATAATCTTGTTTTCCCCGGGGTCCAAAAGTTTCGAGAAGTTCAGGAACGAATACGATCGCGGCGAACAATTTAACAAACTAGTCAGAGATTCATTAAAATGAACATATTGATAAAAGGATATAAAGCAATATTCGGGAAAGAACCGGAAAAGATGGAATCCTGGGAATTGGCCAGGGAGATAATCAACAATTTTGATGTCTCCAAAATGGGGGAAGAACTCGCCAGAGAGGTAATTTTTGAGGTGGCTAACCGGGTGAATTTTCCGACGACAGAAATGACCCGGGAGATTGTGGGCCATGCAGAAAATTTAGCCACGGAACTTTTTGATGAGTTGAACAAATCCGGTAAAGAACCGCATATGGCCGAAATCGAACACTTGGAATTCAAAAAAAATAACAAAAAAATGTAACATGAAAATTCCGGAGACGATCGGTCAAATCCTGGAAAAAATCAGCGATGCCGATTTTGAAGCGTTTATCGTGGGCGGATGCGTGCGGGATTTGCTAATGGGCAAGGAACCCAAAGATTGGGATATTACGACAAATGCCAAACCTGAAGAAATCCAGAAAATCTTCCCCGACTCATTTTATGAAAATGAATTCGGGACGGTGGGAGTGAAAATCAGAAAAGATGAGGAGGAGACAGAGGTCGTCGAGGTTACAACTTATCGAACCGAATCGAAATATTCCGACAAACGCCATCCGGACGAAGTTAAGTTTGCCAAAAAACTTGAAGATGATTTGAAACGGCGTGATTTCACGATTAACGCTTTGGCCATGAACGGCGAGGGAGAAATTACAGATTTAT
>JBEKBN010000017.1:0-10970 GCA_050015375.1 Minisyncoccia bacterium | reverse complement strand
CTTTCTTGGCAATCCCCGATGGTATATCTGGGGCTTGGTTATTGTCCTTGCCATTGTTGCTGTTTACACAACTCTCGCTGTCCAGCGCAATCTCTGGCCATTCCAAATCGAGAAACCGATTGTTGCTAATTCTCATCCTAGCCCGACCATATCCTCGATCCCGGACATCTCTTCGTGGAAAACGTATTCCAACACCCAATATGGGTTTGAATTTGAATATCCTGGAGATTGGACCGTAATAGCCAGCACTAATTCGGGCGGACCATATTTGGTTTTTTTGTCATTGGGCCCAAGTGAGTCCATCCAGAGCGGAGGCACGATGGCCATAACAGTTCGAACCGAAACAGTTGAAGAATATTTGTCATTATTAAAGTCATACAACAATACAGTCGTATCATCGAAGGATGAAATTGTTGGTGGTAGATCAGCCACCTATTATCAGTTTAAGCGAAACGATGCGCTACAAGACAGTCACATTGTAGCATTCAGCAACTACCTAATTGAAATAATTTCTGGTAGTGGTGACGGTAATTCTCAAACCAAAATATTCAACCAAATTCTCTCCACTTTCAAATTTATTGAACCACTGCCTGATTATAGATCATTAAATTTTCAATGCGATGAAAGGTATGGATGTTACGGTATTTTAAATCTTACAGGTTACATAAATATTGTGCATAAAGTGTGCGAACCGAATAGCCCCTGTTTCGCAACGGTTGATTACGTTTTATTTAAGATAATCAATGACAACTACCCTTTGTTAATTCAATTTTTAAAGGAAAATTACGGAAATGCTTTTTTAGGTAACGATTGGATAGGTTTGGGATGTTATCAAAAAGATAAGAACCAGATCTACTCTTATAATAAGGCGGATGATGGAAATATTGACAACGTCATCTCTGGCGACGAATTAACGACGTTGATGGGAAGTAGCATGCAAAAACCCGTTCAATTGACGGCTACCAAGTCAATCGTTACAAACGGTATGGGAGCATCGGAATGCTATTCAGATTTCATAAATTTTAAAGTCGATTGATTAAACTGAAGAGCGGTGGAGTTTGCGGTAGTAACCGATGGCAAACCGGTGGGCGTCAGCGTCAACTTGCAAAATTAGATTGCGGACGGGAACGGGAAGCTTTTTCAGCGGAATTGCCCCCATTAGAGTCCGCGCTCGTGCTTCCATGTCTGGAAGGTTTTTTATTGGGGCGGACTCTAACGGGGTGAATGATTTTTTGCTTGCCCCGTTAGAACCCGAAGGGTTTCTAATGGGGTTTGATAAATAAATATGATCTCCGACATGTTTGTCATTTTTCGTCAGGGCAACGATCGGAATGCCTCGTGATTCATGATTCATGACTCTTGATTCAAGCGTCGCGGTAACGGCATTCAACTGACCTCGTCCGCCATCAATAACGATTAAATCCGGATACTGCCATTCTGGATGGCGGAAGCGCCGGCGTAGAACTTCGGCAAGCATGGCCGTGTCGCCGGCGGAGCCGGCGACACGGATTCTGAATTTCCGGTATTGTTCCTTGTCTGGATTGCCATCTGTGAAAACCACCATTGCGCCGGTGGCATACTAGCCTTGAATGTTGGCGACATCATAGCCCTCGATTCGCCGCGGTTCTTCTTTTAGATTCAACGAGCGTTTCAATTGTCGGAGCAAGTCGGTTTTCTTTGATAATTCCTTGATGACTTTGGCGTTCTCAAAGACCGTTTTGATTTTTTCCAATTGTTCTTTCAGTTCAATGGCTTTTTCGAGAATTCTTTCACCCCCACACTCATTTAATGAGTGTGGGGGTAAGCTGGCAACCGCCTCCATTTCTTTTTCCAAGTCCTTGATAGCTTTTTGGCGATTGCCGGTGAGCAGATCTCGGACGGCTTTGATGTCGCGTTTGTAATCGTCAATTTGAACCTCCGTGACTGCCGGCTCTTTCAGGCAACAATATCCGCGGCATTTTCCGATGTGATAATTGAGGCAATAGCGATTATGTTTTGACGTGCAAGTGCAAAAATGGAAAATCCGGCGAAGATGGGCGAGAGTGGAACGAAGAGCCGTGGCGTCGGTAAATGGACCGATGAAACTAGTGAGTAGTTGGTAGTGAGTAGTTTGTAGTGGGGAGTTTGTGGTTTGTAGCTGGGATTCGTGAGTCACGAAAACCCGCGGAAAAATGTCATCCGTGAAAGCGACATACGAATAACTTTTGCCGTCACGCATCAGAATGTTGTATTTCGGTTCGTGAAATTTGATTTGTTCCGACTCGGTGATTAATGCTTCAATTTCCGAACCAAGTTCCTGCCACTCGATGCTGACGGCTTCCTCTAGCATCTTTTTTGTCTTTGGTTCTTTCTCGCTCTTGTTGAAATACGAAGCCAGCCGGTTTTTCAAATTACCGGCTTTGCCGACATATATAATTTCCCCGGCGGAATTCTTGAAAAAATATACTCCCGGAGTTGTCGGAATTCCTTGTGGTTTCTTGGATATCATGGCATATTAAATTATCATATTTCGGCCCTGTGGTAAACAAATGAGAAACAATGTTTTAGCCACGCTGGTTTACTATGATGTTCTGGATTTTCCGTTGAAAACGGAGGAGATTTTAGGGTATTTGATTAAAACGGACGACGAAATCATTGACGATATTACCATTCAAGAAGTCAAGAAAACTCTTGACCAGCTGATTCTTGAAAGCGTCGCTGATGTTGACCAGAAATTCTATTATCTGGCCGGCCGGGATTATCTCGTGCCGTTGCGTATAAAAAACGAGAAAACCTCGCGAGAAAAATGGGCAAAAGCAGAACGAGCGATAAAGTGGCTGAAATTCGTGCCTTTTGTTAAGGCAGTTTTTGCGTCGGGGACTCTGGCGATGAATAACTGCGATGAGTTGAGCGACTTGGATGTTTTGGTGGTGGCGAAACACGGGAGGATCTGGCTGACGAGAATGTTGGTTTCGGGCATGATGGCATTGCTTCGAGTTCGGCGAAAATGGACAGACAAGATCGCGCCCGATAAAATTTGTTTGAATCATTATATTACTGATAGGTCGCTACGAATTCCTTTTGAAAATATTTTCAACGCCCAGACATACGCCAATTTAAAACCGATGTTAGTGAAAAACAAAAAAATCATTGAGAATTTTTACAAAGAAAATATTTGGCTGAATAAATATCTAATAACCGACCCCGAAGATTCTATTTATGATATTATGATTTATCATAAATGGATTGAAATTGGGTGGGTGGCGCGGGTGGTAGCGGTGGCAGGGGAATGGCTCTTGGGTTCGTGGCGCGGAAATTGGCTGGAGAAAATGGCAAAAAATTATCAAGTAAATAAAATCGAAAAAAATCCGCTGACGGTGGCTGCCCTGAGCCACGAGTCGAAGGGCGGCCATGGCTCCGGCTCCCACATCGTCTATTCCGACGAAATGCTGGCCTTCCATCCCGATTCCCCGGAGACAGCGATTATTGAGAAATACCAGGAGAAATTAAAAGCCCTCGAGGGAAGCAGATAATAATTTGCTTCCCACGAGGGCGAGATCAACGAGTTTCGGGTCTCCCATCACTCCCGACTCCAAACTTGAACCCGTCCTCCATCATACCCCGTGGCATGTCCCCCACGAGAATAAATGAAGGCGTGACCATTGTCCTGGAAATCACAGCGATACCATTGTGATCGTCAAGAACTTTGACGACGACATATAATCCGCTGGGAAGATTGGAATAAGGTAGAGGCCGACCCAAACTGGCCCTTTCAGCCTTTAATATATCCGATTGCATGCTTTTTTCTGTATAGCCCGCACTAACCCCAAATCCGAGCAAAAAACTCATTCCCACAACTGTTATTACAAAAAGTACTGTTCCGTAACCGTAACCTCTCATATTTGCTCCTTTTCTGAGTATGAGTATATGATAGCATAATAGAAATAGCATGTCAATAGTTGCCAATTTGACAGTTTTTTTTGTTTCGCTAATATATGGGTTAGCACACGGAAGTGCAGAGTGCCAATTAAGTTTCCAGCCACTAGCCACTAGCCACTAGAAAATTCACTAGTCGCTAGGCACTAGTCGCTAGTTGCCAAAATATGAAGATTCGTCCTCTCGGAGACCGGGTTCTCATTGAACCATTGAAGGAAGAAAAGAAAAAGGGCGGGATAATTTTGCCCGATACCGTTGACAAGGAGCGGCCGGAAAAAGGGCTAGTCATTGCCGTCGGTGCCGGAAAGAAAGATGAAAATGGCAAATTGATGCCGATGAACGTCAAAAAAGGCGACAAGATTTTATTTACCAAATACGGGCCGAATGAGATCAAAGTCGAAGAAAAAGAATACCTGATTGCAAGAGAGGAAGACATACTTGCCATCATTGAATAAATTGATTGGCACCCCAGCACAAATTTTGCGAAATGTGCGGGAGCGATGTCCTGCTTACCGCTATTCGCGGGCGGACATCGCAAAAGATTAACAAAAGATATCTTAATAAATCATTATTACCGTATCGAGAAGCAAAATTTGAGCGGGGTTGCTCATTTTTGTAAAGCTCGCTACGCTCGCTAACAAAAATGGCAAAACAAATTCAATATAAAGAACAAGCTCGGGAAGCCCTCAAAAGAGGTGTGGACAAACTCGCCAACGCGGTCAAGGTGACGCTCGGCCCGAAAGGCAGGAATGTGATTTTAGATAAAGGATTCGGTTCGCCGACCATTACCAAAGACGGCGTGACCGTGGCCAAGGAAATAGAACTCAAGGATAAATTTGAAAATATCGGCGCCGAACTCATCAAAGAAGTCGCGTCGAAGACCAACGATGTCGCCGGCGACGGCACAACCACGGCGACAATTTTAGCGCAGGCCATTGTTGCCGAAGGTTTTAGTGCGGTCAATGCCGGCGCCAACCCGATCTTTTTGAAACGAGGCATAGACAAAGCCGTGGAGACAGTAACCAAATCATTGAGTGTGAAAAGCCAAAAAGTTAAAGGTTACGAAAAGATCAAAGAAGTCGCCTCAATCGCCGCGAATGATTCGGAAATAGGAAAACTCATCGCCGATGTTTTTGAAGAAGTCGGTAAGGACGGCGTGGTGACGGTGGAAGAATCGCAGACGCTGGAACTCTCAAAAGAGATCGTTGAAGGCATGCAATTCGATCGCGGTTATGTCTCGGCTTATATGATAACCAATCCCGAAAGAATGGAAGCCGTTTTTCAAGACCCATATATTTTAATTACCGACCGGAAAATTTCTTCGGTTCATGACATTGTCGGCCCATTGGAAAAAATTTCCAAGACCGGCAAAAGGGACTTGGTTATCATTGCCGATGATGTTGAGGGCGACGCCTTGGCGACGCTGGTGGTTAATAAACTGCGGGGCAATTTCAATGCTCTGGCGGTCAAAGCGCCCGGTTTTGGCGACCGAAAAAAAGAAACACTGGATGATATTGCCGCGGTTACCGGCGGACAGGTAATTTCCGAAGAAAAGGGCATGAAGCTGGATGCCGTTGAATTGAATATGCTCGGCCGAGCTCATCGGGTGGTGGCAACAAAAGACGACACGATCATCGTCGGCGGCAAAGGCAATAAAAAAGAAATTGACAAAAGAGTTACTCAAATAAAAAATCAGATCGAAAAATCAACTTCCGACTTTGATAAAGAAAAACTGCAGGAACGACTCGGTAAATTGTCCGGCGGCGTGGCGGTCATCCGAGTCGGCGCGGCCACTGAAACCGAACTCAAAGAAAAGAAATTCAGGATTGACGACGCGGTTTCGGCCACGAGAGCGGCATTGGAAGAGGGAATCGTCTCGGGCGGCGGAATCGCTCTGTTTGAAGCGGCGAAAGAATTATCGCCCAAAGCCGTCGGTGTTTCCGAATTTGGCGATGAAGCCAAAGGCGTAGCGATAATCAAAGCAGTACTTGAAAAACCATTGCGCTCGATTGCCGAAAATGCCGGTCGGGATTCAAATGAGGTTTTGCAAAAGATACAGACGCTTCAGCCGGGAATGGGCTTTGACGCCAACAAGGGTGAATATGTGGACATGATCAAAGCCGGAATCATTGACCCATTGAAAGTCGTCAAAATCGCACTCGTCAATGCCGCTTCGGTGGCTTCGATGATTCTCACGACCGAAGCCGTGGTGACGGATATTCCGGAAGAAAAGAAAGAAATGCCGCCGCAGATGCCGGAATACTAACCACGAACGGGGCAATCCCCAACCAGGCTCCTCCCACTCTATATCTCGGGACGCTCGACCCTAGGTTTCCCAGCGGAAACCTGTTTTGCGAGTCAAAACTCAATGATGTCTCGCTCGTTGTCTCGCCGTCCTCGTCCCTCGCCTTTCCGAGGCTCGGGACACCGGCCCGGCCAGCTCCGACAACGCCCTCGATACAGAGCGGGACTCGCGGGGGTTGCCCCGTTCGCTTTGAAGCATGATTATTCGGCTCCCACCTCTTCGAACGATCGCGCAGGCAAACGAGTCAGTGAAGTGAGAGATAATGTTTGTAATAAAATATGGGGTCGGTAACGGAGCTGAATAGCCCGCGCAGTGGAGGGGGTACCCCATATTTTATTAAACAAACATTATCTCGCAATGAGCTGATGAGTGCAGCCGAGCACCTAGTGAGAGGAGGTGGGAGCCGAGGAAGCGCTTGACGGCATTTGTGGTTGTGCTATAATGGTTTCAGGTTAGGTTCGGGAGGTTCCTTTGAGGACATTTTACCCTGTTAAGAAGCGCGAAATATCTAGGTATTCGCAAAGAATTACGAAATTATAAGTAGTTTAAAGGGCAGTGTTTTCAAAGGAACCTCTTCTGGCTTCGTTTCTAGACGAGGCTAGCCCACATAACCTCGAGGTGAAATAGGCTTTCCTAAGTCGAGAAAAGCCGGGGTGAGTGTAATTTCGACGAGCCAACGAGTAGCGAAAGCGAAAGTGGCGGGGGAGTCTCGAGAGGTTGGCTCCTTGCACTTATACAATTTTAATAACAAGTGTGGGTGATCGAGAACCGACGGGTCCCCATTGTTGTAAAAACAGTCGGGAGTGGCTGGCGTTTGCTCGGGACTCCATATCCAAGAGTCGGGAAACTGGAATACCGATGCTCGGCAGATACCAATGTCCGTCCAGGCCGCTAGATGACGGCGCTTACGTTTCCGTCGCGACGGTTGCGTAGGTGATAATTTTCTTTCGAATTTGGAGGACCTGCCAGTGGAGTGGCTAGATTGGTCAGCCAGTTGACCGATCGAAAAGTTCTCTCGAAAACTTGGTTGTGTTACAAGGCGCGCCGGCTGAAGCGAATTCTGTCGCGGGCTGGCGCGCCACAGTTCTTTCTTTCATCATAACTTGGCCTGATACAATTGTGTCGGCTTTAATAAAAAGTGGTCCTCTTTGGAGGGCCTTTGTTTTTGTCCGGTTGTCATTGATAATTAATAAAAGCGGGTGTAAAATAACAACATGACAATTTCTTGGATCGTCCTAATAGTGGTCGTAGTTTTGATACTATGGCTGGTCGTGATGTTCAACGGTCTTGTCCGTTCCCGAAACCGCGTCAAAGAAGCGTGGTCGGATATTGATGTCCAGCTCAAACGCCGGCACGATCTCATCCCGAATCTCGTCGAGACCGTCAAAGGTTACGCGGCCCATGAGAGCGGGGTTTTTGAAAATGTGACCAAAGCCCGGTCAGCGGCAATGGGCGCCAACACCATCGAGGAAAAAGGCCAAGCCGAAAATATGCTCTCGAGTGCGTTGAAGAGTTTGTTCGCCATCGCCGAGGCCTATCCGCAATTACGAGCCGTAGAAAGTTTCGCCAAATTGCAGGATGAGCTCTCGGACACGGAAAACAAGATCCAAGCCGCTCGCAGATTTTACAACACGAATGTTTTGGACTTGAACAACAAGATCCAAGTTTTCCCGACTAACATTTTTGCCTCGATGATGGGCTTCAAGTTGGAAACTTTCTTCCAAGTCGGCGACGAGACCGAGAAAGAACCAGTGCAAGTAAAATTCTAAAATTAGTCGCGGGCAATGTTTTTTTGGGACGGCGAAAAACCCAGCGAGTTTTTCACCTCGCTCATTTCTGTGGATTCTGGAAAACAAAAAAGCGGTTATGAAATTATACCACTTTTTTGTTTTCCAGACCGTGCAATCTCGCCCTCGTCCGTCAGCTGACGGAAGCTCGGGCTCACAGAAATGAGCGCCCTCAAAAGCATTGCCCGCGACTAATTCCCGGTGGTAAATCTTTATACACAAAAAGAAAGTAATATCCGTAAAACATGGTTTTTGATGACCATTGCTTTTATTTTGCTCATCGGGCTTGGTTGGCTATTCAGCTATATCTACGACTCGATGGCGATACTTTATATCTTCGTGGTGTTCAGTATTGTTTTGAATCTGGTTGCCTATTGGAAGTCAGACAAAATCGCCCTGTCAATGTCGCATGCGATTCCGGTCAAGCGCGAAGAAAATTTGCCGCTTTACCGCATCATTGAAAATCTTTGCATAACCGCCGGTCTGCCTATGCCGGCCGTCTATGTCATTCCTTCAGACCAGATCAACGCTTTCGCCACCGGTCGCGATCCAAAACACGCTGCCATCGCCGTAACCCAGGGCGCACTCCAGAAATTGAATAGCGATGAATTGCAGGGCGTATTGGCTCACGAATTATCTCATGTCGGCAACCGCGATATTCTGGTTTCAACCGTCATCGTGGTTCTGGCCGGAATTATTTCTTTGCTAGCTAATTTTTTCATCCGCATCAGTTTCTTCGGCGGCCGGAGCCGTGACCGAGAAGGGAATGCCGGCGCAATTGTTTTGATCCTCGGTCTTGTTGCCGCGATTCTGGCGCCGATCGCCGCCACCCTAATCCAGCTCGCTGTTTCCAGAAAAAGAGAATTTCTGGCCGACGCTTCCGGCGCTTTGCTGACCCGTTATCCTGACGGTCTTGCGAACGCCCTTGAGAAAATTGAAATGGATCAGGCACCGATGCAGACCGCCAATACCGCCACGGCTCATTTGTTTTTGACAAATCCTTTCAAAGGCAAACAAAAGGACTCCTGGTTCACCCGTCTTTTCATGACCCACCCGCCAATTGAACAGCGTATCGCAATTTTGCGCGGAATGAAAATTTAACTTAATTTGATAAGAATTGGAGGGTTCGCATAGCGGCCTAGTGCAACGGCTTGGAAAGCCGTGACCCGTAAGGGTCTCGTGAGTTCGAATCTCACACCCTCCGCAAAAATTCGGAATTCAAATTTCCGTCAAAAATATGGTCGGCGCGAAGCGCCGTCTGTTCTGCATTCCCCCCACAAAATCCTGATTCAGCAAGGGTTCGCCACGCTCCGCGTGGCTCAAAAAGTACGGTTCGATCTTTAATTTGAAAGTTCGAACCGACTTTTTTGAACAAATGAGTATTTTCCTCATTTGTTCGGTCGTTTGCCAATTCCATATTGAATTTCAAAAACTTTTCGGTAAGTTCGAACCGATTATTCGCTTTTTGCTCTGAAGCTCTCAATTTCTCTTTGAGAAGCTGTTTTTGGCACATCAGCTTGTTTTTAGCTTCCCGATATTCTTCTAGTGAAAGTGCGTTTTCTAAATATGCGTTCATCAGCTTCTCAATTTTAGAATCTAAAAGAGAAATTTCATATTTTGTTTTTTGAGAAAAAATCTCGCTCGATTGGGTTTCTGATTGCCGATCTTTCTCGTTTTCGGCAATCATCCAATTTGCCCAATCGAGTGGCAAAGAAATTTTTTGTAATTCCGTTTTGATTTGAGAGGTGATGATTTCTTCACGGACATATTTTTGTAAGCAAGGATTTTTCCGTTTGGTACATCGTAAATAGTTATGACCTTTTTGTTGCTCGGTAGTTATAAAACAGCCACATTCTCCGCAACGGAAAAATCCTCTATACAAAAATGGTTTCAGTCCTTTGCTATGCGGTTTAGATTTTCTCATCATCACTTCCTGAACGGAATCAAAAAGTTTCTTTGTGATAATCGGTTCATGCTTGCCTTCGTATATTTCACCGCCATATCTCATTAAACCTGTGAATATCGGATTTTTTAATATCTGTTGATAGTTTGATACGGCAAGCTGCTTTCCATTTTTTCGACACAATCCAAGTTCGTTAAATTTGTCTCGTAACTCTCGCAAAGTGAAATTACCAGTTGCATATGCCTCAAATGTCTTTTTGATAAGTGGAGCAATTATTTTGTCAGGTTCAATACCTTTGCCTTTCACATTTACATATCCGAGCGGAGACATTTGAGGCCAGATCCCGTCTTTCACTTTGTTACGATGACCTCGCTTGATATTCTCGCTTAGGTTATCGACGTAATACTTGGATTGTGAAAATGCAATGGAAAGCATGAATTTGCCTTGTGGTGTCGTATCACACCAGAAAGTTGGAAATTTCAGCTCGGCAATCTTTCCCGTATCGAGCAAATAGATAATTTTTCCACCATCAACACTATTTCTCGCCAATCTGTCGGGGTGCCACGCTAAAATTCCATTTGCTTCGTTTTGCTCGATACGGAGAAGCATTTCATTAAATACTGGCCGACCCGGAGCTTTGGCAGTTTGTTTTTCAATAAAAATATCGATGACATCAATATCCTCTTTTATCGCCAACAGTTTGAGTTCGGCCAGTTGATCCGAAATGCTTCTCACTTGCCGATCCTCTGTGTCGGTAGATTTGCGAGTATATATGAAAAACTTTCTGGTGTGATTATTCATAAAATTGTATTGGCAAACGAGGAGCCACGCGGAGCGTGGCGAATCCTTGCTGAATCAGGATTTTGTGGGGGGAATGCAGAACAGACGGCGCTTCGCGCCGACCATATTTTTGACGGAAATTTGAATTCCGAATTTTTGCGGTATTCATTGTACAAAATTCGAACCTTTTTTGAAACCAATCCCGACGAGGAATGAACCGTCCCGCCACCGCTCGCTCCGCTCGCGTATCCCGCAGAAAAATGTTCTCCGTTTTTTTGAT
>JBEKBN010000016.1:0-13912 GCA_050015375.1 Minisyncoccia bacterium | reverse complement strand
ATTGCCGTTCATGTGGCTTTGGAAAGGCAATTGGCCAAGGAGGGGACCAATCGCCACAAACTGGGACGCGAAGAATTTTTGAAACGTGCCTGGGCTTGGCGAGAAAAATATGGCAATGTAATTTTGGAACAACTTAAAAAACTTGGGCTCTCGTTGGACTGGACGCGACTGAAATTCACCATGGATCCCGATTATCAGGAAGCGGTCAAAGTCGCCTTTCATCATTACCATGAAAAAGGTTGGATCTACCAAGGCACGAGAGTTATTAACTGGTGCCCCCGTTGCGCCACCACCATTTCCGATCTCGAGGTTAATTATGTTGCTGAAAAAGGTAAACTATATTTCATAAAATATGGCCCGTTCACTTTGGCCACCACCCGGCCGGAGACGAAACTTGGCGACACGGCTTTGGCTGTTCATCCATCGGACGTTCGCTACAAAAATTATATCGGCAAAGAGTTGGAAATCGAATCGGTTGATAATCATATTCCCGCCGACCAGCCGGCCCGCGCTAAAAAAATCAAAATAAAAGTCGTTGACGATCAGGCCGTTGATAAGGAATTTGGAACCGGTATCGTCAAAGTCACGCCGGCACATGATATCACAGATTCTGAGATCGGCCAAAGACATGATTTGGAATCGGTCCAAATCATTGACGAGCAGGGCCGGATGAATAAAAATGCCGGTGTTCGCTATGAAGGTTTAAAAACAACTGAAGCCCGCGAAAAAATTGTCGCCGATCTGCAAGCGCTCGGCCTGATCGAAAAGATCGATGACTACGAACACAATGTCGCTCGCTGCGACCGATGCAATTCGGTCATTGAGCCACTGCCATCCAAACAATGGTTTCTGAAAATGTCCGAGTTGGCTAAGTTAGCGCTTGAACCTCTAAAAGAAGGCAAACTAAAAATCCACCCCGAGCGCTGGGCCGGTCCTTATCAGGATTGGCTGGAGAATATCCGCGACTGGTGCATATCGCGCCAACTTTGGTGGGGCCACAAAATTCCCATCGAAGGCGAGGAGGATGTCTTGGATACCTGGTTTTCTTCGGCGCTCTGGCCGCTGGCGACTCTTGGTTGGCCGAATGAAAAATCGAAAGATTTCCAAGAATATTATCCGACCGATTTCATCACTTCCGACAGGGGAATCCTGTTTTTGTGGCAGGTGCGGATGGTTTTTTCGGGAATGGAATTCACTGGCCAATCACCCTTCAAAGATATGCTCATCCACGCCACCGTTTTAACCAAAGACGGAAAAAGAATGTCGAAATCACTCGGGACCGGCGTGAATCCGATCGACTTGATGGAAAAATACGGCGTTGATGCTCTGCGTTTCGCCCTGGCGTCCCAATCAACCGGCCTTCAGGATCTGCGTTTTGGCGAGGATCTCTTGATTATGGGCAAAAAATTCGCCAACAAGATTTGGAATATCGCCCGCTTTACGATCGGCAAGGTGGGGGAGAATTACCAATGGAAAAATTCCCGCCCTGAAAATGAGTGGACCCAAAAGATGGATGAAACCGCGAAATTCGTAACCGAGCAAATTGAAAAATATAATTTTGCCGAGGCGACTAATCATCTCTACCATTTTATCTGGCACGAGATCGCCGACAAGTTCCTCGAGGAAAGCAAAGAAAAAAATGATCCTGAAAACAGCGACACTCTCGCCTATCTGCTGGTGAATTCTTTAAAACTCCTTCACCCGTTCATGCCTTTTTTGACTGAAGAAATCTATTCAAAATTGCCAATCAAGGATAAAAAACTTCTTCTGGTTGAGGATTGGCCCTAAACCAAATTTACTTCGTAAATTTGGTCGGGCGAACATTCACAAAGTGAATGTTTTAGCCGAGGATTGTGATATAATTAATAGGTGAGTTATCTCTACACAGCTCCCCTGTTGATAATATTTGGTTTTTTGCCAAGTTTGATTTGGCTTTTTTATTATCTAAGAAAGGATTGCCATCCCGAGCCCAAGTCCATGATCGCCCGGGCGATGTTCGTCGGTATCTTACTGGCGCCCCTGGCTATCATCGCCGAACTTTTGTATTCCAATGTTTTCAACGATTCAACATCCGCGATATTTTTTCTTTGGGCGGCTTTAATTGAGGAATTTGTCAAATATCTGGCTGTCCGCTGGGCCGTCATCAACAATCCCAATTTTGACGAACCCATTGACGCCATGATCTACATGATCTCGGCCGGATTGGGTTTCGCCGCCATTGAAAATATCCTGGTTCTTTTCCACGCCATTCAATCGGGGGCGGGCGCGACCGCCCAGATCTGGCTGTTGAGGTTCACCGGGGCAACTTTGCTCCATGCGGTTTCCTCGGCGCTTTTGGGATACTTTTTGGCTCTCTCCTGGTTTTACGATGGCCACAGCAAAAAGATCCTGGCTCTGGGTTTTGGCATCGCCATTCTTGCCCATTTCGCTTTCAATGAAACGCTTTTATCTTCAGGCTCGGACATGATCGGTTATGTTTCTTCTTCGGCCGGTCTTTTGGCCCTGATATTCCTGATCTCATTCCTTTTCAACAAACTCAAAAAAAGGATGGCCGAGAATCAGATCTAATTGTGAACAGAGCGCGCCACAGTTGATAAGATTTGTTGTATAATTAAGACGGTATGGAATTTGACGAAGAACAATTAGACATGGAGCCGACCCTGACCGCCAGTAAAACCGGTGGCGGCGCGTCTGATGAAGGCCAGCTGACGGTGGATGTTTTTCAAACTGATAACGAGATCGTCATCAAATCGACCATTGCCGGCGTCGGCGCCGAGGATATTGATATTTCCTTGACCAGCGAGATGGTCATCATCAAAGGCAAACGTCAGCCCGAGGAAAAAGTCCGTTCTTCCGATTACTATCATCAAGAACTCTATTGGGGACCGTTCTCGCGCTCGATAATTTTGCCGGAAGAAATTGATGTCGACGGCGCCAAGGCCTCGATGAAAAACGGCCTCTTGACCTTGCGCCTGCCGAAACTTGCCCGCAATAAAACCAAGAAATTAAAGATCTCCTATTGACCCGGCCGTGACCTTCAGTAAAAAATTTCCGTTCACAATTTTGATCATCGCCATATCAGCTTTGTTCGTCGAGCTGTTTTTTTTAATTGACCAGACCGGTAATTTAAATAAAGTTGAGACCGTTTCAAAATCCGATTTTCAACTTTCCCAAGGCAAACTGCTTAACGCCGTCAAGAATGATTTTTCTTTGATGGACGACGCCCAAAATCTGTCTTACGCTATCAAACCGGCTGACCTCCGATCATGGCTGGCTTCGAGTTCCCGTGATTATTTTGGCCAACAACAATACGGCGTTGACGAAGAAAAAGTCAAAGAATATCTCATAAGCATGCCGATCACCATTGCCACTCAGCCGGCTGACGGACAATTGGCGATGGACGACAGTAATAACCTCATTGAAACCGTCAAATCGGAAAAGGGACTGGTTTTGAATGTTGATGCCACGGTTTCAAATATCATTTCATCATTGAAAGACGGCCGGGATTGGGCTGAGATAAAATTCGATGGCCTTGAACCGAAGATCTCTCTGGAAAAAGCCAAGGAGCTCGGCGTTACCGCACTTCTCGCAAAAGGCGAGTCCAATTTCAGCAACTCCTCATCGGCCAGAGTTCATAATATTTCCGTCGGAGCGGCAATTTACAACGGCTACGTCATCAAGCCCGGCGAGGAATTTTCTTTTAACAATATATTAGGCACGGTTGACGCTTCGACCGGCTACAAACCGGAGCTCGTCATAAAAAATAAAACCGTCACTCCCGAATATGGCGGCGGTTTGTGCCAGGTCTCGACGACCATGTTTCGGGCGGCTGTTAATTCCGGCCTGCCCATAACTGAACGCCACGCTCATTCTTTCCCCGTCAGCCACTATAATCCGCAGGGTTTCGACGCCACCATTTATCCGGGAGTCAGCGACCTGCGTTTCGTCAACGACACTCAGGGAAATATTTTGATCCAATCCGAAATTCACGGCACCTCGTTGTCTTTCGATTTCTTCGGCGCGAGCGACGGAAGGAAAGTTGTGGTTGACGGCCCCCATATCCTGACTTGGGACAAATCCGGCGCCATGACGACGATCCTCTACCGCCACATCACATATTCTGACGGCATGGACAAGAAGGATTCATTTTATTCCGATTACAAATCGCCGGCCCTTTTCCCGACGGTCCAGAACCCGCTGGATTGACGAATAAAATCTTTGAGTTATTATTCACCGCGAGCCGAGGTGATGGAACTGGCAGACATTACGGCCTTAGGAGCCGTTGGGAGCAATCCCGTGGGAGTTCGAATCTCCCCCTCGGCACAATCACAAAACCCCGCCAAAGCGGGGTTTTGTGATTGAGACGCGTCTCAAAAAATCAGCCGAAGAAAGTTCTGCTTACTAACCCGGCGACTGTTTGCAAAATTATACCGATCGCAAAAACCACAGCCGCGCCGACTATTCCTTTCCATATCCATGCCCAGCCCGTTTTCGTCCGATCAGCGCTGCCACCCGCCGTGATCAACACGATCGCGCCCCAGACAATGGCAATGACGGCGATGACAACCGCTACGATCATAATAAAACTGGCTATTGTTTGGATTATTGACTGAACTTCGCTCAGGGTTAACGGGTTGTTGTTGTCGTTGATCGGGTTAGTGGCCACCGGAATTGATGCCAACGTCAAAAGCGGCACGGCGATCATGGCCGCCGGTACTACGAACTTCGCTATTTTTTTAAACATTTTCATATGACACCTCCTTTTTCATTTTGACCTTCCAGCCGGCGATTATGGATCAACGGCAAAAGATCGGTTTAATTAACAAATCAAAATCATTGACAGGTATAATCGTTTTGACAAAAGTCAGAATTGCAATCGGAACCAATGAGACATCCTTCGCCCGTTTCATTACCTTGGGACCGGTCGCAAATTGAAAAATTACCATGCTTATTGCAAACCACCCCAATATCGTCACAAGTGTTATCTGAATTACACGACTCGCCAACCGTGCCTACGCTTCCTTTAACTACCGATGAAGCAGCTGAACAAACATTATTACCGCAGTGCAAACCAGTCAGGCAATTATCATCGACTGAACAAGTTGACCCGATATCACCCTTTGTAGTAGTGGTGCTTCCTTGTGATTGGCCTGACGAGTTTTGGTTCTGGGTTTGGCCGGAGCTTGGTAAGCCGCTACTATTGCCAGTATTACTAGTGCCGATGCCGAAGAAATTTCCAGTCACCAGAAAGGCGACGGTGTTGATAATGATCCCGGCGGCCAAAACGATCGCCACGCCATAAATAGCGTATTTCAAAACACCCTTGGCGCTTTCCACGGCTTTAGGATTAAAACCCGACGACAGATAAATGATGCCGGCGTAAATGATGATGATGATGGCGCCGGCGATGGCGAAAGCCAGCATGAAGTTAGCGGCATTGTTGAGCGCGGTCATTATTCCGGTGGTAGTCCACGGTGTTCCTGTTGGCAGGTCATAAGCCAAAGTCATCAAAGGCAAAAGAAATAGCGCCGCCGAAAGTCCGAGAATTTTATTGAAACTTTTCATATTTTTAATGCAATATGCAAACCCCAAGCAACGAAACCTGGCAAAAGAAATCTCTGGTCACTATGAAAGCGATCGTATTAATTATCACACCTGTGCCAAAAATTATCAAACCGGCAACCACGCTGTAGCCAAGCCACTTCTTGCCTTTGGTTACCGCAGCGGGGCTGGCGCCGCCGGTCATGATGGTGATGGCGCTAAGGACCAAAGCGATTATTAGAAGTATCGGCGCGACGAGAATGAAGAAATTTCCGATAGTGCCGACAATACTGCCAACTTCGTTGAGGGTGACTGGGGGATTGCCATTAATCGGCTGATTAAGGTTGATAGTCCCCGTAGGTACCAAATCGGCATGGACCATGCCTCCGCCGACCATCAAAAATATCAAAGAAAGGTTGACCAGAATTTGAATCGCGAAAATTGTTTTGGTTTTGTTCATGGATTTATTTACTTGTATTGGGATAGGTAACATTCGTGGTAACGCTCTCACAACTGACCGGCACTGCCGGATAACTGGCGCCTAAAAGATTAGCAATAGTAGCAATGATAATATTGGTGGCGAGGACAACCGCCACGCCGGCCAGAACCCAGGTGAAATTCGTCTTGGCTTTGGTCACCGCACCCGGTTCTCCGCGAGCCAGGAAAAACCTGACCCCGGCAATTATCAGCGCTAATACCATTATAAACAAAATAATCTGAATTACCCAGCAGACGGCCGCGGTTATAAAATCGCTAAGACCCTTTGCCGTTAGATTTATCCCCGGCAGGTTGCCGACCCCACCGCTGTTGGTCGGGCCGCCGGTGATGTTTGTGACGTTAGAACTGTTGCCGGGATTTTGGGGGTTGCTTGTATTCTGGGGGTTACTAGTCGTTCCTAGCCCTGTCACATTTAAGGTAGCCGTACCGGAACCAATTGGCACTGTGTAACCGGCCTCCGAAAGATCTACCTCGACAACATTTGTTCCATCCACAAAACCGTTAGCTACAGATACCGGCATCGAGCTTAAAAATTGATCAGACGAAGATACTACAGATCGGTCTTTTGTTAATGTGCCAACATTCTTTTTATTGACCAGGAATATGTAATAAATACTGGTTATAGCGGATGGTAAGCCATTGACTTTGTTTTTGTCGACATTGGCTAAAATCTGGATGGAATCGCCAGCATTATAAGTGGCTTGTGAAGGCTTAAAGTAAACATTTACTGGAACGGAGCCGGAACCATTGCTGGAACCAGTAATACTTACTGTCCGGATATTGCTCGTGGCTTCAGCATCAGCACTGCCCGTCTTGAACACTAACAATTTCATATTGATCTGGTTAACGTCATGGAGAACGCTGCGATCAAATGTGGCCAAGTTCAGCGAATAGTTAAAAGTGAGTGGCGAGCCTGTAAATGTGAAATTTTGGGTGTGAACGCTTACCCAGCCATTTGCCTGTGGCCCTTGTTGCATGACAAATGAGACAATAAATACAACGTCACTGCAATTAGCTAAACTGTCTGGCGCAGTAATAGAGGGAGTAATCACGCCCGTATAATTAAGGGTGTCAGAGTCCTTGGCAGTGACGACGCCCGAGGCATCAAATCTGGAAATCGTATTACAGGCCGCTTGAGCAGCGGCAGTATAAACTCCAAAGAAAACCAAAACCAAAAAAAACGTTAAACATAGGCGAAACAATTTTGATTTAAATAAACCTGACATTGATATATTAAGTTTAATTTTAAATCCTTGATTTTACAAGCTGATTTATTAACTCCAGGTTATTTTGCCCAGTTCAGAATACTCGTTATCAAAGTTATAAATCCCCCGCCGATAAGAACCACGGCCAAGCCCATGACCGTCCAAGTCAGGATCTTTTTTCCACGTTCGATCATTTTGGGATTGCCCTGGTTAGCCAGGAACATAAAGCCGGCGTAGATTATCATCACAACCGCGATGGGAATGGCAATGGTAATCATCCATTTCAGAATTCCGGCCAGCAAACTGGCGACATCGGTGTTGGCGGTCGGCGGTTGGAAAGTAACTGTAGTAGTCGAACTATTGTTTTGGGTGGTAGTGCTGTCAGCTGCCCAAACCGGACTCATCAAAGACAAGAAAAAAAGAAATAATAATATTGTCAGAAAATATTTTTTCATCATGATTTAAAATTTGCCGTAACAATATTCGACTTTCGGCGCATAAACTCTGGTCTGACTAAAGTTAGCCGGCTGGCCGGATGAATCTACACGATCAATGTTGCAACTGGTGTGGCCTGTGTCTTCGTACAAACATTCCCATCTTTTTGTCGGCCGGCTACCTTGATTAGCACAAACCGAACAAGTACCGCTGCCGGCGCTCGGGCCACAATCAGAACTGACATCGCAGGCGCCCGATACGCCATTAGCACCACCATTATAACCGGCAGCAAGCTGTCTGACATCGCAACCGCAACCGCTGACAAGGAATCTTATGAAATTGGCGGCGATACAGATGCTTGCTTGGATGTTTTTCTTATCGGAACTTAGCAACCAAGCGGCATCAATATTATCGGTGGTACAGCCAGATTTAAAGGCATTCGCCGTGTCGGGCCGGAGTTGCATGATTCCGTAGGAACTCCCATTGAAAGATTGTTTTCCGGTCACGCCGTTTGATTCCTGGGACATGATGGCTTTGATCATTTTCACCGTATCAATTCCGGAGCAAATCGAAATTCCGCTGGTTCCGGCAATGATCTGGTCGTTCCATTGATTGACCGCACTGTTATAACATGAAGCGCTCGTATTCGGTTGGCAGACATTCACGCCAGCATCGCTGCATGTTTTCTGGCCGGTGCAGGTTCCAGTGGACACGACCGATTGACATTTCCCGTCGCAATTTGATGTCGTGTAGGAACCGTTGGCATCCGCCACACAAATATTGCTGGAATTGCAATAATATTTTTGGCCAGCGATAGGTGCGGTTCCAGTTGTTCCAGTCGTACTTGGATTTTTGCAGACGATCGTGAACCAACTTCCGGAAATATTGTTATTGCCGGCCAATGATTGCAAGATGGTATTGGCGATAAGCCATGAGCTGTAGACAATAAGCAGACCGATGACCGTGTTTTTGAACATGGTCTTGCCTTTGCCGATCGTTCCCGGCGAAGCGCCGCCAAGAATGATCATGAACCCAGCGATGAGAAACAAAAGTGTCGCGATGGATGGAACCAGAATAGTTACCAGAAAATTAATGACGTCGCTGAGGAGAATGGTAATGTCACAGATCTGGCAAGGCGTTTGGGTGTCATAGCCGGTTTGAGCCAAAATATCCGGATCGGTGAAATCAAGTCCGCATTTCACCAGACCGGCGTGCTTCGTCGTGTCGGCAGCAAAGACAAAATTGGGTGAAAGGAACTTAAAAAATGAAAAAATCAAAATAAAAACCGACAGAAACAAAAAAAATTTTTTGGCATTGACTAATATCTTGATTTTGGCGGTACTCATTTATTTTTCTGCATCAAAACATTAACCTGGCTCTCGGCGGTTTGGATGGCATCGTGGATCGAAGCCCGACCGTGGTTAACGGCGTCTATCATGTTGGCGAATATCGTCTCGATAGCGGAACTGTCCACTTGATACCAAGTCCGGGCCGATAGGGCTTGCTTGGCAAAAACGCCAATATCCGGATCGGATTCCTGGGCGCTGATGAGATCGCGCCGGGCCGCCGGCCGGCCGGAAATGTTCAAATATTTGGTGGCGTTAGTGGCGTTGGTCAAAGCGGCAACGAACTTCCAGGCCTCATTGATATTTTTGGATTGCTTCGAAACCGCCACCGCCCAATAATTGGCAAAATTGACCGCCGTGGTCGCGCCACTTACCTGGGGCATGGGGGCGACATTGAAATTGAATCGGGGCGCCTCGGCGTGGAGGACTTGGGCTTCGTGGGAATAATCAAACATCATCGCCACCTTGCTGGCCGTGAAAGCATCCACGGAATAACTTTGCAAATCGTCCCAGGTGTAGACCTCTTTCAAAGGATTGGCAAAATCGGTGTAATACTGAAGCGCCGCTTCGCCGACATTTTGGTTTTGGACCGGCTGGCTGAAAGTCACCGAAGTGTCGTCGTTACTGGTCATCTGGACTCCGCTTTGCATCATCAACAGCATCAGAAGATCGGTTCCCCGATTGATATTTTGGGCGGTGCCAATGGCCGCGCCGGCGCGGGTGATGTGGCCTGTGCTATCAAGCTGGGTCAGGAGTTTAACGTCATTGTTGAACTGATCCCAAGTCGTCGGCGGAACGGCGACGCCGGCAGAATTAAAAATATCTTTGTTGTAATAAAGGGCGAGAGTATCAATGTAAAGCGGCATTGCGTAGATCTGATTATTGTAAACAAGATCGGTGGCGGCCACATCAGCAAATTGGTTTTGAAAATCCTGGATAGTTATCAATGGCTGGCTTAAACCGGGAATAGTCGCCGGCATCGGCGCCATCAGGTCACCGTGTTTGGGAAGCCAGGTATTGTCAATCAGCCAAATGTCAGGTCCGGTGCCGGAAGCGAATGACTGGATGAGTTTGTTCTCGTATTCGTCGTAGGTGAATTCCTGATAAACGATCTTGACCCCAGGATTGTCTTTTTGATACTGGTTAATGATGTCGGTGTAGTAAGACGGGTCGTCATAAACGCCCCAAAATTGCAAAACCGCCGAAGTCGTCTTATTGGGATTTAAGCTTTTCAAAAGCAAAAAAACGATCAAGCCAAAAATCACTACACCGCCGATGATCCCGATAATCATAAGAAGTTTCTTGTTCACCCCGTTAGAGACAGCAAAAGTTATTTTCTGTAACAACTTGAGTGTCTCGAATTAAATTATTATTCCGAAACTCCCGATGAGTTACGGATTTGCCTGAAGGCAAATCCTGCCTCTAACGGGGTTCATTATATTTTCCTGAATCTCATTCCAAAATGAAACGCGCCGGCGTCAATTTCGTTCACGAATTTAAAACCCGATTTTTCGACAAGGTCATTCGTCGAATCCTGATCCATTCTGGCGTTTTCGGGTGGTCCGAAACCGCGGGCGCTTTTTTTCCAGTCGATGACAACCAAACCGCCGCCGGTTTTGAGCACCCGATTGGCTTCTTTGATTATCTCTTCTTTCTTTTTTGACTCATAGAGAACATTGGCCAACAGGGCCAGGTCTTGTGAATTGTCGCCCAGACCGGATGTTCTGAATACTTCAAGATTTGCTCTAACGATGGCGATGTTTGAGAGACCCTCGGTCTTGGCTTTGGCCCTGACTGTATCAAGCGCTGTCTCAAGGACATCCACGGCGGTAACAACGCCGTCTTTGCCGGCAAGCTTGGCCATATAGATAGGGAAAAAACCGGAGCCGCAACCGAAATCGGCGATACGCATGCCTTCGCGGATGCCAAAAAGCGCCGCGATCCTTTGCGGATCCATGAAACCGCCGTTGCCTGTTCTTGGCGGCATAAAACTAGTTGGATTTAATTGGGTATCTATGCCCATATTTTACCACGCAATGAGATTGGGAAGAAGTTAATTATTAACAATGCGCTCGCCTCACTCTGAAAAATCCCCAACCTGGGCTCACCCTAATTCCTTTGTCGGGACGCTCCAGTACTACAACCCCAGCGGGGTTGTTTGTTTTTAGATACTTCCGCTCATTGCCAGTTCCCGTCGACCCCTCGCTATTAAGCTCGGGGACCTTGCTCGACGGGACTGGCAGTGCCCTCCAAAGGAACCAGGGTTCGCAGGGATTTTTCAGAGAGGGGCTCGCTTGGGGCTATTTGGGGAAACAAAAACAACCCATTTGGGTTGCGTTTGTTCCTAAAAAATCTAATTTCTTAAATTTCTTGGGAAAGCGGGATGGGCAGAACATCCCTTGAGACGCTTTCTCGTCTCTACTGCCAAAGGTTCAAAGTGTGTTCCTATGTCCTTTCACGTGCCCTTTCACGGGCTAAATTCCACCCGTGGTTACTGCCGGTTTCGAAAACCTTCTGGATGGCATTGACGACATCCATCTCCGCACTGATTGAATGTCCGCCGGGAGTCTTTGCATTCTTCTTTGCATACACACCGATGGCTTCCCGCAATGCTTCAGATTCGCGGTCGGTCATCTCGATTTCAACGAGGAGTTTCCCGGTGAGCGGGACTTTGTCGGAGAAGTAGAACTCAAGAGTTTTGTCGTTGTCGGCAAAATGTGAATAATGCAACTTAGCGCCACTCTTGGGATCTAAAATAATAACCCATCTCCCTTTTTCCTCTTTTTTCATGCTTACCTCCAGTGCCAAAGGCACATATGTTGGTTTGGGGTTCAAAAACCATTGAAAAGGACTTGTTTCAGTATGCCCCTTAATATTAACACCTTTTCACAAGTTCTGTCAATAGTGGCTGAAAAACCCATATTTTACATGGGTTTCTAAGGGTAGGTGTGCCAGGGGCACACCCGAAAAACATTATTATCCCCGATTGGTCATATAGACATATTTCCACGATCGTGGATTTATATCTATATACCATTTTGAGGCGATGCCGTGATATCGATGCAGGTGTGAATCTATTTTCAGAATGGCGAGTCCTTGTCTCTTTCGAGAGTTCTGTCGAGCCCAGTCTGGCCCCGAGCGAAGCGAGGGGCCAAGCGATCCGGGCATGGTGTCGAGCGATAGCGAGACGAGGATGGCGAGACAAAAAGCGAAAAGTTGCCTCGCTGGGGCAACTTGAGCGTCTCGAGAAAGAGACAAGGGCTCGCTGAGAGTTATACCACCACCACTGATGCTACCGCATCTCCCTGTTCGAGTTTCATGACTCGGACTCCTTGTGTCGCCCGGCCGAGAACAGAAATGCTTTTGAGTTCGGTTTTGATGACAATACCTTTTTGAGAAACGGCGATGATTTCCTCATCCTCATCAGCGACAATGTGCGCCGACACCAGATCGCCGGTCTTGGGCGTGATTTTCGCCGTCATTATCCCCTTGCCGCCCCGATTCTGAACTTTGTAAGCCGAGAGGTCAGTCCGCTTGCCATAACCGTGCGACATCACGGCGAGAAGTTTCAACGTCTTGGCTTCTTTTCCAGTCGGAACAATGTCGGCTCCGATAAGTTTTGCTCCTTTCTCAAGACGAATGCCTATAACGCCGGCGGCCGAGCGTCCCATCGGCCGAACATCTTTTTCTTTGAAGCGAATTGCCGAGCCGTCGGTCGTGGTCAAAATTATCTCATCAGTTCCCGAACTTGTTTCAACCCATTTCAATTCGTCATCGCCGTTGAGCTTGATGGCGATCATTCCGTTTTTGCGAATCTGGGAGAATTCTTCGATGTCAACTTTTTTGATGATACCGTTGGCCGTGGTCATGACCAGATATTTGGCGCCGCCGTTTTTGGGAACCGGAATGACAGCGGTGATTCTGTCATTGGTGGTAATTTGGAGAAAATTGACCAGCGCTTTGCCTTTGGCCGCCCGGGCCGATTCGGGAACTTCGTAACCCTTGGTGACAAAAACTTTTCCGGTGCTGGTGAAAAACATCAGATTGTCGTGGGTGTTGGCCACGAAAAACTGGCTGATGACATCTTCTTCTTTGGTCGCCATGCCGATAAGTCCTTTGCCGCCGCGTTTCTGGGATTTCAAAATATCGGGCGGCATTCGTTTGATGTATCCGCCTTTGGTGACCATGAACAGCGAGTCCTCTTCCGGTATCAATTCTTCCTCGCCGATCTCCCGCAAAGCTGACTTTACGATCTTCGTCCGGCGCTCGTCGCCGAATTTTGTTTTTATCTCCTCAAGTTCGGTTTTAACCACGCTAAGGATTTTTTTCGGATGGGCAAGCAGATCTTTCAGTAAAGCGATCAGGGTTGATTTTTCGGCCAGCTCGTCCTCGATCTTTTTGCGTTCCAACCCAGCCAGCGCCTGCAAACGCATTTCCAAAATGGCCGTCGCTTGTTTGTCGGAAAACTTGAATTGTTTTATCAGATTATTGAAAGCGTCCTCTTTGGATTCGGATTTTTTGATGAGTTTGATTATTTCGTCAATGTGGTCAAGGGCTTTTTTCAAACCTTCAAGAATATGGGCCCGCTCTTCGGCCTTGCGGAGATCGAATTTCGTCCGGCGGGTGACGACGATCTGGCGGTGCTCGATGAATTTCTCCAAAAGCGATTTCAAACTCAAGGTCTGGGGCTGGATGCCGTCAACCAGGCCGAGCATGTTGACGTGAAATGATTTCTGAAGTTCGGTGTATTTGAAAAGCTGGTTCAGGATCTTTCTCGGGAAAGCATCGTTCTTAAGATCAATGGCAATGCGCAGGCCGTCCTTGTCGGATTCGTCGCGGATGTCGCGGATGCCGTCAACTTTTTTCTCCTTCACCAATTCGGCAACT
>JBEKBN010000015.1:0-14283 GCA_050015375.1 Minisyncoccia bacterium | reverse complement strand
CATGCGAAATTGTCCAAGAGCGAAGCGATTGGGTAACAATTTCAGCACCCCCACACCTATCGGGTTCAAAGTCAGATGTTAGCGATGAGTAGAAGCCGTTAGGCGGCTACGCCTTTGGCCTTATACTTACCAATAAACTTCGACTCCGATAGGTGTGGGGGTAAGAATTTGTTTCCGTGCTCGGCTCGTTTCACTCGCTTGCGCTCGGACAAATACTTATTTTTTCTTAGCGATCTTTTTGACTTTTTTTTCAACTTTTATTTCGTCTTTCGGAACTTGTACCGCGTTTATCAGATTAAAATGGTCTATCAGTATCTGACTGGCGTTTTTCAAAGCAGCTTCGGGCGAAATCGAACCGTCGGTTTCGATATCTATCAGGACTTTATTATAATCCGTTCTCTGACCGACGCGGATGTTCTCAACAGCGAAATTAACGCCTTTTATCGGAGTGAAGATCCCGTCAACGGCGATCTTGCCAATGCTCAATTTTTCCTTCTGTCTCTGCTCGACAGGCACATAACCGATGCCTTTTTCAACCGTGATCTCGGCTTCGATCTCGCCTTTTTTGTCGGTGATGGTGGCAATATGCTGTTCGGGATTGACGACTTCGACATCGGCGGTGGTTTTGATATCAGCCGCGGTGATGACGCCTTCACCCTTGGCGAACAGCATCATCGTGACCGGTTCATCCTTGAAAACCTTGAATCTGACCCTTTTTAAATTAATAATGATATCAACAACATCTTCTAACACTCCGCTAATGGTCGAGAACTCGTGGTCCACGCCTTTTATTTTGACCGAAGTGATGGAGGCTCCCTCCAAAGACGACAAAAGCACCCGCCGGAGCGTATTTCCAATGGTCATTCCGTATCCGGGGTACAATGGGCTTATCTCGAATACTCCAAGGTTCCCTTTTTTCGACACAAGTTTTGGCTCCGTGGGCAGTTGGATCATGTATTTAGTCAGTAGTTGGTAGTGAGTAGTTAGTAGATGAAATCAAAATCACTACAAACTACAAACTACTTACTACAAACTATTATCTAGAATAATATTCAATAATCGATTGGATGTCCTTTATTTCCAAACCGCTTTCCTGAATGGTCGGAATGCCGCTGGCTTTGGCGGTCATGGAGTTTTTGTCAACTTCTATCCATTTAGGCGATTCGTGATTTTTTATCCACTGCGGCATCAGGGTGGTAAAATATTTCGACTTGGCGCTCCCCTCTCTGATCCCGATGACATCGCCGTGTCTGACCTCATAGGAAGGGATGGAAACCTTCCGGCCATTCACTAAAATATGACCGTGGTTCACGATCTGTCTGGCCTGATCCCGCGATTGGGCGATGCCGGCCCGGTAAACAAAATTGTCTAACCGTCTTTCCAATTTTCTGACAATGGTCGAAGTGGTTTCGTCGGGCGAACGGACAGCTTCTTTTACCCAGTTCTTGAATTGCTTCTCGAGCATCCGGTAGGTATTTCGGACTTTTTGTTTCGCTTGCAACTGGAGACCGAATTCCGAGGGCCGGCGGGAAAATTTCTTGCCGTGCATACCGGGCGGATACATTCTTTTCACCGTCGCTGATTTAGGTGAAAGCGAACGCTCCCCTTTCAAAAAAAGTTTTGCTTTCAGACGGCGTTCGATTTTTTCCCGTGGACCGGTGTAACGTGCCATATTAAAATTAAATTTATACTCTGCGGGGCTTTGCCGCTTTCACTCCATTATGGGCTATGGGCGTGTCGTCGATCATTGATAAGATATTGATCCCGGAACTGACCACTCCTCGAATAGCGCCCTCTCGGCCCGGACCGATGCCTTTGACCGAGATCTTGGCTTCTTGGAGGCCGAATCTCTTTGCTTTCTCGGAGGCATCTTTACCTATCAAAGTGGCGGCATAAGGCGTGGATTTACGGGCGCCTTTGAAACCAAGCGAGCCCGCCGAGGACCAAGCGAAAATCTCACCATTCAGATCAGAAATGGAAACTATCGTATTGTTGTACGATGAAAAAATATTTATGATGCCCTTAAAAACCTGCTTCTTGGCGGAAGACGGTTTTTTTTCGACGGAGGTTTCTTTCGCTTCGGTATCGCCTTGGCTTGTGATTATTCTTTTCTTACCCATGTTAGGTTTTTTGCGCGGTCGGCTTCCTGCCCGAACCCATTGTCTTTCTGACATTTCCGCGGTTGGTTCTGGAATTAGTTTTTGAGCGGCCGTGGATCGGCAACCGTCTGGCGTGCCGCGAACCTCGCCAAGTCCCGATCTCCTTCAATCTTTTTATATTTTCACCGATCTCTCTTTTCAATTCGCCTTCAACTTTATAATTGTGGTCAATGATGGTTTGGATCTTGTTTACTTCTTCGTTGGTCAGATCCTTTGCTCTCTTATCAACCGGAATATGAGCCGACTTAAGAATAATTTTGCTCATCGAAGGCCCAACGCCAAAAATATAGCTTAAAGCGAATTCGATCTTTTTATTGTCTGGTAAATTAATACCGGAAATTCTGGGCATGTTAAATAATTATCCCTAGAACATTTTACATTGCAAAATGTTCGGGCGAACGATTTGCAAGCAAATCGTTTTAGCCTTGGCGCTGCTTATGCTTCGGATTCGAACAAATGCAATACAGCCGTTTCTTGCGGTGGACCAGTTTGCATTTGCTGCACATTTTTTTAACCGAAGCTCGGACTTTCATAGAATTGTCCACGAGCTAGACTAATGTCGCGGCGAGTGGGAAACAATTCATGACCCTAACACCTATCGGGTTCAAAGCCAAATGTTAATAATGAGCATAAGCCGTTAGGCGGCTACGCCTGTGGGCTATGTGGCTCATCAAACTTTGACTCCGATAGGTGTCAGGGTAAATAACTGTTTCCGTGCTCGACTCGCTGCGCTCGTCTGCACTCGGACATTTATTTATATTTTTTCCAGCACTTCCTCAATTTCTTTTTCCAATTGTTCCGGTTTGATTTCTTCTTTGGGTTTGCCGGTTCCGGCTTCGTCTCTGCCGGGCGCGGTCGCTTCGTGGGTTTTCATTCTCGAGTGTGGCCTCTCGGTGCCCAGGATCCTCAGGTTTTTTTCATCGGGTTTCTCGGTGACCAAATATCTCATGACATTCGATTGCAATTTCATCTGGGCGTTTATCTTCTCAATTTTCTCGGGCAGAACCGAAAAATCTATCTGACCGAAATAAGAATAATTTTTGTGTTTGATTGGATAAGAAAGATGCTTCCGCTTGGGCTCGCGCGAAATCAAAACATCGGCTCCGTTTTGAGCCATGATATTTTCGAGTTCCTGAGCGTTCTTCCTGACATCCGTTTCCTCGATGTCGGAATTCAGATGGTAGGCAAACTCGTAATTTCGATTTACTAATTCCTGTTCCGTGTCTTCCATAATTGCGACTTGGCTCAGTTTACCAGACAAAAAAAGCCGAGTCAAATCGTCTAGCACTTGCGCCAATTTTGAAAGTAATATATATAGAAGGTAATGGATTTTAATCAACTTAAAGAATTAGCACGAAACCTGGGCGGTATTTTGGTCATGAACGGCAATACGCCGGAATTCGTGGTTTTGCCGTTCGAGAAGTATCAAAAAATAGAAAACGGCTTTTCCGGCGATACGCCAAATGCTTGCGAAGAGGAAAATGCCGCCATTGAGAAGCTGAATCGGGAGATCCTGGTCTTAAAAGAGGAGATCAGGCAGAAAGAGGAAGCCGAATTGATAGAGGAAGAAGAGATGCCGGCAGAAACGGATGAAACCGAGATGAAGGTTGAGTAAAACCTGGCCTCTTGACCCGTGGATAATTATCGCTTATACTAGATTTTGTCGCCTATTAATTGATAAGTCACAGCCAAAAGCTAACGACTACCGGGCAAGGCATGTCTTTTTTTTGACCGGGTGGACGGACGCGGTCGGCTCTATTTGAAATGGCAGGAAAATTTGAACGCTCCAAGCCGCACTTGAATGTCGGCACAATCGGTCATGTTGACCACGGAAAAACCACATTAACGGCGGCGATTTTGCATACGCTGGATCTGTATAAAGGCGAGGGCTACAGCGCCAGAGTTGAAGGCGTTGATAAGATCGACAATGCGCCCGAGGAAAGAGCCCGCGGTATCACCATCGCTTTGCATCATTCCGAATACGAAACGCCCAAGCGGCACTATGCCCACATTGACGCTCCGGGACACGCCGATTACATCAAGAACATGATCACCGGCGCCGCCCAGATGGATGGCGCGATTTTGGTTGTTTCCGCCCCCGACGGCCCGATGCCCCAGACCCGAGAACACATTCTCTTGGCCCGCCAAGTCGGCGTTCCTTCCGTTATCGTTTTTCTGAACAAGACCGACATGGTTGACGATCCGGAATTGATCGACCTCGTCGAAGCCGAGATCCGCGAACTTTTGAACAAACAGCAATTCCCCGGTGACAAAACCCCGATCATCCGCGGTTCAGCCACCAAAGCCCTTGAAGCCAAAACCAAAGACGATCCGGCTTTGAAACCGATCAAAGAATTGGTTGATACCCTTGATTCATATATTCCCGAACCGGTCCGCGAAACCGACAAGCCGTTCCTGATGCCCATCGAAGACATTTTTGCCATTGAAGGCCGTGGCACCGTCGTGACCGGCAGGATCGAGAAAGGCAAAGTGAAGCTCAACGAGGAAGTCGAAATTGTCGGCATCAAACCGACCACGAAATCCGTCATCACCGGCATTGAAATGTTCAACAAACAGCTGGACGAGGGTATTGCCGGTGACAACGCGGGCATTCTTTTGAGAGGCGTCAAAAAAGAAGATGTTTCCCGCGGACAAGTTCTGGCCAAGCCGGGTTCGATCACGCCTCACACCGAATTTGAAGGCGAGGTCTATATTTTGTCGAAAGAGGAAGGTGGCCGCCATACTCCGTTTTTCAAGGGTTACAAACCGCAGTTCTATTTCAGGACGACCGATGTTACCGGCGAGGTGACCTTGCCCGAAGGAACCGAGATGGTCATGCCCGGAGATACCGTTACTTTCAAAGTCAAACTGATCGCCCCGATCGCCATGCAGGAAAAACAGCGCTTCGCCATTCGTGAAGGCGGCAAGACGGTAGGCGCGGGCGTGGTCACGAAAGTTATCGCGTGAAGAATTTAACCCGAGCCCCGACGTCCGTCAGTTGACGGAGTCGGGGCTCGGCGGTTCCTTAGCCCCCACACCTAATAAGCATTTGCAAGCTAATTCGGTTCTGTTTATTAGGCCAAATAATCGTTCGCATAGTGTACAGTTTGTGAATGTGGATTGGTTTGATAGAACTTGCAAATTGCAGAACTTATGCTTATTAGGTGTGGGGGTTAGCTCATTAATTCAAATGCCGACCAAAAAAGAAAAACCAGTTGAAGTCAGCCAGCGGATCAGGATAAAACTAAAGGCCTATGATAATAAGGTCATTGATAAATCCGCTAAGCAGATCATTGACACCATTGAGAGAAGCGGCGGTCTAGTCATCGGCCCAGTGCCTTTGCCGACCGAGATCCACAAATACACGGTCAACCGTTCCAGTTTTGTTGATAAAAATTCCCGCGAGCAATTTGAGATGCGAGTCCACAAGCGGCTGATCGACATCACCAATCCCGGCTCCAAGATAATTGATTCATTGATGAACCTTAACCTTCCCGCAGGAGTGGATATCGAAATAAAAATGTAAGGTCATAAATGCAATTCTCCGATTTTCGGAGGATTGCACTTGTTACTTTCTCTGTGGTAGCAAGCAATTTAATGGTTTTAATTTTCAATAAAACCTAGAATTTATAATTTGATTTAGCGGCTTTTAAAATGGCCCAGCTGAATCTGGGTTTTTTGTTAGAAATATGGCTTTCATTCTTGGAAAAAAAATCGGAATGTCAAGATTTTTCAATGAAGACGGAACGGTTGTACCGGTGACTTTGATTGAAGCCGGACCGGCGACCGTCATTGAAACCAAAAACAAAGAAAAGCACGGCTACGAGTCGGTTAAGATCGGATTCGGGATAAAAAAGAAATTGAACAAGGCCGAAGCCGGGCAATTGAAGGATCTGCCGAAATTGAGACATATTAAGGAATTCAAAAAGGTTGCTGGCGATTTTAAAAGAGGGGATAATTTTGACGTTTCAGTTTTTAATATCGGGGATATCCTGAAGATCAGCGGAATTACCAAGGGCAAGGGATTTCAAGGCGTCGTCAAAAGACACGGCTTTCACGGCATGCCGGCCAGCCACGGTCACCATCACGTTTTGCGCCATGGCGGTTCCATCGGGCAAAGATTTCCCCAGCACACTTTGAAGGGTATGCGCATGGCCGGAAGAATGGGCGGCGAACGTTTGTCGGTCAGGGGATTGAAAGTCGTTTTTGTTGATAAAGAAACGAATACGCTGGCGGTCAAAGGGGCCGTGCCGGGAAGAAAGAATACATTGCTGGAGATAGTGAAGATTTAGTTACTACGAAATTACTAATCTTTACGAATATACGAATGGGGATTTATTCGTATATTCGTACCAATTCGTAACTTCGTAGTAATTGAAACCAATGGAAGTGCAGATGTATAACCAGTCAGGAGAGCCAATAAATAAAACGGAACTGCCCGATAAGATTTTCGGTTTGAAACTGAAGCCCGATCTGATGCATCAGGTTTTGACGGCAATGGACGCCAACAGCCGACAAGTTCTGGCTCACACCAAAGGCCGGGGCGAAGTCCGGGGCGGCGGCAAAAAACCTTGGCGCCAGAAAGGCACTGGCCGGGCCAGACACGCGTCCATCCGTTCACCGATCTGGAAAGGCGGCGGCGTCGCTTTCGGGCCGACCAAAGAAAGGAATTTCAAAAAAAAGATAAACAAAAAAATGAAACGCCAGGCGCTGTTCATGTCCCTGTCTTCAAAGATCGCCGACAAACAATTTTTGATGCTCGACGATTTCCGGTTGGAAAATCCAAAAACGAAAGAGGCCTTCAATTCCCTGAAGACATTGTCGGCGGCGTTGGAGGGTTATCGTTTCGGAAAAAAAATGCAGGACAGCGTTTTGATAATTTTATCCAAAAGGAATGAAAATGTTTTGAAAGCCGTCGGCAATCTTCCATTCGCCAGTGTTTCGACGGCCAATGACCTGAATATTAGGAAAATTTTGGAAAATAAATATTTGATTTTGACAAAAGACGCGGTGGGAGTGATTGAGAAGACATACAAAATTTAAAAAACATGGCTTTATTCGGAAGAAAGAAAAAAGAAGAGAAAAAGGAAATCGAACCGGTGGAGACGGCGGAGGTTAAAGACACCGCATCGGCAAGCAAACAGGAAAAGGAGGAACTCAAACCGACGGCCCAGATGCCCAAAGGCGGGGACGAGCATGCCTATGGAGTTATCTTGAGCCCGCATTTGACCGAAAAGTCGAGTTTATTGGCGGCCTTGAACAAATATGTTTTCAAAGTTGCCAAAAATTCCGGCAAGACCGATATAAAAAAAGCGATAGAAAAAATGTACAAAGTGAAAGTTGCCAAAGTAGCAATTTCTTTCGGTCGGTCGAAAGCCAGAAAAGTCGGCAAATATGAAGGCGAGAAAACCGGATTCAAGAAAGCGATCGTGACTTTGATCGAAGGAGATAAGATAGACATAATCAGTTAATTTAAATTTTAAATTGTATGCCGAAATACTACAAACCCACAACTCCATCCAGACGAAACATGCTGGGTTATGATTTCTCAAATCTGACCGGCGTAAAACCGCTCAAAAAACTGACCGGCGGTTTTCAGCGTTCGGTCGGGAGGAACAATCAAGGCCGGGTCACGACTCGGCACCGGGGCGGCGGAGTCAAACGGCTTTACCGAACCATTGATTTTAAACAGAACAAACTCGACATGCCAGCGAAAGTTTTCGCCATCGAATACGACCCGAACCGGACCGTCCGCATCGCCCGCCTCCATTATCCGGATGGCGAAAAAAAATATATCTTGGCGCCGGAAGGCCTGAAAGTCGGGATGACGATTATTGTTTCCGAAAAAGCGGCATTGGAACCGGGCAACCGGATGAGATTGAAAAATATTCCCCAGGGCACAATGATCCATAACATTGAAATGCATCCGGGCAAAGGCGGTCAGATGATACGGTCAGCCGGAGCCGGCGCGACGGTCTTGGCCCATGAAGGTAAATTGGTGCAAGTGGTTTTGCCCTCGTCTGAAATCCGGCAGTTCAATGGTGAGGTGATGGCTTCGATCGGCCAATTGTCGAACGCGGAGCATGATACGATAAAAATTGGAAAGGCCGGAAGAAATAGATATCTTGGCTGGCGACCGGCGGTCAGAGGCACGGCGATGAATCCGGTGGACCATCCGCATGGCGGAGGCGAAGGCCGGCAGCCGATCGGTATGCCTCATCCGAAAACGCCCTGGGGCAAGAATGCGTATGGAGTCAGAACGCGAGATCCGAAAAAGAAAAGTTGGAAGTTCATTGTTCGAAGAAGGAAGAAGTAGCGCATTGCAGATTGCTCTTTTGAAATCCTGAACGCATTCTGACAAATCGTGGTCGCTCATCCGTCAGTAGACGGACGCGGGAATCCCTCCCGACCATGCGGGCGGGTGTTAACCCTTCCGAGTCGGGTATCCCGCTATTCGCTCCGCGCTACCCTCGCTGATTACAGCTCGGTCGCTCCCGATTTGTTACCAGAATGCTTATCGCGGATTCAAAAGAGCAATCTGCAATCGAGATTATTCAAGTTCTTTGGAAAATAAAAAAGCATCAGGATGATCTCTGATGCTCGGAAAGGATATAAAGAACGAGAATTTCTAATGCCTGTCCGGGGTTTGACACCTGAACCCAAGAGTCAAAATAGTCGCAAGACCCATAAAGGCGAGGAAGAAAATACCGCCACCGGCCAAAGGCGCTTTGATCCCCGTGTTACTAGAAAGAAAAATCAGCGTGATTACAATGCTGAAAAACATCACGATACCGATTGTAAACCTAAAACATTTCTTACACGGTTTCATAAGTCCCTCCTATTTGTCGAAAAAGCTAGTTTAATATAGTATATATCATATAAAATAATATGTCAAGAAGTATTAAAAAAGGCGTATATGTTGATGAAAAGTTGCTCAAGAAATTGGGCAAACTTAGGGCGGGCGATAAAACGGTCATCAAGACCTGGGCCAGGGCTTCGACGATAACGCCGGAGATGATCGGGTTCACTTTTGGCGTTCATAATGGCAAACTTCATTTACCGGTATTTGTGTCTGAAGATATGGTCGGACACAAACTCGGTGAATTTTCGCCGACCAGGAAATTTGTCAGGCACGGAGGCAGAATGCAGAAAGAGATCGAAGCCGCGGCCCGGCAAAAAGAAATTGATGCCGCCCAGGCGGCCAAGGCCGCGCCGGCAGAAGGAGCGGAAGCACCCAAGAAGTAAGAATCACGAATTACGAATCACGGGAATAAAAAACCATGATTCATGATTCAAGATTCATGATTCAAAGATGGAGATAAAGGCAAAACTGAACGGTTTAAGAATATCCCCTCGAAAGGTGAGGAGCGTTGCCTTCGTACTGAAAGGAATGGATGCCGGCAATGCCAAGAACCAATTGGACTATCTGGCTAAAAGAAGTGCCAAGCCGATATCGAAATTATTGAATTCGGCCATGGCCAACGCCCATAATAATTTCGGCCTTGTCAAAGAAAATCTTTTCATAAAAAATATCATCGTTGACGAAGGAACCAAGTTAAAAAGAGGCGAGCCCAAGGGTTTCGGTTCGATCTCGCCGATAGAAAAGAAAACCTCGCACATCACGATAATTTTGGACGAAAGAGTGCCGGGGATGAAAGCCGACAAGAAAAAAGAAGCCAAAGAAATAAAACGCGAACACGAACATGAAAGGACCGAAGAGAAAACTGCGCCGGAGAAAAAGCAATTTACGAAAAAAGACGTCAAAGAAACCCAGCCCAAAGCCAAAGCCGGCGGATTGAGGAATTTGGGCAAGAGATTTTTCAGAAGAAAAGCGATTTAACATGGGACAAAAAATAAATCCAACATCATTTAAGTTAAGCATCAACAAGGACTGGAAATCCCGCTGGTTTGGCGCTAGAAAATATCCGGCGTTTTTGCAGGAAGATTTGGCGATCAGGAAATTTCTGACCGGAAAATTAAAGAACATGAGCGTTGACAGAGTCGAGATCGAGAGGAGCCCGGATGTTTTATCGGTCATTATCAGCACGGCCAGACCCGGCTTGATAATCGGCCGCGGCGGAACCGGCATTGAAGACGTTAAAAAAGAAATTGCCAAAATCGTGAAAAGAAAAACCGCCATCCGGCTGGATGTCCAGGAATACAAGAGTCCGGAAATGTCGGCGGCGATAATGGCCGAATCGATGGTGGAGCAGATCGAGAAGAGAACCCCCTACCGACGGGTTTTAAAACAAACGTTAGCCAAGATCGTCGCTAATCGCGCCGTCAAAGGCGCTAAAGTCACGATCGCTGGTAGGTTGGACGGCAACGATATCGCCCGGACGGAGCATTTGGAACAGGGAAGTTTGCCGTTGCAGACATTGCGTGCAGATGTGGATTTTGCCAAAGCCACAGCCCACACGACATACGGCACGGTCGGGGTAAAGGTGTGGATCTATAAAGGGTTAAAATTTTAAAATTTGTCCGAGCGCAGACGAGTGAAACGAGCCGAGCACGGAAACAAAATTTAACCCAGCACATATTTTGAAAAGCTTTTCAAAATATGTGCTGGGTGCACATTTTGTTACTCAATCGCTGTCGCTCTTGGACAAAATTGCATGTATCAGCCAAAAAGAATAAAACACAGAAAAGTTCACGGAGGCAAGATCAAGGCGGCCGCCAGCCGCGGGTATTATTTGAGTTTCGGCAGTTACGGTTTGAAAGCGACTGAATCGGGTTGGCTGAAAAGTTCGCAGTTGGAAGCGGCCAGACGGGCGATCAGCCATTTCATCAAAAGAGGCGGAAAGGTCTGGATAAGGGTTTTTCCGGATAAACCCCGAACCCAAAAAGGCGCTGAAGTCGGTATGGGCGGCGGCGCCGGCTCGCTGTCGCATTTTGAGGCGACGGCCGAGGCAGGAAGGATAATTTTCGAAATGGACGGCGTGCCAGAAGCCACGGCCAGAGAAGCGTTCCGATTGGCCGGGCACAAACTGCCGGTGAAAACGAGGTTTATCAAGAAGGCATAGAATCGAGTACCTTTTCAAAATCAGAAACCAAGTTCGCCAACCACCATTTCTCGGGACGCTCCGGCACTATGCCCCTACGAGGCATAATTATATGAAGCCTTTCGCTCATTGCCAGTTCCCGTCGATTTCCGCGCCGATTACGGCTCGGAAAACCATGCTCGACGGGACTGGCAGTGCCCTCGAAATGGTAATTGGCTCACACTGATTTTGAAAAGGTACTCGATAAGTTCTTTTAACAAAAAATCCCCCAGAGGAGGATAATGAAAGATTCAATAATATTATTTCTTCAAATAATATTTCTTCACATGTTCAAGATTAGTGCACTCAAGGACGGCACAAAGAATTTCAGCAGCAAACAATATCGCAAAAACTATAACCGAGATTAAAAAACAATGTCTTCCAAGAAACTGAAAACTGATTGAAAAAATATGCAACCAGCGTTCAATAGCAAGGATTGCGAACAATAAAAAGGAAAACCATGCAACGATCAAAACTTTCCTATCTTTCAAATGCAAACAAAAATGCGGCAAATGTCTGAAAATCTTCATAATTTGACCTCCCCCATTTGTCAAAAAGCATTGTTTAGGGTAGTATATGTCAAATACGTTATGTTGTCAAGCGGGTTTATGCGAGTATATGAAAAATTCGTATATTCGCAAAAATTCGTAATTTCGTAGTAATGAAATATTCAGATCTGCAAAACAAAGATAATCGCGAGCTGGAAGTGATGCTCAAAGAAGCCAAAGTCAAACTGGGCAAGTTTAGATTCGAAATGGCCAACAAAGCGTTGAAAGATTTCAGCCAGATCGGAAAAACGAGAAAAGAGATCGCCCAGATAATGACCGCAATGAAGAAGAATCATGAATCAAGAATCATGAATTAAGAATAAAAACATGGAAAAACAAATCAAAAAAAGCAGAGTATTAAAAGGAGTCGTGGTTTCGGACAAAATGCAAAAAACCGTCGTGGTTAAGGTTTCGCGTTTGACGATGCATCCGAAATACAGAAAATATTACAAGATAACAAAGCGGTATAAAGCCCATGACGAAAAAGGGGAATATCACGCCGGAGACAAGGTTTTGATCCAAGAAACACGGCCGACATCGAAAGAAAAAAGGTGGAGAGTTATAAGCAAGCAATAATATGATACAGCACAGAAGTATTTTGAATGTTGCCGACAATTCCGGAGCGAAAAAAGTCGCCGTCTTTAAGGTGCTTGGCGGATCGAAAAGACGCTACGCCCAGCTCGGCGACATTGTCGTGGCCTCGGTCAAAGAAGCCGAACCCAGAAAAGCGGTCAAGAAAAAAGATATCATCAGGGGAGTCATCGTCAGGCAAAGAAACAATTTTCGCCGGAAAGACGGAAGCTATGTCAGATTTGATGAGAACGCCTTGGTGATCTTGGAAGGCAAAGAACCCAAAGGCGGAAGAATTTTCGGCCCGATACCCAGAGAGATAAAAGAAAGAGGTTTTGATACCATAGTCAGTTTGGCCCAGGAGATTGTTTAACATGAAAATTAGAAAGAATGACAACGTAATAATGCTTTCAGGAAAAGACCGCGGAAAAAAGGGGAAAGTTTTGTTTACTTTTCCGGAGGACGATAAGGTCATCGTTGAGGGTCTAAATATGGTTAAGAAACATCAACGGGCCAGAAAGGAAGGCCAGAAAGGCCAGATCATCAGCAAGGAAAGAAAAGTCAGCGTATCAAACGTCCAACTGATCTGCCCGAAATGCGGTCAGCGGACAAGGATCGGCCACAAGATCGAAGGCGATCTGAAATTAAGGATTTGCAAGAAATGTTTGTCGGATATTTAAATTTTTAAATATTAAATTTTGGATATGATTCCACGATTACTTACAAAATACAGAAAAGAGATCATTCCGGCGATGATGGAAAAATTTGGTTACAAAACGCCGATGGCCGTGCCGAAAATAAAAAAAGTGCTGGTCAATGTCGGTCTTAGCAGGGTCGTGAAAGAACCCAAATTCATTGACCGCGTGACCCAAGATCTGGCCAAGATCACCGGCCAGAAACCGGCGGTCAGAAAAGCCAAGAAATCCATTGCCGGTTTCAAGATCCGGGAAGGCATGGATGTGGGCATGATCGTGACCTTGCGCGGAAAGCGAATGTATGATTTTATAGATAGGCTGATCGCCGTTGCCTTACCGCGTTCCCGCGATTTTCGGGGGCTTGATCCGAAGTCGTTTGATGGCAACGGCAACCTGAGCATTGGTATCAAGGAACATAATATTTTTCCAGAGATCGCTTACGAATCAATGAAGGATATTTTCAGTTTGGGTGTTACGATCACCACCGATTCCAAGACCAAGGAAGAAGGATTGGAGTTGTTGAAATTATTCGGTTTTCCGATAAAAACAAAATAATTCATGGCCAAGGAATCAGTCATTGCGAGATCAAAAAAGAAAGCCAAATTTTCGACGAGAAAGGTCAATCGTTGTTTTCTTTGCGGCCGGAAGCATGGCTATATGAGAAAATTCGGTTTGTGTCGGATCCATTTCCGCGAACTGGCCAGCGAGGGATTATTGCCGGGAGTTAATAAATCAAGCTGGTAAATTAAACATTATGTCACCAATCGCCAACATGTTAATCCAGATAAAGAATGCCCAATCGGCCGGATTGGAAAATGTTGCCGTGCCATACTCGGAGATGAAGAATAAAATTGCCGAGATTTTGAAAGAAAAAAAATTCATCGAGGAAGTCGAGGTCAAAAAAAGGAAAGGCCGCAAAAGCGAAATTTCTTTTTTGAGCATCAAACTGAAATATAATGACGGCGTTGGCGCCATAGACGGCATCAAATTCATTTCCAAACCGTCGCGGCGGATGTATGCCGGCAAAGCCGATCTGAAGCCGGTCAAAAGCGGTTTTGGAGTTTCCGTGATTTCCACGCCCAAAGGCATAATGACCGGCGATGACGCCAAAAAAGCCGGTGTCGGCGGAGAGATGATATTCGAGATTTGGTAAGTATTTGTCCGAGCGCAGGCGAGTGAAACGAGCCGAGCACGGAAACAAATTCTTACCCCCACACCTATCGGAGTCGAAGTTTATTGGTAAGTATAAGGCCAAAGGCGTAGCCGCCTA
>JBEKBN010000014.1:0-14961 GCA_050015375.1 Minisyncoccia bacterium | reverse complement strand
GATCAGCGGGAAGATAACATCGCCCGAACCTAGAACCATGAATTGCTCGCCCGGTTGAACGGTTTGCATCCGGTTGCCGAAATCTTTGACCGAACTGGGAATGATAAAACCGAATATCGCCCGTGATTTTATCATCGCCTCGGCCATTTTGACCATGTGACCGGTCACGTAAACGGCGAAAATATCATAGGCCGAAAAAATTATCAGGATATAGACAACGGTGATGGGGGTCAGTGACAGACCGAAGATCGCGCCCACCGCCCCTAGGGTGATGATCATCACGACGTCTTGAACAATAACGCTTTGCCAGAGCCAAAAAATTATCAGAACCGCCAAGGCCAAACAAAGGGAGCTAAGCGGATCAAGCCAAATACTGGCAAATGTTTCCATGGCGGCAAAAATGACCAATGACAAAAAAACTCGGTAGATGGTTGAGCCGACGCGGGGATATTTTATCGAGAAAAAGAAGAATAAAAAGACGATCGCCGCCAGATAAATGAAATCGCCCAGCGAAAAACTGCTGGCGCTGATGGTTTGAACGCCGATGGCCGGTAAGATTTGCATCGCCAAATAGATGCCCAAAATTTGGGTCAAGCCGAATAATATGAGAGTTTTTACAAAAGTAGAGATTTTAAACTTCATAAATGCTTAAAAAATACCGCGGCTAAAACATTCGCTATGCGAATGTTCGCCCGAACATCTCGTAACCGAGATGTTTTAGGGTCTCACTATCACCATCCCCCGCTCGGCTTTGTTGAGTTCATTGTGATAACCGAATGACCCGGCGGTAGTGAAGGTAAAAACGAAAGAACTTTTCGACGGAATATTGCTGGTGCTGTCGAAACCGGCCAAGTCGGGAATGTCGTTGTTGACATCAGTAGTGACGTGCATCGGGTCAGAACTATCATTTTCAAATTTCACGCTATCGCCGACGTAGATCCGGATGTTGGTCGGACTGAAAACGCCGGTGTTGTAATAGACGGTGTAAACTCGCGGCTGGCGGCTACTAATAGAATTTGTGACCAAGGCCTGTTGGTAATCGTTCACGCCCTGATTTTTGCCGAAATAATAAAGCGCGCCGGCGAAAACTAAAGCAACTAAAATCACCAAAAACCAAATTTTCCCGTTCGGCTGAAGCTCGTTTTCATCGGTTGGCATATTTAAATAATAAACCTTTTTGAGTCGCAATTCAAACAGGGGCGAGCCCCTCGCTTCCGGACCAGGCTCACCGGATTGCTTTCCGGGGACTTAGGAAATCCCAGCGAGATTTCCGTCATCCGGTTGTCGGTTGCCGTTGTCGATTAATTGATTACAATAATCGAACCGTGCCAACGGCACCGACAACGGCCCCTGAAAGCAATCCGGTTCGCAGGAAGCGAGGGGCCTCGCTCGTCTTAAAATTGAGTCCCGAAGGGACGAAATCCCGAGTATTCCCGAGGGACAAAAAAGCGGGCCACGCGGGTCCGCCAGATACAAATAACTATTTGATGATCACTTCGGGATAAGGTTTCGAGAATTGAACATTTTTATATTTGCCAATTTGGCCATTTCCGAATTCCATGATGTTGAGATGGTCCGGTTTTTCTGGAATCAATCCATTGACCGAACTTTTCAAGAACTGATAATTAACGATCTTCTCAGTTGCCCCCACGCCTGTCTTTACCTCAATCCCGACATTGACATTTTCGCCGGCCACATACGCATAAGCGACTTTATAGCTTCCGACCTGCGGGATGCTAAATATTGGCACACCGGCTTCAGTAATGTTGTCGCGAACATAACCTAGCAAGAACATGGCTGATATACATAAAATACCCGCCCAATCAAATTTTCTTTTTCCAGAAAAACTCCCCACCACAGACCGCAAGGCGGCAACTGCAATGGTTGCGAATGCAAGGTCAAGAGCCAATGTCACATTCATCGCTTCGCTCCTTTATTTTATGTTTTTTAAAACAACTTCCTTGTCCGACCAAGGGATTTTCCTGCCGCCACGCACGGCCATGGAAGTTTCCGAACCCTTGCCGGTTATTACCACAATATCACCACTCGTTGCGTCCGTCAAGGCCTGCTTGATGGCTTCTTCCCGATCCGATATTTTTAAACTTCTAAATTTTGGAATTAAATCTCTCGGAAGCCCGGCTTCAATTTGGTCAATAATTTTCATTGGATCTTCTTCATATGGGTCCTCGTTAGTCAAAATTATCTCATCGCAATATTCCGATGCGATCTTACCGAATTCCGGCCGTTTCCACTTGTCTCGCCCTCCGCCCGCCGCACCTAATATACAAATCAATCTCTTTGCCTGCGGTTTCAGATTTTGATAAACTTTTTCAAGCGAGTCAGGTGTGTGGGCATAATCAACAATAATTTTGAATCCGCGTGGCGAATCAATAACTTCCATTCTGCCGGAGATTGATTCAATCGAATTTAATCTCTCGACGGCTCTGTTTAAATCCAATCGATAGGCGTCCGCTACCGCCAGCGCTGCCAAGGCGTTTGACTCATTGAAATCCCCGAGTAATTTCAAGTCCAAATCATATTTCTGCGGATTTATCAAACCATTTTTGACGCCATAAGTTACCTTTATTTTCGCCTGAAAATTCGCGAATTTTTCAAAATACGGGTCGTCAATATTCAAAACTTGGATGTGTTTGGTTTTTGCGAATAACTTTTGTTTGGCCTTGATGTAATTCTCAAAACTGCCGTGGCTCTCAATGTGTTCTTTGTGTAAATTCGTGAAGACCGCGCAATCAATCGCCACGCCATCAAGCCGATGCTGGGCTAGACCCTCGGATGTTACTTCCATCACCACATATTCACAACCGGCCTTTTTTGCTTGCGATAAAAATTTCTGAATTTTGAACCGGCCGGGCATAGTCATCTTGAGCGTGTTCGGCCATTCTTTATCTTTTATCTTGAACCCAAGCGAGCCAATTGCCGCTACCGATAAACCGGCATTTTCGAAAATCTTGGTTATCATATAAACCGTCGTGGATTTACCCTTTGTCCCGGTCACACCGATGATTTTCAATTTCCCCGACGGAAAACCATAAAACAAAGCTCCCAGCATCGCTAGTTTCCAATGATAAATCGGCGCGAAAAACTCAAAAACCGACTTGGGAATCAGCTTTTTAATATTTCTCAAGATCTTATCCAGTATCGTCTCTTTAAACATGAATAAATTTATTTATAAATGAATTGCAAAACAATATAATATCAATCTGTCCAGCTTTTATTTATGATAAATCATAATATCATAAATAGAATTATTTTTTTAATTTGTCGATCAGATCAAAAAGCGCAAAATGCCCGGGATATCGTCTTTTGATTCCCGAAAAAGAAAACGGGTCATGCGAAATATACCCAGATTGATCGTGCCTCTTTGTCTCTCCTTTCTTCCCAATTTTCTCGATAATTTTCTTCACGTTAATTTCTTCGCTCTCCAGCCAGCGGTACACCCGCATGATCGTATCAGCACCAACTCCTAGTTCTTTTATTATTTTCTCAAATTGCACGTCATTTAACAACATCTGGGCAATAAGAATCCTCCGACCGATCATCAATCGCTCGCTTTCAGTCAGAAGTTGGCTCATTAATTTATTAATTTCCTGCCTATCGCCCAGATCGGCCAATACAAAAAACAAGGCATCAAGAGCTTTGGAACTCTTTTGCTTATCAGCTTCCTTTAATTTTCTGGTTTGTATTTTCATAGTTGCATTATATGTTATTTATGATAAATCATAATATCATAAATGAAATGATATTGCATCAAGAAATGTGGATATTTCATCGGTAACGTCTTTGAATCGCAAAAAAACAAAATATACCAGAGTCGATAATAAAAAAGAGCACATGCCTCATTAGAAATCTTTTTTCTAATGGGCTGATGCGCTCTATGTGACGCTTTTTGCCAAAAGAGAATTTAAGACAGATCTGTAAACTTCTTTCTCTCCTTCCAACTTTATGCTCTGGATCTCGGCATTATTCAAACTATTCTTAATCCAAACCACGAAGCTAGCTGCCTTCACTTTCAATTCTTCCAATTCTTTGATTGATTGTGCGTGATCATTTTGCACATGCGCCAAAGTGATAAGGACATCTTCGTGCAACTTTCTTTCTCTCGATATGTCGCGACTAAGCTCAATGACTCGATTCTGGGCGGCGGTTTCGCGTTCCTGTAATTCTTTGAACATAATTCTTAATTCTTCGGCTTTTTTAAGCCTCAATTTCAGAAATTTTATTCTTTTTTCATATCTCATTACCGTCCGTAATGCGGATGGATCGATCGGCATATTACCTCCTTGTGAAAGTGCGACTATTTGGCTTTCCGGAACAATTTATACAGCATATACCAAAGTTTCGAAATTGGCAAGTCGAAGGAACCCGGGCGCTCGATGACTCGGCCAGCCGGAGAATTACCCTCGCCTATCCAGCCGAGCTTGAATCTGGTCACGCCCGGCCATTTTTTGGAATCAATTCCCCAGAGATCGTAATTTTTCAAACCTTTTTTCTTGAAATAATTTATGATGTGCCAGTGCAAAAGAAACGGCGCCATCAGGCCTCGGAATTCGTAATCTGACGCGCCGTGAAGATAATATGCAGTGTCACCGTATGAAAGCGTAATCGCTCCGGCGATGGGTTTGTTGTTGATCTTGGCTAGAAATAATTTTGTTTTTATCTCGCTATTTCTCCGGCTAAAAAAATTCAAAAGTTTAAAATAATAATCTTTCGGATGGGATGAAAATTTGTCGCGGGCGGTGGTTTTTTCCATCAATTTCCAGAATATCTCGGCATCGTCGCTCTCAAATATTTTCACGCCGTGCTTCTCGGCAACCTTTATATTGTAGCGGGTTTTGTGATGCATCGAATCCAGCGTTGTCTGCGTATCGCATTCGAGATTCAATATCACCGTTTTCGACGGTTGGATTTCTTTTTTTGATTTTTTGAACTTTCTCTCGGCAAATGTTTGGGCAATGAGGTCATTGGCCGGTTCTATTTTCACGAAAATCGCATTCTCGTTTTTCGCCGTTTCCTTCAGCCATTTGATAAAATTGGCGACCGGATTCTTGAATCCTCCGGTCATTAAATTAAAATCCATTTCCGGTCCGTGAGGAATGTATAAATAACTTTTTTTGAACGGCAAATCGTGCTTAATTATCCTCGCCGAGATTCCCTCTTTCTCGTATTCCAAAGTCAGCCGTCCCAGCGACTCCTGAAACTCCATCCAATCTTTGGTTTGCAGAAAACTGTTCGTCATTGAAGATTATTTTTCAACATCCTACGCAGACAAATTATACTCGCTTCCCTAGGGGGATTTCATCCCCCGTCGGCTCCGCTCAATTTGCCGACAAAAATTCTGGTTCCCGTTTCGCCTTGCCCCGACTTCGCTTCGCTCGTCGGGGCTGAGTTTTCCGACCAAATTTTTGTTACCGGCAAATTTTCGCTTCGGCTTCGTTAATTTGTTTCTGCTGGTATGAATGAAAAATAATCCTCAATGACTCACCGGCTATTAGAAAGCTTGACATATACAATATCTTCTGCTACTATTAACACAACCTGGGGAGGATTAAAAAATGAAATATTTCGGGGAAGTAATACTGGCGGTATTTGCGTTCATTTCCTTGAAAATAGCTGGATATTGTGCAGATCATGCAATGTGGGGTGACTGCATCATGTCGGGATTGGATACTTTGATCGCCACTGCGCTACTTGCGTCATTGCTCATCATCCGAGCAATTCGCGGAAAATAGCTCCTATCAATTAAAACCGACCTTTGCCCGCTAATTCATTTTTGTGAAAACGCGGGCTTTTTTATTTTCAATAGTCACCCGAAAAAGTGGCTTTAAAAATCCCTGTGAACCGGATTGCTTTTTATTTTTCGGGCTGTCGGCAATGTTTTTCCAGCACTCTTGAAGTTGTGGATTGCACGGTCTGGCGAAAGGAAAAATGATATAATTTTTCCTAATCATTTTTCCTTTCGCCAGAATCCACAATCTTCAAGAGAACGCAGTCCGCTCGCTGGGCGGACAAGTGGTGATGAAAAGACATTGCCGACAGGCCAGCACAAAAGCAATCCGACAAGCTCATTTTTTTGAAAGCAACCGCAGTGCCTCCTTCACCTTATCCTCCGTCGTCACCGATTTGTCCGATAACTGCTTGACCGCGTCGCGGGCCTGATATTGGGAATATCCTAGCGCCACAAGTGCGTCCAGCGCCTCCGATTCTGCACCCAATTCTCCACCATCACCACCTCTGATATCCGCCGCCATGACCTTATTTTTGAGCTCCAGCACTAATCTCTGGGCGGTTTTCGCGCCGACACCGGCTACCTTGCACAGATAAGCATCATCTCCCCGGATTATACCGATCTGGAGTTGCTGGAGGTCGGCCGATGATAATATCGCTTGCGCTGATTTCGGACCGATTCCGGAAATCGTCGTCAAAAGCGTAAAGAAATTCAGCTCCTCCGGCGTCGTGAAACCATAAAGCTCGACTGAGCCGTCTCTGGGATTCATTTGGTAATGGGTGAAAAGCTTGACCGCAGTTCCGATTTTTGCTATACTATTCAGACATTTTTCCGGAAGGGATACGCGATAACCCACCCCGCTGACGTCCACGATGACGTGATTTCCCGAAACCGATTGAATTGTGCCGTTGATGTAGCCGATCATGATAGCCACTAGCCGCTAGTTTCTAGCGACTAGTTTAATAATTCAATTATAGCTTTATTACCGATATTTACAAGAAAAAAGCCGCAAGGTATCGCGGCATTTAATTGCTGGGTTTTTGATCGTTTTTAGATCTATATCTGTCAATGATATAGCCACTAATTGCCGACGCTAAAAAGAACGTGGCACAAAAGGACAGCGATATAATCCAGAACCAGCACCATGATTTGCTTGGATTATGGAAATAAAGATTTCCACACCAAAAAATAGCGCCAGCAAAAGAGATAAAGAACAATACCAGACTTGCAATTGTTGACCTCATGTTTGCCTCCTTTGTCCACAACAAGCTTATCAGAAACAATCATAAAGTCAAATGTTCAAACTAACCTCCCGCCTTCGTTAAAACTACGGTGGGCAAAGCAGAATTCGTCACAAATGTTTAAACTGGTATCTAAATATAAACCAACAGGTGACCAACCCGAAGCTATCTCGAGATTGACCGCCCGAATCAAATCCGGCAAAACTCACCAGACACTTTTGGGCGTGACCGGTTCGGGAAAAACATTCACCATCGCCAATGTCATTCAAAACATCCAGAAGCCGACGCTTGTCATTTCCCACAACAAAACCCTCGCCGCTCAACTTTATCAGGAATTTAAAGAATTTTTTCCGGAAAACGCCGTCCACTATTTTGTCAGCTATTACGACTACTACCAGCCCGAGGCCTATCTTCCCCACACCGACACATACATAGAGAAGGACGCCAAGATAAACGAGGAAATTGATCGCCTCCGCCACGCCGCCACTCAAGCGCTTTTGACCCGCGACGATGTCATCATCGTGGCTTCGGTTTCTTGCATTTACAATCTCGGCTCGCCGGATGATTACCAAAAAATGTCTTTGCATGTTTTTGAAGGCCAGAGAATTTCGCCAAAAGAAATCGTTCAGGGGCTTTTGAGATTACAATATTCGCAAGATATTGAACTCAAGCGTGGAGTTTTTAGAAAAACCAGCGATGAATTCGAGATCGTTTCATCGGCCGGAGATAGGATCACAAAAATAAAAATGCTTGCCCCCACACCCATGCATGGGTGTGGGGGTGAAGGCAATAAAATCGTCAAAATATCCGTCGCCGAGAATATTGATTTGGATTCTCTTTTATACAAAGAGTGGAAATACGAGAAAATCATCGAAGATAGAATTTTTCCGGCGAAATATTGGGTCGCCACCGAGGACAAGACCGGTATTGCTGTTGCCAATATTGAGGCCGAGCTCCAGAAACATGTCGCGAAGTTAAACAAGCAAGGTTTATATCTTGAAGCCGAGCGGCTCAAAAACCGAACCGAGGACGATATCCGGGCAATCAAGGCCTACGGCTATTGCCCGGGCATAGAAAATTATTCGGTTCATTTTGATTTTCGGAAAACCGGTGAACCGCCATTCACATTAATTGACTTCTTTAAGACAAAAGATGACTTTCTGACGGTAATTGACGAATCCCATTTGACCATTCCCCAGATCGGCGGAATGTCGAGCGGAGATTTTTCGCGAAAATCAACTTTAGTCGAATACGGATTTCGTCTACCGTCGTGCTTAGACAACCGACCGCTTCGTTTCGACGAATTCGACAAAGCCGTTGGCCAAAGGATCTACATTTCAGCCACACCAAAACCATTTGAGCTGAAAAAATCCGGAAAAGCCGGATTGATTGAACAATTGGTTCGGCCGACGGGATTAACCGATCCGACAATTGAAATTCGTCCGACTGAAGGCCAAGTTCCCCATCTCATCAGCGAGATCCAAAAAAGGGTCATCAATAAACAAAGAGTTCTGGTGACGACTTTGACCAAAAGAATGGCCGAAGATCTGACCGAATATTTGGCTGATGCCGGCATTAAGGTCAATTACATTCATTCCGAAATCAAGACCTTGGACCGGTTGGAAATCATTCATGATCTTCGGCTTGGCAATTATGATGTCATTGTTGGCGTGAACCTTTTGCGGGAAGGACTTGATCTGCCGGAGGTTTCGCTGGTGGCGATTTTGGATGCTGATAAAGAAGGATTTCTCCGCAACGCCACGACTTTGATTCAGACAATGGGTCGGGCCGCTCGGCATCTTGACGGCCATGTCATCATGTATGCCGACAAGATCACCCGCTCGATGCAAAACGCCATTGACGAAACAAATCGCCGGCGGAAAATTCAAGAGGATTTCAATATAAAACACGAAATCACGCCCGAAACAATCATCAAAGCCGTCAAAAAAATCGACCTCATCGGCAAAAAACCGACGACCAAGATCGGTAGATGGTATAGTTATGATGTTGAGGACAAAGCCGATCTGGAAAGTTTGCCGGTTGCCAAAAGAATTGAATATCTCACTAAACAAATGCAACGCGCCGTCAAAGAATTGCAATTTGAGCATGCCCTCTACCTCCGCGAGGAAATTCAAAAGATAAAAAAAGCCGACTACTAGGAGCCGGCTTGGCTTGCAAAAGATCTTTTTTCAATATCGTAATTGCTGAAAATAACCAGATTTGCTTCTTCGACGCTACTATCGGCCAATTCGATGAGATTTGTGATCCGTTCGATCTCGCCAATGAGCCATAAGGCATTCTTCTCAAAACCCATACTTGGAAGATTGCGCCATATTTTCGCGATGTTCCTGTATGTCATTCGTCTGCCCCTGTTGCAACGATCGGCAACTTCCTGCAATGTCTTCACCTCAAATGTTCCGTCCAAGCCGTAGCGCAACCGGAACAAATTCTGGAAATAGTCCGGAAAACTTTTCAAAAGAGCAACGAGCTCTCGGATTTTTGCGCAAGCACAATTGAGTTCTGACCGTGCTAATAATCTGTACTCCGGGTCCAACTGGCGGTTGCCGACCGAACTTGCCAATACTGAACCGATTGTGAGCGGTTCTTCGTCGTGCCAGCTCACGACCTCTTCAAGAGAAATCGTGTCAACGGGCAAATTCAACATGATATTGATGATTGTTTTAACCGGATAGCCACTTGCTTTTTGAATCTCTTTAATACTCGGTGTCCTTCCTTCAGTTAAAACAAAATGGGCAAGTATTTCTGTAATTTTCTGAAACCGTTCTTGGGCCCTGACGGGGATTTTAATCGTGTGGCTAAAATTCAGTATCGCAATCCCGATTTCGGCTTTTATCCATCCGTAAGCATAGGAGGATAGCCGATAATTGACCGACAAACTTTGTTTGTCGGGCGTTTTCATGAGACCTATATTGCCTTCTTGGATAAGATCCAAGAAATCAAGACCTCGGTTACGATGTCCCTTGGCAATCGAGATAACCATTTTGAGATGTCGGTTTACCAATTCGTCAAAAGCACGCGTATCGCCGTGGTTTTTGTACAGACGCATCAGAGCGCGTTCTTCGTGCCTGGTTAGTTTATGCCTGCCCAGCTTGCCTATTTCATTCAGATAGATTCGCAGAATATTCGAATATCCCGGCCGTTCCTTATTTCCATCCTCGCTGTTTTCGGAAGTATTTAGGGCATTGGTCGGCGCGAATTCATATTTTTCTTCTTCATCTCCCCTGTTACTAGTCCAGCTTTTCGGAAAACAAATCAGATTCATGACTTACTCCTTTTCTTTTTTAATGAACGGGAATATTCCTATTACAACAACCAGAATATCATATAATAACGGTGTGTTAAAAGGAAAGCAAAAATTATTAAGGATTCTGGACATTCACCGTGCAGCCGACGCTTTGGCCGTCGCCACCGAGGACATTCACAACTTTGAATCCGCTTTTGCTAAACACGGTCGTGAAAACCGAACCGGTACCGGATGACGGACTACCATTGCTTGAAACTCCCCATAAAAATTGGCCGTTGCCGCCATTGGCGGTAAAAGTCACCGGCTGGCCGAAGGATGCTGTTTGAAAACTTGGCGAGCAGGAGATCGGGTCAAAAGGAGAAGCGGCTGAAATTGGCAATGGTGTCGGCGCGGGAATCGGAAAATATGTTGGAGTTGAACTCATTGATTGAATATTCACCGTGCAACCGGCGGATTGACCATCGCTGGACGTAACAACAACTACCTTTGTTCCGCTTGTGGAAAATCCAGAAACGAACGATGAACCGATTCCGACAGTCGGGCTAGTTGAACCGCCGGTAAGCCAAGTGTAAACGCCCGAGCCACCGCGAGCATTGAAATTGACGAAATCACCGACATTCGCGGATTGAAAAGACGGAGAACATGAAAGCATTTCTTGAACCTCAATTCCCACCGGTGTCGGATACGGTGTTGGGTATGGAGTCGGGTAGGGTGTGAAAGTCGGTGTTGGAGTCGGAGTGTTCGTTGGTGTCGGGGTTGGTGTCGGGGTGAAAGTCGGAGTCGGACTGGGGCTTGGAGTCGGAGTAGGTGTGGAAATTGGTGTGGGCGTAGGAGAAGGCGTTGGCGTTGCTGAAGGTGTGGGAGTTGTCGATGGTGTTGGAGTCGGAGTTTGAGATGACGATGGAGTTGGAGTTTCCGATGGGGTGGGTGTGGGGGTTAGTGATGGAGTTGGAGAAACCGTCTGTGATGGAGTGGGGGTTGGTGACGGTGAGGGTGTTGGTGTCGGAGTTTCAGAAGGAGTAGGAGTTGGGGTCTGTGACGGAGTTGGAGTGGGAGTTAGGTTAACACCACTAATGACAACGGAACCATTGATTCCCGAACTGGAAACCTGGTTGGCATTAGGATCTGAAAAAATTAGATTATTAATATTTAGTGGGTAGGTTCCTGATAAAGCGTCGGTGGTAATGGAAAGTTTGACGGTGGCCATTGTTCCGGAACTCATTACATTTTGATTCAAACTAAAAACTAGAACACTGACAACATTATTTTGAGCATTGGCCTGAACATATTTTCCGGCGTTGTTAGCCGAGTCGCCGGCAGTCACGGAAACATAGCTGACACTAGTCGGTAAAGAAATATCGAATGACATCGCGCTGACACCAGTCGGCCCAGTCGTGAATGAAACTGGAACATCAATGGAATCGCCAGCATTGGCACTTACATTCGAAACAGTTAAGGTTGCGACATTAGCCGCTCTGACCATGAGGACATAACTCCCGGTCAAAAAAATGAAAGTCGCTAAAACAAGCGAAAATATGGCCAAGAATTTGGGCTTATTGAATGTTTTCGGATATATAAAATCTTGACATTTGTCCATATGCATATTATAGCAAATAAAAAGGGCAAGCGCAAGGCCTGCCCGAAATCAACGAACAATTTGGAAAGAACCATCAGCCATTGAATATTTCAAAGTCATCATCGGAATCGCTTTACTAGCGATAATCTCGATGTGTCCTTGAAAATTAGACACAAATCTCGCCGACCTGAATAATTGACTGACATATCGGGCCAACTGCTGGCCGGGAACAAGTTCTATGTTCTCCGTTTCGCGTAGCCGATTGGTGGAATCATAAAGATTTACATTCAACTGAACCGGCTCGCTATTCTGATTGAAGAGAGCTACGCCAGTATCACTATTCCGATCCAATAACACCGGAAACTCGAGCGTGAACGAATTTTGACCTACCGGTATATTAGCGGAGGATGTAACATTCCCTATGTAATCCAAACGGTCAAGTGTAACTTGTATCTGGACGCTTGAAGACAATTGGCCTTCTCCGGGTTTGATCGAGGCCGGTACATAGAAAGCCAGGATTCCGGTGCTCAATTGTCCTCCGGAATCAGTTGACAATGTGAATGCTTCCGACGCGTGCGCCAGAATATAGATATTGTCGCCATAAGCATACTTAATCAATCCTCCGTCGTAGGTCATCTTTTGGACGACCCTCTGGGCGGTGGCATCGGCAAAAAAAACTGTAATCGTCGCCGGAAAATCCGATGGATTTCTAATTGAGACATATGTCCGCAATTCATGAGAACCGCTTAAACCCGGCATCCCTTCCCAACCCGAAGCCCGTTGGGGCGAATAAACCATTATCTGGGCAAATGCCGAACCGGAAAAGAATAACCCTAAAATCAACAAAGGAATTTTTTTCACACAAACCTCCTTTTGCCATCGGCAAAATTCATCTTATGGGACACGATATATATCCCAAGATGACATTAGCCAGATATTGGACATCGAGGACATTGGTATTACCATCACCGTTGATATCACCTTTCCCGGAAATTGGTGTATGAATTCCGAGAATGATATTGACAAGCAGTTGTAGATCAAGAACATTTACGTTGCCGTCACCGTTGATGTCGCAAATACTTCCGGATGTTGAACCAACGGTTGTGGAAACCTCGTTGGAAAAACCGCTTTCCAACCCGCTCGTGTTATATGCCGTGACCGCGAAGTAGTAAGTTCCGGGAGTTAATCCTGCAACGGTGTACGTCGTTTGGGTGCCGATTGTTATTGGCGCCCCGTAACTTCCGCTGGCCGTGCCATAATAAACCTTGTATCCGGCAAGGTCTGATTCCGTATTCGGATCCCACGCCAATGTCACGTTTCCCGCCCAAGCAATGCCGGACAGGATTGACATTAAAACAAGCCACAAAGTCAATTGTCGTAGCATTGCTTCCTCCTATTATTGCCCTCGTTCGTTATTAGTTATCAAAAAACTTACCTTTTCCAATGATACCACAAACTACCAATTTTAGCAAGTATCACTACTGCCCTGTTCTTTTGTAAATCGGTATCTGACTCAACGCCGTATAATCAGCTCCGAAGACGGTATTGTTTTTAGTGTACCAGTTGAATTCGTTGTTGTTGATGCAGAAAACCTTGTTGAAGAATTCGGGGTCTTGAGCAACGGCTTGATTGCCGGTAATAGCAATGTGATGGAGAATGCCGGTATCTTCGCCGGTGACTTCAATGGCGTAGACGGCCGGGTCGTTGGTCTCGCAATTGCGGAAGATGCCTGAGGTTTCAAAGAGATCCCTGACTTGAGGAGTGATCTTGGTCACCCATCTGAATCCGCCCAGTTGGCCATAAAAACTGAAGATGATTGGATTGAGGAAGAGGCGTTTGAAGCCGGCATCATTGATAATATAGACATCTGGGTCGTTGGAACCGGTGGCGGCCACGGTCATTCCTTCCTTAAGACCGTATTGGGAAGGGTGAGGACGGGAAGCCGGGATGGGAGTAGGAGTGTAGGTGTAGCTGGGGGTTGGAGTGGGAGAATATGTAGGAGTGGGGGTGGGGGTGAACGATGCGCTCAAGGTGGTGAAGGTTTGCATCGTGGATTGATATTGATTGCCCGAAGCATCGACTGATTTAATCCAGTAATAGTAGGCGGTGACGGGCAATAGGCCGGACAAATTGATGGTATGGGATTGCGTCAGACCCGGAACCAAAGGCGTGTTGGCGCTACAATGGGAACTAACGGTGCAAAACTCGATCTGACCGTTGGCGGAGACGCCTGTCGTCCAATTAATAGAGGCAGTGGAACCGGTCAGGTTGGTGACGGAGATGTTGGAAATACCCGGACCAGGCGTGGGGGTGGGAGTTGGGGTCGGGGTAGGAGTAACCGTGCCAGTTGGCGTGGGAGTTGGGGTTCCGGTTGGAGTAGGAGTGGGGGTATAGGACGAATTGATTACAATTGAACCATCTGTTCCATTTGTTGAGACCGCCGAAGCATTGGGATCAGAAGCGACGATTCCGCTGATAGCAACACTCTGCGAACCTGACGGCGCGTTCGAAGCAATATTAAGATTGATCGTCGCCAGTTGTCCGGAACTGATTGTGTTTTGATTCAGGCCAAATATAATAACTCTCACTTGAGTCGTTGTGATAGCATTCGCCTGGACATTTTTTCCCGCCGATGTCGCGCTTGATCCCGCAGTCACCGAAACATAAGTTATGGTCGAAGGAATCGCCAAATCGAATTGTAGCGCTGAAACACCCGTGTCCCCGGCCGTAAAAGTAATCGGCAAGTTAATAGTGGTTTCGGGACCACCGGTTACTGAGCCGACGACGACGACAGGGCTTGTAGCGGCAATCACCGCCGGTAAACCGAAAAGAGTAACGCCAAAAAATGTGAAACCCACCAATAAGAAAGTTAGGATAACAAATAACCGCATAATTAATACTATACTATTTGTTCAATGAGTCGTAAGAAGAGTAAAACCTATTGCCCACTTCTCGTATATTTGGGTATCTGACTCAACGCCGTATAATCAGCTCCGAAGACGGTATTGTTTTTAGTGTACCAGTTGAACTCATTGTTGTTGATGCAGAAAACCTTGTTGAAGAATTCGGGGTCTTGAGCAACGGCTTGATTGCCGGTAATAGCAATGTGATGGAGAATGCCGGTATCTTCGCC
>JBEKBN010000013.1:0-16255 GCA_050015375.1 Minisyncoccia bacterium | reverse complement strand
AAATATTCCGACAAACGCCATCCGGACGAAGTTAAGTTTGCCAAAAAACTTGAAGATGATTTGAAACGGCGTGATTTCACGATTAACGCTTTGGCCATGAACGGCGAGGGAGAAATTACAGATTTATTTGGTGGAAAAAAAGATTTGGAAAATAAAATCATTCGCGCAGTTGGGGATGCCGGCGAGAGATTTAACGAGGATGCTTTGCGGATGATGAGGGCGGTCAGATTCGCGACGACGCTTGGTTTCACGATCGAGCCGGCGACGCTGGAAGCCATCAAAAAACACAGCCAGACATTGCAGATAATTTCCAAAGAAAGAATTCGCGATGAGTTCGTGAAAATTATCTTGTCGGACGAACCCATGAAAGGAATTGAACTTTTGCGTGAGACGGGGCTTCTGGAGCATGTTATTCCGGAATTGCTAGAGGGTTTTGGCATTGAGCAAAACCTCCACCATATTTATTCTGTTTGGGAACATAATTTACGCGCTCTTCAGTACACCGCCGACAAAAAATATTCGCTGGAAGTCAGGGTGGCGGCACTGCTTCATGATGTCGGTAAGCCAAAATCAAAAAGGGGCGAGGGTCACACCTCAACTTTTTATGGTCACGAAGTTATCGGCGCGAAAATGACGGCACGAATCCTCGATCGTTTGAAATTTCCCAAAGACCAAGCCGAAAAGATAATTAAACTTGTGCGTTTTCATTTGTTCTACTACAACGTCGGCGAAGTTACGGAAAATTCCGTCAGGCGTTTAGTGGCGAACATCGGAAAGGAGAATGTCGAGGATCTGTTGAAAGTCCGCGAAGCCGACCGAATCGGTTCAGGAACGCCCAAAGCCGTGCCTTACAAATTGCGGCATTTGAAATTTATGATAGATAAAGTTGCTCGCGATCCAATTTCGCCAAAAATGTTAAAATTGAACGGCAATGATGTCATGAAATTATTGAATATCGAAACCGGACCGAAAGTCGGAATGATCGTGAATTCGCTGATGGAGGAAGTTCTCGACAAACCGGAAAAAAACACTTCTGAATTTCTGGAAACGCGGGTTTTGGAATTAGGTAAATTGTCGGAAGGGGAATTGAACGAATTAGCGAAAAAGGGTAAGCTTAAAACTGCCGAAAAAGAAGAAGAGGAAATCGGCGAAATTAAAAGCAAGCACCATGTTTAAGTAAATTCGGGCTGTAGTATACCGGTAGTACGTATGATTCGGGTTCATAAAGATCGGGTTCGATTCCCGACAGCCCGACCCTTCGATAAACTCAGGGTCTTTCGACTCTGGGTTTTGGGCCCGTCGTAAAGTGGTATTATACGGCATTCGCATTGCCGGGTCGGGAGTCCGATTCTCCCCGGGTCCACACAAAAAAACAGACATGTCTGTTTTTTTGTGTGGACACGAGCGAGGCAACTGCTTGCCTCGCGTGGGAGATGAGGACGCCGGAGCGATGTCTCGCGAGCAATTGGCGAGCGAGACCGCGAGGCGGTGCCCAGCCCGAGCTGGCGGAAGCCGACGAGAGGCGCGGGCGATTCTCGCCAGGTCCACACGTTTCAGTTTCATCTCTTGAATAAAAAAATTCAGCCGGCATGGCTGAATCTGGTTTTGAGTTTGGAATAGAGATCTTCTTGGCGATGCAAGAAATTGCTCAACCCGCACTCACCATCCAAGAGTTCGTGATGAAGGAACTTGAACTCCGGAAATCTCTCCCGGCAGCGATTTTGCCACGCGACCAGCTCTTCTCCCGTCAGGTCACAATCGGTTACCATACGAAAAGTCATCGTATTGCCGTCTTTTGTGTAAACTAGAACGAGAATAAAATCGGCATTAGCTACCGAAGCCGATAGCGCCAAACAACTGAAATCCAATCTGTGAAAGATGATATCATCCTCAAATTTTTCGACCAAACCTGGCAGAATCTCGCAATCTATCGGGAGCAAACTCTCGATAATTTCCAAAATTCCGTATATTATCTCGGATGTGATCATGGTATCTCCTTTTAAAAGGACGCGAAAAATAGCTACTTCATTCTTGGTTCTTTTACGGTTCTCGTCAATTGACAATTGATTTTTTGGTTCAAAAATGGTAATTTTAGAAAATGCAGGAAGGTAATGGCAATGGAAAATCAGCCAATGGAATCGCCGAATATTTCATCAGTCCGTCGCGCGGCGAGCGTGATTTTTTTCAGGTGGTTGACGATGTCATTGAATTCATCACCGAAGATGAGTTATCGAAATATACCGTTGTTGTTGGCACCGATTCCGAGCAGGGCAATGGTTCGGCCGAATTCGTCAGCGTGGTCACGGTTCATCGCCACGGCAAGCACGGCCGGTATTTCTGGAAAAAGATCAGCCATGTTAAAACCTATGACCGCCACGACCGGATTCTCAAAGAGGCGTCATTTTCACTCGATCTGGCCCAGAGAATTGTCGGTGAGTTGAGAGCAAAACTGCAACAACATTTGTATGATTTTGAGATTCACCTTGACATCGGCCAGAATGGCCCGACCAAAACCATGATCCAGGAAATTGTCGGCATGGTCACCGGTAGCGGTTTCACGGCTAAAATAAAACCGGATTCCTACGCCGCCAACAAAGTGGCCGATAGGCATGTCAACCATCCCAAAGCGACCAAACAGGAGATAGCGATTGCTTAATTTCAAATGACCTTTGTCTATATAATTATTGGAATTGCCATCGGCGGAATTGTCGCTTTTTTGATTTTGCGTTCTAAAAAACAAAGCGATGAACCACTTCACCAAAATATTCAGCTTCTCAACCAGCGGTTGGACACCATCGGCAATTCGGTCAATCAGGCACTTCGCGATACGATAAAAATGGTCGCCGACCAAATCGAGAACAGCCGACAATCGGTGGAGCGTTCATCTCAAAACGTTCACAAGCAAGTTGAGGGTTTCACTTCCGGCCTGACCCAATTGCGGGAAGAAGTGAAACAAGTCAACGAATCAATGAAAAGCGTTTCCAGTTTTCAGGATATTTTCAAATCACCCAAGCTCCGGGGCATCTGGGGCGAAGCCTCGCTGGAGAATGCCTTGTCGCAATATTTTCCAAAGGAGAGCTATGAACTCCAGCATTATTTCACTTCGGGTGAAGCCGTAGATGCGATATTGAAATTACCCAACAGCTTGCTTTTACCAATTGACTCCAAGTTCAATTGGGAAAATTTTGAAAAGATGGTCAACGCCGAAAACGACATCACCCGCGAACAATTTCGCAAAACATTTTTCTCGGATGTGAAAAAGAAAATTGACGAGATCGCGACAAAATATCTTTTGCCATCCGAGGGCACGACAGATTTTGCTTTGATGTATGTGCCGGCAGAGACGGTCTATTACGAAATCATCAACAATATCAAAGACGCCGATGTTCCGGCTTACGCCCGCTCCAAAAAAATAATTTTGACTTCACCGAACACTTTTTTCCTTTCGGTTTCAGCCATCAGCCATTGGACCAAGGATGTTCAATTGAGCAAACAGACCAGAGAAATTATGAAGCGGCTGGAACGGATCGCTACTGACGGCCACAAACTCGGCGATGATTTCCGCCGTTTGGGTAAACACTTGGACGACGCCCATAGTTCATATGAAGACTCCGAAAAACGCCTGACCCTTCTGACCGACAGAGTTGAGAATGTGATCGAGATAGGGGATAAGAAAAACGAAGAACATCTGTTAAATTAGACATCTTCCATTGACATATAATTGTATTGTTGTATACTGATGTTGTTTTTTGATCTTTGAAAAAGGAGCCTTATGCCAAACAAGGAAGAGGAAAATTCCAACTTAACATTGTCAAAGAGCCAAGAGTTGGTTCCTACAGACGATAGAGTTATCGCAATCGCGAGCAGACTCCATTGGAAACCAGCCACAGCGATAAGACGGATAAAAAACGCCTTGCCGGCGGTTTTTGAGCAGCAGCTTTATCTGGTTTTAGGAAGCAGTTTTCGGATCTTGCCGGAATCAATGGCAAAGCTCTTGCGAATATTTCTTGAGTCGCGAGCGATGGACAGAAGCGACCTTGACCGGATTGATATGGGCAAGAACCTCGCCACCAGTTTATTCAGCGAATTTTCTGATTTTATTCGGGAATGCCTTAACCTGTTGAAGGTTCTCGCTGACAAGTCGACCGGGATTAGTATAACAATTGAAACGGCCGCATGGGTGGTTTTGAACTTCGGGACCGACAACCCGGAACGGCTCATCGAAATGGTTGACTGCCAGCTTGATGAGGTTTGCGAATTTTTCGGGATAAATTCCCAGAGGCCCTACAATGAACGCTTAAGGATTTGTATATGGGTAATGGCGAAAAAAGTAATTCCCATGAACCAAGAATTGGGCGCGACAGATGTGCTTAGCTTTGAGGATTTTCTGGACTTGGATAGCGATCAGAAAAAAGCTCTTCGCCGGGGAATCGGCGAAGAATTACCTGACTTCCTGTCGATGTGCAGTCATGAGCTCACCGGCAACGGGTGCCTTAGGTCCTTGAAAGATTGGGGGATTATAAAATGAGTTTTAACTCTGATTTCCGAAATGAGATTGAAACAGCGCTTGGCGAAAAACGATTTACTATCAATCCCCTGGTTTCGATCGGTTTAACCGAGTCTATCCTGACCCTTGGCCTCAACGACGACCAGCTGTTTCGGATAATTAGGAGCTACATTAGGCAACTTGTCGCCCAGATACATCCTGATCGGACCGGGAGAGAACCAAGCCCAGAACAAAAATCCTTTCTTGATGCTTTCAACCTTTTGGACGACAGGGAAACATTCAAATTGGCGTTGACCGAATTCAAGAATCTTAAAGCGGAAGATAGGAAAGAATCCAGAATTCTGAAGCAGGCTAACACCTCTTTGCGTAAGAGGATCAGCCAAACAGAGGAAGAGGTTAAGAAACTTGCCGATGCCAAGAGCGATTTGCAAAAAGAGGAAGCATTGTTCAGGGAAGAAAAAGTTAGAGAACCACTCCTGACGCCCGTTCTAAAAACCGAAATTCGTTCACTGTGCAATAAAATTGAAGCACTGGGGTATGAACTCAAAAGCGCCAGATCCGCCGGCAGAGACATGAAACTCTTGAACGACGCCTACATGAGATTTTTATCTGCTCTGTCATATCCTCTTCTTAGTTGTCTAGACATGACGGCGCCATCAATTTTTGAGGCCTCCCTTGTGATCGTAGTTACTATGAGATTTAGGGATATGGTTGCCATGCCGTTTTGTGGCGATAGGGTCCAAACGAAACTCTTTGTCAAAGCGGCCCGTAGCGCTGGCATCGATAAGCAAGGTTTGTCTGAAATCAAAGACCGACTGGGGCACATTCTCAAGGTACTCGAATTCAGACGAGGGAGAAAGGTTAAAAAGCCTTCAATCTTCCCATCGCTTGGGATGTATAAGTTGGACAAAGCCGTAATAAAAGATGTTCTTTATGAATCCGGTGAATTCAGCGAACCATCTAAGGACAGAAGAATCCTTGGGAGCATCGCCGGTGACAAGTTCATTCTGACTAGAGATGTCCTCAGCCGCAGTCAGGCAAGGACATTAACACTTCAAGAAGTACTTCCTGTTCTGGAAGAATTTGGTCTGCTTGTCATTTCGCCAAAAAGAAGCCCGCTTGGCGTGAGATTAAAAGCTAGACGGTTTTTGATGGCAAAGCTTCTCAATGAGGCTAAATATCTTCAAACCACAAAGCTGATTGTCTATGTAAAATAGATTTAATCCAAGACCATTTCAAGATGGTCTTTTTTGTTGGGGAATTGGCCAGGACTAATTTATCTGTTAAAATCCAATTATGTCACTTCTTGATATCACTATCGGCGATGAAGCGCCGGAGATAATCAATGTTGTGGTTGAGATTCCGAAGAACAGCCACAATAAATATGAGTTCGATGAAAAGGCCGGGGATTTTAAATTGGATAGAGTTTTGTATCCGCCATTATCTTATCCGGCCGATTACGGATTCATTCCTCAAACTCGAGCCAAAGATGGCGACCATCTGGACGCGCTCATTCTCAATGACGAGCCGACATTTTCCGGTTGTGTGATTAAAGCCCGGCCGATAGGACTTTTGAAAATGGAGGATTCCGGCAAAGAGGATTGCAAGGTTCTAGCGGTTCAGGCCGACAACCCGGTTTACAAAAATATTCTCGACATCAAGGACCTTTCTGACGAAGATAAAAAAACTCTGGAGCAGATCGAGAATTTTTTCCGCATCTACAAAGGTCCCGAAGAAAAAGAAGTCGTCATCCTCGGCTGGTCGGGAGCGGAGGAAGCCAAAGAAGAAATTAAACGGGCCCGCCTCTCTTCTTCAATCTGATCCGCATTCCGACAAATTGGGTCGCTCATGACGCGGGTCCCTCGGAGCTTTCCCTCGGCCTCGCCTCCGGCTCGGCCTGCAGGACTCCGTTTCCCGCTATTCGCTCCTCCTCATCGGACCCCTTCGGGGCCCAATTTGTTACCGGAATGCTACTCGCGATTTCAGAAGAGAGGCGGGCCCTTGTTGTTGTTGTTTATTACCTGCTCAAATTATTGGTGTATTGAATTTAAAAAGGCAGTCATCTGAGACTGCCTAATGGGTGTAATCAGGAAATTCTGATTAGTTACCCGTAATATTCAAGAGAAAATAGGTGAGGGAAATGCAAGCCATCACCAGTATAACCCCGGTCACTATGGATGGAAAAATAAAAAACGGAGTTAAGCCTAGTAAACCTAGGGTCAACGGTAAATGAACTTTTACCATTCGACAACTCGCATGAGCATAAACAGGAATGGGCGGAACAAAAACTTCCAGCTGCCTGGTGGACGATTTCAAAATCTTTCCGCCTTCTTTCCGACAATAGGTACAGATAGTTAGTTCCACGATCGATCTCCTTTGAATTTTGAAGATTCTAGCCAAGGTGGCTGTTATTATGTATGATAGGCTATGATTACTTATTTGTCAAGCTTCCAAAAATTCGAGCGGGAGTGGACAACTGCCTTTCGGGCGGTTTTTTATTCGTGGTAAAATATAGTTATGAAATTTGAAAACCCGCCTTCACCCGTCCGGGGATGGCGTGGCACGGAAGGAGGTGTGTTATGGAAACAATTTCAGCATCGGATATTGTCAGAAACTCGCTGTTGACGCTCTGGGGCAATGTTGCCGGGTTTTTACCACAATTGATCGCGGCGATAGTTGTGTTCCTCATCGGTTGGCTGATCGCGATACTCTTGGCCAAGTTAGCTTGGCATATCGTCAGGATCATCCGGCTTGATCGGGGACTGGAGAGCGTCGGTTTCGGAAAGGTCTGGGGAAGGAGCGGTTATAAACTGAACACCCCGTATTTCTTCTACGAATTGGTCAAATGGTTTTTCATAATCGTTTTTCTGATGGCCGCGACCGATATTCTGGGGCTAACCCAGGTCAGCGACTTTTTGAGGACGGTTGTGTCTTACTTGCCCAATGTCTTCGTGGCCGCGTTCATTCTTTTGATCGGAGCCATGGTGGCGAAATTTTTGCAAGGATTGGTCAGGGGTTCGGTTAAAGCGGCGCAATTGGTCTCGGCGAATTTCTTGGGTTCGGTCGTGAAATGGTCAGTCCTGATATTTTCATGGCTGGTGGCTCTGAACCAATTGGATGTCGGCGGAGATATAATCAAGATAGTAATTACCGGTTTCGTAGCCGCGGCCGCGTTAGGCCTGGGATTGGCATTCGGTCTTGGCGGACGCGAGCATGCCGATGAGTTTATCGGCAAGATGAGGAAGCATGTGAGTGAATAGGGCTAAAACATTTGCAAAGCAAATGTTCGCCCGAACATTTTGTTTAACAAAATGTTTTAGCGCAATTTCGAAATTGTACTTTGTTTAAGCAAGGCCGGCCCCGAGGGGCCGGCCTTGCGATTTGAAAATAAAGCCACGTATTAAAAGGCGCCCTAAATACGGGCGCCAAGCCATTCGGCTCTTTAAAGATGAAAAAAGGTAGCTATACATACACCTGCCACAAATCCTGAAAACATCCTTACAAAACCTCCAAATTTGGTCGAAGCAAATGGTTCTCTAAAAACCGCAAAGGAACCGGTTCCTAAAGACACAAAAAACAGGATCAAACAGACAATGCGAATGCTATCCATTTATTCTCCTTCCGGACTCGTTTTTTAAGATCCGAATGTAATCATAAAACCGAATAAATAATATGTCAAGTTTGCCGCCTCTTATTGATATCCACAGCGCCTTTCAAGGATGGGGTTGACGGCATTTTTCCTTCTGCTACAATAAATATAATAATGACTAAATTACTTACATTTTACAGCGGCTGAAACCACAGGGATTGGTGTTGACTTCAAAACAGCCGCGTAAATCGCGGTTTTCTTTGTCTCGCCGGAGCTCGGGGAGCGAAGGCAGATCATCACAAATTGAGGGTTCTCGGTTGTGAGCTGAAAGGTTCGCAACCGAGAGTCCGCAAACCTATAAAACGATCGCATAGACCGCAACTTGAAAATTGGAAGTTGACCCTGTTAAATGCCGCTTCGCGGCACCAGCTTTGCTGGATTTAACAGGGTAAATAGCGGGTAAGAAAGTCCCGATTCCGCTTTGCGGAATCGAGGATCCTCGATTTTGTAAGTCGCTTTCAGCGACAACAAAATCGGGACATCAATTAAGAAATCGTGTTCCATTCATGCGGTTTGGGATGCGTAATGATTTAGATTTTGTAACCCTTCGAGGCCAAGGCGGCCTGGGAGGTTCTGATCTTCGGATCGGAGACTTAATCTTGTAAGGAATCATTTAAGGGCGTATGGAGGATGCCTTGACATCAAAAGGCGATGAAGGACGTGGCGTGACTGCGATAAACTTCGGGGAGCCGTCTAGCGGGCTTTGATCCGGAGGTGTCCGAATGGGGGAACCCCGTGGGAGTTATATCCCATGACCGTGTCTCACTTTCGTTCGACAAATTTTCTAATTTTTAATTTTATAATTTTTACTTAATTTCTAATTTCTTAATTTTAAAATTTAAGAATTGAAAATTATTTAAAAATTGTAAATTAAAAATTAATGGCGAGCGTAAGCGAGACACGGGGCGTACCTGGCGAAGTGAAACATCTCAGTAGCCAGAGGAAAATAAAGCGAACATTTGTGTGAAGCGCAAGCTGATCACAATGCGATACCCTAAGTAGCGGCGAGCGAAAGGGGCATAGCCTAAACTTTTTTGTTTGTTAGTTTACTAATTAACAGGGGAGGGTTGTAGGGATAATTCATTCTTACGTAACCTCTAACTTCTAACCGCTAACTTCTAATTAGGAGTTAGTAGTTAGTTGTTGGTTGTTGCGTGAGCAGTTGTTACAAATTTGATCGTTAGCCGAACGGCCCTGGAAAGGCCGGCCACAGCGGGTGATAGCCCCGTAGGCGAAAATGGTCAAACAACTGAATTATTTCCTGAGTACCCATGGAGCAGACTATCCATGGCGAATCCGGGCCTACTACGGTCCAAGGCTAAATACTTTTGGTGATCGATAGTGAACAAGTACCGTGAGGGAAAGGTGAAAAGCACCCCGGTGAGGGGAGTGAAATAGTAACTGAAACCATATGCCTACAAAGAGCCGAAGCCTGCGCGTCGCAAGACGCTTTGGGTAACGGTGTGCCTATTGAAGAATGACCGAGCGAGTTTTTATGAATTACTAGTTTAACCACTTTTGTGGGAAAGCGCAGGGAAACCGAGTGTTAATAGCACGTCGCTAACGCAATCACCAACTAATAATTAATAATCTCCAATTGGAATTTCCTATTGGCGATTGGCAATTAACGATTGGCGATTGCTTTAGCATGTAGTTCATAAAAGACCCGAAGCCAGGTGAGCTACCCATGGCCAGGCTGAAGTCCCGGGAAACCGGAATGGAGGGCCGAACTGTTTGATAGCGCAACATCATCAGATGAGCTGTGGGTCGGAGTGATAAGCTTATCGAACCTGGTAATAGCTGGTTCTCCCCGAAATGCCTTTGGGGGCAGCGTCCGTTAGTAACCGTGGGGGTAGAGCTCTGGATGGTTTGCCGTGCCTTTACTGGTAGGCTTACCAACCAAACTGCGAATACCGCGGCGTAATGACGGATAGTGAGACTGTGAGGGCAAAGCTTCATAGTCGCGACGGGATTAGCCGTTTGACCACCGCTTAAGGTCCCTAAATCTATGCTAAGTGTGCAAGGATGTATTTTGCCTTAGACAGGTAGGATGTTGGCTTAGAAGCAGCCATCATTTAAAAAGTGCGTAATAGCTTACTACTCAATTTCCGCCTTCGGGCGGGCGAGGCAAGGTGCGCCAAAAATGTTCGGGGCTAAGCATAGTACCGAATGCGTGGGTATGGAAATTTCGTAAAGGAAAAAAGTTTTTTTGAATTTGTGAGCCGGTGTAGCTCAGAGAAAGAGCGCGTGGTTTTTTACACACGAGGGCGCGGGTTCAATTCCTGTCACCGGTTCCAAATCTTGGAGTGAATTAAATTGAGTCGGACGAGAACGATTCACTGAAATTGGGCGGCATGGGAGACCCAAACAGTGTATGCCGTCCACGCTTCTGGGAGAGCGTATTGACCGATTATAATTCACTCTCAAGCCGAGCGAGTCGTGGCTCCTCCACGACTCGCTCGGATCCTTTACGAAATTTCCATACGGTAGGGGAGCACTTCAATCTGCTGTGAAGGTGTGTCGTGAGGCATGCTGGAGCGATTGGAGGAGAGAATGCTCGGATGAGTAACCGCAAGTAATGTGAGAACCATTACCGCCGCAAGCCTAAGGTTTCCTCCGCAATGTCAATCACCGGAGGGTTAGGCGCGCCTAAGCGTAACCGTGCTTTCGAGCGCGGGATCGCGATGGACAGCCGGTTAATATTCCGGCCCTTGCGCGAAGATCTATTGGAGGGACAGAGGACACAAACCAGATCGGATAATTGGATTTCCGTTCTTGGATTTTAGATTTGTTCGGTTGGCAAATCCGCCGGACTGACTTCAATGTCAATGTCGAAATTTGAGAAAACTTCGGGTAACCGGAGAATTTTGGCGAAGAGCCTTTCAAGAAAAACTTCTACGATCATTTTCGCGTGACACGTACTTAAAACCGAAACAGGTGGGCTGGTGTAAATGCACCAAGGCGAACGGGTGATTATTGGCTAAGGAACTCGGCAAAAAAGTGGCCGTAACTTCGGGATAAGGCCTTCCCTCCCCAGTTTTGATATAATTTATTTATGTGGATTGTTTATGTCATTCAAAACGATTTATCCAAGCAACTGTATTTTGGTGTGACACAAGATCTCAAACGAAGAATCGAAGAACATAATCATGGCGGCAAAAAGTTCACAACCAAAAAAGGAAATTGGTTACTGATTTATGCTGAAGCGTACAGATCAAAACAAGACGCTTTTTTGAGAGAAAAACGACTTAAACATCACGCAAGTGGCAAGTACGAGTTACTCAAGCGGTTGAAACATAGTATAATCGTTTGAGATCAAAACTGGGGAGGGATGCAACTAACGACCTCTGCTAACTGTTTATCTAAAACACAACTCCGTGCTAACTCGAAAGAGGCTGTATACGGGGTGACGCTTGTCCGGTGCTGGAACGTTAACGGTTGAAGTGATATGGAGCAATCTGTATTGCGGAAGCCCGAAGCGCCAGTGAACGACGGCAGTAACTATAAAATTGACAGTTGTAGTTATATAGGTTTCCGCGGCAAAACCGCGGGGTGTTAACCTATATTTCGTCTTTGCTCGGACGCTGTGTGCGAGATTACTCGCCCACACGATCCTCGCTAGACGAAATAAAATCTGACTATATGCTGGAAACCCCGCGCATATCTGGATACCAGAAATGGTGAAAATTTCAGATCGATGCGGACAATCAGCAGGAAAGACTTGTGAGCTTCAATAAGAGGAGGTAAATATGAAAAAAAGACAACAACAAGAATCAGCTGAATTATTTGTACATTTCCAGAAAAAAAAGAAAGAATTGGGGTTGGGGGATGATCCGATTAGTAGCTTTGAGAAATTTATTCTCGGAGAAGCACTTTTTGGAATTAGGGATGATCAAGCCGGAGATGAGATTAAAGAGATAGAAGGGGAAATTAAGAAACTTCAGCTGAAACTTAGAATAAAAAGAATGAAAAGAAAAATGATAAGAAAAAAGTGATTTGCCTAACATTTAGACGAGTTAGGCCTTTTATTGAAGTTCACAAGAATCCTCAGAGACTAATACGTCAGAATCGCCATTCTTGGCGGTAAGATAGAGTCCGATCTCATAGGCGACTATGAGGCTGTCCGGCAGAAATGCCGAGATTAATAAAAAGGATGAACTGTCTAAAAGTAGCGAAATACCTTGTGGGGTAAGTTCCCACGCGCATGAATAGCGTAATGAGCGGAGGACTGTCTCAGCCAATAGCCCGGTGAAAATGCAATGTCAGTAAAGATGCTGACTACCCGCACCAAGACGGAAAGACCCCGGAAGCTTTACTATAGCTTGGTATTGAGTTACGAGTTTTTATGCGTAGCGTAGTGGTGAGGATTTGAAGCGCCGCTCTCGGGCGGCGTGGATCCGACAATGAAACAGCCATCTTAAGGACTTGTAATTCTAACTGGTGATACCCTAGAAGGAGGTAAATAAAATGAAAAATTTTGAGGATAGGAATCAAAGATTATTAAAGATCAAAGAACTTCTCCAAGAAGTAATAAATGACGCGGAAATTATCAGATCAAAATTCAACGGTGAGATTCTTGCTCTCGTTCGTGAAGATTTCTTGGAAGTTCCAGTGTGTCCCTCTGTAATTGCATTCTATTCCTTGAAATGCGAAGACGTTCTTGAATTGCTTCGATCGAAAGCCAAGGAAGTTAGGACTATGTACGAAGAACGTCATTAATAACGGTGAACCAAACTTTGTTCACCTTTTTCTAGGGTATCATCAAGACAGTGCCTGGTGGGTAGTTTAACTGGGGCTGTTGCCTTAACGCGGCGAAAATTCGTTACCCCGCCAAAATTTTGCATTAGCAAAAACTTAGGCGGGCAAGTGCCGCATGGGGCCACGAGAAAGAAATTTCTCGTTGCAAATTCAGCTGTATGCTGGAACCACCGTTTCTTAAATGAATGTAGATTTGCGATTACTCCGAATAAGTCGAGGAGTGAAAATATCGCAATGCGGTCAACCAGCAGGGAAGAATCAGGAGTAAACAATGAAAAAAGAAAAGATTGAAAAGTTTCGAGCAGAAAACTTTCATCTTATCAATCATGAACAGGTTAAAAAAATCGTTAGGTTTTGGTCGTCAAATAAATACGCAAAAGATAAATTTAGACAGATGCGTAAAGACGACCCAACTATTCAAGAAGCCGCATTGTACAGAGAGAAAAACAATGAACTTGTTGATGAATATATTGGTTATGTCTAATTCCCCTCAGAGACTATACGCTGAAAAGTTGAAATTTATGATGGTGGGCTGATTCAGCCCGGCCCACCTTTTTTAACTTATAATATAGTCCGAACTGCATGGCGACATGCAGAAATAAATAGAAATATTTATTCCGCAATAATTGGAAATTGAATCATTGAAAATTCAATAAAAATTGAAAATTGTAAATTAAAAATTATTGTGTGCAACACAATTGCCTAAAAAGTAACGGAGGCGTTCATTAAGGTTGGCTAGCTGCGGATGGAAATCGCAGCGATAGTGTAAAGGCACAAGCCAGCTTGACTGCGAGACGGATGTGTCGAGCAGATGCGAAAGCAGGACTTAGTGAACCGACCATTGCTCGTAGGAGCGTGGAAGATCATCAGACAAAAGCTACTCCGGGGATAAACTCTGCTTAGCAGAAATGCTAAAATAAGAGTATGTTGTCCCGTTTCGCAGCAATGCGGAACATAATTAACGGCTTATAACGGCGAACCTATAAGAAGGTCTTTCCATGGCGAAAGCCACTTTCTTTCTTATACGGAATCCCGTGGGAAGTCGTGAGCGTCTTGTATCTAAACAAAACACAATTGGCGATTATTTACGGATCTATAATGGGCGATTCTTATCTTCAAAGTAATGGCATAAACGCTAGATTGAGATTTGAACACTCGTTGGATCAGGAAGATTATCTTTTATGGAAATATAATTCTTTGAAAAATATCTTTCAAAAGTCGTCAATTGTCAGGATTAATCGAATCCATCCAATAACTAACAGAGAATATCGGTACATCAGGTGTCAGTCGAGAACTTTGCCTGAACTGAAAAACGTCAAAGATATTTTCTACAAAAGCGGAAAGAAAATTGTTCCAGCAGATTTATATAAATATCTGGCAGAACCTATTTCTCTCGCAGTTTGGTTTATGGATGACGGCTACTATTATCGAAGAGATAAATGTGGCTATCTATATCTTGGAAATGTTTCTGAAAAGGAAGCAAAAATATGTAGCGATACCTTAAAAAAGAACTTTGATTTAGGAACCAAGGTTTTAAAAAAGAAAAAAGGATTCGCGTTGTATTTTTCAAGATTAGAAATGATTAAACTCAAAAAAGTAATAGATGAGTACATAATCCCATTGTTTAGATACAAGATGCCTCATTGACCCCGTAACGACTTGATCACTATTGTGGTCAAATGATTAGTGAAAAGATAATGTCAAAGACTAATCATAATACGCCGTTCCCCTTCTGAAATATCGGAAGGGTGAAGATATAGTCTAATTCTTAAATGAATTGAACAGGCTAGTACTATCCGAGCGTCCATAGCGACGATAGTGTTCGGCACCTCGATGTCGGCTCAAAAATGGGCCTGTTCTGCCGTAAGGCAGAACGAAAACCAACTAAAAACGGTGAAGTCCGATTAGGTTTTCTCGTTATTTAATTATCCATATAGTGAACACAAGTTTACTAATTGTATGGTATAATTAAGTTAACTAATCTAATTGGGTAATACCGTGGAAAGCGGTTTAACTGTCATCCAAAAATTTCTAATCTTGGGCACTTTGTTGGGAGACGGCAGTCTTGAGAAAAGATGGGCGAATTCTCGTTTGCGTGTTGACCATTATTCGGTCAGCAAAGATTTTGTTTTTTGGAAATATAATATTCTGAAAAACATTGCTTCAAACGAACCAAAAATTATTCGCGAGCTGGATAAAAGGTCAGGGAAAACATGCGAGAGATGGGCTTTTGCCACTCGCGCTTTGCCTGGTTTGAATTTCTACTACGATTTTTTCTACAAAGACGGCCAGAAAATTATTCCTAAAGAAATAGTCAAACATTTCAAACACCCATTATCATTGGCTGTATGGCTTATGGACGATGGCTACAAAAGAAATGATTGCAATGCAATTAGATTCAGTACAGATTTATTTTCTTTTGAAGAGAATAAAATTCTCCAAAAGTGTCTATTAAGAAATTTTAAGATTAACTCGAAATTACATAAGAAGGGAAAAGTGTGGAATATCTATATTCCTCAACCTGAAATGAGAAAATTCAATGCAATAGTTTCACCTTATGTTTTTCAAGTTAAATCCATGATGTATAAGTTACCGCATCCCTAACGACTTGATCCTAACGAATCGGATAATTGACGAAGCGATAATGTCAAAGGTTAATTATAATATGTTGGCTCCCTCGATGAGGGATGAAGATATAGTCTACACATTTAGTAATAAATGATTATGTGCGCCTTAGCGCGGAGGTGGAGAAGCTTCCAAGCGTTTGGCTGTTCGCCAATTAAAAAGGTACGCGAGCTGGGTTCAAACCGTCAATCCGAAAGGATTCGGGCGGCTATGCCGAGAAATCGGCATTAGCAAAATCGACTCATATCGGAGAAATCCTATTCAAATCACAACCTGATTGAAAGGATAATTCCGAGGGAAGTTTTGTTTTGCGAGAGGGAAGGGAAGAATAAGCAATCGGTCGGGAATGACCGTAGCGCGGGTACATGCATGCTATCGTCCCCGCCAGCCAAGGTACCCTTCCTTCCTCTCTCGCAAAACAAAACCCCGTAGAGACTTATTAGAAATAATAGATAGAATCTTAGGATTTTATAAAATGTCGATACTCCAAAGTGGAGTGTGGTATAGTCCATACAACTGGTAACAGTTGATAATTATGCGTGAGACAGGTTGGTCCTTATCTGGTGCGGGCGTTAGAAGTTTGAGGGGGGTTGTCCCTAGTACGAGAGGACCGGGATGAACGAACCTCTGGTCTACCAATTGTTTTGCCAAAAGCAGCGTTGGGTAGCTATGTTCGGTTCCGATAAGCGCTGAAAGCATATAAGCGCGAAACGGGC
>JBEKBN010000012.1:0-26959 GCA_050015375.1 Minisyncoccia bacterium | reverse complement strand
CCTATCGGAGTCAAAGTTTGATGAGCCACATAGCCCACAGGCGTAGCCGCCTAACGGCTTATGCTCATTATTAACATTTGGCTTTGAACCCGATAGGTGTTAGGGTCATGAATTGTTTCCCGCTCGCCGCGACATTAGTCTAGCTCGTGGACAATTCATGAATCTAAATAAAGTTTTCCTAATCGGAAGGATGGCGGCAGATCCGGAAGTGCGGACGACGCCCTCAGGCCAGCAAGTGGCGACAATCCGCATCGCCACCAACCGCGTTTGGAACGACAAAAATAATCAGAAACAGGAACAAGTCGAGTTCCACACCGTTGTCGCCTGGGGACGGCTGGCCGAGATCGCCCAAAAATATTTATTGAAAGGCCAGTTGGCGTTTTTTGAAGGCCGGCTACAAACCCGTTCCTGGCAAGGCCAAGATGGCGTGAAAAGATATCGCACCGAGATCGTCGCTGAAAGTTTGCAATTGGGACCTAAAGCCGCCAACGCGCCATATCAATCAACGGGCCAACCGAGAAGCTCCGCGCCGGTTCAATCCAGCCAGTCAAGCCAGCCGAAAAGTTTTAATTCAAAAGATGACGATGAGATCCCGGTCATTGACCAGGAGGCGCCGGTATCAAATCCTATCGCCACCGACAATGATGTCGAAGAGACGGAAATAGACCTTAAAGATATTCCATTTTAAATATGACCTGCCCGGCTTGCCAGGAAAAAATTACTCATGTTGATTACAAAAATACTGACATTCTCCGAAAATTCGTTTCCGGCCAGTTTAAGATCTCGTCTTCCGCCCGCACCGGCCTTTGCAAAAAACATCAGCGGATGATGTCCAAAGCCGTTAAACTGGCAAGGTACATGGCGTTAATGCCGTATACCAAAGCGCAGACACGACAGAAATGATATTTCGTTCTTTGATTTGAAAAGGGGGAAAAATGGATGAGCCAATCAATTATCGCGCACTAGTTTTGGAATTTCTAAAAAGTTGTCGGGATTCGATGAATCCAAAAATTCGAAAAGCTTTGGTGTCAATTTCGGTCGATGAAATGAGGAAATTATGTAATGAGTTGACTTCAACTTTGAAAAAATTTCCCGAGACTAAGATCAGCGCTTTCGCCACTGAAAGCATGCTCATCTATGTCACTTGGGCGACACAACAAGCCGCCTGCGGCCGCGCAACTTATTCTGATACCATTAGTTATGATTCTTACCGGGCCGACGTTAGAAAAGCTTTGACCAACGCCTTGATCGCTTTCGCCAAAGCTCACAATATCCGCTGACCGCTCCGCGGTCTTTTTTTATCCAACAAAAAACCCACCTTCGCTCTATGGACATCAGAGCTTCGGATGGGCTAAACCGGAGGATGCCCCCGGTTGAAAAGATGGTTGGGTCTTCGCCGTTGCTTGCAAATTGTTCGTCAGACAAGCGACGGCTAAATCACTATCTTCAAATACCAAGAATAACGGCAAGAGTTTGGCTATCGTCAGGGAATCGCGAATTTTTCTGCTAAGACCGCCAAGAACAACTCTACCTTCTTTAAAATTCTTGAATAATACATACGCCTCGACGATAGCCCCGACACCGGCGCTGTCAGCATGATCAACATTTATCAGGTCAACAACGATTACTTTTTTCCCGTCTTCAAATTCTCGTCGGGTCGCCGAACTGAAAGTGTCCGCGCCTTGCCCGAGTAATAATCCGCCATCAAATTTTAAAACAACAATACCGTTTTTCTCCGACCTTGTAACCTCTAACTTTCTATACAGAGCCATCACTCCCTCCCCGATTTCCTCATAATTGCCGACAGATATCGGCAACATCAAACTAGAATAATCTCCTCAAATAGTCAAACAAAAAAACCGGTTTTCGCCGGCCCTACATAATAGAAAAAGCTTTTATAGCTTCCGGAATGTCCTCAAAAATCGTAAAAGTCGTCCTAAGTTTGTTCACGACAAAAAGTTTTTTAACTTTCCTTTTTAAGCAAACCAATTTAATATCCGCTCCAAAATCTGGGGAATTCGCCAATGCCAACAAGGCAACTAGCTCGCTGACGCCGGAAGTGTCTATGTGATTGACCTTGGACATCTGAAGAATGACCTTCTTGTTCCCTCGCAACAAAACTTCACGAACCGAATTCCGCAAACCGAGTGTTCCGTCGCCAAGGGTTAGTTCGCCATCCAATTGTAAAATAACAATATCGCCGACATAACTCGTTTCTATCTTCATCCCCGCCTCCGAGAAAAATCTAAGTTGATATTAATTCTCCAACCCCGCATTGTCAAACAAAAAAGGTATTCGATTAAGAATACCTGATTCTAAATGTGCGGAAATGGATGAACTTCTTTTGGCCGTTTGAACCAGCCATTATTCTTAAAATTCTCTATCGCTTCTTCCTGGGTGGCAAAGATCGGAAAAACCGTCCAAAGTTTGGTTATGCGAAGACGTTCGTCAATATTCTCGCTTAAATTTGTTACCGCGACATGAACGGGTTGATTGAAAATCGTATGATAGAAATCTGCAAGTTCACCAAGCCCACTCGAATCAATATAGTTAATGTCCGAAAAATTCAAGATGATGCCGACCGGCTTAGTTTCTGCTCTAAGCACATCTAGGGCTGCATTTCTGAATGCCTCCGTCCCTTCGCCAAGGGTAATTTTGCCCATTAGTTTTATCGCCACAAGTAATCCATGCTTAGTTGGAATGGACTCCCGCGAAATTTGCATGACCGCCCCCGTTTCTGATTGTCAACGACCAACCACTAATACCTATATGGTAACATATAACAATAAATTATGCAAATAAAAAAACCGGAGTATCGCCTCCGGCTTGTCTAGCTTTCTTAAAAAAGACCGGTCATTTACCAATACTAGATCGAGATAAAAACATCTCGGTTTGGGAAATTAATTCTCCCTTTTGATCTCCCCATAAATAATTGAGGCGTGAACCGAACAGTGGTTTGAAGATGACTACGGGTACCACATCTCCCCTGTGAAGAAGCGCACACCCGTTCAAATCCCCGCCTTCATAATCGACAAAGAACTTGAATTGTCGTCCGTCTGGTATTTTGGCGATGAACATACAGGTCTCGATCTTTTTGAATAATCGTGTCGCTGGTTCTTTTCCATCAGCGCCTATCGCCGCACCAATAGCGGCTCCGCCAATACCACCAGTAATGGAACCGCCAATGATAGCACCAATTGCAGCGTCGGCCGATTTGTTTGAACCTTGGGTCTCTCTGACTTGCGTTGTTATGACCCGCACATCTTCCACCACTGCGGTAGATTTTTTTCCACTGTATGCGGTTATAACAAGCCAGACAACAAGGGAAACCCACAAAACCATAAAAAGAACACCAAATACTTGCCCTTTTTGCATTTTCGTTCTCCTCTCTTAAATGTGGAACGCTATCCCAATGGTATCTTGTTAATAAGTTTCTGTCAAGCATAATTCCACTATCAAGATGAATTTAGCTACCGTATTTTCTCTAGCTTTATCGCAGAAACTAGCATTTACAACCATGTGCGAGCCACAAAATCCCTGCAACTCAGATTGTTTTTTTATTTTTAGCGGAGAGCATGTCTTCCCAGCACTCTCGAAGTTGTGGATTATGACACCAAAAGATAACGCGAGCCCTTGTCTCTTTGAGCGGCCGCGCAGGCAAGCGAAGAGGCGAACCAGAGAGACGATTTGTCCGGAATATTAGGTCGATACCCGTCGCTGAATAGCCCGCGACGGTGAGGGTCACTTAATATTCCGGTTCGTCAGCAGACGAAACAAATCGGCTCGAATGAGCCGATGAGCGAAGCCGAGCACAAAGCGCGAAGAGATAAGGGCTCGCGTTATGCCGTTTCCGCGACTGCGGCGGCTTTTTTGACGGCTTCAATGATGGTTTTTTCTATTTTTGGATTTTCCTTGAGGAATGTCCGGCTGCCTTCCATGCCTTGCCCCAGTTTCGTTTCTCCGAAATTATACCAGCTTCCCGATTTCGCCACCACGCCCAATGTCACGCCGGTATTAATAAGGTCGGCGGTTTTGGAAATGCCTTCGTTGTAGATAATATCAAATTCTGCTGTCCGAAACGGCGCGGCCACTTTGTTCTTGACGACTTTGGCCTTGACGCGATTACCGATAATTTTTTCTGCCGCCTGGATTTGGGCCGCCCGGCGAATTTCCAGACGAACCGACGAATAAAATTTCAACGCCAAGCCGCCGGGGGTGGTTTCGGGGTTTCCAAACATGATTCCGATTTTTTGTCTGATTTGGTTGATGAAAATAACCGTGGTGTTGGATTTAGCGACGATGGCCGTTAGTTTCCGAAGTGCGTGCGACATCAATCTCGCCTGAAGTCCCATGTGTTGTTGATCCATCTCGCCTTCGATCTCGGCACGGGGTGTCAAAGCGGCAACCGAATCCACAACGATCAGATCCACACCGCCCGAACGGGTTAGGGTTTCAACGATTTCCAACGCCTGCTCACCGGTGTCGGGCTGGGAAATAAATAAATTTGCGACATTTACCCCGATATTTTTAGCATAAACCGGGTCAAGCGCGTGTTCGGCATCAACATAGGCGGCGATTCCACCCATTTTTTGCATTTCAGCCACGGCGTGAAGACAAAGAGTGGATTTTCCGCTTGATTCCGGACCATAAACCTCGATGATGCGTCCGCGCGGATATCCGCCAACACCGAGCGCGAGATCCAATGATATCGAACCTGTCGGAATGGCGTCCACATCCACCTTCCTGGCATCGCCGAGTTTCATTATCGAACCTTCGCCGTATTTGTCCTGAATTTCTTTTACCGCCAAATCCACGCCTTTCTGCCGCCCGTCCTGTCTTGTTTCTTTTTCGCTCCTCTCGACTTTTTTCTCAACTTTCTCTTCTTTTTTTTCTTTTGCCATGTTTTTTTTATTAAATCAATTTAGTTTCACACTATCACAACCTCCCTCCGATTTCCACCTTGACAAACAAAAAACCCTCATACATTTTCCTTGTGGAAAATTTCAGAGGGAAGGGGGTCTAAAAAGTGAGAACAAAATCGGTGGAAGTGAATGCTTCGGTGCCAATCTCAAACTTGACGGTGCTACCAATAGATCGGAGAGTTGGCTCACCAATAGCCAAATTGATAAAAATACCATTGCTTTGTTTTCTCAATGACACGATCGCTCCGGCAAGGTGATAGGGGCCGAAATGACCTTCGAATGATCGGCCAATAAGTGACATGAGGGGAAGTTTTCCGTCCCAAACTTCCTGCAAAAAATCCTTGGTTTCCTGCACATTCATCGGATTGCTCCTTTCGAAATCTAATTTTTAAGGCAACACAAAAAACATGATACATTTACACCGTTCACATGTCAAGCCACAGACGAGCCCCGCTCTGAAAAATCCCTGCGAGTCCCGGTTTCCGGAGAGGGCACTGCCAGTCCCGTCGAGCAGGGTTTTTCGAGTTGTAATCAACGAGAAAATCGACGGGACTGGCAATGAGCGGAAGTATCTATAAACTAAACAACCCCGCCGGGGTTGTAGTACTGGAGCGTCCCGAAACGGAGACTGGGACGAGCCCAGGTTCGGGATTTTTCAAAGCGGAGGCGAGCGTTATTCCTCTGTCGCCTCGACTTCGTCTTTCTGTTTTTCTATGTCGGGAATTTCATCGGGAGTCGGAGCCGAGGCAACTTCGGCGGTGGCGCCATCATCCTCCTCCGCAAAGCTACGGCGAGACGAGTCAAATTCTTTGCCCCGGGCGGCTTCAGGCACGCCGGCATCACGGCCGATGAAAACTTCACGAGGTTTCGCGCCTTCGCCCGGTCCAATTAATCCCCTTTCTTCAAGCAGATCAAGTAGCCGGGCCGCCCGAGCATAGCCGACTTTCAGCCGCCGTTGAAGTAACGACGCCGAGGCCTTTCCGGCTTGAGCCACGACTTCTTTGGCATCGCCATACAATTCATCACCTTCATCCTCGGCTCCCGCCAGTGTCGCCGCCGCTGATTCATCCAAGTCAAGTTTTAGATCGCCATTCTCGGCCGACTCTTCGCCTTCTTCGGCGGTTTCCTCTTGCAATTGTTCGGCTTGTTGTCTCAAAAATCTGACCACATCTTTGACTTCCTTTTCCGAAACGAACGCGCCCTGGACCCGCCGCGGTTTTGAGGTGTCACCGGCTTGATAGAGCATATCGCCGTTACCCAATAACTTTTCGGCGCCGGCCATATCAAGAATTGTTCTGGAATCAACCAGCGCGGCCACCTGAAAAGCGATCCGGCTGGTGATGTTGGCCTTAATAAGACCGGTGATGACTTCCACCGAGGGCCGCTGGGTTGAGACGATCAAATGAATGCCGACGGCGCGCGCCATTTGGGCCAGCCGGACGATCGCCGCTTCAACATCTCTTCCGTGAGCCGCCATCAAATCAGCCAGTTCATCAATGACGATGACGATGTACGGCATCGGTTCTTTTCCGTTTTTCGCGGAAGCGGTTGAAGCCATGACTTTAGCATTGAATGACATGATGTCCCGAGAACCGGTTTCCGATAGTCGTTCGTAGCGCTTCTCCATTTCCCTTACCGCCCAGCGCAAAGCATGAACGACTTTTTTGGAATCCACAATGACCGGCGTGATTAAATGCGGAATTCCATTATACAAAGACAGCTCAACCCTTTTTGGGTCAACTAAAATAAATTTCAACATATCCGGCGAATGTTTATACAAAAGGGAAAGCAAGACGGTGTTGATACAAACCGATTTGCCGGTACCGGTGGCGCCGGCAATGAGCAGGTGGGGCATTTTTTCAAGGGCCGAGAAAACCGGAAAGCCAGCAACATCCCGGCCGACCACTAAGGGCATAATTGATTTGCTTTCTTTGTATTCCTCGGAGTCAAAAAGATCGCGAAGCCCCACGAGGGCGGATTTTTTGTTCGGTACCTCGATGCCAACGAGCGCTTTGCCCGGGATCGGCGCTTCAATTCTTATCGGGTGAGCGGCAAGCGCCAGTGAAAGATCACTGTTGAGAGTGGTGATCTTCGACAATTTCACACCCACCGCCGGTCGGAGAGTGAATTGGGTGACCGTCGGTCCAATAGAAACCTCGCCCATTTCTACATCAATGCCAAAATTGGCCAGTGTCCGTTTGATAATGCCGACATTGGCGTTGATGTCGCCCGAGCGCGGCGTGTCGTGATCGGAATGCAAAATTTCCAAAGGCGGCAAAACCCATTTGCCGGATTTTGATGATTTGATGACGAATTCTTTATCCTCATCGCTGACTTTGGCTATTGATTTAGCCGCAACGGCATTGGGTTTTGCCTGCCCGGCCAGGGCCGCCGCTTTTTCTTCGGCTTTTTGATCCACGATCTCGTTGCCGCGTTTGATGACGACATTGTCCTGCAAGGGTTTCGTCTCACCCCCGGCTTCCTCTTCTTTGTCTTTCATTATTAATTTGTAAACGGGAATGTTCAAGGCGATCAAAACCGAGACGAAAAGCAAAAATATCAAGATTATGAACGATGCGATGAAACCGGTGGCTTTAAACAGGGGAAAACCGATGATAAGACCTAAATATCCGCCCTGGTGGATACGGACGGCCAATTCACCCTTCCCTATAATATGGAAGATGGCCAGAAACGAAAGCACAAAAAGGAACGTGCCAACGATGGCGCTGGTGTAGATCTTGCGATGGACCGATTTCAGAAACGCCACGCCGAGCATGGTGAAAGCGATCGGCACCAAAAAGAATCCCCAGCCGAACAATGTTCTCGAAATTGACGAAAACATCTCGCCGGCCGAACCCGCCAGACCAAAAAAGGCCAGCATCGCCACGATTGCCAGCCCCAGACACAAAATTCCCCAGATGCCGTTCTTGGTTTCCTGGGCCAAACCCAAAAGCAACCTTGATTCCCCTTTTTCTTTGAGTTCTTTTCTCTTCCTATCCGCTTTGGACATGAGTTAATTGTATATTTCTCGGCGCAAAACCGCAAGGTCACTCGAATCAATCCCGGACCAGGCTCACCGGATTGCTTTCCGGGGACTTAGGAAATCCCAGCGAGATTTCCGTCATCCGGTTGTCGGTTGCCGTTGTCCGCCTATGGCGGAACCGTGCCAACGGCACCGACAACGGCCCCTGAAAGCAATCCGGTTCGCAGGGATTGATTCGCGCTTAGTAAAATCACTGGAAATAAAAAGCCCGGCGGTGAATTGCCGGGCGGATTTGCCGTTTAGTCATTTGTCAACACATATCTAACTTGACGGCCGAAAGAATCATGAATACGGGCAGTGAGGCCGTGGGTTGCCGCTATACATTTTGCAAAATCGTTTACTGCCTCGCTATGCCATTCGCAACGAATAACTTTCTTGGAACTACCTTCTGGAAACTTTGCCCTGCCAACTCCGGCTCGTTCGATACTAAAATATAGGAACTTAGCCTCTGTCCCGGTGACATTAACAGAATCCTCAAAAACTAAATAGTCACCGGGTAATAAAATCGTTTTTATGGTTTTTCTGTAGTCCAGAGTCAGCGCGTAACGGTTTGCCGGCAACTTTATTAAGTTTTGGAGCGCACGGGAAAGCAGTTCGCCGTTTGGCTTGTTCTTCCAGAAATCGCTGATTTCCTTCAGGTGGGTTCTGGGAAGCGCCTTGATGATAGCGACCAGAATCGTGGTCCACCAGCCGAGCATTTTTTCGAACTCTTCCATGAATCCTGCGGTTTCGGTGGAGGGGGTTTCATGCTGATTTCGCATGGGGGTTTCTCCTTTTTTGACTGTTGTTTGTATTGTGAAACGACTGTTATCATAATATATCATCACTCCCATATTGTCAAATACTTCTTGACAACAATGGACAACACGTTAGAATACCAGAACGAACTTAAACTATCGAAAAGGAGGATAGAACCTTGAAAACCCATGGAACGACAGGGAGAAGAGTTAAGAGAATTTCGGGTCTGCCGGAGCCGGAACGAAATTTGATCGACATTATCAAGGAGATGAAAAATCGGCAGGATGTTCTGGAAATTCTTCTTGACGCCAACCTGGAACCACTTGAAAACTGGGTGATCAGACACCGCTACGGGCTCTTTGGAGCAAAAAGGATGAAATTTGAAGCTATGTCCCAAATGGCCGATATTTGCGTCAATGATCTCAAAGAGATCAAAGCCAGAGCCATGCACAAAATAATCGCCGCGGCTCGTCCGCAAATGCGGCAAGAAAATATACAACCCGGATAATACGCGCCTGAACGTTTTATGGCCACAGCCGAGCATGCCTCGGCTTTTTTGTTAATTTTTCACAAAAGGGTATTCTTAATATTATGAAAATATTTGTAACGGCCAAACCAAGTGCTCACGAGGAAAGGGTTGTTCAAGTTGACGATTCCCATTTCGAAATATCGGTCAAGGAGCCGCCGGTTCAAGGCCGAGCCAACACAGCCATCGCTCGGGCGCTTGCCAGTCATCTGGGAATACCGGCTAGCCGGGTAAAATTGGTTTCCGGTTTTTCTTCTCGGAAAAAAGTTTTTTCAGCAGATCAATAGTCCTTGCCATCGGCGAATTTTTCTGATATATTCAATTCACCGGATGGAACTCATCATCGAGCTAAAAAACAATCAATGCTGGCTGGAACTGGTGAAAAAAGGCAACGGGGTTGACGCTGAGAATTTTTCATACTATCATGACTTAGACGATAAGTTGACCCCGTTAGAAGCTACTTATTTAAAACGACACGGTTACATCATGAGAGAAAAAACCCGCGTATATAAGGAGCTTCTAACGGGGTTGATAAGTGCTATTGACAAGATGTCAAAAAGGAATAATATTGACATCACAACCATAAAGGATTATAAAATACGCGAAAACTTGGGTGAAAACGCCACTTCGGTCAAAATCGCCGAGGCCGTGGTTGAGGGTTTGAAGGTTTAAAAATTAATTTTTCTATCTGAATTCCTCTATTCAATAGGGAGGTCCGGATAGGGAAGTTAATCCATTTATCGAGGTGTTATCTGATATCTCGCAAAATTAGCGGACGCTGTTTATTTACCCCGCCAAGCACCGGGGGGTTGGTCTTTTTGTGTTGCTAAATGTCCGAGCGCAGACGAACGAAGTGAGTCGAGCACGGAAACAGTTAGTAACCCAGCACATAACAAGTTATGTGCTGGGTGCTGAAATTGTTACCTGTTCGCCGCGACTTCGTCTAGCTCACAGACAATTTCGCATGCGGAAAATATTTTCAAAATATTCCCTGGATACGATCAAGGCCCCGAATTTGGTTCAAGTTCAACTGGACTCATATAAATGGTTTTTAGATGTCGGTTTGAAAGAATTGTTCAAAGACATCTCGCCTATCGAGGACTGGACCAACAAAGACCTGGAACTTCGTTTTTTAGATTTCAAACTTGAGGAACCCAAATACAGTGAATTGGTTTCCCGCGAAAAGAACATCACCTTTGAAGCGCCGCTGAGGGTGAACGTTTCGTTAACCAACAAAAAAACCGGTAAGGTCGAGGAACAGGAAGTTTATCTCGCCGATTTTCCGATAATGACCCCGCGGGGCACTTTTGTCATCAATGGCGTCGAGCGGGTGGTTATTTCCCAGCTGATACGCAGTCCAGGCGTTTTTTTTACTTTATCCAAATCGAGCCGTTACAAACGGCTTTTTGGCGCGAAAATAATTCCTTCGCGCGGCGCTTGGCTTGAGTTTGAGACCGAATCTTCGGGCACTATTTCGGTCCGTATCGATAGGAAGAGAAAGATTCCGGTGACCTCGGTTCTGCGGGCTTTTGGTGTCGGCAAGGATGAAGACATTCAGAAATTGTTCAGCGATATTGATTCCGACCCGAACATGAAGTATATCGTTTCAACTTTGATCCAGGACCCGGCCTCGTCGCAGGAAGAGGGCTTGATCGAGATGTACAAACGGATCCGCCCGGGCGACCCGGCGACCATTGATAACGCCCGCCAGATGGTGACCAACATGTTTGAGAATTTTTCCCGCTACGATCTGTCGCGGGTCGGCCGCCATCGGATGAACATCCGTTTTCAAAAGGATTATCCTTTGGATGAAAAGAATCGAACCCTGAAAATTGACGACATCATTTCGGTCGTTAGGGAGATCATAAAACTCAACAACACTGCCGGCGCGATGGAAGACAACATTGACCACCTCGGCAATCGTCGAGTCAAGACACTAGGCGAACTTTTACAGGACAAACTCCGCGCCCAGTTCTCGAAAATGGAACGCATCATCAAGGACCGGATGAGCACCCAGGATCTGAACACGGTCTTGCCGGCTCAGCTCATCAATCCCCGGCCGTTCGTCGCCGGTTTGAAAGAATTTTTCGCCTCCGGTCAGTTGTCGCAATTCATGGATCAGGTCAATCCTTTGGCCGAACTCGAGCACAAACGGAGATTGTCGGCGCTCGGTCCCGGCGGACTCACCCGCGAGCGGGCCAGTTTCGAAGTCCGCGATGTCCATCCGTCCCACTACGGCCGGATCTGCCCGATCCAAACGCCTGAAGGCCCGAACATCGGTCTGGTTGGTCATTTGGCTTTGTATTCGAAGGTCTCGCCCCTGGGTTTTATCCTTACGCCCTACCGGAAAGTGGTCAATAGCAAAGTTACCGATGAAGTTGAGTATCTGGACGCCACCGAGGAAGAGCGTTTTGTCATCGCTTCGGCTGCCGTCAAACTTGACGAGCACAATAGGTTCCCCAACGAAAAAATTCCGGCCAGGATCCGCGGCGAAGCCGACTTGGCCACGCCCGACCAGATCGATTATATTGACGTCTCGCCCAAACAGCCGATCTCGGTAGCCACGGCTCTGATCCCGTTCTTGGAAAACGACGACGCCAACCGCGCCCTGATGGGTTCGAATATGCAACGCCAAGCCGTTCCCATTATCGCCAATCAGGCGCCGATCATCGGCACCGGTGTTGAAGAAAAAGTCGCCCGCGATTCCGGCATGCTGGCTATCACCGAGTCCGATGGTGTTATTTCTAAAATTGACAGCTCCAAAATTTCCGTCAAACGCGACAAAGACGGCGAAGAGGAAGAATACAAACTTTTGAAATTCCGCCGTTCGAATGCCGCCACCGTCATCAATCAAAAACCGATCGTCAAGCCCGGCCAGAAAATAAAGAAAGGCGATGTTCTCGCCGACGGTCCGGCCACCAAGAACGGTGAATTGGCTTTGGGCCGGAATTTGGTTGTGGCTTTCATGTCATTTGAAGGCGCGAATTTTGAAGACGCTGTCGTCTTGTCTGAACGATTGGTCAAGGAGGATCTGTTCACTTCCATTCATATTGAAGATTATTCGGTTGATGTCCGCGAGACCAAGCTCGGCCCGGAATTGACCACTTACGATATTCCCAACCGGAGCGAGGAAAAATTAAAAGACCTCGATCCCGACGGCATTGTCCGCATCGGCGCCGAGGTTAGATCCCAGGATATTCTTGTCGGCAAAATCACGCCCAAAGGCGAGTCCGATCTGACCGCCGAAGAACGGCTTTTGCGGGCTATTTTCGGCGAAAAATCCCGCGACGTCAAAGATACGTCCTTGACCATGAATTACGGCGCTTCCGGCCGCGTGGTCGGCGTGAAAATATTTTCGCGCGACCAAGGCGATAAACTTCCGGCTGGCGTCATCAAAACCATCCAGGTCTCCGTGGCTCAAATGAGAAAGATCCAGGTCGGCGACAAACTTGCCGGCCGCCACGGCAACAAAGGCGTCATTTCGACGATCCTGCCCGAGGAAGACATGCCATTTTTGCCCGACGGCAAACCGGTAGATATGATCTTGAGTCCCTTGGGCATTATCTCTCGTATGAATATCGGCCAGGTTCTTGAAACCCATTTGGGCTGGGCGGCGTCGAAACTCGGCTATCTCGCCGCCGTGCCGTCAATGGCTGGACCGACCGAAGATGTCATCAAAGAAGAATTGAGAAAAGCCGGTTTGCCCGAGGACGGCAAGATCCACGTCTACGACGGCCGGACCGGCAGGAAGTTCGACCAAAAAACCACCGTCGGCGTTATTTATTTCATGAAATTATCGCATATGGTTGAGGACAAACTTCACATGCGCTCGATCGGTCCGTATTCCCTCATCACCCAGCAACCGCTTGGCGGAAAAGCCCAATTTGGTGGACAAAGATTTGGAGAAATGGAGGTCTGGGCTTTGGAGGGTTACGGCGCCGCTCATACTTTGCAAGAAATGTTGACCATTAAATCAGATGATGTCCAGGGCCGGGCGAAAACCTATGAATCGATCGTCAACGGCGAAGAGATAAGAGCTCCCCACTTGCCTGAATCGTTCAAGGTTCTGCTTTCCGAAATAAAAGGACTGGGGCTTAATATTGAATTAATAGAAAAATAAACAAATGTCCGAGCGCAGGCGAACGAAGTAAGCCGAGCACGGAAACAGTTATTTACCCAGCACATAAAGCGTTATGTGCTGGGTATAAGAATTGTTACCTGCTCGTCGCGACTATCGTCTAACTCGCAGACAATTCTAATATGTCATTCGCAGCGCTAAAATTAAAGGTTGCTTCGCCGGAAGAAATTTTGGCCTGGTCATACGGCGAGGTCACCAAACCGGAAACCATCAACTACCGAACCCAGAAACCGGAAAAAGAAGGTCTGTTTTCGGAATCCATTTTCGGGCCGACCAAGGACTACGAATGTTATTGCGGAAAATACCGCCGCATCCGCTACAAAGGCATCATCTGCGACCGTTGCGGAGTCGAAGTCACCCGTTCCATCGTCCGCCGAGAAAGAATGGGCCACATCAAACTGGCCTGTCCGGTTGCTCATATTTGGTTTTTGCGGGGAGTGCCTTCGCGGGTGGCCACGGTTTTGGACGTGACCTTGCCAGATCTTGAACGGGTCATCTATTTTGCCGCCTACATCGTCATGTCGGTCAATGAAGAGTTGAAAGTCGAAGCCATGAAAAAGATGGAATCCGAACTCCGATCGCTGATCAAAAATACCTCCGATGAAAAAGAACAGGAACGGATAAAATCCCAACTCGAAAAAGAAAAAGAAAATCTCCGCTCGATAAAAAAACATCAGATATTATCAGAACTTGATTACCGCGATCTGTCGCTGAAATATGGCGAGGTTTTCGAGGCCTCCATCGGCGCCGAAGCCATCCGGAAATTATTGTCGGAAATGAATTTGGAAAAAGAGATCGAATTCAGCGAGAACGCCCTCGTTGATACCGACAATCCGGTCAACCAGAAAAAGATCCAGCGCCGCTTGAAAATGCTCAAGGGCATGCACCGCGCCGGCGTCCGGCCGGAATGGATGATCCTGACGATATTGCCGATCATTCCCCCGCTCTTGCGGCCGATGGTCCAGTTGGACGGCGGAAGGTTTGCCACTTCGGATCTGAACGACCTTTACCGGAGAGTCATCAACCGCAACAGCCGCTTGAAACATTTGATAGAGCTCCGGGCGCCGGAAGTCATCACCAAGAACGAAAAAAGAATGCTCCAGGAAGCCGTTGACGCCTTGATAGACAACGCCATGCGCCGAGGTCAGACCCTCGTCGCCGCTTCCACCGGCCAGAAAAGAGCTTTGAAATCGCTAGCCGACATGCTCAAGGGCAAACAAGGCAGATTCAGACAAAATCTTTTGGGCAAGCGCGTTGATTACTCCGGCCGCTCGGTCATTGTTATCGGTCCGGAATTGAAACTTGGCGAGTGCGGTTTGCCCAAGTACATGGCTTTGGAACTTTTCAAGCCGTTCGTCGTCAATTTTCTCATCGCCAAAGGTTTCGCCCACAACATCCGCTCGGCCAATCACGCCATCGATCAGGAGGGTCCCGAGGTTTGGGAGGCGCTCGAGGTTTCGATCAAAGACAAATTGGTTCTCTTGAACCGCGCTCCGACCTTGCATCGCCTGGGTATCCAGGCGTTCAAGCCGCTCTTAATCGAAGGCAAGGCCATTAAAATTCCGGCTTTGCCGACCGGCGCTTTCAACGCCGATTTCGACGGCGATCAAATGGCCGTTCATTTGCCGCTGACCAATGAAGCCCAGGCCGAAGCCCGTGACCTGATGCTTTCGACCCACGGAATTTTGAAACCCTCCACCGGCAAACCCGTTGCCGTGCCATCCCGCGACATCACTTTCGGTTGCTATTATTTGACCAGCGTCACAACGGGCGCCGCCAACGAAGGCAAAATATTTTCTTCGGAATCGGAAGCGCTCCTGGCTTATGATTTCGAAGTCATCGGTCTCCGGACGAAAGTCAAAGTCAGATTGTCAAAAGATGTCGAGGGTTCCGAGACCAGTTTTGTCGAGACCACCCCGGGCCGGATAATTTTCAACCGCGCTTTGCCCGAAGGCCACAAGTTCATCAACCAGACCATGACCCAGACCGACTTGAGGGCGCTTGAAGCCGACATTCTCGATCGTTACGGCGAAGAACAAACGGTTGAATTTTTGGATAAGATCAAAAGCTACGGTTTTCATTATTCAACGGTTTCGGGCGTTTCCTGGGGCATGGATGATCTTCGGGTTCCGCCGGAAAAGAAAGCCATCATGGCCGAAACCCAAAAAACCATTGACCTCAACCGTTCGCTTTACGACCAGGGACTTCTGACCGAATTTGAAAGAAAATCAAAAGCCATCGAACTTTGGACCATGACCAAATCCAAACTTGAGAAAATGGTCAAACAGCAATTCAACGAGAACGACGCTGTTTACATCATGGTGGAATCGAAAGCCCGCGGCAACTGGGGCACGGTCAACCAGCTGTCGGGCATGCGCGGATTGGTGGTCAAACCTTCGGGCGAGTTGATGGAATTGCCGGTCAAAAGTTCCCTCAAAGAAGGTATGAATGTTTTGGAATATTTCATTTCTACCCACGGCGCCAGAAAGGGGCTGGTTGACACCGCTTTGAAAACCGCCGAAGCCGGATATCTGACCCGCCGGTTGGTTGATGTTTCCCAGGATGTCGTCGTGAAAGTTGAGGATTGCAAAGACAAAGAGGGCTACACGCTTTTTGCCGACGACGCCAAATTCACCGGCGAGACCATCGGCAAGCGTTTGCGCGGCCGGGTGGTGATGGAAGAAATAAAAGATTCTGAGGGTAATGTCATCGTCAAAAAAAATCAGATCGTTGACTCCGCCGCCTCAATTAAAATTGACTTGTTTCCGCCCAAAACCGTCAGGATCAGATCGCTTCTGACCTGCAAAGCCGTGGATGGCGTTTGCCGAATATGTTACGGCCACGATCTTTCAAAGAATAAACTCGTCCAGATCGGCGAGGCAGTCGGCATCGTTTCGGCCCAAGCCATCGGCGAGCCGGGCACCCAGCTGACGATGAGAACCTTCCATACCGGAGGCGTGGCGTCGGCATCGGGCGATATTACTACCGGTTTGCCTCGGGTTGTTGAGATTTTCGAAGCCCGGACACCGGCGGTCAAAGCGCTTATCTCCGAAGTTGACGGCAAAGTTACCGCCGTTGAAAAACAAAATACTCAGTTTCTGATAAAAATAATTTCAGATAAGGGAGAAGAAAGAGAATATCTGACATTGCCAGGCACCGTGGCTTGGGTTTCGGTTGGCGATCTCGTTACTCAAGGCCAACAATTATCCGAAGGCCATGTTGACTTGAAAGAACTTTTCCAGACGTCCAGCAATATGCAGACCGTCGCCCGCTACATCATCCGCGAAGTCCAGAGCGTCTATTTTTCGACCGGCGAAGGCATTAATAACAAACATGTCGAGCTCATTGCCCGCCAGATGTTCTCCCATGTCAGGGTCATTGACGGCGGAGACACCGAATTACTGCCGGGCGACATCGCCGAAAGACGGACCTTGCTTGAAGCCAATGAGATCGTGAAACAAAACGATGGCAAGATCGCGACGGCGGAAAATCTTTTACTGGGAATTACAAAAGTTTCTTTAACCACGGAAAGTTTCCTCTCGGCGGCATCATTTCAGGAAACGGCAAAGATCCTCATCGAAGCCGCGATCTCGGGCAAAGAAGACAAGCTTCGTGGTCTCAAAGAAAACGTCATTATTGGTCGTCTCATCCCCGCCGGCACCGGTTACAAAGAAATCGTGCTGGACGAAATTCCGCTCACTGAAGCAAACTAGTCGCGAGCTAGCCCTCTTCTCGCTAGGTGCTCGGCTTCGATTCCCTCGATTATTAAAACAGGGATTTGTTTACCGGAATATTAAGTGACCCTCACCGTCGCGGGCTATTCAGCGACGGGTATCGACCTAATATTCCGGACAAACCCTGTTTTAATTTCCTCGGGAATCTTGCCTGCGGCGGAGCGAGAAAATGACTAGCCCGCTCGACAATTTTTCTCCCATTTCTCCAGTTCCACCCTTTTCCCCCTTTCATCTCCTCGTTTTCTCCAAACAAAAAAGCCCCACTGGATTAGCCGGGGGCTTTTCCGAGCGGGGCGAACAATGAGCTAGAATTTACTGCACAACATATCTTGGGGTTCGCACCTTAAGAATCTCTTCCATTGTCTGGCTTCTAGACTCTATCCACCATGAAGAATCAGCCGCAAGTTGGCGCTCAGCCGCAAACCAGTCTGATTCCGCCGAGCCAGGTGCACTGAAACTTAATCGGGCGCAATACTTATACCAAGCATAATCTTGTACCCTGCAGTGCCATAAACCCAGAAAATCCCGGGCGTTCTGCCAATCGGTAAGGTGGTCACCTGGAGCTCCTAAGCGCATCCGTTGCTCGTAAAACTGATACGCTTTTTCTTTAATGAGCTCCTCAACATTGATATTCTTCATTTCAACCTCCCATAAGAGTCTATAACAAATGGATAATAAATGCAAAAACAAAAAAAGCCCCACAAACAGGTGAAGCGTGGGGCTTTTCTGCTGTGAGGTTCCATGAGAAGGCATAAGAACTAATTGAGATGGGGCTTGAGAAACCCCGACAGAAATAATGTCAACCAAGCTATCACAATTGCAGCAATACCAAATGAGAGACATACTAAAAGCATTATCTTCCAACGCCTGGAGGGATTTTCTCTTAAAACAAAAGCTAATTCGGCCAGAAAAGAAATCATATTTCCTCCCAAATCTCGTCAAAGAACTTCGCCTCTGTCGGGTCACCATGAGCTTCTTGTTCGATGAACCGAGGTAAGGCGGGATTGAGCCAACACCTGGCTCAATCCCGAAACTGTCCATCGGTTTTTTTGGATAGGTTTGGATAGGATAGGAAAGGAACTATTTAGCCGGCTTCCACTTCCTGACGTCCGCCACGAGGGCATCAATCAACTTCTTGATCCCGTTCTCGTCGTCCATGTCGGTTATATCATGAGCACCGGACGAGAAATTCGTGACGATGTCCTTGCTTACTCCATCAATATCAATACTGACCAACCGCCTTCTCTCATGCAGTTGACTAAACCACTGACTTTCATATCCCGGATCGGGATATCTGACGCTTACAGAAACACGATACATGCCAGGAGTTCTAACCCTCTCTACCCACAAATAATAAGGGTTATCTTTTGCCGCAATTAATACGGCCTTGTAAATCCGATTACCAAGATTCTTGAGTTGATCGACCTTTCTCTGGGTTTTGTGGTCAACCCTCGGTGGCTGCACCAGTGAAGATCGTCTCTTCGTATTTAAATATAATACACGAAAGAGAATCAATCCCGCGATCGCTAGCAAAATAGTTATGATGCCTACAAATGTCGTGGCATCAAACCCGAACTTTTTGTAGTTGGCCCATGTCATGGAAGTGGCGCCTAGGGCTAGCGCAGAAATCATTACAGACAACAAACCGAATGCGAATGCAGATCCAAAATCATATCTGTCCGTGAACATACTCTCTCCTTTTTTTTCTGAATGAACAGCGGTTTTAACCGATCAGGGAATTAGAGGTACCCCGATTTACCTATGCATCCATTATACCATACCTCAATGCCCATTGTCAATACCTCAAAAACCATTGTTTTTCGGGGGTTTTACAAATTAAAGCGGAGTGGAACCGAAGCCCACCCCGCTTTAATTTGTAGAACTCTTGTTTTGATGTTTAAATTGAAGCATGAAGCTATTTATTATTCGTCATGGAGAAACGAATTATAATAAGATGGGTAAAACAGCCGGCCAGGTTTTTAACCATCCATTGAACGATAAAGGCATAGAACAAGCTAAGTCAATTTCGAAAAATCTGCCAAGTGAAATCAATGCAATATTTTCTTCTCCGTTGAAGAGAGCTAGGCAGACGGCGGAAATAATAAACAAAAATTATAATCTTAAGATTGGGCTAAGGGATGAATTGATGGAAAGAAATTATGGTTCTCTTTCTGGAAAAACTTGGGAGGATATGGCAAAAGAATCCGGAATTCCTAATTTGAAAGAAATTGACTATGCCCAAAAATATGACTATCACCGATTTGGTGGGGAATCCATAAATGATGTAAAATCTCGCTTATTGAATTTTATCGAATACTTAAATACTAATTACAAAAATGGGAAGGTCGTAATTGTCACCCACGGCGGGATATTGAAAATCATGCATAACGAATTTCCTCAAAAAGAAAGGCCCGAAATCGGCAATGCCACAATTCACGAATTTGAGATTTAAAATGGATGAAATATACCAGAAAATCATTGCGTTGAGAAAAGAAAAAATGGCTGTTGCGATTGATGGCTATATTGGTTCTGGGAAAACTTTTATCGAGAATATATTTACCAACTCTTAAAATATCATATAGACATATTTCCACGACCGTACTAATATGTCTATATGGATAATAAACCAAAAAGATTTCTTAGTCGAGCAATTCTCGCCACTTTATATGTTGTCGGAGATATGACAATGAAATCATTTTTTGCCCACCCGTATTGCCATTATTTCTGTAAACATTATAAACAAATGTCGATTTATTCATCTCTCTACAAATTACGCCGACAAAAATTAATTAGAAAAATCGGGTCGAATTCTTTTCAATTAACGCGCGAGGGTAAACATGAGGCAATCTGGGCATCAGCTGAAACCCATAAATACCTGCCACGAGAAAAAAATAATTGGGATGGTAAATGGCGAGTACTGATTTTTGATATACCGGAAAAGAAAAGGAGTAAACGGGATGACTTTCGAGATGTGTTAGACAGTTTCGGATTTAAAGAACTTCAGAAAAGCGTTTGGATTACTCCCTATAAAATTCCACGGATTATCGATGACATACTCTGGGAAGAAAAACTAATCGGCTATACGAGAGTCATGACCATCAGTGAAATTGATTACGACGAAGATCTCAAAAAGCATTTTGGATTGATGTAGCCCGTTATGGCATATAGACCTATTACCACGACCGTGGTAATAGGTCTATATGGTTTCAGAATGTTTTGAGATGATTTTAAGCCGTTCTCTTCTCGCGAACTCTGTCTATTTTGACCAATAATTTTTTGCGGAGGCGGAGGGAGATGGGAGTTACTTCCAGAAGTTCGTCGTCTTCGATGAAATCAACCGCCTGTTCGAGGGTCATGATAAAAGGCGGAGCCAGTAAAATCGCGTCGTCGGAACCTTTCGAGCGCATGTTCGAGAGTTCTTTTCCTTTGCAGACATTTATCTCAATATCTTCGCGCCTGGAGTTAAGCCCGATTATCATACCTTCGTAAACTTGGGTCGTCGGAGAAATGAAAACCGTTCCCCTGCCTTCGGCTGTTTGCAAACCAAACGCCACCGCTTTGCCGGTTTCAGAAGCGATAAGCGCGCCGTTTCTGAACCTTGCCCCCACACTCAATGATTGAGTGTGGGGGTGAACCGGCTGTTCAATAACCGGTTGATAGCCAAGTAAAACGCTGTTGATGACTGCCGTGCCTTTGGTTTCTGTCACCAGAATATTTCTTAAACCAAGAAATCCCCGAGTGCTGATGTGATAAACCAGCCGGCTGTAACCGTTTCCGTGATTGATAACTTCCACGGTATCGGCTTTTCTTTTTCCGAATTGGGTCGTGATGACGCCCATGAATTCTTCGGGCACATCCACGGTCACTTCCTCGAACGGTTCGGATTCGACTCCGCCGATATTTTTGACAATTACTTCCGGTTTTGAAATTTCCATTTCAAATCCTTCTCTTCGCAATGTCTCGATTAAAATGGACAAATGCAATTCGCCCCGGCCCGAAATCAGAAAATCCGTTCCGCCAAGTTCTTCAAGACGCATGCCGACATTGGTTTCCAGTTCGCGGTGAAGCCGTTCGGCGATTTGGCGCGAGTTCACAAAATCTCCTTCTTGGCCTTTGAATGGCGAGGTGTTAGGACCGATCCGAATTCGCAAAGTCGGTTCTTCGATAGCAATGATCGGCAGCGCCTCCGGCGCTGCCGGATCCGCTACTGTCGCGCCGATGTGGGCTTCCGGAATTCCGGTCAAGGCCACGATGTCGCCGGCCTCGGCCCCGCTTATCTCTTTTCGAATCAATCCCTGATATGTAAAAATTTTATCAATCCTGCCACTCTCTTTTTTGCCGTCGGGTTCGATAACTGTTACCGTTTGGCCGTCTTTGATTTTCCCGCGGGCGATTCTACCGATGGTGTATTTTCCCTGATAATTGTCGCGGTCGAGATTGGCAACGAGAAGCTGAAACGGCGCGTCTATGTCCACTTCCGGTGCCGGAATGAATTTAATGATTTCTTTAAACAACGGTTCAAGATTCCCCTCGCCGGTTTTTTCTTTTACTGTCGGCACATGGCTCCACGCTTTTCCTTCCCGGCCGATGGCATAAATTATGGGAAAATCGAGATGATGATCTTGTGTTGCCAGATTCAAAAACAAATTTGAGACCTCGTGAATAGTCCGTTTTATGTCTGAACCGGGCTTGTCTATTTTATTGATGACGACGATAATTTTCAAATTCAATTCAATCGCTTTTTTCAAAACGAATTTTGTCTGAGGCATCGGTCCTTCTTGGGCGTCAACGAGAAGCAAAGCGCCGTCAGTCATGTTGAGCGTCCGCTCGACTTCACCGCCAAAATCGGCATGTCCAGGAGTGTCGATGATATTAATTTTGATGCCATCGTAAACAACCGATGTGTTTTTTGCCAAAATTGTAATACCCCTTTCCCGTTCAAGATCATTTGAATCCATTATCAAATCCTGGGTCATCTCCTCCGCTTTTTCCCGAAAAGTGTGCGACTGCTTCAACAAAAAATCCACGAGGGTTGTCTTTCCGTGGTCAACATGAGCTATGATGGCAATGTTCCGGATGTTTTGGATTTTGGTTTTCATTAGACGAAAAAAGCGGATATTTCACCCGCTCATCGGCGGAAAGTTATCTTCGTTCAGTAAACTAATTATATCGTACTTTACTTCTATATGCAAGTCCGAGAGATTTATTGTTTCTGAAATAACTGCAAATCGGCAACATTTGACCTCCCTAGCGCGCTACGAAAATAGCGATTATTATTGTAACACAAACAACATGGGTGTGGTTTACCAGTAAGCGTCAAATAAATAATTATGTCTTTTTTATTGGATTTCATGACATATTCACACCATTTATCCACAATTATAAATGTGTTGGGTGTATACTTGTAGTATAAGTGATTATCTGATAGTTTATAAAAACCAAAAAGGTTAAGCATTTCTGCCTAACCTTTCTGACTTGTTTTAGTTAGAGGATTCAGCTGTTTCAGCTGTTTCCTTCAACTCCTGCTGGACTTCCTCTTGCGAGGAAGTTTTGCTTCTCTGTCTACTTTCACTTGCAAGAAAAGGATGAGCCCAAGTACCATCAGGATACTGACACCACATCATTCCATCTGCATAGTAGCAGAAAGCAAATTTACTACTAGACATAGTAATAAATCTCTTATTGACTCATAATTCCGACATAAAATATTCGGAGGCACGAGTCTTATTTAATACGCCTCCTAGAGAGGGCTAAAGAGTGAAGCCCTATTCCAGATTGCCTATTAAACAAAGAAGACCGCAGGGGCGAATACTCGGGGAATTTTCTTTTTAAGAAAGTCCCACGGTTGGACTCGCGGGGAGCTTTCGCACCCCTGAGTACCCGCCTCTAAGGTCTTCTAACTCGGGTTTACTTCGCCTGCCTCTATGTGTCCAACACAAGGCAATGAATTCTCAACTGTACTGGTTTTATTCTACCAAAAGAAAAACGATTCGCACAAGTGGCGCAACTGTTGATAATTGAATTACTCCTTTTTTCTACGAGCAAGCGCCCTCACGCCTTCTATAATACCAAACAATAGCATAATTAACCCGAAAACACCAAAAATATTGCCAATAACACCGCCAACAACCACGCTGACAACATAAGAAACAACAGCCAACAACAGTAAAAGCCACCATGGTATCTGCTTCATGTGTGCATTCTAGCATAGTTGCAATATTACTTATCCACAGATGTCGGGATGAGTTATTTATGTATGTATCTAGCTAAAATAATTGCGAAATTCCCCGGGACTGATTTTCTCTTGAACTTCGTTAATATTTCAGCGATTAGGCGAGGCGATTGTCTCTCTGGGCACGCTCAAAAGGGTGAATTGCACGGTTGGCGAGCAGTAAAATGTTTGGCCGGTAGGCCACTGCGAGCAAAATCCACGCTTTTGAGCGAACGACAAAACTCGCTGGGTTTTGGAGTGGTGACAAGAGAGATAATCGCCGAAGCTAGCTGAAAGTTAAAATTGGAAGTTCAAGAAAAAATCAGCCCCGAAGGTGGATAGATTCCACAATCCCCAGCCCCATCATCAGCGTCATCAGATTGCTTCCGCCATAGCTCAAGAACGGGAACGGAATTCCGGTGATGGGCAAGATCCCCAAATTCATGCCGGCGTTGAGAAAGGCGTGAACGGAGATGAGAGTGATAAGCCCCAGTGAAAAAAGTTTCGCGAAGTTGTTATGCGAGCGCGTAGCGATGGAACCGATCCTGATGATAAGGGCGACAAGCAAGCCAATGAGGACAATGACTCCGACAAATCCGAATTTCTGGCCGAAAGCCGAAAAAGTGAAATCGGTGTATTGCTCCGGTACCATTACTGCCATTTTTTTACCGGTGAAAAATGTGCCGAAAATTTGTCCCGAACCGAAAGTTGTCTGGGCTTGGATGGCGTTGTAGCCGATGCCCCGCGGATCTATGTATGGATTCACGAAAGAAATTATCCTGTCTTTTTGGTAGGGTTTCAAACCGAAAAACCAGGCGAAAGAAGCCAGTACCAATCCAACCATCACAATGGCCAACAAATGTTTGCGTTTGATGCCGGCGAAAAAAAGCATCGCCAGCCACAGGCAAACGAAAACCATCATTGAGCCAAGATCGGGTTGTAACAAAACCAATCCCGCCGGCAAAGCGACATACAGCCCCGATGCTAAAATATGATGAAACCGGTAGATCTCAACGTGTTTTTGGGAAAAATATTTGGCGAGCAATATCAGGATCGCCAGTTTGGCGAATTCCGACGGCTGAAAACCGAAACCAATGTGAACCCAGGCCCGCGAACCTCTGACCGCCGGGAAACCTAAAGCCAAAACTAAGAGAAAGCAAGCGAGAACATACAAAGCCACCGAAGGCGCAGAGTTATTTTTGAATATCCGGTAATCAACGACTGACACCAAAAACATCACCACCAGTCCGCCGAGAATGAAAATGAATTCTTTTTCGATGGTGGTAATACCCTTTGGTCCGCTTTGATTGAATGTCAGCATCGCCAAAGTCAAAATGCCCAAAGCCAAAACCAGCAAAACCCAATCGAATTTTTTTACAAAACTCCAAAAATTCATTTTAGTAGTTTTCCTGGAACTTTTCAGTTCCGCCGTGAGTGGCGATGAAGTTTGAGTTTTGGAAAACATTGGTGTAGGCGTCAACTTCGGTCCGGTTCACCTTGCCTGGAAATGACGTGTGCCAAGAGGTTTCAAAACCGCGGGAGGTCTTGGACAAAAAGGTCAATTCTTCGGTCTTGTTGACGGCAATGGGATTATTGGTTTCGTCGAACAAGATCACCAGCACCAATACTTGGCCGAGGTCATAATCGGAATTATTAAATATTTGACCGCTAGCCGTGCTGAAAACGCCGGGATTTGATGATGGAGCGTAGCTGATGTTTTTCGCCAAAAGGGAAATATCATTCACGGATTGAGAATTCATTTTCTGCCAATCAACGCTCTTGATGCTCATCTGAGCTTGAGCTACCGGTTCGTTGAATTTCAAGGGAGTGTTGATGATATATTTCGTCTGGCCGGGAAGAATATAAAATGAACTGGTTATGGTTGAGATCTGGTCGCCCGACGCTCCGGTGAAAACGATCTGATATTCAACATCGTCGGAACCGTAATCAGAATTCGGGTTGGTGACTTTTGCCAAAAAATCATAATCATTGGTGTCAACATTTATCAGTTGCGAGGAGACAACCGAAACCGGCGTTAAATTGATAGTCGGATTCGGCGTCGGCGTCGCCGCCGGTTTCTTGAAAGTAAAATAAGCGCCGTAAGCGATTCCGCCCACGATGAGCAAAATTATGACGAGAACAACGAGTTGTTTGGCAATTCTTTCTCCGGTGGTCATTGCCACTATTATCGCAGATTTTCCGGAATAAAAAAAGCCCGCTTATGTCGGGCTAGATTCTCCAGTCGAATTTAGCTCTGTAAAGACCCGGAATCTTCGGGTCCATAACAAAGTGAAAATCTCGGAATATCCTCGCACCATTTACGTCAAGACATTGACAGTGTGAAGCAAGTGTAAATTCCTTGGGCAAGTTATTATGGAATTCTCTCCATCTTCTTCTGGCTTCCTCAAGCTCTTGTTCGGTTAACTCCTGATGTTTTGGTGCCTGTTTTTTCTTTTTAAAGAACCACATAATTATTCCTCCCTTGTTACAATCAGTTTAACATAATTTTTTCCAGAATTAAAACCACTATCCAAATCAAAAAGCCATTGATCTGGCAACTACCTACTTTCGTAGCATGCGTTGCACGCTACTATCCCCAGTACTAGAACCTTCGGTTCAGTACGGGGCAAGCATGGGCCTTGATGGATTTCACCCCAGTACCAGAGCGAAGCTCGGTATGGGGCATGCTTCTGTGTCCCGCCCCGTATAGAAAAATGGCGATTTCATGATCAATGTGAGGCAGCTACCTACTTTCGCATCATGCTAAGCACGATACTATCATGGGCCTTGAAAGATTTCACTTCCGTGTTCGGAATGAGAACGGGTGGAGCACTTTCAGTATAGCTACCTTACACTAACCACGAATATCGCCATTTTCTTGTACGGGGTTCGGAATGGGAACAGTCCCGATTGTTCTGCGTTATGCGCAGGCAACAATCGAGGATCCACGATTCCGCGAAGCGGAATCGGGAGTGGGACACCATCAGTATAGTCACCAAGTCAATGGCTTCTTGGTTAAATTTGAATTATTAATGTAACCCTAGAAAAAGGTGAGGATTTATACTCACCAATTATTTAACTCAATGACCAGGCTGTTAACTTCTTTTTTCAGTTGTTCAATGCCAATTTTTTCCATACTTCCTTGTTTTTTGCCAAAGTGCCGAAAAAGGCGTAAGTTCATCAGCGATACTGTAACTTGCTTCATTTTGTGTTTCCACACACAAATTCTAATTGTTCTCACAATGTCCAAAATGTATTTCACTGTCCACCTCCTTCTAGGGTTACACTAATTTTTAAATAGCGGGTACACCAAGTACACTAAATTTTGGACTAAAACCCCAGACAAGACACTCGCCTCATGGGGTTCGTCCGAACATTTTGTAAACAAAATGTTTTAGGACTTAATCTTGTAAGGAATCTACGATCTATTAGTAGCGCTCGGCTGAACACATTACTGTGCTTACACCTGCGCCCTATCAACCTTGTAATCTTCAAGGGATCTAAGAAGTCTAATCTTGGGGCCCGTTTCGCGCTTATATGCTTTCAGCGCTTATCGGAACCGAACATAGCTACCCAACGCTGCTTTTGGCAAAACAATTGGTAGACCAGAGGTTCGTTCATCCCGGTCCTCTCGTACTAGGGACAAC
>JBEKBN010000011.1:0-30165 GCA_050015375.1 Minisyncoccia bacterium | reverse complement strand
CAATCGGGCTCCACTTGCCGCCGATCAGATATTTCAAGTGGAAATACCAAGTTCCGTCCTGAATATCTGTGAACGGTGCGCTGTCCATGGTGCCGTCCGAAACCGGCCCGGGATTTGATTCCGGCTGTTCTTGCTCCACGCCTCGGGTCAAATCGGCCCCTGGCTGTCATCGCGCGCACCAAAAAAGGCCATGGTGTGTCATTTATGGAAGATGACCCGATCTGGCACAAGCGCGTTCCAGATGAAGTTCAATATTTTCAAGCGATAAAGGAGCTGACTGAATGAGATCAAAAACTTGTGAGGTGATATATCGAGCGGCTTTAAAAGATCCGAACATTTTTTTGTTGACCGGGGATTTAGAACATCCGGTAGTCAATGATTTCAAAAAAAATATTCCGGCTCAGCACATAAATGTCGGCATGGCCGAACAAAATATGATCGGCATTGCCGCCGGTCTGGCTTTGTCTGGTAAAAAAGTCTTTGTTTTGGGTATTATTCCCTTTGTCACCTTTCGTTGCCTGGAACAAATAAGGAACGACGTCTGTTATCAGAATGCCGATGTAACGGTAATTGGCGAGGGTGGCGGATTTTTCTACAGCGAGGCGGGGCCGACCCATCACGGCACCGAAGATATCGGCGCGATGAGGGTTTTACCCAATCTCAAAATAGTTGCGCCAGCCGATCCCGAGCAAGCGGGACTCTTGATTGAGAAGGTTATTTTCTCGCGCGGACCGTTCTATTTCCGGCTCGCCGGAAAAAATGCGTTTCCGATCGATGAACTTCGTTCCGGCGATAACGGAATAGAAATAGGCAAAGGACAAGTTGTCCGCGAAGGCAAAGATATCTCCATCTTTTCTTACGGAGCGACGGTATTGGAGGCGCTTGCGGCCGCCGACATTCTAGACAGGCAGGGTCACAGGACAGAAGTCGTTAATTTTCACACCCTTAAGCCGATCGACCGCGAACTCGTCGGAAACAGAGCTTATCGGCGGAAAGTCATCTTCACCCTCGAGGAACATGTTTTAATAGGCGGGCTGGGAAGTGCTATCGCCGAAATTATTTGTTCGACGCATTTCGGGGAAAAACTAATTTTTAAAAGTTTTGGGATAGATAATTGTTTTGTCCATGATGTTGGTTCCAGACAATATCTCCGGCGAATACACGGTCTCACCGGACCGCAAGTCGCGGACCAGATCCTTTCGTTTCTGTAAAATATTTTCAGCAAAGCTCTCTTTTCGAGAGCTTTTTATTTGAATATTTTTTGACAAATAAATCATTTACTTATAACATCTTTAATGTCATCCAACCACGGATCTTTAACAAAAGGAGGGGGGAAATGGATCATGAACTTAAGGGTAAGACCGCGATCGTAACCGGCAGTAGCAAGGGAATTGGAAAAAGCATTGCTTTCGCCTTGGCGAAAGAAGGATGCAACTTAATTCTCTGCGGCCGAAATTCTTTCAAATTAGCCACGGCCGTTGACCAGATAAAAAAAATTGATGCCGTTGGAACGGTCCATTACGAAATTGTTGACGGCACAAAAGCGGATACGGTCATCAATTTCTTCAAAAAGATACCGCGGTATTGTGATTCTCTCGACATTCTCGTCAATAATATCGGCGGAGGAACCGATAAATCAAGAAAGTTCTTGGACCTTGAAGACGCTGATTGGCTGCGGCTCTACGAATTGAATTTTATGAGCGCGGTCAGGTTCATTAGGTGCACTTTGCCCATGCTGACTCGCTCAAAAAACGGCAGAATAATCAATATCGGCACTTTGCCATCACGTCAACCCGGTTTTACCAACCCTCATTATTCGGCTGCTAAAGCGGCGTTGCTTTATCTGAACAAGTATCTGGCCAACGACCTGGTGAAAAACGGAATTTGCGTCAATATAATTCTTCCCCATTCGCTTTTGGGCGAAACATGGGAAAAAAACGTTCTCGACAGAGCAATTTCGAATTCAATTTCCGTCGCCGAAGCTAGGGAGATAATGTCCAAAGAGGTCTGCGGAAAGATCCCGATGAGCCGGCAGGGTACGGCTGAAGATGTGGCGAATTTGGTTGTTTTTCTGGCCTCGCCAAAAGCGAATTACATAACCGGCACTGCCATTGCGGTTGACGGCGGAACGATAAGGTCAATCTTCTAGGAGGAATCGTGAAAGAAAAAATTCTAGTTACCGGCGGGGCGGGTTATATTGGCTCAGTGCTGATTCCCCGCATTTTGTCGGAGGGTTACCGAGTTACCTTGATTGATAATTTCATGTACGGCCAAACGCCGCTCTTAGATCATTGCCATAACGAATTTTTGGTTATTGTCAGGGGCGACGCCAGAGATCGGACGTTGATGGCTGAACATTTAAGAGGAACGGATTTTATCTTGCCTCTTGCTTGTTTGACGGGGGCTCCGCTGTGCGAAAAAGATTCGTGGACATCGCAATCAGTCATTACCGGAAGCATCGCCATGCTTCTAGAATTACGCGATCGGGACCAGAAGATCATTTATCCGACCACTAACAGCGGCTACGGCATTGGCCGACAAGGCGTAGAGTGTACTGAAAAAACTCCGCTTAACCCTATATCGCTTTACGGCCGCCTAAAAACCGAAGCTGAAAAAGCGATCCTTGATGCCGGCAATTGTATTTCCCTGCGGCTGGCTACGGTATTCGGCACCAGCCCCAGAATGCGTTTGGATTTGATGGTCAATGATTTTGTTTATCGGGCGGTAATTGACAAATTCCTGGTCCTATATGAACCGCATTTCAAGAGAAATTTCATTCATGTTCGGGATGTCGCCAGTGTTTTCTTCCATTGCGTGAAGAACTTCGACCGCATGAAAGATCAGGTTTACAACGCCGGGTTAGGCGACGCTAATTTGTCCAAACTGGAACTTTGCGGGGAAATAAAAAAACAGTTGCCCGATTTCCATTTTTTTTGTTCGGAGATCGGCAAAGATCCGGACCAAAGGGATTACCTGGTCAGCAACGCAAAGATCGAGGCAACGGGATTTAAACCAAAAATTTCTCTCCAAGACGGCATTTCCGAATTGATAAAGGCATTCCAGATCATCCGTCGAAATCAGTTTAGTAATGTTTAAACTCCCCTCGGGGAGTTTTTTTGACTTCGGTTTTCATTTTGTTAGTATTAGTTCCATGAAATACAGAAATTTAGGATTGACCGGAATCAAGGTGTCCGAGATCGGTTTTGGCGCTTGGGGCATCGGCGGCCTATCAAAAGGCGCCACTTCTTACGGCCCGACCAATGACAAGGAATCAGAAAAAGCTTTACTTCGGGCTTTCGAATTGGGCGTTAATTTTTTTGATACCGCAAACATCTATGGAGAGGGACACAGCGAAGAACTTCTAGGAAAAGTATTCAAAAAAAATAGACATCGCATTGTAATCGCGACCAAGGCCGGATATTTTGCCCATAACAGCCCCAGCGATTACTCGCCGGCGAATTTGCGGGGTTCGCTTAAGCAAAGTTTACGCAGGTTAAAAACTGACTATGTTGACTTATATCAATTGCATGACGCGTCCATCGATATTTTTAAGAACGGGGATGAAACGATTTCGACTTTGAAAAAGCTAAAAAAGGAAGGCAAAATAAGAGCTTACGGAATCTCGGTCAATTCCCCGAACGATGGAATCGCGGCTATCGATAAATTCGGCTTTCCGGTTGTCCAAGTCAATTTCAACATGATCGACCAGCGGGTTTTGGATTGTGGTCTTATGGACTTAGTATCGAAAAAAAATGTCGGCTTGATCGCGCGGACGCCTTTTTGTTTCGGTTTTTTAACCGGCAAATTCAGTTCCGGGATGTTCGGTAAAAGAGATCATCGTTCAACCTGGCCCGAAAAACAACGGCAAGTTTGGTCGCATGCTCCACTATTGTTTAGCGACATAGCAAAAAGAGAAAAGTCCACGCCTGCCCAATTGGCTTTGCGTTACTGCCTTAGCTTTAAACCGATATCTTCGGTTATTCCCGGCATGTTGACGGAAAAAGAAGTCAACGAAAATTTACAGGCCGGGATTCTCGGACCATTGCGGTGGAATATTTTGAAAAAGATCAGAATTATTTATAACAGTGAGCCGTTTTTTGTGGCTGGCCCAAAAATTGACTGAGCTGGAAATAAAAAAGCCCCTGAAATTGGGGCTTGCAAAAAGCTACTTTTTCCAAAGAGGCGAGTTTTGGAGCTCATGAAGTTTGTTTTCATTCCTGTTTTTTTACACACTTGCCACCTTCGCATTTAATCGCATCGCAACCGGTCCCTTTTATAAAACGAAGGGTGTTGTAATTATACCCCTTGTCTACCACCTTGCCGTTTTTTAATAATCCACCAGTCAGGAAGCTCTACTTGAAGCGGGAGATTTCTACGAACCGCAAATTCCGAGACCGCTCTGACGACATCATCGTGCTCTCGGCAGAAACCATTGTAGAAATCATGTCCGCCAATAATTCCTCCCGGTCTGACCTTTGGAAAATAATTTTCAATATCCGCCATAAAAAATCGAAAATGATGATTTCCGTCGACGTAAACAAAATCAAGATCATTCGGAATGTCGTCAAGACAATCACTCGAGAGTTTTCTGATGAATACGATTTTATCCGTAAATCTTTTTAATCTCTTCCTCGCTATCATCTCAGCAACACATAGTGGCAATTGATCGACGCCATGGTGACGCTTGCCCTCTTCATGCGCTTTATTGTGAACATATGGGTCAACAAGATAGAGTGTTTTTATATCCAGATATTTCAACAAACTTAAAGCGTGCTCGGCTTTGTAAACGCCAATTTCGACGCCGATCAATTCTTCGCGTTTTATGTTTTCCTTCACGCCTAATCTTTCAAAAGCCCTCGGAAACATCCTGTGTTTTATTCTACTCATCAATACGATAATATCTTTCTCTTTGGCATGGATTATTCTTTTCATTTTTTAATCCTTTAATCCCAGTTGTCTGTTGGTAATAAATCGGGTTTTTCCTTTTAAAAGAACTTTTACTAACCGGCAAAAGGTCAGGAATGACCCGACGATGCCGAATTTTTTTGTCATGGGTAACCAGCGCAAAGGCGCGATATATATACTGGCAAAGGCCTCGTTCTGAATGCCAACCAAATCCCGCGGCAAGAGTTTGCCGACGGTCATCACGGCCGAATTATATCTCTGGTATTTTGAAAAATCCTCGGTCATTAGTTTTAGGCCGTGATCTCCTCTCTTCGCCATATTGAATAGCTCTGTTCCGGGATAGGGCATAGCGATGCTTATATTCGCCTGTTTGATCTCTCTCGATCTTCTTAAGAAAGCCAGTGTCTCTCTTACCGTCTCCAGCGTCTCGCCAGGAAGGCCAATCATACAGGAATTGAGTGTTTCTACGCCGTACTTGCTCGTTATTTTATTGGCGATGTCATAGCATTCGAGCGGAACTTCCTTCCGTATTATCCTTCTGATGTCTTGGTTGACGGATTCAAGGCCAAAGGAAATTCTGATAAGACCGGCCTCAACCATCTTGGCCACAAGTTCTTCATCGATCAGGTTCGCTCTCGTGCCGCACTCAAAGGTGATCTTCAATTTCTCGGCGATCAAAAGATTACAGATGTCTAGGGTATGTTTTTTGTCGAGAGTAAAAGTATCATCGAGGAACATAACATGACCGATGCCATGTTTCTCTTTTATTTCTCTAATCTCATTAACGACATCCCGGGGTGACCGTTTTCTTACTATGTTACCAAAGACCGCCGTATTGCAAAAGATGCATCTATAGGGGCAACCCCTCATGGTCATCATGGTGGTAAAAACCTTTTTCCCTCTCAAGGTGCCGATTTGATACTTCTTGGTGTTCAGTAGATGTCTTGCCGGCAAAGGAAGACGGGAAAGATCTTGAACGGGCCTACCAACACCCGTAAATCTGGTTGTGCCGTCGTCATCCCGATAAAGTATCCCGGGAATATCCGTTGTTGTCTGATTCTTTTCAAACCGCTCGATGAACAGCGACCATGACGCCTCAGCTTCGCCGATGAATCCGAAATCGAAAGCCGCGTTAAAGGCCTTTTCGCTAAGTATGGTTATATGATGACCACCAATAGCGATGGGAATATCGCTGACCTTCTTTATTCTCTCGGCCAAATCTACGACGATATGGAAACAGGGGGTTGCCGCGGTCAGTCCGATGATATCGGGCGAATAACCTAAAATGCATTCGACCATTTTTTCGTTGGGAATATCGTTGGCTTCCCCATCGATTATTTTTACTTCATGACCCTGTTCTTCCGCGATAGCCGCCAGCTGAGCTAAATTCAGGGGCGGTATAGTCGAGGCTCTTTTTGCAAAATACGAAAAAACCCCGTATTGATTCGTCCATTTCGGGAATATTAGGCAAATCTTCATTTTTTTCTCCTTTTGTTAACGAACTTAATGAAAAGAGCGCTTGTCCAACTTATCACCTATCAACTCGGCAATCAAATTTCGGAACTTGATAGCGGACCCTTTGAAAGTTTCTCCAAAGCTGTGAAAATGGCCAGCGGAAAATACATAATTATTTAGCATACCGATTCATGTTTACTTAAAAAACATACTACAAACATTTGGTATTGAAAAATCATTTATAATTTATGTTAATTACGGTTCAGATGTGTGTCAAATATATTATTGACGGAGCAAAATAAATACAATTACTGGCCAAGGCCCATCCGACCGGTTGAATAACTTGATCAGCCCCAGAAGGTTTGGTTTGGGTTAATGTTCCTGTACTTGTAGATACATAAATTAAGCTGGCGGTTCCCGGGCCAGTTGCCCAACTCCAACCACTTTTTCTTAAAATACCGTGAACAAGAATTTTTTTATCTGAGCCAGTTCCTGTATCTATGGCCAATGCTACACATGGAGAAGTTGCACTTGAATTAGCGCTAGTCGTATTTAAATTTCCATTCGCTGCCATAAACAAGGGGGCCCCAATCCCCTGGTTATTAGTATCCACGGTCGCTGTTATAATCAACCCGGAAGCTACTGGAGCATCAGCAAAAGGCACATTCGTCAAATTTATCGCCGCGACACTATTGATGGGCAATCCACCCATATCTAAGCGATATTGAGAAATTTTAATTGTCTCAGTACCCACCTTTAAATCCCCGCATTTTAAACAAGTAAAAAGAGAGGTGGGAACATTTTTCCCTTTATCAACCCCTAAAAGAGGGATCCATCTGTGTTTATTGCAATCGGTTTTTTTCTTCATTTGTTGATATTTTATTCGCCCTTATCAATTTGCAATATCTCCTCTCCTGACTCGTCGTAAACAGAAAAACTCTTTTGACCATTAACGACTCGAAACGCCGTGGAATTATTGTCTCCAATGTGTTGAAGCGGTTCATTTTTTGCCAGCGAAGTGTTTAAAAACTTTGAAAACAAGGGACCAAAAATTCTTACCACCAAAAAGGTTCCGCTACCAATTAACAATATCTTCAGGAATTTTCTTCTGTTTTTGTCCACGCTCTTCTATTTTAACTAAGAGAATTCCTCTCGGCTCCGCTACGGTATGTTTAATTTAACCCTTTTTTATCTCCTTTTCGACTTTTTTGATCTCTTTTTCCATTTCTGTCTTGCCTTTTTTGAATTCTCCTGTAAATCTACCCAATCCTCTTGCTATTTCTGATATTTTTTCTCCGCCAAAGAAGAAAACCACTATGATCACTAAAATTACTATTATTTCCGGAATTCCTAGTCCAAACATGTTGTTATTTTATGTTTAATTTTTTATTAATTCGACCTTTGGTTAATACCATCTTTTTACACCGACCGTACCCTGCATAACCAAGCTAAACCTACACTTTAAAAAGTAGGCCGCATGGTGGAAAAATGTCATTTAAATTAATTATCTTTTTTCTTTCTCCCTTTATAAAGGAAGAATAAAACCACTATTACCACTAAAATTACTATTATTTCCGGAATTCCTAGTCCAAACATATTGTTATATTTTGTATTTAATTATTTACCGATTCGACCACTTTAATTATACTCCACAACTTATTTTTTGCAAAGAACATACAATATTAAGGTATAGTGATCAGGCGAACTCGTTAACTTGCCTTAGCGTGAGCTTACTCGTCCCTTTTATATCTGGCGGCCAGAAAAGCACCAAAAGCGTAGAGCACCATCAAAGGAATAAATAACAATATCATAGTGATACCCGTCTGATCCGGCGTTATTATCGCGCAAAAGATCAGCAAAAATATAAAGGCATGCCGCCATTTTTTTTTCCAAATTTCCGGACTGATGATCTTCAAAAAACTAAGGATAAGCATGAAGATCGGGAGCAGAAAAACCAGTCCGGTAACCAATATGATGCTGATCACCCAAGACATGAAAGCATCCAATGAAAAAAAGGGCGTTACACCGAGTGCGGTTGTGAACGGATACATGAATTTAAAGGTCAGAGGAATCATATAATAATAAGCGAATAAACACCCGAGTCCAAAAAGAACAGTGGATACGGCAACTGATTTCCAGATCGCTTTTTTTTCGTGTTCTAAAAGAGCCGGCGAAATATATCTTATCATCGAATACAGAAAAATAGGAGAAGTGATCAAGAACGCCATAATTAAGGAAACCTCCAATTGGGCGACAAAACCGCTCATGGGATTGGTGGCGATGATCTGGACTCCGGACGGCATAAAATAACGCTGAACTATTTTAAAAACCTGAACAGAGAAAGAATTTTCAGATGGTATCGGCAAAAAATAGTTTTTTCCGGAAAACACTATTTTCCTTAGGCCAAAAATAAAAAAGAACAGAGAAAAACCGATAAAATAATAAACCCAATGTAGAATATTTTTTACAAATATTCTGAGTTCTTCGAGAAGGGTCATCGGAATATATTATTATTGCCCCTCATCAAATTCAAGTATTTCTTTGCCTCCCGAATCATACAAAGTCGCCGTGTTCGCGCCAGTTTGTTCAAGTTCGAATTTATTACTAAAGATGAGACCGTTGTCTACAATTATATTTCCATTATCAGGCGGCGGGCTATTCTCCATGCCGCAACTGCCACCGTTACAGACCCATAAATTTTCGTCATTCATTCTGATATTTTTACCTTGCGAGGAAAGTCGAACATCACCGGCGGAATCAACATAAAATTCACCATAAAGATCACTGGTCTGACTCAATCTCAATTGAGGAACGCTATTCACGTCTAAAACTTCGAGCCTTCTTTGCGGCGAGAATGTCCCGGCTCCGACACTACCTTTATTGGTTACGATAAATGATTTGGAAGCGGTCGTGCCAATGGTGAACGATGACGAGCCAAAAATGCCGCCCAAGGAATTAACGGAAAATAAATTAGAGCCGTCATACCCTTGTATTTGGAAAAGGTTCGCCGTTTGACCCGCGATTCCTTGAATGGCCAAAGGAATTGAGCTTGTTGATGTTGATTTGACGGAAACTATTGAATTTGCGAATGGAGTAGTGGTACCAAAAGACGATGGACCTGTTCCGCTTACCGCGCCGCTTAACTTGGCAAAAGGCGTGGCACTTATTCTCTGCCTTGGCGAGAGTGCCTGAAAAGACCCGTCAGTAGAAGAAACTTCAACCTGAAGATAAATATCACTCGCCGTATTAAAATCATAATCAAGCGCGTCCGGATACCCGCCGATCGTGTCTCCGATATCCACATTGAATACGCCTTGTCTTACCGTTAAGGGAACGGATTTTGGCTCACCCGATGGCCATAAGCGATCCGGGCTGGCTGTTCCACCCGTGGCCACATCCCAGATCGAAAATTTAAAATAATAGATCGTACCGGAAGAACTACCTAATAAATTTCCATCTGAATCAGTCAACCGACCTTGATAGCTCATGATCGAAGGAACGCCCGTCGTTGCTTGCGTAATAGCTACAAAACCACTGAATGAAAAAACCAGAATTAAAGCGACATATAAAGGAATTTTTCTAAGATTAAGCTTTTTCATATAAGCATTGGGGTCTGCAACGATTATACCATTTCGACGGAGAAGGGTGCAATACTCTTGATAAATAACACCTTCCGCATCTTGGTTTTAGACCCTGACCAAAGTATTTCAAAATCGTCTCTGTTCAGACCCCTCGAAAAGTCCTATACTGCCTTTATATATGGGTATTTAATCCGAATGGTCGGTTTTCGTTCGCTGGAACAAACTACGGCGGATAAAGTCAGCAAGAAAACTGCGAAGGAGAGAAAATATTTTGGATAAAATCGTTGATTTGAGAAAAAAAGAAGAAGCTCATGAAAATGGAGGGAGCATGGCTGGCGCCGGGGCGGGCGCAGAGCGCCCGCCCCGGCCAACTCCCCCGTCGGGACCCGAGGTCATTTCCTGGACCGGACTTTTGTATTATCACGAGCCGAATATGAGAGCCGTTTGGATCGCCAGTTGTGCCTTCATCGCTTTGGCCGTCGTTTTACAGATATTTCAGAATAATATCATCACCACCGCTTTGATGGCTTTGATCGGTTTGATGATCTTATTTCAGGCGAAAAGAAAACACAACAATGTCGGCGAGATTTCATTAAGCCCGTTGGGAATCAAGGTCGGTGAGACCAGCCATATTTATTCGGACATCAAGTCATTTTGGGTTGACTATCAGCCCGAGCTTGGCATGGAGGAATTGAGTTTGCAATTGAAAAAATGGTATATGCCTTACATCCGGATTCCCATTGACGGCCAGAACCCTGTTCGCCTGCGCGATTTTTTGATACAATACATTCCCGAAACTAAACACGAAACGACATTAGGCGAAGTCTTCGCCAGGCACCTTGGACTTTGATAAACAATGCGCCCGTAGTTCAACGGATAGAACGGGAGCTTGCGGAGCTTCTGATAGGGGTTCGATTCCTCTCGGGCGCGCAAAATATATTATTTTGATATACTGAAACCATGACCAATGTCTTTGATGAACTGAAATCACGTGGATTCATTCAACAGGTATCGGATGAGTCCGGACTCCAGAAATTGCTTTCCGAAAAAAAGACGACGTTTTATATTGGTTATGATTCCACGGCGGAGAGTTTGCATGTCGGTCACTTACTGACAATTATGGCGGTCATGCACCTCCAAAAAGCCGGCCACAAACAAATAAGCGTCATCGGTGGCGGAACGACAATGATCGGTGATCCAAGCGGCAAGACCGAAACCCGCCCGATCATGTCCAAAGAAGAGATCAATGCTAACGGCAAGAAACTGCTGAAACAATTGGAACGCTTTTTGGATTTTTCGAAAGGCATGGGTGAATTCGTGGACAATGCCGATTGGCTGCTTCCTTTGAATTATATAGAGTTTCTTCGGGACATCGGCGCTCATTTTCGCGTGAATGAGATGATAAAAGCCAAGGCCTACGAGCTTCGGCTGGCTAGGAATCAGGGATTATCATTTTTGGAATTCAATTACCAACTTCTGCAGGCATACGATTACCTGACCCTTTTCAGAAAATATGATTGCCGCCTACAAATCGCCGGCGATGACCAATGGAGCAATATGCTTGCCGGCATAGATTTGATCAGAAAAGTGGAGAAAGCAGATGTTTTCGCCGCGACATTTCCCCTTCTCACGACCGCTACCGGTTCAAAAATGGGCAAAACAGAAGCCGGAGCCGTTTGGCTTGACCCGGCGAAAACCTCGCCTTATGAGTTTTACCAGTACTGGATAAATTGCGACGACCGCGATATCGGGAAATTTTTCAAACTGTTTACTTTTCTGTCGATCGATGAAATCGACAAGATTTGCGCCGGCGATATCCGCGAGGCAAAGAAAAAATTAGCTTTTGAAATTACCAAAATCGTCCACGGCGAGAAAGAAGCCGAGAAAGCGCGGGAGTCATCGGAACAATTATTTGATGATGGTAATTTGAACGCGACTGATATCCCAACAACCGAGATTTCCGAAAAAGAAATTGCCGAAATGTCGGTAATTGACCTGCTCGTGAAAGCGGGATTATCGAGTTCGAAATCTGAAGCCAGAAAATTGATTGACGGCGGCGGAGTAAATATAAACGGAGAACAGATCGAGTCGGACGCCAAAGTGATTGACTTCGTTAGGGATGGGGTTTTAATGCTCCGTAAGGGCAAGAAAACATATCACAAAATTGTCATAAAGTGATCACCTAAAAGAACCGTTAGCATCGCTGGCGGTTTTTTTATTTAAGTGATATTAATTGTGTATCGCGACTATGATTGAATTATCCACATCAATTGAAAATCTCGCCTATGCCGGCACCAAAAACGCGCCGAGATTGAAAAGGCTGGGCATTAAAACCGTCAGAAATTTGCTTTGGCATTTTCCGTTCCGATACGACGATTTCAGCCAAAAGATCTCCATCGCCGACATCACCGAAGCGGGCGAAACCGTCAGTATCATCGGCACTGTCACCGAAATAAAAAATACCGTTGCCTGGCGCCGGAGAATGTCCATCACCGATGCCACCGTTGAAGACGAGACTGGTTGGATCCACGCCGTTTGGTTCCATCAGCCGTATCTTGAACGGACTTTGGCTGTCGGCTCAGTCGTTAGTTTATCGGGTAAAGTTGCCCGCGATAAAAAAGGGGTTTATCTTTCAAATCCTTCATACGAAAAACTCAGCGCCAATGATCTGGGGCTAAGTCCTAATGGCTCCAAACTAAGTTCTAATCTAGTCCACACCGGCCGGCTTGTCCCTGTGTATCCTGAAACCGAAGGCGTATCGTCAAAGTATCTGCGTTTTTTGATAAAAAAGATCCTGGGCGCAAAACTTGAAATGACCGATCCCTTACCGGCTCATCTCCGGGAAAAATATAATTTTCCGGAAATTAGAAAGGCATTTTTCGATATTCACTTTCCGGAAAAATCCGAAGATGCCAAAATCGCCAAAGACAGATTCGCCTTTGAAGATATCTTGCTTTTTCAATTGCGCGCGCTTCTTGATCGCCGGCAAATGCAAATGCTGAAAGCACCGGTCATCGCTTTCGATAAAGAGCTTGTCGGCAATTTCGTCCGGAGTTTGCCGTTTGAATTGACTAATGACCAGCGACTGGCAACTTTTGAAATTTTGAAGGATTTGGAAAAACCATATCCGATGAACCGGTTACTCAACGGCGATGTCGGTTCGGGAAAAACGGTGGTGGCGTTGATTGCCGCGGTTGAAGTCGCAATGGCTGGATTTCAGGTTGTCTTTATGGCACCAACCGAAATTCTGGCGAAACAACATTTCGCGACAATAACTGCGTTATTGTCCAATTTTCAATTAAGGATTGGGCTATTAACCGGGAGCGAGGCCAAACAATTTCCCGCCGATGAAACCGAAACCGAAAAAATCAGCAAAAAAATTATGCAGAAAAAAATTGCCGATGGAAAAATCAATATTGTCATCGGCACTCACGCCGTTATTCAAAAAAATGTGAAATTCAAAAATCTCGGCCTTGTCGTGATTGACGAACAACATCGCTTCGGCGTCGAACAGCGGATGAAACTCTTAAAATCTCAGCCGACTACTCACTACTCACTACAAACTACAAACTATGTTCCACATCTATTATCCATGACCGCCACGCCTATCCCCCGCACTTTGGCTCTGACCATCTACGGTGATCTGGATGTTTCACTTTTGAAAGAAAAACCAAAAGGCCGGCAAGAAATAATCACCCGAATCATCCCACCGGAAAAAAGACAATCGGCCTACAAATTCATTGACGACCAGATCAAAGAAGGCCGGCAGGTTTTCGTCATTTGCCCGAGAATTGAGATATCAAAAGCAAAAGAAGAAGATGGCGTATTAAACCCGACCAAACCAATTTCGCTGTCGAAATTGGTTTGGTCGGAAGTCAAAGCCGTGACCGAGGAATTCGAGAAATTATCAAAACAAATTTTTCCGCACCGGCATGTGGCAATGCTTCATGGCAAGTTGAAACCAAAAGAAAAAGACGAGATCATGACCGGCTTCAAAAACAAAAAATACGATCTGATCGTTTCGACTTCGGTCGTAGAAGTCGGCGTGGATATTCCCAACGCCTCGATCATGATGATCGAGTCGGCGGAGAGATTCGGCTTGGCGCAACTCCACCAATTCCGCGGTCGCGTTGGCCGAGGCGCTCACCAGTCGTATTGTTTGCTTTTCACCTCTGACGGAAATGCAAGTCATCGTTTGAAAGCTCTTGAAAAAACCAATAATGGTTTCGAGCTTGCCGAGGCCGACCTGAAGATCCGCGGTCCGGGCGAATTCACCGGTGTCAAACAATCCGGCATTCCCGATCTGGCCATGGCTTCTTTGACCGACATTGAACTAATTAAAAAAGCCCGGCTGGAAGCCAAGCTTTTGACAAAAGACGACCCGACTCTCAAATCTCACCCCGCTCTCGCGGCTCGTTTGTTGGAGATGCAAAGGATGGTGCATTTTGAATGAGAATGAATCACGAATCAAGAATCATGAATCATGGTTCTTGATTTTTTTATCAACCCGTTAGTTATTTTATTTAAATCAATTGTCAAATCAGCGAGTTTAATAAAATCTGCTTTGGTCAAATAACCAATATCTCTCGAAATCAGAAGCTGATTCTGAACTTCGGTGACCGAACCCAGAGCCATAGAATAAAATTGGACTTTTTCTTTAAAGGATTGGCGGCTAAAACCTTCGGCGATATTTGATGTTACCGAAACGGCTGCTCGACGAAGTTGAGAAATCAGGCCAAACATTTCTTCTTTCGGAAATAGCTGCGTGATTTTATAGATAGCCAAGGCCAACTCATGACCCTTTTTCCAAGCATCGAGATCCGTGAAAGATTTTATTTTTCGTGATTCATAATTCATGATTCATGCTTCATGATTCTACTCTTCGGTGTCACCCAAAACCCGAGATACTTCTTCAAGGCCAGTCGGGTCTGGGCTTCCAGGCCGGGGAACGCTCCAAGAAGAATTGTCGTAACCGGAAAAAGAATCCATTGGAGAATCATGACCGCGTATCTGAATTTGCCGTATTTGATGGGCCGGGGCGGTAAAAGAGTGATAGAAATGACTGCCGACGATATCAAACCGAGCATCGCTAACTGCATTATCGTCCGGGTGAATGCCGGCAAATTGATGGACAAAACCGTGCGATTGAAAGCCGGCCCACCGACAAATGTTGGCAGCCAGCCAAGCATGAAAATTATCAAAGCGTTCGTCGCCCAGGAATGGAAGCCCTCCAAAACATTGAAAATATAATAAACCTTTTTCTTGAACGGGATGAGTTTGTTCTTCGTGAATCCAAAAAGAAAATACGGCACATTCTCGACGCCATAACCCCAGCGCCGTTGTTGTCTATAGATGTTGACCATTGTCCGCCAGAAACCGGCGGCGACATTGGCATCCATGTTCACGGGATAAAACATCGGAGTCACCCGATAGTCGCCGTTGTAGCGCAAAAAACATTGCCAAAAAACTCTTGAATCCTCCGAAACCATATTGACCTGCCAAAAATCAATATCAACCAGCGCCCGAAACGGCATCGAATGGCTGGAAAAAGTCGTCAAGCGTTCGGGTCGTTCCTGTTGGATGGTATGCCAGAAAGTCGCCGAGAAAGCGACAACCCGCGCCAAGGCCGGCGCTTCCCAGACGTTGTTGATGTAAAGCGGAACTGGTTGATACGAAGTCCGCATTGGGTCGGGCGTGGTCAGATATTTATAGGTCAGCAGGGAAAAATAATGTTTCGGGGCAACCGTGTCAACATCAAAATTCGTGCAAATGATATTGTCGTAAGGAATGCCGAGAGGGTCGATGATCTTTTCTTTCACGATCCGGGCGGCATAGGTACAATTGGAACCTTTACCGGCCATTTCGCCCGGAATTCCCGGCGGGTGGCCAATGACGACAAATTTGAAAAATTTGTTTTGGTATTCGCGCTCGACGATTTCCCGGATCATTTTGGCGTGGTCGCCGGCACGTTCTTCTTGGGCAAGAACAACTATCATTTTGTTTTTGGGATAATCGGAATTGACGATGCTATCCAGTGTCGCCGAAACGACCTCAATCCCCTCTCTATACATCGGCAAGACGATGAAATGGTAGATGTCAGTCCAAGAGTTTGTGGTTTGTAGTGAGTAGTGAGTAGTTGGGAGTTGATCTAATTTTTCAATCCAATCAATTGTCAGATTTTTTTTCAATTGATTGAAACCCGAGCGCATATGAAATGTCAGGTAGATCGTCTTGATGAGCCAATAGGTATCAAAAAGGATGATGAAAATTGCTATCGCCACCGGCCATGAGAACGACAAAGCAACAATCAAGATTAAAGTTACCCAAGCCAAAAGCCCAGGTAATATTTCAAAAAACCGGTACACGAACCGGTCTTTTCTCCCTTCGAGATCGGAGTATTTGCCTATTTTCGAATAGACGGCATAGTCCACATGGCTATTCTCGCTCATTTCGGGAGTTTTTTCAATTCGTCTCGCGAACCCAATCAATCCCGGACCAGGCTCACCGGATTGCTTTCCGGGGACTTAGGAAATCCCAGCGAGATTTCCGTCATCCGGTTGTCGGTTGCCGTTGTCGATTAATTGATTACAATAATCGAACCATGCCAACGGCACCGACAACGGCCCCTGAAAACAATCCGGTTCGCAGGAGGTAAGGAAAAAATTGGTTTTATGAAGATATACTATTGACTTTTGTTAACAAGAGGAGTAAACTTAATTTAGTACATTAGAATCTTGGTTTCTGAAATAGCATTATTGCTGATAAACGGTTACAAACCATATTCAGGCGTTTTTACAATCTCAATCTGTCAGTAGAACACCAAAAATGATAAGTACCTTTACGGATAGTGCGTATTTGGTGTCTTGCTAACATATTGGGATTTTTATTTGGATTACCTTGATTGTTCTAAGCGACAAAAGGTTTTCAACTAAAAGAAATAGTTCATTATTAATAAGGTCGCTAGAAAGGCCGGGCGACAGAGAAAATGATTAGATAGCGGGAATCAAAACATCTCGTGGTAACGAGATGTTTTGAAAAGCTTTTTTGGGCTTATCCAACCTTAAGTATATTCTGTTCAAAATAAGCTACAACTTATTTATGAACACCCAGACAAGTTACTAGTTACATATTCATATGTCAATACCGTCCGGGTTTTCTATGGAAGACAAAGTGATGGAGTTTATTAAGGCAGTCTCGCCAAAAATAAACCCAAACGCAGCTTTCGATCTGTTGCGAGATTCCCGAATTAATGCCTTAATTAGGCTATTAACGCAAAAGGGAATATTGTCACAGCAGGAAGTTGAAACTGCGGAGAAGGCCGAATTAGAAAAGGTTGCTGGTAGCATTCAAAAAATGCCACCTCTTCCATCTAATCAACCGCCGACTCAAAATAAGGCCTAAGGGCCTTTGCAAAAACACTCTTCTGGAGTGTTTTTGCTTGCCAAGAAATAGCGAGCGAAACAATCAATCCCTGCGAGTCCCGGTCTCCGGAGAGGGCACTGCCAGTCCCGTCGAGCGGGGTTTTTCTGAGTTGTAATCAACGAAGAAAATCGACGGGAACTGGCAATGAGTGGAAGTATCTATAAACCAAACAACCCCGCTGGGGTTGTAGTACTGGAGCGTCCCGAACCGGAGACTGGGACGAGCCCAGGTTGGAGATTGATTGTTTCGCTATCCGAGCGCGATTTGATAGAGACAATCCACGATGTCGAGGGAACCGTTTTTGATGGCAATGTCGTAGTCGGCCAGACGGGTGAATTTTTGTTTGAGTTCTTCGAGTTCGTATTTCCGCGATTGCTCAAGAGTTTTCCTGACAACAAACGGGTTCATGCCTGTTTTTTTCGCAACAAATTCCACGGAAAGGACCGTTTCAGTCCCGGCTTTACCCCCACACCCATTCATGGGTGTGGGGGCGAGACTTTTGACTCTCAATAAATTCCTGAATTGATAAACCACCATCGAAAAAAGATAATATGGGTCCTCCCCTTCCGAGAGATGACGGCTCAAAAGAACCATCGCCTTGCCCCGATTTCTCTGACCGATGGCGTCAATGGTTTCAAAAATATTCAAATTGATAATTGGCGTGACAAGAAGTTTGACATCGGCTTCCCCCACACTCATACATGAGTGTGGGGGCAAGCTCATTTTATAATTAGCTAATTTCTCGAGCTCGACAGATAACCGCCATGAATCGTTCCCGGCATATTCGACGAGTTTTCTCGCCGCCGCCGGCTCGATTCTTGCGTCAATCAATTCGGCTTCCTTCACTATCCAATCCTCAAGCCGTTTTCCGGTCAACGGCGCGAATTCTTTCACAATGTTTGGCTTTGTCTCCAATAACGAAAAGAGCTTTTTCGATCTTTTATTCAATTCCGCTTCGGTTCCATTTTCGACAAACACAACTATCTTTTCCTTGTCCCCGGCCAAATCCCATTTTTTGACCAGCCCCGCAATCTTGTCGGCGACACCAAATGCATCTTTTATGACTATCAATTTCTTCTCATCAAAAAACCCGACCGTTTTCAAAACATTATCAAATTTCTCGATTTCGTTCCGAGTATCTTCAACGCCCCCACACTCAAATTTTGAGTGTGGGGACAAGTCAAAGTCAAACACATAAAATGCCAGCCCATTTTCATGTTTCTTTTTGTATTCGGCAATGATCTTTTCCAGATTTTGCTTTAATCTGTACCCGTCTTTTCCGTATAAAAATATGATCATATCTATGGCTGGGGCGCGCTGATCTCTACCCAAGTCGAACCGATCGCCAACGGAATTTCCTTGTGATTTTGGTCGTAAAACGTCAGCTTGGCGTTGTCGTCTTTTTTCTCCCAAGTGCCAGAGATGACCGTGCCGTCTTTGTAAACCAGGAGTCCGCCCGTGCCGGTTACTTTGACCCGGATGTAATCCTTCGACATCGGCGAGGAAGTGGTTTTCATGATGATGACATTTTTGGCTTCGACTTGTTTACTGGTGTTTTTGTCAATCTCCGGACTTCCACTTCGGGTGCGGAAATATGAGTTCGTGCTGGCTTGGTATTTCCAATCAACTTCAAAATCCGTAGCGAAGACCGGCTGTGGGCTGACACTGCCCTGGCTTTTTGACTGCGACTCGTGCGGATAATTAACTTTCGCGTCGGTTAAATTGTAGCCGAGGTCTTTGGAAACTTGGTCCAATAAAGTAAAATTCGTGAAAGCGTTGTGGGGTTTGGGAATATTTGGCTTACGATAGTAAATCGTTCCGTCGTATTTCAGGCCATCAATGTTGTTGATGATGCCGTTGTTCAATTCCGCGAGCACCGTTTCTTCGCCTCCGAAATGGGCATAGATGACGTTGAGACCCAGTGCCAGGGGCACGAAATCCAACCGAGCCGAACGAACCGAGCCAACTTCTTTGGGCCGGCCGCATTGATAGACAGCCATCATCCGGGTAAAACCGTTTGGCACCACCGGCATTTCAAAAACCATATCCGCTTCGCCGATGCCAGACAATGGTCTGGCAATCGCGTCCGATGAGATCATCACCGCGAACGGCCGGGTGTCATATGTCTCGCAAGTGATTCCAGCCAACGAACTAATTCCGCTTTTGTTGGAAATCATGTTCGCGGTTTTTTGATTCGTATTATCTCCGGCCGAGTTATTTACATTATTTATCTGAATATTATTCCCGCCGTATCGGCTAAGCAAAAAACCAACAGCAATGACAACCACCACTCCCCCGACCAAAATATATGTCCTCTTTTTTGAAATAGGCATAAAGTAAATATACCTGAATCCGGCAATAAATATCAAATCGTAAAAACCCCCGAAGAATCGGAGGCCAAAAAAAAATTTTCTAGCCCCTATTTTCCATTCATGGCGTTGAAGGTGGCTTGGTCAATAATGCCGGTTTGAGACAAACCCTTGGCTTTCTGGAAGGCCTTGACAGCAGTTTGGGTAGAAGAACCATAGGTGCCGGTGGGTTTGGAGAGCTTCAAATAACCTTTTTTGATGAGGAAGCTCTGGATGGCGGTGACTTGGGCGCCGGATGAACCGAGCTTCAATTTAACAAATGTTGACGATGCTGAGGCATAGAAGGCGGGTAAACTACTTTTGGCGATCGTGAAAACGCCGGTTTGGGGGAGACCCTTGGCTTTTTGGAAGGCCTTCACGGCTGTTTCGGTGGCTGAATCATAATTGCCAGTCACACCGGATGAGGCAAGAAATTTATCCTTAACGAGAAGTTTTTGCAAAACACTGACAGCGACACCCTTGTCCCCTACGTTGAGGACGACAAAGTTGGAAACGTGCGAATTAATGGTCGGCATGGAGTTGGGAGAAATAGCGGGCGTTGGGGTTTTGGTTGGAAGTGGAATTGTGGCTTTTTTATTCAGGCCAAGAAAAGAGGCGATGGAATCAAAGAAATTCACTATCTCTCCCCAGATGCTCGCTTTTGTACTCGTAGTCGTATTCGTATCTGAAGTTGGGAAAAGCGATGCTCGCGCGGATATGGAAAACGGCGCCATTACAAATGCAATCGTCAAAACCGCAAGGATACTGATAATAAATTTTTTAATGGTGTGAGACATGTGGAATAGATAGAATTTTTTACTGCTGGAACTGGCTCCAATCATCTTGGCAATCACCGGGGTTATCTAAACAATAACAATAGTCGGAGCTGGGATATTCCAAACAATAACAAGTGTCGGAGTTGGAATCGGCTACGCAGGCGTCGGTGGAGCTGCCACCACCGGGACCATTGTCGTTTTCGTTGTTGCTCACACAGGCAGAATTATATGGATTGTTGGCGCAAAAGTTAGGACAATCAGCACTGGTGGGATCCTGGGAACAGGCGTCATATTGGACGCAATACATATCATCGGAATTGTCTTTGCAATATGCGCTCATAACGGTGGTGCAATATGACGGGGAGGAATCTTCCATACAAATGGCAACACAGGCAGGATTAGAGGAAGATGTGCCATAGCAGTCTAAATTATAACCAACACATTCCCCGTCAACTATGTTATATCCTGATGGGCACAAGACGCATTCCCCGTACATTAAAACGTATGGTGACGAACACGCGGTGGTAGTGGTCTGCGGGTTAGAAAATGAAGGAACACAGGTAGTTATTCCTCCGATTACTTCTTGCGTATATGTAGTACCATCTGTTTGGGGAGGCGGACAGGAAAGGGGTGAGGTTGGGCTAACGGCTGAGGATATGGGCCAGCACCAATCATTTGCTCCCGATTCATATCCTGATGGGCAAGGCAAGGATGTGGTTTGTGAGGTTGAGGTTGAAGACACGGGCCAACAATTTCCATCCGCCCTTAATTCATAAGTGACACCTTCTGTTTCTGGCGGACATACGATGGGGGTAAGGGCTATGCTTGACGTCACCGAGGCGGGTGGCGCTTCACAATAATATTGACCGGCTGAAGAATTATATGCAATTGCCTGTGACGAATTAATGCAACTTATCGACAAAGGATTAAAACTGATGATATCGAACCCGCCTGCTTCGGCGATGTTTGTAGCCGTCTTGTTGTCGGGCGCGTTTTCCAACTCATCAAAAATAGAACCTCCTCCGCCTCCCGTCGAAGCGTTGATGACAAAGCCAGTGCAGTTAGCTGTTTTGCCAGAACTTACATCGGTCAATGTAGTGGTATAGGTACCATTGGCATAGCTAGCGGTGTCTATAATTGTGTGGTCGTAGACGGAAAAATTGCCGTTGGCATCGGCCTGAACGTTTCCGGTAATGGAATGGTTGTCATTTGTACTGTGATTAGTGATTTTGACCGTGCCCGAGGAAGAGGCGCCGGAAAAAACCATTTTAACATTGTCTGAGTTGCCAGCGCTTCTAACCCCTTTATCGTCGGAAGTTACGGGTGAATCCCAACTAAAATCACAGATGAAACTTGAGGAGGAGTTCTGGATTGAAGTGGGAAGCGGAGCCGAGGTGGTTGAATTAATTGTTTTAACCGCTAAAGAGTTACTTACTTTTCCATCGGCCCTTTGGACATATATCACGGCCGTACCGGAAGTTAAGTTTGATGGAGCGGAAAATACTATGTTTGAAGCTGCTCCGTTATTGTTAATTGCGGATTTGTCTATTGAAATACTCTGGGAATCAATGAAAATCTTCGTAACATTCGAAAAATTGGATCCGTAAATAATAGTTTGCAGTCCCGCGCGAACGGTATTTTTTTCCAGGCCATATGCTTGAGTAGCAAAATCAATATATGGAACTGATAAATCCGCTGCTTTTGTGAGCTCAAAATCCACCGTGCCAAGATAGGTCCCTTTTTTGCCACCGACGACCGAGTAGATATCACTGACATAGAAACCCTCGTCTTTATTGCAAGCCGGAACTTGGCTGTAAGGAACAACCAAGGTGCCATTGAAACCGGGAATGCCATTCTCGGTTTGAACCAGCCAGATCTGGTTTCCGCTGTAATTATCCGCTTTGAAATCCAATGGCGTGCCGCAAATAGCAGAGTTAACTTTGACTCCTCCGACATAGAAAGCGAAAGTGGAGGTGGAAGTGAAGCTTGAGCTGGCAACTGCTGGAGAATCACTGGAGTCCAGAGGGTTGTGGCCGGTAGCGACTTCAGCACCGTCAGTTGAGCCATCGCCATCAGAATCCGCATTGTATGGATTGGTACCGTAGATTATTTCGACTCTATCTGGCAGGCCGTCGTTGTCAGAATCAAGTGTCATCTGATTGACCGGAGTGAAATCGCCATTGTTAGTGACGTAACTGCTGCTGATGTCGGCGGTGGCATTTGAGAGTTTGACGTTGAATTTAACTACCGACCCAACTCGGACAACCAAAAAAGCGGCGATGATAATACAAGAGCCGAGAATGATTTTTTCTTCAGTTTTCACTGATTAAATTATACAACAATTTGGAAACAAGGGTTATGAACTTCACTTTTGGTGGACCGGACAGAAATGAGCCCCCACACTTATTTTAAGTGTGGGGGTAAACCTCACCTCTGATGGATTGGACAATAGTGAGCAGACCTTCCGTTGATCTTTAGGCGAGTAATAACCCCGCCGTCCTTTTTCTGGCATTTCTCGCCGGTAAGATGATATGCTTTGTGCTGGTTTTGATAATCGCCGAATTTTCCTTCCAGCGTTCTGAAATCCTGCATACTGTCGCCGTGAGCACCGATGGCTTTTTTGAGAACAAGGACGATGTATTTGTAGATGGCCTTCAATTCGGATTCCGTCAGGCTAATCACCCGCCGAAGCGGGTTGACGCCCGAGTACCACAAAATTTCATCAGAATAAATATTGCCGATGCCAGAAATAACGAACGGATCCATAAGTACTTTTTTGATTACTCCCCTTCTCTTGGCCATGAGCTCTTTGAATTTCGCGAAAGTGAATTTCGAATCCAGCGGTTCAGGCCCGAGTTTCCCGATTTCATTTATATTTTCAATTTTATCGGTATCGCCAAGAAAAACTTTCCCGAATCTCCGCAGATCCGAAAGTCCGATTTGCCAACCATTGTCTAAATATAAAATGAACCGGATGTAAGTGTTGAATTTGTCATCTTTGATCGGCCCGGTGATCGCCGGAGTAACTTTTTTGCCATCAACTTTCCATTTCCCGTAAAGCAAGTGGCCCGAAATCTTCTGATGGATGATCACTGTCTTGTTGCCAGACAGATCCATCAAAATATATTTTGCCCGCCGGTGAACCCGCAATATTTTTCGTTCTTTTATTTCTTTCACAAAACCAGCCAATGAATGTGTTTTTATCGTCTTCGGCCAATCCGTCCAAGCATCCAAAATCCTCCGCCCGATGACTTTGCGGCTTAATTCTCTGACAATAGTTTCGACTTCAGGAAGTTCAGGCATATTGACATCTTATTTATGTTTGATTATACTATGGTTAGTATCATTTACAACGGGGGAAAACATGAAGCCATTGGTCCATTTTTTGAAACACTTGTTTTGGAGTGCATTGTGGGTTCTGGGTGTTGGGTTGGGAGTTATAGCTGCGTGTTTTGTTCAGGTTTATTATGGTGACAGTGAGATGAGCTTTATTGATAAACACCTAGCCCTGACTATCTGTGTTGTCGTAGCTACAATTGTTGCTGCGATTTTTCTGTATGCTAGATATAATTCCAAAAATTGCCTTGATCCAGATCACACATAATGATCTCACCCCCCATTTCGGGGTGTTTTTTTATTCAATTAACTTATCTAGTGGTTTTCAGGGTTATTCGGTGATAAACAGGATTGTCCTTCGCGTGGCGGATGTTGTCTCGAGGGCGCTCATTTCTGTGAGCCCGAAGGCGTGGAGGGCGTGATTGCATGGTCTGGAAACATCGGAAAGTTGTATAATATTTTCCTACAACTTTCCGATGTTTCCAGAATCCACAGAAATGAGCGAGACGATTTCCTCGCTGGGGAAATCGACGTCCCGAGAGGCAATAGACGCCACGGATGAGAAATTATTCCAACGGCCGAACTTCCTGCCAGTTGCTCCCGCTCTTGGCCTCGGCAACCAGCGGAACCTCAAGTTTGTGGACGGTTTCCATGATCTTTTTGATCTCGGGGGCGATTTTTTCAACCAGATCGGATTTGATTTCACAGACCAATTCGTCATGAACCTGAAGCAGGATTCTCGCGTCATCTTTGCCATAATTTTTGCGCAAGAAATCATCAACTTTTATCATCGCCAGTTTCATCAGATCGGCGCTGGTGCCCTGAACCGGATGATTAATGGCGGCGCGCTCGGCGGCGGATTGGATTTGGGGCATGGTTGAATAAATATCCAAAAGTTGCCGGCGGCGGCCGAAGATCGTTTCCACGTAGCCGTCCTTGTGGGCTTTTTTCTTAATCTCTTCCACGTAGCGGGCGACACCGGAAAACTCGGCAAAATATTTGGTAATGAATTCGCGCGCCCGCTGGTGATCCACGCCCGAGGCCCGTGAAAAACCGCCCGTGCCCATGCCGTAAATTATTCCGAAGTTCATCACTTTCGCTTGCCGGCGCATGTCGCGGGTGACTTCTTCCGGCTTGACTCCGAAAATTTCCACCGCCGTCCGGGTGTGGATGTCGTCTCCCCTCTTGAAGGCTTCGATCATTTTTTTGTCTTTGGCAATGTGGGCAACGACGCGAAGATCAAGTTGGGAATAATCAAAAGACGTCAACCGATAACCGCGCTCGGCGATAAAGGCCTTCCGGAATTCCTGGCCGAGTTTGGTTTTGATGGGAATGTTCTGCAAATTCGGATTTTCGGACGATAATCGGCCGGTGGCTGTGCCGCATTGGTTGTAAGTGGTGTGTATCCGGCCATCTTTTTTGTCGATCAGTTCCGGGAACGGGCCGATGTAAGTGCTCTCAAGTTTCGCCAGTTCGCGGTAGTCCAGGATCAAGTCAATGATAGGGTGTTCATCGCGGAGTTTTTCCAGTTCGGGCGCCGCCGTGGACAACGCTCCTCCGCCGGTTTTGCGGATCTTGCCCTTTATCGCGAGTTTGTCATACAAAATTTCTGCCAATTGCTGAGGCGAGCTGATGTTGAACTCATGCCCGGCCAGTTTGTAAATTTTCGTTTCCAGTTTTTTTATTTCTCTAGAGGTGACTTCCTGGAGTTTAGCAATGGCTTTCGTGTCAATTTTGATACCGGCAAGTTCCATCTCAGCCAAGACCTTTATCAAGGGCATTTCGATGGTTTCAAAAACCTCCTCCAACCGCTGGGATCTTATCTTGTGCCCCAATTCTTTTTTCAAATGGATAAGGTCGGCTGTTTTTTTATCGTCGTTGGCGTCTTCTTTGAATTCGTCATAATAAATTTTGTGAAAATCATAATCGCGCTGGTCGGGATGCAAAAGATAAGCCGCGATCATAGTATCAAAAAGTTTGCATTTCACATCCGCGCCTTCGGCAATGAACGGTTTTAAGATGTTTTTCAGATCGTGGCCAACGATGGAATGGCGGGTGTTTCCCAAAACGCTGGCAGTCAATTCTTCGCCTTTATCGGTGGCAAAAATATTTTCATCCTCATCTTCGGCTCCGGGTTTGAATTCTAGCAATGATTGTTTACTTCCATTTTTTCCTCCATCTTTTTCCCCACCTCTTGATTCATGATTCATGATTCTTGATTCTTCCCCGAGCCCGATTTCCGGAAGCCGTTTCAGTAAACTGAAGAAGGACAAGTCCTTGAACGCTTTTTCGATTTCACTAAGATCAAGATTTTTCCGCCACTCAGCTTTTTCAAGAGAAAAATCAACTTTCAGATCGGTGACAATCTCTGATAATTGTTTAGAAAAATATGCTTTGTCCTTATTTTCAACAAGTTTCTGCTTCAAATTCTCGCCTAAATCGCTTTTCTCGACTTTTTTATAAAGTTCGTCCAAACTGCCGAATTCTTTGATCAAATCAATCGCCGTTTTCTCGCCGATGCCGGGCACGCCCGGAATATTGTCGGACGGGTCACCTTTCAAACCGCGATAATCGTTCAGCTGTTCCGGCTTCAGGCCATATCTCGTCATGACCGCGTCTTCGTCGTAAATAATGGTGTCAGCCATGCCTTTTCGCAATGTGAAGACAACGACTTTTTTGCCGTCAACCAATTGAAGAGTGTCGAGATCGCCGGTTGCGATAATTGTTTGTAGATCGCCGTCGAGTTTGTGTTTTTTGGCCATTGTCGCCAAAGTGCCGATGAGATCATCGGCTTCGTAGCCCTGTTTTTCGTAGACCGGAATTCCGAAAGTTTTTAAAATTTCTTTGACGATGGGAATTTGTTTGTAAAGTTCTTCCGGCGCTTTGATCCGTTTGGCTTTGTACTCGTCGTATTGCTCGTGGCGGAAAGTCGGTCCGGCCAGATCGAACGCCGCCGCGATGTATTCGGGCTTGAAATCCTTGATGGTTTTGAGAAGTATTGAGGTGAAACCGTAGACGGCATTGGTGACGACGCCTTTATTGGTCGTCAAAGCCGGCAAGGCATGGAAAGCCCGATGAACAATGGCATTGCCGTCAATAAGGACAAATTTTTTCATAAAATAATTTGAATTTTTCTTTTGTTCTCCGCTATATGATCAATGTGAACTGATATATGCTTCTTGGGCAATATGTCACGAACTCTCTCCGCCCACTCAATCATGATGATATTTTCCGGGTCGGCTATTATTTCTTCTATTCCGAGCGGTTTCAATTCCTCGCCCGAATTCAATCGGTATGCGTCCACATGATATAAATTTTTAAATCGCAGGTCATGAACTATAAATTTTCTCATAATGACGAACGTTGGGCTGGTTAGTTTTTCTTTCACGCCAAGGGCTTTGGCAAATGCCTTGATGAATGTCGTCTTGCCCGCTCCCAGCTCCCCTTCCAGGGCGATTACTATCGCCTTGTCCTGAGCTTGTCGAAGGGCTACAATTTCCCGTGAAACAATCTGTTCCGCCAGTTTTCTGGCAATTTCCCCCGTTTCCTTCTCGCTCTTGGAATCATAAATCATAAAACATTGTAGCTTTTTTCGCAGTTTTTTTCAAGAAAAAAGCCCACTATTGCAGTGGGCGCCCGAAACTCTCGGGCCGAGTAATGAACTGCTATTTCTTGCGGTCGTCCACAACGAACGGCCGTTGAGCGATGTTGTGCTGAACCATTGGATCGTTCTTCCAGTGGGCCTGACGAATCGCCTCGTTCTCGTCAATGGTGTTTTGAGCGGTGGGTGTTGTCTGTGATTGCTGGGTCGCGGCCGGTTGCGGTGGTTGGCCGGCTGATTGAACGGGCTGAGCCACCGGTGCCGGAGCTTGCGAAACCACCGGCTGACCGGAACAATTGTTTCCGGGCCACCAGGTTGGCTTCAGATTCCCGACTTGGACTTTGTTGAGGTTGCAATATGCCGCATCCCCAACTTGCCAGATCAGAAATCCAATTACCATGATTCCAGCGATTATTCCGGCACGTCGCCATTGATGCCTGTTCAGCGCTACCCCGATCATGATCAGACCGACGACAAACGCCAAGAAAATCAGGTTGTCCCAACTACTGGTCCAAAGAAACCACAAAAACAAAACGATTCCAATTAGACCTAGCGATCGCCAGATACCCGGCCATCCTTGGACAATCGACATGACCGCGATGGTCACTCCGACTGCCATGAAAACGCAAAGCCCGACTATGAAATCCCATCCCCTCAGATATCCGAGGATTGCCGTCAGGGTAATAAACACGAACGACCAAGCAACAAATGGCCGCCGGTTTGCTCTCATCCATGCTATCATAATTCCTCCGAAAATCGTTAAGGCCGGCCAAAACTAATTGCGACCGGCCATTGTTAACTACTTTCCTTTTGGGTTAGGATCAACCACGAACGTAATTGTGTTCCCGTCGCATTGCGGAAGGAGCCAATCCTTGGCGTCCTTAATGACGTATTTCTCGTCATCCGAACCAACAATCCTAAATGCTTTGAAATTCCTGGCGCCTAGTGGCAACGGGTACACAAACGGTGGGTCGCCGGGCAGAAGTGTTTTCACAAAATCTGTCCCGTTGTACGCCATGGCGGGCTGTTCAGTCCCGTTCACCAACTTCCACTCCTCGATCACGGTCGGGTCAACGGTTTGCGATCCACGCTGATATACGCGAGCATCACCCCACGTCGCTAACATCCCGGCCACCGCGTTAGGTGCGGCGGGTTGCTGATACACTGCCGGCTGAGGTTGCTGCTGGGGCGGCGGGCCATAGTTCAGGGCGAATGTGCCCTGTTGTTGTGGCTGTTGCTGTGGAACCTCAACCTGCATTTGATTGGCCACTTGAGCCAGAATCTGCGCTTGCTGGGTCTGAGCCCTGGTTACGTCCAGGGTCTCAATTACTCTCAAGATGCCATTGATGACCCCAACTCGCATAAAATTTCCGTTCTGATAAAAACCAACATAGCTGGGGTAGCCGTAGCCGGCCCCGTTGATGAGGCGCATGTTGCCATACATCAACGAACCGATGTTATTCATCGGACATCCGCCGATCCGGCCGAGACGGCATTGCGCCATCGCTGAACCGCTGGCCACCAAAAGGATGGCGACAAATAAGACAACTGTGATTGTTTTTCTCATGTTTTGCCCCCTCCAAGGGCGAAAATCAAGTATTGCGCTGTGAAGCTACTTACCATCTTTGATACCTCTATTATAGCAAAATTAAAAGCACCCGTCAAGTCCTTGGCGAGTGTTAAAAAGTGGCGTATTTCCTAGCTTTTTCAGCCCCTGATTTTTTTCAGGATTTCGATGTCGTTTTCGCGGTCGTCGTCGGGGGTTTCGACAATCCAGTCAATTTTGACAAATTCAGGCGTTTTCAGGAGCTCGGCCATCCCCTCTTTGCCAATAAAACCTTTGCCGATATGTTCGTGGCGGTCGCGCTTGTCCGCCAGGTCGAACATGGAATCGTTGACATGGGTCAGTTTCAGCCAATGCAGACCGATGTGCTTGTCAAAATCGGCAAGCATCGCCCGGGCGGTTTCTTTCGTCCGAAAATCATATCCTGACGCGAAAGCGTGACAAGTGTCAAAGCAAACCCCCACACTCATGCTTGAATGTGGGGGCAAGTTCCCATTTACTTTTTGAATTATTTCCCCGATTTCTTCAAATGACGCCCCGATAATATTGCCCGAGCCGGCGGAAATTTCCAGAAGCAGTTCGGTTGAACCCTTGTAGCCAGTCAGTGTTTCTTTTAACGTCTCGGCAACTTTGTCCATCCCCTCTTTCAATGTTTGGTCGGCATGAGAACCAAGATGGGTCATGACGAATTTCGCGCCAAGTAGAGTTCCTCTGTCTAATTCTTCGCGCAAAACTTCGCCGGAAAATTTGCGGAGATGATTTTTGGTTGAAGCAAAATTAAGATAATACGGCGTGTGGATATGGAAACGGTCAAAATCAAAACTTTTCATTTCGGATTTGAAATTGGCGATGATTTCGTCGGTCAGCGCCGGCGCCGGTCCGCCTTGAGGCGACCGCGTGAAACATTGGAATGTTTCACAGCCGATTTCCGCCGCCCGCGCCGGTGCTTTGTCCACTCCGCCGGCAATTGACACATGCGCCCCGATTTTAGATGTCGCTTTCATATCAGAATTGTATCTATTTGTCAGTTATTTTCAATGGTGTTTCGTTTTGCGAGCCCACTCAATCCCGAACCAGGTTCGTCCCAGTCTCCGGTTTGGGACGCTCCGCTTCTAGGAAACCCAGCGGTTTCCTGTCTCGGCCTCCGGCCTTCGACCCAAGGAAAGCTGCGCTCATT
>JBEKBN010000010.1:0-38294 GCA_050015375.1 Minisyncoccia bacterium | reverse complement strand
TTCACAACCTCGACCCTCCAGCAGGAAGCGTCCAGAAAATTAGGTTTATCGGCCAAGCAAACTATGATGCTCGCCCAACAACTTTATGAGAACGGCCACATTACTTACATGAGAACTGACAGTTTCAATCTGGCCCAATCGGCTTTATTTCAGGCACGCGATGTCATTGCCCGGATCTTCGGCAAAGAATATACCCTAGATAAACCTCGCTACTACGCCACCAAATCAAAAGGCGCCCAGGAAGCCCACGAAGCCATCCGGCCGACCGATCTGTCGAAGACGACAGAAACACTTGCGGGCGAACTCGAGCGGAGTCAACTGCGGTTGTATGACTTGATCTGGAAACGGACTCTCGCCTGCCAAATGCCGCCGGCGATTTTTGACCAGACGGTTGCTGATATTTCAGCTGGAAACAAATATGTTTTCCGCGCCAACGGCCAGATCATGAAATTTGACGGTTTCATCCGGGCATACACTGAAGGCAAGGACGAGAACGGAGACGATGAAGAATTAGCCGAAGGTGAATTGCCGGAGTTGAAAGTTGACGAGATTTTGAAATTGCTCGAACTTCACAAACTCCAACATTTTACCGAACCCCCGCCCAGATTCACCGATGCCACCCTGATAAAAATGCTTGAAGCCCACGGTGTCGGCCGACCGTCCACATACGCGCCGACTTTGACGACCATCCAGACCCGCGGCTATGTCGAAAAAATTGAAAAAAAATATCATCCGACCGAGATCGGATTTCTGGTCAACGATATGCTTGTAGAAAATTTCCCGGAGATCATTGATATTGATTTTACCTCTCATATCGAGGAAGAATTTGATGAAATTGCCGAGGGGAAAATTAAATGGGTGCCGGTAATCCGTGAATTTTACACGCCGTTCAAGAAACATTTGGATGAAAAAAATGTCAGCGTTGAGAAGCTGACCGAAGAATCCGACATTCCTTGTCCCCATTGCGGCAAAAAAATGCTCATCAAATTCGGCCGGAACGGAAAATTCTTGTGTTGCCCGGAGCCGGGCTCAAAAGTAACTCTGCCGATGCCCGAGGAACAGGAAAAAATTCGCCAGCTGGAAGAAAAAACCGCCGGCGAGAAATGTCCGATTTGCGGCGGACCGATGGCGGTCAAACGGGGTAGGTTCGGATATTTCCTTGGCTGTGTTCGTTATCCGGAATGTAAGGGCATCGCCAAAATCCTCAACAAAACCGGATTTAAATGCCCGAAGTGCAAAATCGGCGACGTCGTCGAACGCAAATCCCGCGGCCGGGGGAAAGTTTTTTACGGCTGTTCCCGTTACCCCGACTGCGATTTCATTGTTAACACGAAACCAGAAAATCAGGAACAACTTAATAGGTTCTATCAGGAAGGGAACAAAAAATTTACCCCGTAGCTCGCCGTAGGCGATGCTTCGGGGCCGGCGTCTGAAGCCGATCTGGAAGAAGCGATGAAAAATCAAAAAACCGCCTAAAGCGTTTTTTTGATACTATATCAATCCAAAATCGTCTTTGCTATCTTATTGAGTTCCTCGAGATTGGAGAATTTGACGATAATGCTGCCGCCTTCGGCGCCGGATTTGATGAAAACGGTCGTGCCGAGATTCTTGGAAAGATTCTTTTCAAGGTCGGCGAAACGGCCGGGAACGGGAGTGCTGGCAAGCGTGGCTGATGCCCGATGTTCCTTTGCCGCTGTCTCGACATCATGAACGGCAAAATTTCCGCCCAAAATATTTTTGAAAATCTCTTTTCTCTTGGCTTCATCCTTAAATGCCAAAAGCGAACGGGCATGGGTTTTATTGATTTTGCCGGAACGCAGTGCCTCTTTGATATCGGGCGACAAGTCCAGAAGACGGACGGCATTGGCGACAACCTCGCGGCTTTTACCGACTTTCTCGGCGATCTGTTTCTGGGTTAATTTGAATTCGCCGGCCAGTCGGGCGTAGGCCTCGGCTTCCTCTAAGGCGTTCAGGTCTTCTCGCTGGAGATTCTCGACAAGTGCAACTTCCAGCTTCGCTCGGTTCTCATCAAAAGCATCTTTTATTATCACCGGCACATGGGGCAAATTGCAAATCTGAGCGGCGCGCCATCTGCGCTCGCCGGCTATCAGCTCGTACTGGACGTCCATTCCCCGCTCATTCTCGATCTCGATTTTTGAAACCAAAAGCGGCTGGAGAATGCCGAATTTTTTTATCGAAGCCGCCAGTTCTTTCAATCCGTCCCTATCAAAATCTTTTCTGGGCTGGGTCGGGTTGGGTCGGATCTTGTTGATTTCCACATAGTAAACATTATCCTGTATTTTAGGAATTACTTTTGTCGTATGCTTTGCCGGGATCAATGATTCCAATCCTCTGCCAAGACCGAATAGTTTTTTCATAATAGTTTTATTACCTCTTCCGCCAATAATTTATACGCTTGGCCGCCTTTTGAATATTCGTCGAATTGCAAAATGGTTTTGCCATGGCTGGGCGCTTCGGCTAATGACACCGAACGCGGGATCAACGTCTCAAAAACATGCCCCGGAAAATTCTTTTTGACCTCCATCACCACTTCTTGCGCCAATCTGTTCCTCTTATCATACATTGTAAGCAATACGCCGAGGATTTTCAATTGCGGATTGAGGGAGTTACGCACAAGGTCAATGGTGGTGAGCAATTGGCTAAGGCCCTCGAGGGCATAATATTCGCACTGAACCGGAATGATCACCTGCTCGGCGGCGGCAAGACCGTTGACGGTCAATAAGCCGAGAGATGGCGGGCTGTCGATAAGAATATAATCGTAATTGGTTCTGATTTTATTCAAAGCGTGGCGTAATTTGAATTCTCTTTCTTCCATAGCGACAAGTTCTACCGTGGCGCCGGCAAGATTGGCCGCCGAAGGCAGAATATCAAAACCGAAAATAGAGGTTTTCTTGATGATGGCTTCGGGATTTTGGTCGTCAATGATGGTGTGGTAGAGATTCAGATGATCCTCGGCAAGGCGAATACCAAGACCGCCGGTGGCGTTCGCCTGCGGGTCAAGATCCACCACCAGAACATACTTTCCCATGGCCGCTAAATATGCCGCCAGTGAATTCGTGGTGGTTGTTTTCCCGACTCCCCCTTTCGCGTTGCAGATGTTGATGATGCGTGCCATTTCTCTTTAAGTTTATATCTTCTGATTTTAATTTACAATGCTATAATTTGGGTTGAAAAGTGTTGAGAATTATGATAAGATTGACAGTATTAAGCCCAGGTGGTGGAATGGTATACACGTGCGACTCAAAATCGCATGCCGTCAGGCTTGTGGGTTCGAGTCCCACCCTGGGCACAATTTATGAATGTTAAACTTTTTGTAGCGACCAAAGCATTTATTATAAATAAAAAAGGCGAAATTTTAGTTTTAAGAGAGTCCGCGAAATATTCAGACGGTGCAAATGCGGGAAAATTCGATGTTGTCGGCGGAAGGATCAAACCGGGTCAAAATTTTGAGGACAGCCTAAAACGGGAAATCAAAGAAGAAACCGGCTTGCGGGTAAAAATCGGAAAACCTTTTTTCGTTAATGAATGGCGGCCAAGAGTAAGAGGCGAACAATGGCAAATTGTCGGAATCTTTTTTGAATGCCAGGCCAAGTCAGAAAAAATAAAAATGAGCCGCGACCACGACCAACACAAATGGATTGACCCGAAAGATCATAAGAAAGCCGGTTTGATAAAAAATCTGTACCCTGCCTTCAAGTCATATTTAGAAAATATTTGACCCCGTAGCTCAGCGGAAGACCTGCCTGCCGGCAGGCAGGGCGTCAACCTTCAAAATTTAATTGCCCTCATCGTCCAACGGATAGGACGCAAGATTCCGGATCTTGTAATTGGGGTTCGAATCCTCATGGGGGCGCTACTAAAACAAAAATCGGCTTTTGCCGGTTTCTGTTTTAGCCCATGAGGATTCGAACCAAACGAGGGGGCCGGGGAACGATGACGGTTCCCCGTGGTGGAAATATTAAAACCGCAAGGTTTTAAAGAGCGGAGGCACCGGTAGCAAAGCGACTCGGCGCTGGAGCGAGTGAGATTCCTCATGGGGGCGCAACTTTTTTCTCTTGCCTTTTTTGACTTGTTTTGGTATTGTGCAATGCGAGGTTTGTTCTTTGATTTTTCTATGGAGGCGCGTATGCCGGCACAAGTAATTCCCACTATTGAAAATTTTAATGATTTTGTTGAGAAAATGACGAAACTAGGGTTCCGTGTAATTTCAGGCACTGAATTCAAAAGAGAAGCCCGAAGGTTAGAATTACGAGCTCCGCGACCGGTTGAGGGTCGTGAAACGGGTTTGAGCTATTATGCCAATCGGATTCTGGTAGTTGTTTGGACGACATGGATGGCCGAAGGCCAGACGATCAAAAAGAAGGACTCCGGTTGGGTAGTGGTCAAACAGGATTATGACAAGAAACCTGTTTATATTGACGGACCTTTTCACAGGACTGAAAATTTTCTTTTGACACTGTATCAAAATGCTTGGCTAGCCCATTTTCGGGCGACCAATCGGCCTCTTTGCTCAAAATGTCGGCAGTTTTTGAGAATTCGCCGAGGTAAATATTTCAAATCGAGATTTTGGTCTTGCGGGTGCATTAATTATCATGACGACAAAAAACCCTTCCATTTGGATTGGGATTATGGTTTGCCTGAAAGAGCCAAGATATTTCTTAGGCGGAAAAGAAAGACCAGCGCAAAATGGCTCGAAAAAATAAGAGAACTAGGCAGAGAACCCTACTCGGCAATAAAAAAAAGGAAACCTTGGGTTGTTGGCAGACCGGAAAACTTGCCATAAGTCGCTTAAGTTAGGCGGCTTTTTTATTTAGCAAAACCAGATTTCTTAAAACCGAGGCGGTGACGATCGGGCCGACTCCGCCGGGAACTGGCGTAATGAGAGATGCGATTTTCTCAACATTCTCGAAATCAACGTCACCGGTCATTTTCCCGTTTAAGGTCGCGAAACCGAAATCAATCACAACTGCACCCCCACACTCACTCGATGAGTGTGGGGGTAAACCTTTTTTGACCATGTCGGCGGTGACGAGATTCGGTTTACCGACACCAGAGATTATGATGTCGGCATTTATGGAAATTTGTTTCGGATTTTTTGTAAATTCATTGATGATAAAAACTGTCGCGTTTTGCGATGCCAGCCAGTGCGCGACGGATTTGCCGACAAGTATACCGTAGCCAAAAACGACACAATTTTTTCCAGACAAATTGATATTATTTTTTTCAAGGATAATTTTCACCGCTTCGACGGACGGCGGTAAAACTGGAGAGCGCCCGGCGAAAAATGCACCCATTGCTTTTTCCGACAACACATCGGGATCCTTTTCGGGTGGCACGGCGTTGAGGATATATTGAGTGTTGATATGTTTCGGCAATGGCAATTCGATTATCACGCCGTCATTGACTCCGGCTTTGGCGATACCGACAATTTCTTTACGAAGTTTTTGAGTAGTGATGTTTTCCGGAAATTCATAAAGCCGAAAATCAATACCGAGTTTTTCGGCGGCGACTTTCTTCAATTCCAAAAAACGGCGACTACCGGCATCATCGCCCACAAACACTGCCGCCAATCTCAACTCGGCTCCGTTTAAGAGTTTTTTTGTCTCAATATTTATTTCTTCGGCGATTTTTTTACCATCAATTATCATCCCCGTAGTAGAAATTCGAGTGTTAGAATTTAACTGCTCCGCAGTTTCTCGAATTTTCACTACGGGGCATGAGATAAAAGTATCACAATTTTGGCAATAAAAAAATCCCGGATAGCCGGGATTAGATGCAATGCTTAGACTCGGGAGCAAGCGCCAAAATTCTTTTGTGGATGTTATCCTCAAGTTCACGCAGGAATCCATTAAAATCCTGAAAAACTTCATAAGCCTTGAGTTGATGGATGATCCGTATGTGGCTTAAGGGTATGCGACAAACCGATCCATACCCCGGCATCCTTATGATGACGCAATTTTCTGGCAACAACGCGCTATTTTTGACTACAATAGCAGGTTTGTATCTTTCACCGTCATACATGTCCAGCGAAATGATATCATCGGCTTTAATTTCTTCAATAAGCGTTCTTACCCCATTTTCAAGATAGACTTTAAGCTTTGGCCACTTTTCAGGCTCATGTCCCTCGTCCATGATTTGTCTCCTTTGAAAATCGTTTAACCCCACAGGGCGTTGGATTCTTCTTGCTGTTTACCCACAAAATTACGGATAATTTCGAGCAAGTTAGACGCGGTCAAAACTTCGATTTTAACGATGTGTTCGAGATGGCGATAATGAACGCAATTTTTCGAAGTGCAAACCTCGATCTTGTTATCCTTCGCGTGTAATACTAAAAACCGACCAATAGTATCGGTTATGCCATCACGATCCGTGATTCTGACAACATCTTTTCCGACTAAATCATTGACCGTTCCCTTTCTACCGTCAGCCAGAATTACTTCGGGGCCGGTTAAGGAGTTTTGATCAGTTTTTGTTTTATCTTTCGCATTCAGACCAAAGTAAAGCCTGGGGTTAGGACCACCACCGTCAGTCATGGCTATCTCTCCTTATTATTAAGTTACACCGCAACCAGACAAGTTTGCCAAAAAGTGCTGAAGAAGTCAATATAACCCGATGAAACAAAAAACGGTCCCCCGTTTTGCTAATCACTATTGGCTAATTGCTATTCGCTAATCTACGCTCTTGCTCGCGCGGACCGGCTGAAGATATTGCCGAAAAATTTAAATGTCGGAGAGAATATATTGTGGTAGCCCCAGAGATAGATAAAAGCGCAAACAGCGGCCAAGACCAGCATATACATCGCGGCCGAAGTAGAGATCAGTAAATGATATGTGGATGAAACATAACTTCCGAACGGCCAGCGGTCGACGGCAAAATAATCACGACGAGTGAAAAACCAAACTTCTCTCAAAATGATGGGAATGAACATGCAAAAAGCGAACATGAATTTCGTCATCATCATTCTATGTTCATGGGCTTCTGTTATTTTCGCCAGAGTCCTTTCCACGAAATCCGGCGTAGGTCTGATTTGGTGTCCTCTCATCGTGAAAAACTCACCCCTTTCCCTGAGGTAATTATCAAAACTATTTTTCTTTTGTTTATAATCGTATTTCACCGTATTTGTATTGCGGACATTCCGTTACTAATTCATTAAGCGCGCTACTCGTACTGCAAAGCGATATCGCTAAGCAAATCGTTGGCTCTTATCGTCTCCATTAAAACCGTTCTTGCTCTATGCAAGCGGCTTTTCAGCGTGTTCTGATTTATTTTCAGGATCTGGCATATCTCTTTGTAGGAAAAACCCTCGAAGTATAGCAATCTGATAAGGGTCCGGTCTTGGCTTGATAATTTATCAACGCATTTCTCAAGTTCTCTCGATATTTCGTCTTTTTCGATCTGGGAGTGGAAATCCGCCGAAGTGGTTTCGAGATAATTCTCGATCATCTCGTCGCCAAGCGCGATCTCACGGTTCTTGTTCTTTCTGAAAAAATCAATGACCACGTTCCGGGCGATGCTGAACAGCCAGCCCCGGAGCTTTTTCGGGTCCTTGAGAGTGTGGTAATTGAGGTAGGCCTTGATGAATGTCTCTTGGGCCAGGTTTTCGGCCTCAAACTTGTCGCCGGTGAAGCGATAGTGGAAGTTGATGATGCTCTTTTGGTTCTCGTTGACGATCTTCTCAAATTTTTTGACCTGTCGTGGCTTCATATGTTTGATTATACCACAAATATCTTGATACCAAATCATGAACCTCCGATGAATAAGACGGCAAATATGGACGAAAGGTTTCACGCGCCCCCACACTCATGCATGAGTGTGGGGGTAAATCAAGCAACCCGAACGGGGCACCCTGCGTCTTAACGATTGTATGACACAAATTATTCACAAAAGAGGTCCGCCTTGGCGGTATAGATATACCAAAAAATAAAGGCGGCGAAACACCTCCTATGCCCCGCCCTCTCTGCTTGCTGGATATGCGTTAGCGGAATAAACAAAAACGAGTAACCTTTTATAATAATTTTACTCGACCGCTTGCAAAGCAAAATCCAGCCGGCAGAGAGGGCGGGGTTTTGTTGCTGTCGGGTTTTTGAGCGGAGCGAAAAAATCCGGTAACAGCCAAATAACCCAGCACATAAGCTACAGCTTATGTGCTGGGTCTAATAAATATTTCCATGCTCGTTTCACCGCGGGGATATTTATAAGACGAAATTAATCAATCTATCTTTGACGAAGATGACTTTTTTAATCGATTGGCTCTCGAGATATTTTTGAACCTTCGGGTCGGCAAGCGCCGATTCTTTTACTTCTTCTTCTACGGCCCCGGCCGGCATTTTTATCATTTCTCTGGTTTTACCGTTGACCTGGATGACAAAATCAACAATCTCTTCGGTTATCAGTTTTGGATTGTAGGTCGGCCAGGATTCGACGTGGATGGAAGTTTTGTAGCCGAATTTATTTCTCCAGATCTCCTCAGAAATATGCGGCGCGAAAGGAGCCAGAAGTTTCACGAATGTTTCCAGTTGTTTCTGGGTGGGCTGGCCGTTCTCCAGTCCGCGGAGCAATATCATTAACTGGCTGATAGCCGTGTTGTAGCCGAGATTCTCAACGTCCTCGGTTATTTTCTTGATCGATTTGCCAATCGTTTTTTCCAATTCAAAATTTTCACCACTGCCAGCCACGATATTTTCCGTCAGTTTCCAAACCTTCGCCAGAAATCTGGTGATACCGGCCATGCCTTCGTCGCGATAATCCCCGCCTTGTTCGAATGGCCCGAGAAACATCAGATACATTCGCAAAGCGTCAGCGCCGTAAAGTTCTATCATTTCATCCGGATTGACCACGTTCCCGTGCGACTTGGACATTTTCGCGCCATCCTTGATGAGCAAACCGTGAGCGCGGAATTTTGTGATCGGTTCTTCGAAATCAACCATTTTCCAATCGTTCAAAGCCATGGCGACAAAACGGATGTACAACAAATGCAAAACTGCATGTTCAGCTCCGCCAATATACATATCCACTGGACACCATTTTTTTGTTATTTCGGTATCAAAAGCGATTTTACCGTTTTTCGCCGATGGATAGCGAAGATAGTACCAAGAGGAATCAAGAAATGTGTCCGAGACATCCGTCTCTCGCTTGGCCGGACCGTCGCATTTCGGGCATTTCGTGTTTACGAATTCTTCATCTTGGGCAAGCGGAGATTTATCAGTTCCGGTTGGCCGGAAATTCTCTATTTTCGGAAGTAAAACCGGCAAATCGCTTTCGGGTACCGGCTGCCACCCATCTTTGTCGCAAAAAATCATCGGAATCGGCGGTCCCCAATATCTTTGCCGGCTGATGAGCCAATCGCGCAGGCGAAATTTAACTTCCGGTTTACCGAATTCTTTGGCAATTTCTCCTCCTGCTTTTTCCGAATCCATTCCTGAATATTTTCCGGAATTGATAAGTTTGCCATCACCTATCCAAACATCGCTTTCGATCTTGATTTCCATTTTCGCTCCCGCTGCGATATCAAGTATACTTCTTGCCGGCGTTATGAAAGCTTCGGGTTCAATCACCTTTATTATCGGCAGATGAAATTTCTTCGCAAATTCAAAATCCCGCTCATCATGAGCCGGCACGGCCATAATGGCGCCGGTGCCGTAGCCGGATAAAACATAGTCAGCGATCCAGATAGGAATTTCTTTGCCCGTTGCTGGATTGACAGCTTTAATTCCTTTCAATTCAACTCCGGTTTTTTCTCTATCGCCAACAATTCTTTCTTCTTCGGTTTTTTTCTTTGCGCTTTCGACATATTTTCTAACCTCCTCGTAATTCATGATTCTTGATTCATGATTCTTAACGAACTCATGCTCTGGCGCCAAAACCAGATATGTCGCCCCGAATAATGTATCGGGCCGAGTCGTGAAAACCTCAATTTGAAATTTGTCATTTGAAATTTGAAATTTAATACTCACTCCCTCCGACTTCCCCATCCAGTTTCTCTGGGCGGTTTTGATCTTTTCTGACCAATCAATTTTGTCGAGATTTTTTAACAGCCTCTCGGCGTAATCAGTTATTTTGAAAAACCATTGCTCTAGTTCTTTTTTGATGACTTTCGTTCCACAGCGCTCGCACTCGCCGGAGACGACTTGCTCATCAGCCAGAACCGTCTTGCATGACGGACACCAGTTGACTGGCTGTTTTTTCCGATAAGCCAAGCCGTGCTTGAACATTTGGACGAAAAGCCACTGGGTCCATTTGTAGTATTCGGGGTCGTAGGTCTCAACTTTTTCATCCCAAGCATAGCCGTTGCCGATGGCTGAAAGTTGCTTGTAGAAATTCTTTTGCGAGATTTTGACTTGGTCAGCCGGATGTTTACCGGTTTTGATGGCATAGTTTTCCGAGTGAATGCCAAAACCATCAAGTCCTATCGGCTCAAAAACATCATAACCCCGCATTCGCCTGAACCTGCCGTAAATATCGCTTCCGGTGAAGGCATACATATTACCAACATGTAAGCCCTCCGCCGACGGATACGGAAACATCATTAAGTTATAAAATTTTGTTTTATCTGAAATTGGGCTTTGCCTCGCCGAAGCCTTGGCGAAGGCGGGCTCATATATTTTTTCCTCGAGCCACTTTTTTTGCCAGAATTTTTCAGTTTTTTTATGGTCGTATTTAGCCATTTTGCGGATAATTATTTCTCACATATGCCGGCATGTAATCTTTATATTTATTGAAAATATTTTTAGGTAAATATTGCACACTTCTTATGAATTTTTTACAATTGATAGCACCACAAAAACACTCATGCCCCCATGTTTTATCAATGGTAGTCGTTGAATAATCAATTGTGATTTCTTCGCCAGGAACAATTTTCTCGATGGACACAATTTCGTTACCCTTTATTCCGCAGTTAGGGTTACAGCTATGATTAAGATAACGACCGAAAGAGTTTGGTCTTGGGTAAAGCCAATTATGCGGTCCAATTTCGATGCACATCCGGCAGATCTTGCAATCGCACCCGGGCTTATGATAAATCTGTTTCTTTTCATCAGCAAATATAAAAACCGTTTCATATTTCTTGAAATTGGAAATTGCGAAGACTCCCTTACCGTGAATTTTCGATTGCTTAATCTCTAATCTAGATTTTGAACAACTTTTTTGCATTTTTCGTCGTGATTTCAATTATTTTTTCAATTGATTCATTTTTAATTTCCGCAATCTTTTGAGCAACGTATTTCACAAATAACGGTTCGTTTCTCTTTCCTCGAAATGGCGGTGGGGCAAGATATGGTGCGTCTGTTTCCAATAATATCTTTTCTAAAGGAATTTGGCTAACCATCTCGGCATAATCATCGGAAAAAGTGATTATTCCATTCAGGCCGATATAGAAACCCAGATCAATGAATTGCTTTGCTTCCAGCCACGAACCGGTGAAGCTGTGAATAACTCCGGGAGCAGATGATAGCCGAGAGCTAATGGCTGATAGCAATTCAACCAAGTCATTATGGGTATCTCGGGAATGGATAACGAGGGGTAGATTCTTTCTGATGGCCAATTCTATAAATTGTTTGAAAATTTCTTTCTGTTTTTCGGCTGGATTTATAATTCGGTAATAATCAAGGCCAACTTCCCCGATAGCGACAACTTTTTTATTATCAAGCAATTCTTGAAAATCAGAAATTGAAAATTGAAAATTGGGTTTGTCATTCGGATGCAATCCTACCGTCGCCCAAATACCTTCATATTTTTCCGCCAGCTCTATCGCTTGTTTTGACGTTTCCAGATCAGTGCCGACGCAAATCATCTTCACCCCGTCAAATTGCTTTGCACCGGCTTCGCCGGATTTGACGGGGTAAACGCCAGCATCCAATGCCCGTTTTATCATTTCTTCGCGGTCGTTGTCGTATTGGGGAAATTGTGGATGGCAATGAGAGTCGATCATTTCAATCTCGGAAACAACGGTTCCGTTTTTTCGACAATGAATTTGGAATCTTTTGAGTCCTTTGTCCGGCCGAAGATTTTGAGGATTTTTTCGGAGGTTTCGGGAAGAAATGGCTCAAGCAGGCGGTTGGCGGAAATCAACAGCTCAAGAGAATTGGTGAGAGTTTTGAGTAAATGATCCGGTTCAATATCTTTGATCCACGGCTTGTGCTCGTCAATGTAGCCATTGGCAAATGTCAGCAGTTCCCAAACTCTTGTGACTGCCTCATGAAGTTTGAAATTATTAATGGCGCGGTGGTAATCGTCTGTAACTTGCTTAATTTTTTCAACGACATCATTTTCAAGCAATCGCGACTCAAGAATCAACTCACCGTCCAATTTTGTTTCGATAAGTTTCGCGAGCCGGCTGACCAAATTGCCGAGATTATTCGCCAGATCGCCGTTGTATCTGGCCTCCAATTTCTCAACAGAAAAGTTGCCGTCCTCGTCGGAAGGGATTTCCCGAAGCAAATAATATCTGACCGGATCAATGCCGTATTTCTCCGCTATTTTAAAAGGATCAACAATATTTCCAATTGTCTTTGACATCTTCTGACCTTCAGATGTAATGAAGCCATGAACGAAAATATTTTTAGGTAAAGGTAAACCAAGCGACAATAACATTGCTGGCCAATAAATAGCATGGAAACGCAATATATCCTTTCCGATCAAATGAACATCGGCAGGCCAGAATTTTTTAAATTGATCAGTTTCATCAGCATAGCCAATCGCGGAAATATAATTCGTCAACGCTTCCGGCCAGATGTACAGATACGAACTATCATCATTCGGAACTGGAATTCCCCAAGAAATATCTTTTTTAGGTCTTGAAAAACTAATATCCTCGAGTTCATCGAGAATTGGCAACAGCTCATTTAATTTATATTCAGGAACTATATGAATATCGTCGTTTTCTAATTTTCTTTTAAGTTCTTTTTTGTATTTTGTAAGTCGGAAAAACCAATTTTCCTCCTCGATTTCATCTGGTTTTGTCAGGTGTAAGGGACAAAGTCCATCAACAAGCTCACTTTTTTTGATAAATGCCTCGTGGCCTACGCAATAGAGTCCTTTATATTTTTTTCGATAAAGATCGCCATTTTCGAACAATTTATTCCAGACCTTGAATACCGATGGCCAATGTTTTTTTTGATCGCTAGTACGGATAAAATTATCAATTGAAATATTATACACTTTGGCAAGACGCTTAAATTCCGCGGATATTAAATCAACGAATTCCTGTGGACTTTTTCCGGCTTTTTGAGCCGCCTCAAGATTTTTCTTACCATGTTCGTCAGTGCCAGTCAGAAAAAAAACTTCTTTGCCTAATAACCTGTTGTATCTTGCTAAAACATCGGCCTGAATTAATTCCAACGCAAAACCGCAATGCGGCGGGGCATTGGTGTACGCAATACTAGTTGTAATATAATATTTATCCATTTTTTATTTTGTTGTTTCGATTTTCGATGTTTTTCATAGCTTCCTTCATGTCTCTTTTCCTGCCCGGGTGTTTTGCATACCTACAAAGCTGATCGATTAATCTAGACAAGTGGATTTTTTTTGAACAGCGCAATAAGTAGTAATTACTATTCCAGATGTAACCATAACAATTTCTCTTTCCCTCTAAATAACTGGTGTAAATCTTGGGGGTTTCAATTCCGTATTTACTTAAAGCGTTTTTAATTTGTTTGAGAATCTTAAGATTATAATTGCCCAATGAAAAACATGCTTGATTTCGGGACTGAAAGAAAGAACCCTCCGCATCAGAAAAACCAGCTAAGAAAGAGAAAAAGTAATTATTGTTGTTGACAATCCAGCCATCAGCGATTTCCTTTTTCTCAAGTAAAAAAGAAAAGGAGAGATTTAAACCGACCTGGGTATTAATTCTTTTAGATCCTGTTGGCTTACTCTCCCAAATTCTCCCATAATGACCAAATGTTTTTTTAAACGCGATAATCTGGTCCTGTTTTGTGGTCCCACATTTTACCATTACTGTTTCACTTTTTGAACCCCTAATCGTCACATTCAAATCACCCATCGAAAATCCAATCATGTATGCTTTTTCAATTAGATCGCCGCTGAAATCAGTTCTCGAATATTGTAAATGAGAACCGGCTAGACTTCGGGTTATTATATTTTGTTCCCTTAACTTTCTATAGACGGTACTCTTGGATAAACCAAAATATTTTTCAATCTGCCAAGTTGACAATCCCCTTTTTAAATATAAATCTTCCAGTTTTCGATTGGAAAAATTAATTGCATTCCATGGATACCTAGGCTTAATACCATATTCGTGAAGCCGTTTCCAAATTGTCGCCTGACAGGAGCCAAATTTTTCTGCAATTTCGTAAGTAGTAAGCTTTTGTTCCAGATACAAGCGTTTTAATTGATTTTCAGGTATTTCTATTTTTTTCATAGAAAAATAAAAAAGGAGCCTAGCTCCATTTTATCAAAAACCCCCATAAAATCCAATATCAGGTGACATCCACGATGGAACGGCGGGTTTCTTTCCGCTTGGCCATGTCTTCGAGAATTTCGACAATGACCACAGCGATCGGAACCGAAATAATGATGCCAAGAATACCGGCCATTTTCCCGCCGATGAGAACGGCGATGATGACCACTATCGGATTGAGCCCGGTTGATTTCCCAAGTATCAATGGCGTTAAAATATGGGCTTCCATTTGCTGGATGGCGATGTAGAAGATCAAGACCCAAAAGCCCAAGGCCGGCGACTGGGCGAAAGCCAGGATCACCCCAGGAATGGCCGAAATGACCGGACCGGCGACAGGAATGATCTCAAGGATCATGGCGACAATTCCCAAAAGCAGAGCGTATTTGATGTGTAAAAGCGACAAACCGACAAAAACCAAAACTCCCACCGACAACGCCAACAACAACTGTCCTTGAAACCATCGGCCGACTTTGTGCTCGGCTCTTTTCCATAGGCTAACGACATAGTCCTCGTATCTTTCAGGCAAAACTGATTTCAGGAAATTTTCAATTCCCCGGCGCATGACCGAAAGATAAAAGGAAATGATTATTGTGGCGATGAACGACAGGATGCCGCCGAAAACATTGATCAACAGATTAATGACCGATTGCGAGGAGACCTGCAAAAATTGCGAGAAGCTGTCCAGAAGATTTTGGATCTCACTGAAGAAATCGAAATAATGAGTGTTGGTTGATTGCTGGGCCTTTTCCAGCGCACCCGACAGATTGGCGATAAATTGGGGCAAAGCCACGGTCAACTGGCTGATTTCCATTGAAATGAAAGGCACCACCAGAGAAAGGATTATGACAAGCAAAGCGAAAACGGAAAGGTACAAAAATAAAACGGAAAAAAGCCGCGGAATTTTCTTTTTTTCAAGCCAATCGGCGAACGGACTGATGGCCGAAGCGATGATGATGGAAAAGATCAAAACCAAAAGCACGTCCCGCAACAGATACACGAGAACGAAAAACAAACCGATGGCAAAGATCTTGACCACGGTCGAGGTGCTGATATTGATATCAAGGGCTTGGCGCTCCATACTGCTATCTTACCACTTCTTAATTATTTTGTTAATTTCGATATCATCAACTTTGGCCTGACCGATCCAAGCAAGGTTAAGTTTTCCGGATTTGAAAATTTCTTCGGCTACTCTTTGGATGTCATCAGAAGTTATTTTGTCGATTATGGCCAGATATTCTTCCGGAGTTTTCATCTCGCGCCTCAGAAGCTCCTGATCGGCGTAATAAGAGGCGAAATCGTCGGACGATTCAAGGCCGATGGCGGTTTTACCGTGAGCGTAATCTTTGACTTTTTTCAATTCTTCTTCCGAAACCAGCTCGGTCGCCAATTTCTTGCATTGTTCGAGAGCCACTTCGAGCGCCAGCGGAAATCTGGCATTATCCACGCCGGCGGCGATACCGAAGTAGCCGACGTCGGCATAAAGATCGGGCGACGAACGGACATAATAAGCCAGGCCTCGCTTATCGCGAAATTCCTCCCAAAGCCGCGAACTCATTCCCCCGCTTAGAATTAAGTTCATGACACCCAAAGCATGGCGATCATTGTCAAAATAATTAAAAGCGCGGAAACCAAGAATGAAATGGGTCTGGTCCGTTTGTTTGAAGTGGGCGTGGAGTTCAGGCTTGTCCTGCTTCTCGGTTGTTTTGATGAACGATAGCGGCTTGTCATTGTCGCGGATATCGGCGAAATATTTTTCTATCTTTTTTTTGGCTTCGTCGGTAGTGATATTGCCGGCAATGGCGATGACGGTATTTTTGTCGAAATAGTGGGAATGGAAATATTTGGCGAAATCATCGCGTTTGAACTGACGGATGACTTCTTTGGTGCCTTGGGTTTCATAGCCTAGCGGCTGGTCTTTGTAGAGCATGCTCTCAAAAATATCGCCGATGTAGCGTGAAGGCGTGTCGTAATACATATTTATTTCTTCGCTGATGACGCCTTTCTCGGTTTCGATCTCTTTTTCGTCAAATTTGGAATTCTGGAAAATATCGGAGATGACATCTAGGGCCGTATCAATTTTTTCGGTGGAACATTTCACGTAGTAGCCGGTGTATTCTTTGGAAGTGAAAGCGTTATACTCAGCGCCGATGGAATCCAGTTCGCGGGAAATATCCATTGGACCCGGACGTTTGGTTGTGCCCTTGAACATCATGTGTTCGAGAAAATGGGAAATGCCGTTGATTTTTGGCGTTTCATATCTGGAGCCGGTGGCGACCATCACCAAAACAGTCACGCTCTTTGAATCAGCCAGCGGAATGGTAATCAAACGCAAGCCGTTGGGAAAGGCGTGGAAATCAAAAGGTTTGTTCATAAGTATAAAATATCATAAAAATCAGAGGTGAGCCACTCCTTTCTTGAAACTTTTGAATACTTAAACTTTCAGCTAGTTTCGGCGATTGTCTCTCTGATCACCACTTGTCCGCCCAGCGTGCGGACTACGTTCCCTCAAAGTTTGTGGATTCCCCAAAACAAAAAGGCGGTTATGAACCATTGTACCGCCTTTTTGTTTTGGTGACCGTGCAATCCACAACTTCGAGGGTGCTCGGAGAAACAATCGCTTCGCCTAGTCGTTGATTTATTATTGAAGTTTCAAGAGAGGCATTGGCTTGTAGACTTATTCTAAACAATTCACCGTGGTTGGCTTATTTCCACACCTGCGAAAGTCGGCATTTGAGCCCAGACGAATAAACTTGACAGAAATATAAACATGGAGTAACATGATTTTGTTCAGAGCATTGAAAGCAGTTTAAAAAAGGGGAGAAAACCATGGAAATTGGGCCAATTGACCCGGATAGCTGGCACGCGAAGCTTTACTTTTGGTGCCTTGCGTTATGGGCGAAATTCAGATCTGGATCTGACGGTGAATACTATTTCGATATATTCACCGAAAAGACCAACCTTTGCCTCTACATCAGGGCCATCGTTATATGGATGCCCCTGGTGATCCTTTTGCATCTGTTGCTGTTGGCTTGCGCGATATATGCGTTACTAATCCCGTTCCGCACTTTTGGCTGGAGCTATATCTATTTTTGCCTGTCTCTAGCTATCGTCGTCGGTTCGGTGGCTGGTCTCATGATATTGCTGAAGCGACGCAATAAAGATAAGGCAAAGCCGGAACCCAAGAATTATTACGCAGAATTATTAATGGCAGAGCATGAACGAGAGAGAAAACGAGCATTGAAAGCAAAAAAATCACCCTCGTTCATGAAGATCATGATTGCCTGGATCAAATCAAAAAAAGCAGGCATCTGCCCGATGATCTTTTTTGCGAAATCAGAAGGAGGATCTCATGGAAATCAGTAAATACAGGATTGCGGCGCATTCGCTTTCGTGGAAATGGCTGTTGGGTTCATTCGCAATTGTTGTTGTAGCGGGTCTGTTATTGACCTTCGCGTGTTTTGCGGTTAACGACACGACTAAGACTTGGTCCGGAGAATGCAAGGTTGTTTCTTGGGAAAAAGGAGGCTTCTGGAGCTTACCGGTAGAGGCAACCGTTTCAAATGGTGCGGGAATAACCGCAACATTTGATGATCCGAATGTTGTTGTTTCGTTCCTGCAAAATCCCGGACCAATGAATTGCCAATTTTTTAAATCGGGAAGAGCCGTATGCGATCCAAGGCCGGCAAAAACCGAAAAAGCCGTTTCGCATTAGTTTTCAACGGGGCTACACAATGTAGCCCCTTTTAATTTTTAAAAATCTAGGAATAAAAAAAGACGCGATTGGGTCGCGTCGGGTGATTGTTGAGAATCGGACATCGGGTCGAGTCGAGAATCAGAAGTTTACCGGTTTTCGATCTATCGAACAATTTTCAAGAGATCTCGTCTAAATGGTCACTTTCCATGTGCGAAAGACATGAACCTATTTCTTTTTTGCAAACCGGACAAGTAAATGAATTGGTTGTTCCGTCTTTTTTCAGGACCACTTTGAACGTGAAGGTTCTTTTGTTGTCGTAGGTTATCATAGGATTCCCGAATTTATCTTGTCCATATTCGGGATGTGAATGTTTAGGAAGTTCGACATTGGCTATTTTCCCGGCAGGTTTCCGACTCAATTTTTTCTTACGCTCTTTTATAAAATGCTCAATATAAGCAACAACCCCGCCAATCAAGAGTATTCCCAATAAAACCAAACTGAAATTCGGATCAATATTCATATGCTCCTCTCCCCCTCTAATTTTAATGTTCAATGGCAATCAAAAAGCCATAATATCAATGGCTTAATTCTAAGATCATATACTAATATAGTTCTTTGTGCAAATGGCCAAGGAGTTTGTCAATGGGAATCCTCTCCTGCTTCATTGTGTCTCGGTCGCGAACCGTGACGGCGTTATCTTTGACGGAATCGAAATCAAAAGTCACGCAAAACGGCGTGCCGATCTCATCTTGCCGGCGATAGCGTTTGCCGATGGAAGCGGTCTCGTCATATTGACACATAAAATATTTCTGGAGGTCGCGATAGATTTGGTAAGCCGGTTTGGTCAGTTCTTCTTTTTTCGACAAAGGCAAAATGGCGACTTTTATCGGCGCCAATGATTTTGGCAATCGTAAAACGATTTCCTTTTCATGAACGGCATCTTCTTCGCCGGACCGGGTCTCGACTTCGGCATAAGCGGAAGCCAAAACAGCCAAAGCCGTCCGTTCTATGCCCAAAGACGGCTCGATGACATGAGGAATAAATGTTTCACCGGTTTCGGGATCTTTGTAACCCAAGCCATGAGCTTTCAAGTCAAAATTAGTCCGGTAGGCCAAGCCATACAATTCTTTTTGGCCGAACGGAAATTCGAACTCGATGTCCACGGTTCTTTTACTGTAATGAGCCAGTTCGTCTTTCGGAATATCATGGTAATGAATTTTTTTCTCATCAATTCCAACCGCCTTGATCCATTTCTTCATTTCTTCCAGCCAATGGTCAAAATATCTTTCCCAATCTGAATCATTTTTTGGTGGCTTGATGAAATACTCGATTTCCATCTGCTCAAATTCTCGAGTCCGGAAAATATAGTTGCCGGGAGTGATCTCGTTCCGGAACGCTTTGCCGATCTGGGCGATACCAAACGGGATTTTTTTTCTGGATGTCTCCTGAACTTGTTTGAAATCTACAAACATCGCCTGGGCGGTCTCGGGCCTTAAGTAATGAAGAGATTCTTTTCCCGTTTGCATTGCACCCAAAAAAACGGGCATCAATAATCTAAACTGTCCAGATTTTGCCCAATCCCTTTTTTCGCAGTTTGGGCAATCTATTCTGTCATTAAATATTTTTTGAATATACGAATGAAGATCATCAATTATTTGAATTGATTTTTCTCTTTGTCCGGCGTTTAGAATTTTTATGGCTTCTTTTTCAGTTTTTGAAAAATAACTAACTTCTTCTTCTGTTAAATACTGATCAACTCGAACGCGATGATTACATTTTTTACATTCAATAGAATAATCTTGAAAATTTTCGACGTGACCACTGACCTCCCAGACTTTGGGATTCATAATAATGGAAGCATCTAATCCAACCATATCATCGCGCTCTTGCACAAACATTTTCCACCAAAGTTTTTTGATATTGTTTTTTAACTCAACGCCCAAAGGGCCGTAGTCATAACTGTTGGCCAATCCCCCGTAGATCTCGGAGCCGGGGAAGATAAATCCCCTGCGCTTACAGAGGGAAATTATCTTTTGCATCAATTCATTTTCTTTTTCCGCCATTTTTTAAGATTAATTTATGGTTTCGCTTGCACAGTTCCGCCGCTGGTCGAGTCGCTGACGTCGGTCGTCAAAGCATCGGTGATCGTCTGGCTGATCTTTTCTTTGGTGTCAGTATCGGTGCCGTCAAATCTCACGCCCTTTAATAAAGTTGGCGATTGGCCGATTTGGTTGACCGAAGGCGTGATCGAGATCCGGAAAAAGGCCTCGAATTTGGGAGTGGTCACGCCGGCGCCGTCGGGCAAAGTGCCAAGATCCCAGGTCAAGGTGTTGGTCTTGCTGTTATAAACCGGCAAGGGCTGGCCGTTCGCCGACCGGACTTGGTTTTCCCATTTTACCCCCGGAGCCAGAGTGGCGGTAACCTTGGCCGGACTGACGTCGTTGGAAGGATTGACGAGCGACCAATCAACCGTGAATTTGGTCGTGCTATCCACCACCGGCGGGAACGGGCCGCTTGAACCAAATTGGCTGTCATTGATGGTGATATTTTGATCGAATACCGGCTCGGACGAAATGCGGGTGGTGAGCTGGTCGTCGGTCGCGAGAGTATCGGTGTTCAGGTCGGAAGGAACATTAGGTGTTTCCAGATGAGCACTGACTTTGATTATCGAACTGGCGATACTTGAACCGTTATCGGTAAAACTTTTCTTGACGTTAACCTTGAAACTGGCCTGACCGTGCTGGCCGGATTTCAATAATGCCAACGCGGGGATCAATGATTGATCCCAGGTCAAAGTATTTGTCCGGCTGTCAAAGAACGCCGGCGAGTTGACCGAAGTGAGGTCGAACATTTGGCCATCGAGTTTGGCCGTCAAAACCAGACCGGTAATGTCGTCGTTGCTGTTGTTGCTAAAATCAATGGTGTAATTCAAACTGTCACCCAAGTGGGCGGTATAGTTCGCGGTGTCGTTCAATTTCAATGAAACGCCGATGAATGGACTGGAGATGAGCGATGTGGCGTCGGTTTCTTCAAAGTTGACATAGGTGTCACCCGAAGGCGTGGTGATCTTTTTCTGGAGGATCAAAGAGATATCTTTGGTATCGCCGGGATTGCCGTTGAGCGTGCCTTGGATGGTGATCCGGGCGCCGTCATTTTGTTTGAGCGTCGCCAAGTCCCAGGTATTCTGGCCGGAGGTCGGCTGGGGCGAGGCCGAACTTAATTTGAATCCGTCAGGATATTTCAAAACGAATTGCAGATCGGAAAAATCCTGCGAGGATTGGTTGCGATAGTCGAGAAGGTAAGTGACACTCTGACCGCTAATGATGCTTGGCGGAGCGACCAAAGTTAGCGGGATGGCCAAAGTGGTAATGGTGCTTGGGACGCTGGCGTCGGTTTGGAACGTGGAACTGAAGTTCTGGGCTTGATAGGACAAGGTCGCCCGGGCGGTCAGGATATTCCCCTTGTCGCCTACAACATAGGCGGAAAAATCTTTCTCACCTTCCGCACCGGCGGCGACATCGCCGATGTCGGCGCTGTCCATGGTGTCGGTGGAGATTTCGCCGTCCTTTACCGCGATGGCGTTGGGCGGAAAAACAAAATCGATCTTCGCGCCGATCAACCCGATCTTGGTATTGTTGGCGTAATTGACCTTGTAGGTGATCAACTGCCCGGAAGTTATCTCGCCGGGAGCGTCAATGGAGAAGGTCACCTGGCTTTCATTGAATGGCGAGCGACGGGAAAAATACAGATAAAAACCCAAAGCGACAAGGATCACGAATAAGCCAATGATGATCTTATATTTATGTTTTGCCCAAAAAGACCGGCGAATGGGCGTTTCGGTGATAACATTTGGATTTTCGATGGGAGTTATTTGGAAATCCATTAAAATTATTTTATCATATTCCGGCAAAATTGTAACGATTTGAATTGTGAACCAGTCAGATCTTCAACGGAAGCGCCGGTTTCATAGCCCAATACTGAAAGCAATTCCTTTCTCGTAGTTTCAATGACCGCTGGCCACCGAACGCCTCTTTGATTTGCCAATCTGTCGAGTTCTTCCACTTTATTTTCCAAAAAATTCCACAATTGATCGTCGGCTTGGCCCTCAAAAACTAATTTGTTGAGACATTCCAAAAGAAAAAAAGCCGCCGCCATTGCCGGCAGGCGCGATTTCAAATTATGAAATGTTTTCAGAGAATACGCCTGGGTGATAATGGGATGACCGTTGGAGATCAGGTCTTTGCCGGAATTTTTCGGCTGGACCGAAGTAAAGTCGACATAATTTAACAAATCCAAATGACTGGCCTGTTTAGAGCATGAGCGCCGGACGCTTTTAGCAACATAGGTTTGCTTGCCGGCGTGGCGGGTATAGCAAACCACCAGCAAGTCGTATTCCCGGATCGGTATTTTTTTGAGAATGATAGCTTCAGTGCGCATGATTTCGCTGATGATCTTTTCTCCGGGACGCTCCGACTCTATGCGGCCGGCGGCCGCTTCATTGTCCCTCCACATGTTACGGGACAATCATTGAAATCTCCGCTCATCGTCTCGCCTCGCTCGTTGTGGCATAATTTCCCACCCGTCCGTCAGCTGACGGACTCTGCGGAAATTACGCCACAACCCCCTGCCCGCTCGGCTTCGACGGTGCCCTCGAAAAGATCATCGGCTCAAATTATAGTTTATCTTACTATTCTATCAACTTCGCTGACTCGCTTGCCTGCGCGGCCGCTCGAAAGAACAATATCTCGCCGGCAGTTCTTTAATTCTATCAAAGCATAAAAAAATAGCCACAGAGTGTGGCTATAGTCGTTTGGCAATAAATAGGCGTCCTTCTCGAAAATATCCTTCTTGCCGCATTTTGATAAATAAAAGCTGGAGTTTGTGTTCACTTTCCTTATATTCTTCAAGGGTTGCAGGGTCTAACTTCATGGACAAGCCGCAAGCGGGGCAATGGACATCATATTTTTCATTACTTTCGCCCACTATGGCAGGCGTAATTTCAATATCTTCCTTGTATATGATCAGTGACGATCCACAATGTGGACATTCGATTTTTGCTTGCCATATCTTATTTTCAACGATCTGCATATTTATTCCTCCTCATCTCTTCACACCTAACCATATTTTCAATCCTGGCGCAAGGTCGAAATCTTTTTCAATGTCAAAAACCAAATTCGGCGCTTGGCCCTTGGTCAGCGATGACAAAAGCGTGTCTTCTGAAATTTCTTTGTCGAATTGTTCCATGACGGCTAGGATTTCGGGATTTTCAGAATCCCAAGCGCAGGCGACTTTGGCGTCTAGTTTGTATTTAGCTTCTTTTCTCAAATCCTGGATTTGACGCATGATTTCGCGGGCCAGCCCTTCACGGAGCAAAACCTCGGTCAATTTTTCATCCAAAACCGCCTCCCCAACTTGCGCGGCGTCATAATCTATTTTTTTTACATTCAATTCGTCCATTGCTAATTCTTCCAATTCGGAGTCGAATTTTTCTTTCCGTTTCAAGATGATGCTTGCCAAAGGTTGTCGGACTTTCAATTGTTTTTCTTTTCTCAAAGCCAGACCCAGTGTCACAAAATTTCTTAATTCAGCCATATTTTTCACAAGTTCGGCATTACCCGCCGGAGCTTTAGCGGAGGCGGGCCAGTCATGCAAATGCACACTTTCCATTCCGGCGGTGGTGCCTCGATGAAGCGAAGCGTGAATTTCTTCAGCTACGAAAGGCGTGAACGGCGCGAGGATCCTTGAGAGTTTTAATAAAATCTCGCGTAAAAATGAAGCAACATAAATTTTCTCATCTTCATCCTTCGGCTTCTGGAAGCGTCGGCGCGAGCGCCTGACCCACCAATTAGATAAGTCATTGACGACAAAATCCTCGATCTTTCGGGAAGCGTTCGTGGGGTCGTATTTGTCCATGTCGGCCGTAACCTCGGATATTAAATTGTTCAGTCGCGCGTCTATCCATTTGTCAAGAATAGTTTTCGGCTCGGGTGAACCGGAAATTTTTTTCGGGCTCGCCCCCACACTCATGCATGAATGTGGGGGTAAATACAGTTCAAAAAATCTCAAAGTGTTCATCAATGTCGAAATAAAACCGAAAAACTTAGCTTCAAAATCTTTCATCACGACCGGACGCGGATCGCCAGGCGTGGTTGAAGTGAAGAAAAACCACCGCGTGGCATCGGCGCCGACTTTTTCCAACAGATCGTCGGGGCTAATGGCATTGCCTTTCGACTTTGCCATTTTTTTGCCTTCAGCGTCCAAAATGTGGCCCTGGACGATAACATTTTTATAAGGCGTTTTCCGGCCCGAAGCCGTGGCGATGGCGAGCATTGTGTAAAACCAACCGCGGGTCTGGTCAATGGCTTCGGCGATGTAATCCGCCGGGTACTGGGCGCCGGAGTCAATTAATTTTTTGTTTTCAAACGGATAATGCCATTGGGCCAAAGGCATTGAACCGGAATCGAACCAGACATCAGCAAGCTCCAGAATTCGGCTCATTTTCTTGCCGCATTTTTTGCATTTCAAATAAACCTCATCCACATACGGCCGGTGGAGATCGAGATTGCCGTCATCATTGAGCGGCAGATTTTTGAATTCTATTTTTCTCAGTTGGCCCTCCTGGGGATAATTGGCTCCGCGGTTTTTGACCATGTCGTCATCCGAACGCCCATCGGCAACACCCTCGATCATCCAAGTCGGATCGCCATGGCTGATAAGCAGGATATTTTTACCTTCATGTCTCTCTTCAAGTTCTTTTATCAGTGAAGTTACCCTGACTTTGACGTCGTGCCAGCTTTCGCCGTCGCCGCGCTTGATATAGAAATCCCGGTAATATTCTTTTGGAAATTCCGAAACTGGTCGGCCTTCGTAAGCCGAACCGCAATCGATCTCTTTCAGCCGTTTGTCGATCTTGAAATCAATTCCCAGATATTCGGAAATGATCTGGGCGGTATGTTTGGTCCGGATGAAAGGTGAGGCCAATATCAGATCGAATTTGCCGATCTTCTTCAATTTCCGGGCGGCTGTCTTCACCGCGTCGAGCCCTTTTTGGGTCAGATCGTATTTGTCATGTTCAAGCCGTGTCGAAGAAATACCGCCTTCGATCTTGGAAGTCGTGTTCTTGGTACTTTCGCCGTGGCGCAGTAAATAATAGGTGTTTTTCGGGCGGAAACGATTTTTTTCAAGTTCTTCCAGCGAACCGACAACCAGGATTTCATGGCAATCACCGCAACGCCAGATCGGCAATGGCGTTGCCCAATATCTCTCGCGGCTCAAAGCCCAATCCTTGGCCTCCCTGATGAATTCGCCAAAACGCCCTTCTTTAACGTGCTCGGGTACCCAGTTTATTTCTTCATTATTCTTCACAAGTTTGTCGCGCAAAGAGGACATTTTAATGAACCAAGAATTTTTGGCGTAATAAAGAAGCGGCGTGTCGCAGCGCCAGCAGAAAGGATAAGTGTGCAAATGAGGAACGGCTTTGAAAAGCAAATCGTTCGTCCGCAAGTATTCAACAATCCCGGCGTCGGCGTTTTTTACGAATTTACCGGCGAAACCCGCCGGCACCTCGGCGGTGAAATTACCATGCTCGTCAACGGTGTGATGAGCCGGCAGACCGACTTCCATTCCTAATTCATAATCCTCTTCCCCGTACATCACAGCCGTATGGACAATACCGGTGCCTTCATCGGTGGTGACGAAATTCGCCGGATAGACCTGGTATGATTTTCTTGTCCGGAGTGAGGGAATATTGAATAGCGGCTCGTATTTGAGACCAAGAAGTTCTTTTCCTTTGAACTCACTGATGATTTTGGAATTTTCCGGGATGACTTTGATCAATTCTTTGGCGAGGATCAATCTGTCACCGCCAAATTCAACTTCAACATAATCAATATTTTCACCGACGGCCAAGGCGACATTACCGGGCAATGTCCAAGGTGTCGTCGTCCAAGCCAAAAGATATGCTTTGTCGAATTTAGAACCCTGTTTTTTTATCTTGAATTTTATGTAAACCGAGGTTTCGGTGATGTCTCTATAACCCTGGGCGACTTCGTGGCTTGACAACGTGGATTCACAACGCGGGCAATAGGGCACGACTTTATGGCCCTGATAAAGTAATTTTTTGTCGGCGATCTTTTGAATTATCCACCAAACCGATTCCATGTATTTGGGGTCGTAGGTGATGTAGGGATTTTTCGTATCCAGCCAATAACCGATTCTTTCTTCCAGCCTTTCCCACTCGGCCTTGTATTTCCAAACGCTTTCTCTGCATCGTTTGTTGAATTTGGCGATGCCGTATTCTTCAATATCTTTTTTGCTTTTGAAATCGAGTTGTTTTTCAACCTCGATCTCCACCGGCAAACCGTGAGTGTCCCAGCCGGCCCGGCGCAAAACATAAAACCCGCGCATGGTTTTGTAACGGCCGTAAATATCCTTTGCGACAATATTGGTCAGATGCCCGATATGGGGTGTGCCGTTAGCTGTCGGCGGGCCCTCGTAAAACACAAAAGGCCTGGCGCCTTTGCGTTGTTCCATGCTTTTCTGGAAAATATCATTGTCCTTCCAGAACTTTAAAATTTTTGATTCAGTTTTCTTGAAATCGTACATTTGACAATGTCTTTAAAGAATAGCGGATTTGCGAGTTTTTCTCAAATCCGCGCTACATTTCCGTTGGGGCTTCAATGCCGAGAAGATAAAGCCCGTTTTTTATAATTTGGGCCGTTGCCGAAATTATTCCTAATCTGAAAGTCTGCCGATCGGGATCTTTTTCCCGCATGACCGGCATGGCCTCGTAAAAGCTATTGAAAATTTGTGACAGTTCAAAAAGGTAATTACAAAGAATATGCGGCATGTAATCATGGATTATTTCCTCAACGACTTCCGGAAATTCAATCAGCTTTCGCATCAATTTAATTTCGGGCGCAGCGATCTCTCCCTCATAAAAAATACGGCTTGACGACTCCTTGCCGATTTTGCGCAAAATGCCGTGAATTCTGGTGTGGGCGTATTGAAGATATGGTCCGGAATTACCCTCAAAACTTAGGGCCTTGTTCCATTCAAAAGTAAATTCGGTTTTCCGATTGTGTGATAGATCAAAATATTTAATTGCCGCCAGGCCGACTTTTTTTGCCGCTTCTTCCTTATTTTTCAATCCGGGATTTTTTTCCTTGATTATTTCTAAAGCTCGTTTTTCGGCCTCGTCTATCAAATTTTGCAATGAAACAGCGTTTCCCTTTCGGGTTGAGATCGCACCTTCAGGCAAACTCATGAATCCGAAAGAAACATGGCGTGAGATATTTTTTTCATTGAGATAACCAGCACGTTTGACGATCTCAAAAAGCTGATCGAAATGATGAGATTGCCTGACATCGACGACATAGAGATTTTTGTAAAAATCGAATTCTTTTTTCCGATAGATATAAGTCGCCAAGTCGCGCAAAAGATAAGTGCTTGCGCCGTCAGATTTTTTCAAAATTGCGATCCCCAATCCCGCATCTTCCAAGTTCATGATCCAAGCGCCATCGGATTCAACGACCAGCCCCTTCCTTTTTAAATCATCAAAAACGGGTTCCATCTTGTCCTCGTAAAAACTTTCGCCGAGGTTGAGGTCAAAGGGCAAAAGATTGAGTATTTTCCGGTAATGTTCAAAATCTTTCAGTGATTTATCAACAAACCACCGCCATAATTTCCGGTTTTCCTCATCGCCATCTTCCAGTTTTTTGAATTCAGCTTTACCCAATTCTTTCAATTCGGGATCTTTCTCAATGGCATCCGACACCTCGACATATAATTTATTTAATTCATTTACCGGGTTTTCCTCGATTTGATTTTTCTGGCCGCCGTTTTTTATGAATTTTTTGTAGGCATAAATCAAGATCCCAAATTGAGTTCCCCAATCGCCGATGTGAGTATCGGAGATCGTATCAAACCCCAGAAATCGAAAAACGCGCAGAAGCGAATCGCCGATCACCGCCGAGCGTAAATGACCAACATGGGGCGGCTTGGCGACATTATTTTGGAAATACTCAACGATCACTTTTTCAAAATTATTCCCGATATTACTTTCTCCATATTTATCTTTCTTTTTCAGAACCTCGTTCAGCTGGTCTTTCAGGTATGAAGCGCTCAAAAAGAAATTGACATAGCCGCCGACGGCTTCAATTCGCTCGATTTCCGGTGGCTTGATGTCGTTGAGTTTGATGGCCAATTCTTGGGCAATATCGGTTGGCGATCGTCCTTGTTTTTTCGCCAAGACAAAAGCGGCATTAACGGCATAATCGCCAAAATCGCTTTTCGGTTTCTCAACTTGGAAATCCCCCAAAAGCAAATCGGTTGTGTCCAAAACCAGTTTTTGTATTTTTTCTTTGATCATTTCTTGTATTTTAACATCCCGAGCTAGAAATTCCCAGCTCTCTCGAGCCGGATTTCTAACGGGACAAGACAAATCGCCACAGCTTGTCTTTATATTTTCCCGCGTAATCAATGCCGACCCGAGGCAGGCGCTTGATCTGGCCGGGCCCAATTTTCAGGCCGCGATCCTCGATCCAGAGTTTTTTGCTTTTCACGACATCTTCGCCGTTAAATTTTTTGTCTATTTTAAATTTTCGGCACAATTTGCCGGGACCATTCACACCCTGAACACCGCGAATCAATACAGCTCCGGCTTTTCTGTTCTTTTCCGTGACGACATTCAAACAAAAATACATGCCGTAAATCATGTAAACATACGCGCGACCAGCCAGCCCCCACATGATCTTGCTTCGAGGCGTCGGTCCGAAGCGGGCGTGCGATGCCAGATCCCTTTCCCCGCAATAAGCTTCAACCTCGGTAATCATAACAGCAACTTTTTTATTATCAATTTTCCTAACTAAAAATTTGCCCAGTAATTCTTTAGCAACAAGCAAAGTCGGCCGGGCGAAAAAAGTTCTTGATAAACGATATTTTTTCATGCTATAATTTTTATTATGATTGAAATCGAAAAACAAACAATAGAAACGGTCAAAAAGGTCGCGCCGGCGGTGGTCAGCATCGTCATCTCGAAAATGATGCCCCAGATCAGACAAATCCCGTTCAATCCTTTCATGGGGCCTTTCGGTTTTCCGGCGCCAGGTCCTAATCAAGTTCCGGAAAGCATGCCGTTACCGGAGATCCCGCCGGGCGCGTCACCGCTAGCCGGCGGCGAGAAAGTTAAGATCGGCGGCGGCTCGGGTTTTATCGTTCATCCCGACGGACTGGTTTTGACCAACAAGCATGTCGTCTTTGACCCTGATTCAGAATACACCGTTATTGCCACCGACGAAAAAGAATATCCCGGCCGGGTGATTTCCCGGGATCCGATCAACGATGTCGCCGTTTTGAAGATCAACGCCACCGGATTGCCGACGGTTCAATTGGGCAATTCAAATAAGATCGAACTCGGCCAGACGGTCATCGCCATCGGCAACGCGCTGGGGCTTTTCACCAACACGGTTTCCAAGGGCATCGTTTCCGGCTTGGACAGGAAAATTTCAGCGTCTCTCGGCCAAGGCGGCCAGATCGAAAATCTTCGCAATGTCATCCAAACCGATGTCGCTATCAATCAGGGCAATTCCGGCGGACCACTGGTCAATCTTGACGGCGAAGTCGTCGGCATCAACACGGCGATAATTTTCGGTGCCCAGAACATCGGTTTTGCTTTACCTATCAATTGGGCGAAAAACGACTTGGAGGATATCATCAAACACGGACGCATCATCCGACCCTACATCGGTCTCCGCTATGTCATGCTCAACAAAGAACTGCAGACGAAATATACCCTGCCAGTGGATTACGGCGCGCTGGTTATTCGCGACCATATTCCCGGAACCCAAGCGGTCATCGTCGGCTCCCCCGCCCACAAGGCCGGCATCAAAGAGAATGACATCGTTCTGGAAATCAACGGCAACAAACTGACCGAGAAAAAAGAACTGGCCGACATCATCCAGACGCTCAAGGTCGGCGACGAATGCGAGATGACGGTTATGCGGGGCAAGGACACAATGAAATTGAAGACGATTCTCGAGGAAAGGAAATAGCCGCACCTCTTGGTGTTTTCTCTCAACGCTCCGACTCTATGCGCCCAGCGGGCGCTTCATCTCGCCTCGTTTGTCTGCTGACAATCCTCGGCTCGATATAGGAAATCTCCGCTCTTTGTCTTGTCGTCCTCGTCGTGGCATAATTTCCCACCCGCTTCGCTCTGCGGAAATTATGCCACGACACCTTGCTCGGACATCCGCGATTTGCGATTACGCAAATCGGGATTGCGCCTGCGACAAAGCTCGAGAAAACACCAAGAGATGCTTGGATTTTTTGGTTTGACTTATTTTTGATGTTTGTGTATCCTGGTTTCGTGTTCGTTGACATTTCAATTGTTGAGGAGGCTAAGCCATGAGTGAGAACAATTGGGGCCAGACATTTCGCGGAGAGTTAAATGAGAAATTAAATAATTGCATTTTGGACAGGCAAATTGCTAATAATGTTCGAGATGAAATTATTGGTTTTGTCGAGTGTTTTCGACACAGTAATGCCGTTATTGTTATGGACCGGGTTTACTATGACAGTTCGACTCTCGAACCTCCGGTAGTTGGCGTTCATGCAATGTTTCGTATCGCCTGGCCGAGTTCTGTCCAATTTGTGTGTTTTAACGGTTTGTTCGCAAGTCATAATGTTGAAGGCGAGAAAATGTCAGCTCCGGCAATGTTCAGAAACTTTCTTTTTATTCCAATGATTAAATCGACCAGGGCAGTTGAAATTCCATCGCCTTTGGCCGTGGAAAGACAAAGTGCCGAGCCAATAACCGACCTGAAAAAGAGTGATATTTCTGGTAGCGACACGAAACCATGTCCGCAATGCGGTACTCCCGTGGAAAATGGCCAGAAGTGTCCCCATTGTGCCAAGTCCAAGTCCTTCAATTAGTAATACCGAGCTGACACCTCGGTTTTTTTATTTTTGTCCGAGTACAAGTAGGTATCCACCATATGGTCGGTATCTACGCTTTTGAGTTTGAGTTTGACTTATTTTGGGTGTTCCTGTATCTTGATTCCGTTGTTCGTTTCCAACTTATTCACGGAGGCCGTATGTATCCTGAACATGGATTATCTGAATTGGCGGGCAGGGATTTAGCCGGTTATCGGCTAGCGAAATGTTTTTTCATGGAGTTAGATAATAGCTTGATGGGAACTTTTCCCGTGCTTATTTCCAAGTACAAGGAACCGTTTTTATGCGAGACGAAAGATATTGTAAAAAAAGTTGCTGCGCTCCTTAAGCCCAGAAGAATAAAAATAGGCGTTGTTTGGACGCTTTATAACCCAACTGAAGGTTATGGTTTCGGCTTAAGCGATTTCAAGATTTCACGGCAGTGTTTGCTTGTCATAAACGAGGCGCGATTTAATGATATTTCACAGGAAGAAGATCCTTTCAAATGGGCGCCTGGACTCCTTTTGCCTGTGGCTGAACCGACACGCGAAGAGTTTAATAAAGATATTGACTACATCTTGAAAAGTTTTCGCGAAATCCCGCCAGCAAAAATTCCCGACTCGGCCAAGAGCGATATTTCCAGTAGTGATGCGCCGGAGTGCCCAAAATGCAAAATACCAATGACCAAGCGGGGCATGGTATTCGAGTGCGATTGTTGTGGTCACGAAGAAATCCCATAAACTGAGTTCATAAACTCGGTTTTTTATTTCAAATGATGTAAGATTTATTTGTGTCGATTTATGCGAACAATCAGCGGGCCAGGTTTGACTACGAAATTCTCGAGACAATGGAGGCGGGTTTGGTTTTGGCCGGGCACGAGGTTAAAGCGATAAGAAATAACAAGGTCTCGATTCACGGGGCGTATGTGAAGATTTTTGGCCCTTCGACAAGCTCAGGGCGAGCCAGTGAAGCCTGGCTCGTCGGCGCTATCATCTCCCCTTACCAGCCGGGCAATGTGCCGGTAGATTACGATTCACAAAGGAGCCGGAAATTATTATTAAAAAAATCGGAATTAAAATATCTCATCGGCAAATCGCAGGAAAGGGGATTGACCCTTGTTCCGCTCAAAATCTTTGACGCCCACGGGTTGATAAAATTGGAACTTGGCATCGCCCGCGGTAAGAAAAAATACGACAAACGGGAAACTATCAAAAAACGGGAAGAAGAAAGAAAGATCAGAAGGATTGTGGGCTAAACCCTAGATCCGCTTTGCGGATCGGGTCGCCCGAACATTTTGCGAAGCAAAAATGTTTTAGGGATAAAAAAGTCCCGTGAAAGCGGGACGGCTAAACGGTGGTTCACAAAGATGGGAGATAACCAACGGTTTCGCTCAAAAGAAATTTTAAATTCTTGCCAGCTCTTGCATATTCGCGAGATGTGATCCGGCCTTCTTTGCCCGGATTTTCAAAAGGGCTCCGGTTGAGAAAATGATCAACTTCAGCTCCAGCATACAATCTCTCGGCAAAATTTACTTGGCACCCATAATATAAATTTCGATCTTTGCCGCAAAAAATGTCCGCACAAAAATCCAGATCTTCAAAAAGCCGCTGCTTCCTCTTTTTCCAGCTGTAAAGCGCGATATTCCATAACCAGGATGCGATGCCGAAACCGCGGGGCTTGATCTCGAATCGCCCTTCGGTGTTGTAGATATGTCCATCTGCGCCGTATCTCAATCCGGGTGACTGGAATAAATTCCAAAAAAGTTCCATTTCCGGTTTGTATCTTCCAACAGAAGTCAGCACGCCCGAAATAATGTCAGCTCGGAAGTTGTCATTTAGGGCATGCATCCCCGGTTCATATTTTTTGACCATTTCATTCCAACGGTTGAATTGCGCGACAAAATAGTCAAATGCCGAAGCCTGCTTTTTGATTTTCACCTCTACGAACAGGTATTTAGCCACTTCGGCCATTACGACAAGGGTCGCACGATAAGCTTCAGCAACTTTACGGATCTTGTCCTGATTTGTTTTGCTGGTCAAGGAACCGGAAATAATAGTTCGCATGTCCAAAACCGGTTTGCCGGTAATACGTTCTAAAATCAGCCAACCAATACTTGGGCCGTCTTGTTCTTTGTAAGGAGACAAAATTTTGGGAAGCCGGACGGCTTCGCCTTCGACAGTAGAATTATACGCGTCTTGGAGACGAAATTGATCATCAAAATCGGGTGACAAACTAGCCCTATCATAGATTCTAAACGCCGCTGGCAGACCCTCAAAGATTCCATGCTGTTGGAATTGGCTGTAATCATTTCCTCCGACATGGGCAAACCACGGTTCCTCGTCGGCTTTTTGGAAACCGATCTTGGGAGCTATTCCCGAAAAAGCAAACAATAATTCATCCTGTTGCATGTCTTTATTCTCCTTTCCGTCCTCGTTCCTGTCAAGAATTATGTTGATTGTGAAAGACCTGCTGCTTGACTATATCTATCAAAATCAGGTATAATTGTCAAATAATCAGTAATCAGGTAATTTATGAGCGATTACTTTGTTTATATCTTGCGTAGCTTAAAGGATAAAAAACTTTATGTTGGCTGCACGAAAAATGTTTCGTTACGATTGAAACTACATAATGAGGGGTCTGTCCCATCCACAAGACATAGACGACCGTTTGAAATAATCTATACCGAAGAACACGAGAACAAGGGCAAAGCTTTCAATCGCGAGAGATTTTTGAAGAGTTTGTGGGGCGCAAGGGAGAAAAAGAGAATCTTGGCAAAATATTTGGGGCTATAACATTCGGATACGAATGTTCGCCCGAACATTTTGCGAAGCAAAATGTTTTAGGGGATGACCGGCTTTGATGGTTGAACATTTACAACAGGCGCAAGTAGTGGATGGTAATCACCACTTAAATCATTTGCCAAAACTTAAACGCAAACCAAAATTTCGCGTTTGCTACTGCCTAAAAAACTGTAGCCGTTTGACCGCCGATTCTCGCTAGGCGGCTAGAACGATGGGCAACCATCGTTCGCCCGGTCATTTATGACTTAGGGATCCAAGCGTCATTAGCGAGAGCTTCTCGGCGTCTGGTTGCCATGACGGTCGCCGGGTCGTAACACCCACGGCAAGAAGAGGTCAATTTCGTCCGTCCCTTACTCCTCTTCTCAAAAAAGGACGGGACAAACTTGTAGTGCCTGTGTATCTGCTCTTCCAGACGCGGATTCGACTTCCGCCATCTCCACTTTGAACAAAAAAATTGCTGACATCAGCAATTTTTTTGTTTGGTGCAAAGAACTTGACATCAGTATTAGATTCTGCCATACTGCAGTGCAAGTGGCATTGCCCAACTCGGTACCTTAAAAGGAGAAAAAAATGGACAGCAAAACGAAAGATGTTGCCAAAGAAATGCGACTGGGCGTTGTTTTTACCGCCAAAGTGTTGACTGAGTTTGGGTCGGTATTTCTTTTTGTCGAAGGCCAAGAAGAGCCGGTCGGGGAAATCTTTATTAGTTACCTTGTTGACATTAATCCGTCAGATTTACCCGAACAAATCGCCGATAATGCTTTTCAGATTTGGGTGAGAAACAATTGGTTTCTCAGAACCGTGAGTGACGCAAACCTTCTCTCGATGCTTTCCATTGTTCGAGATGAAATACTAGGAAAAGTTGAGGTGTACCGAAAAACCTTCCGTTTTCTTCGCGCCGAAGGTTCCACAAATAAAAATCCGCGATTCATCCTGACGACCGATAAAAGCGATCTTCCCGAACGTCAAAGGCGGATTTTAGAAGTCGGTGAGGAAGTCGTCCTTCGCGAGGAGGCAGAACAAAAAACTGCCCGCAAACTGAAAGCTCGGGAAGAGGAAGATTGCAAGAAGAACTTGCGCAAGGAACATACGCAGTTCATTCTCAAAGTGACGAAAGAGGCTTTTAGCAAACAGGGGGTCTCTAAGGAAGATGCAAAAAAACTTTTTGACCTCGGTCTTCTCGAGCGAAGTACCACCTTTCGGAGCGGGGCGCTTTTCCCGGGCGAAGCATTCACATTGCTGTATGATTACACCGAGGACGGGATTGAACAAATGGGATTTATCGGTTTCGATTCTAATCTTGAGCTCATCTCAATCGATGGCCGACTTCCGAATCAAGGTTGGATTTATCTCAGAGAACAAAAAAAACCTAGTTCTTCAGTTTGAGCAGTATTCATGAGCTCCGTGTTTCGTCGGCAATGACAAACATGGAGCTTTTTTCTTTTTAAAAACTTGCTAAATTTTTCTATTAATTTAATATTAGCTGATGGATTATCTCAAACGGCCACTGGCCATCACTGATACCGAAACCACTGGGCTTGATGCCCAGATTCATGAAATCATTGAGATCGGATTGATCGTCGTTGACCAGCAGTCGTTTAAAATTTTGGATAAATTGGATGTGAAGGTCAAACCGGTGCACATCAAGACCGGAGTGAAAAAAGCGCTGGAGTTCACCGGTTACAACGAAAAGGATTGGAAGAAGGCCTGGGATCTGGAAGAGGTCATGAAGATCTATGCCGAGAAAACCAAAGATGCGATTTTCACCGCTCAAAACACATATTCGGATTGGGCTTTCATCAACGAAGCGTTCAAGTTAACCGGTGTTGAGGACCCGATGGATTACCACCGGCTGGATCTTTTCAGTATCGGCTGGGCGAAAAGGGACAAGTTTCCTGACATGACTAAATTTAGTTTGTCTTCAATGTGCAAATATTTCGGTATTGAAGTTGAACCAATTCCCCACCGTGCGATGAATGGCGCCAAAAAAGAGCTGGAAGTTTTAAAACATCTCATGAAAAATTAGGTCTAAAACATCCGCTGAGCGGATGTTCGACCGATCAAATTTGTTCACAAATTTGATTTAGGTTCTGACCGATTGAGCCGAGGAATAGGAATCGGTTGACGGACCGGCCGGAGCAACGGGCGGTTTTTGTTTTTTGAAAAATTTGAGATAGGCAACGACTCCGAAAATAATCAAAATAACTCCGCCCAAAATATAGGGCAAAGAGGTTATTAAGATTTCCAGAAAAGATTTTCTCATAAATTCCGGCTCGATCTTGGTGGCCTTGGCGACCTTTTGAAAAACATTGTTGTCATTGGCGTAAACGATGACGCTGTCGCCTTCATTGAGAATGCCAAGGTTGGCTTGGTGGGTGCCAGCGGGAATTTTTTGAGAGGAGATCTTCTGGCCATGGTTGTCAATGATGTCAATGCGATAGCCATTGGAAGGTTCGCCGGATTTTGGCGCCGACCAAATGACGGTTGTTGCGTTGCCGGCATCGGGCGAGACGGCCAAAGGCGGCAAAGAATCGCTTTGCGACGGCGGTGTCGAGGTTACAGAATTGCCGCCCGATGGAATGGGCTGGCCGGAACCGGTAGCCGTCGGTGACGGAGCCGGAGCGCCCGATTGCGTTGGCGTAGGATGACCGGAGGGCTGGGAACTTGGCGTTGGGGTCGGGATCGGCGTGCTGGTCGGTTCGAAAGAAATTGTCGGCCAAGGAGAACTGGTCGGACTCGGGATCGGCGAGGCCGATGTTGTCGGCAGAACCGACGTTGTTGGTGATATTGTCGGTGAGATCGTTGGCGCGATCGTAATTGTCGGCGTCGCAGTGAATGTCGGCGTGGGCGTTGAGCTGATGAGACCGCCGGTGTTGAAAACGAAACTAACCGAGATGGCATTATTGGCTATGTCACGGGAAGTAATGGTGCCGATGTATTGGGTGTCGGGATTGAGCGGATCGGTTCGCATAAAATGCTCCAATTCATAAGTGGTATCATCGCCGGCATCGATCGAGATCATGTATTCGCTATAACTTATCAAATAGGTGGAATCAGCGGCCTCGCTTGTCGTCCAAGCGATGTCAACCCTGTTGCCGACATCGGGGAAAAGCCGGATATTGGAGATAACCGGCGGTGAAGTGTCGCCCGGCGGGCCCGTCGGACTAGTACCCGAACCCCCCAAAGTCACAAAAGAACCGGCGGCCTGGGCCGTGTTCCCCCATCGGTCCCGGACCGAGAGAACATAATCATATTGGCTTTCTGGCTGGACATCTATGAACAAAGCGCAAGTACTGACATCGTCGGCGCAAAAATTATAGTCATTCAGATAGTTCGTTTGATTGGTATAGCCGGTGCCTTTCAGGCCATACATCAGTTTGTAATCAACCGGCTCATTGGCGTTGAATGTTATCTTGGCTTGGGTTTCGGTCACCGGCGCGGCGGCGATGTTGTCCAAAACCGGTTGGCTATATTCAGTATCTTCGTAGAGGGCGAATTTGAAACTGAAGTCCTGTTTTTCGCTTCCCAAATAAGCGATGCCGTCGGCGAATTCGGAAAGATGAGGCGCGTTTTGGGGCAAAAGATTGATGCGATTGGCATAAAAAAGCCGCAAAGCCGGAAGATTGCTAACGATCTTTATTGAATATGTCTGGTCGTTAGAAACCGCTAACTGATTAAAACTGACATGAAACCTTTGGCCGCCGGCGACTTTGGCGATCCACGGGATGGTGACGGTTTTTGAGATCAAAACATCATCGCCAGCCGATAATGTGAACGTCGCCGGGCCGCTGGTTCCGTCATTGTCAAGCCAGAGATCAAAACCATCCAAAAAATCATTTTGGGGAATGAAGGCCTCAGATGGCGTCTCAACATCGGCCACGTTTAACGAGGTGGTGTTGTAGTAAGCGGGGTCGAATTCAAAATACGAGTCGGCGGAAACAAAAAAAGGCAAACCCAAAAAGAATATCGCCAGAACGACGAACGCCTTGTTTGTCATGTAAATAGTATACCACAAAAGAAAAACCCCTTAAGCTGGCTCAAGAGGTTTTTCAATGATGAACCTTATCTGGTAACGGCAATGACAGCGACATTGTCAGGAGCGCCTGTCAGCTCGGTATTGGGAGCGCTGATCGTAACTCTGCCATTGGTGCCAACTGAGATCGTGTAACCGGTATCAGCATCAGTGCCGACTGATGGGTCTTCAACCATGGATGAAACATAGGTCGGGACCAGGCAAGGATTAAGATCAACATTGCCATTTCCACTGCCGATGGGTTTGACCGAAGACGGCAAGGTGGCCACACAGGTCGCATCCGTCGTCCAAACGCCTCGATGGTCTATCATCCTCTGCCAGACCGCGCTCAAAAGGGTGTTGACATTGGACCATCTCTGGGTATTCCTGGCCAAAGCGAACTGTCTGGCCGGGTTCAAA
>JBEKBN010000009.1:0-39473 GCA_050015375.1 Minisyncoccia bacterium | reverse complement strand
AAATATCATTGCCAGTTACCAGGAAATTTTTGGCAAAGAAAATTTCTATCTTGAGATCCAAGATCACCCGAATTTTCCCGAACAAAAGCTGGCCAACGACAGCGTCATCAAGCTTGCTCGTGAACTCAGCATCCCACTAGTAGCGACCCAAGACGCTCACTATTTACGAAGCGAAGACAGCCACGCCCATGATATTTTGCTTGCGGTTCAAACCGGCAATCAGGTTGATGATGCCGACAGATTGACCATGAAAATGGACGATTTTTCGGTCAAAACGCCAGAAGTCATGGCCGAAAGTTTCAAGAATGTGCCCGAAGCCATTGCCAACACGGTAAAAATCGCCGAGCGATGCAATGTTGAGATTGAACTTGGCAAAGTTCGACTACCGCCATTTCCGCTTCCGCCCGGCCATGATGAGATGAGTTATCTTCGCCAGTTGTGCCAAGCCGGACTTATCAATAGATACGGCATTGATTTGGATAATAAACATTACGACCGATTGAATTATGAGATCGAAGTCATTGGCAAGACCGGATTCGCCTCGTATTTTTTGATCGTGCAGGACTTCGTCAACTGGGCCAAAAAAAACGGCATCATCGTCGGACCCGGCCGCGGTTCCGCGGCCGGGTCCTTGGTTTCCTATGTTTTGAACATCACCAACGTTGACCCTTTGGCTTACGATCTGTATTTCGAAAGATTCTTGAATCCCGAACGCATCAGCCCACCCGATATTGACCTTGATTTCGATGATGCCAGGCGGGGCGAGGTTTTTGATTATGTCAGGCAAAAATATGGCGCCGATCACTTTGCCCAAGTCATAACTTTTGGCACCATGGCCGCCCGCGGCAGTATCCGTGATGCCGGCCGGGCTCTTGGTTTCTCTTATGATTTTTGCGATCGCATCGCCAAATTGATCCCTTTCAATCCCAATCAAAACGAGAAAGCCGATTATCTGAGAAAATGTGTGGACGAAGTTGATGAATTGAAACAGGCCTACAACACCAACGCCGATGCCAAACGCCTGATCGAAGCGGCAATGCGGCTGGAGGGCGTGGCCAGACATTCTTCAACTCACGCCTGCGCTGTCGTCATCACGCCTGAACCTCTGACCGAATATGTCCCGCTTCAACGAGGTACCAATGAAGGCGACATCATTACCCAATATGAAATGCATGCCATCGAGGATTTGGGCTTGTTGAAAATGGACTTCCTCGGATTATCAAACTTGACCATCATTGAAAACGCACTGCGACTCATCGAGAAAGACCACGGCGTTAAAATTGATATCAATAAACTTCCGCTTGACGACAAACCGACATTCAAACTTCTCCAGGCCGGCCAAACTTCGGGCGTTTTCCAATTAGAAAGTTCGGGCATGACCCGATATCTCAAAGAGCTCAAGCCGACGATTTTTGAAGACATCGCCCTTATGATCGCCATCTATCGGCCGGGACCGATGGAACTGATTCCCGAATTCATCGCCCGCAGGCACGGCAAGAAAAAAATTGAATATCTACATCCGCTTTTGGAACCGGTTTTAGCGACAACTAACGGCATTATGATCTATCAGGAACAATTAATGGCCGCAGCCCGGGCGCTGGCCGGGTTCACCTTACCTCAGGCCGATACTCTCCGAAAAGCCGTCGGCAAAAAGATAAAGAAACTTCTGCAGGAACAAAAAGAAAAAGTCATTGACGGTTGCGCGGCTAATGGCGTTTCGTCCGAGATTGCCGAGAAATTCTGGAAACTTATCGAACCCTTCGACCGTTATGGTTTCAATAAATCCCATGCCGTCAGCTATGCCATGATAAGTTACCAGACGGCGTATCTGAAGGCCCATTATCCGGTGGAGTTCATGGCGGCATTGATGAATTCAGCCGAAGGCGACATTGAACGGACGGCGTTTCTCATCGAGGAGTGCCAGTCAATGGGCATCGAGGTCAAAGCGCCGGAGATCAACGAAAGCGGCGAGGATTTCAATGTCGTCGGCCAAAACATTATCCGGTTCGGTTTGGCGGCGGTGAAGAACCTCGGTATCAATATCGTTAAAGCGGCTATTAAGGAAAGGACGAAGAACGGGCCGTTCACGAGCGTTGAGGATTTTGTGAAACGTGTTCAGCATAAGGACCTCAACAAAAAATCATTGGAAAGTTTAGCGAAATGCGGGGCGCTGGACGGCCTTGGCGACCGGGCGGTTCTGGTGGCGAATCTTGACCAGCTTCTGGAATATTCGCGTGAAAATCAGAAGTCGGGTTCGTCGGGGCAGTCGAGTTTATTCGGTGGACCAAGTTCCTCGGCGAGCTTGCCGCCTTTGAGAATGAAAGAAGCAACGCAGGTTTCGCGAACCGAAAAATTGATGTGGGAAAAAGAACTTTTGGGTTTGTTTATCTCGGAACATCCGTTGAAGGACTTTGAAAGGCAATTGGCCGGCGAGCAGAATATGAAAAAAATAAAAGATATCGCCGGAGCGAGGAATAACTCGCAGATAAAAGTTGGCGGGATGGTGACAAAAATTCACAAAATTATAACCAAGTCAGGAGAGCCGATGATGTTCACGACCATTGAGGATGCGACGGCAAAAGTGGAAGTGGTGGTGTTCCCGGGCGTCCTCAAGGACAATCCGGAAGCGTTCATGGAAAACAGAGTCATCATCGTTTCCGGTCGGGTCAGCGACAAGGACGGCATTCCGAAACTTCTCTGTGAATCAGTGCGCTCGATCGCAACTCTGGCTTAAATATTTAAACTTTGAAACCACGTTCCCCGCTCACCCCTTCTCGGGACGTTCGCCTCTAAGTTTCCCAGCGGAAACCTGTCTCGCTTTGTTCGACTCAAGGAAGGCTCACTCATTATCTAGCCATCCTCGTCGTGTTGTACTCCTTCGGATTACAACACGACACCGGCCCGGACGTCCGCGATTTGCGATTACGCAAATCGGGACTATGTCTGCGATAGTGCCCGCGAAGGGGTGAGCGGGTCGCTGGAGTTTTTATATTAATAAAAAAGCCGTGATTGCTCACGGCTGGGTGCTAATTTCCTTTCTGGCTTGGTCATGCAAGGCGGCGAGGCCGGCGAGAAGAGTGATTTGCTGAAGCGTTGAATCAACATTGTGGCAACTGAATTGGTATCCTCTTCCCCGGTCCGGTCCTGATGAATGTGACGGATTCAATCCGCAAGCGTTGCCCGGGCAATGGACATTTAACCATCCGCCTTCGTAAGCGACCCAAGAGTTAAAATCGTGTCTGTCGAACGGTTTCAGTTCCCACATATGGCCATAGGCATTCATCATGGCCTTGATCATCTCATCAAGAGTATTTCCAACTTTTGAAGAAAGCCATTTCACCAGATCAATTCCATAAATGCCACAGATAGCCGCTCCACCCATTCCTTGCCTAAGATATGTCTCGACAGTCATGAGCTGATGAGCGGATGAACGGGTCATTTCTTCCGGATACTCGGAGAGCATTGAAAATATAGAGTAACTGGCGGAAAAAGCATCAGCGTCATGCCAATCGATTTTATGCTCATGGCCGGTTCCGTCGCAGGAATGGCAAATGTCGTCCATGAAAATATCTTTACCCGACCCTTTACAATAATGGCATTCGCGGGTTTCATCTTTTCTGATTTTTGGTAATTTTCCAGACCAGACAACAAATTCGTCTGATTCGGATTCTTTCAAAAAAGCGCCTTCAAATCCGAAGCCCTTGTTCATGTCAGTGCAAAATTCGCCAAGACCGAATTTTCTCCGATACTCCTCGATTACCGGCGCGTCTGCCGGAATTTCTTTTGTTTGTCGGACGAAGTCCTTATGAACTCGAATATTAATCGCTGGTTTCTTTTTATCATCCTTCCAAGACAATTCGTACCAACAGGGCATGATGTCTTTCACTAAATGTTTGTATTCTTTCATTTTTTGTCTCCCTTTTTGTCAAAGACCGACTCTGGCAATGTAGTATTTCGGAACGGATTTGTCAAAGGTATCCTCATTGTGGAAAACCAGCTATTTTGTTACTATTAACGTCATGGACAAAGAAAAACTCGAACATCTTCGCCATTCACTCGCCCACTTGTTGGCGGCGGGGGTTTTGGAATTGTGGCCGGGAACAAAACTTACACTCGGACCGACAGTCGAGAACGGATTTTACTATGACTTCGATTTTCCCGAACCGATAACCGAACAGGACTTGCCGAAGATTGAAAAAAAGATGAGGGAAATTCTCAAGAAGTGGGACAAGTTTGAACTTGTGGAAGTCAGCGAGAAAGAAGCGCGGGAATTGTTCAAGGGCAACCAATACAAACAAGAAATAATCGATGATTACAAAGGTGGGCAGTTGACGATTGAAAAATCGGGCGAGTTCACCGATCTTTGCCGGGGCGGGCATATTGATAGCGCAAAAAAGATTGACCCAGATTGTTTCAAACTGACCCATATTGCTGGCGCTTACTGGCGGGGCGACGAGAAAAACAAAATGCTAACCCGCATTTACGGAGCGGCGTTTGAAACCAAAGAAGAACTCGACAAATACCTCTGGCAGATAGAGGAAGCAAAAAAAAGAGATCACCGGAAATTAGGCAAACAGCTCGACCTGTTCACTTTTTCGGATTTGGTCGGTAGCGGTTTGCCGCTTTTCACGCCAAAAGGCGCGCTAGTTCGCCGGCTACTGAACGAATATGTCGAGAATTTGCAATCTGATGCCGATTACACTCAGGTCTGGACGCCACAAATGGTCAAAGCCGAACTTTTCAAAACCTCCGGCCATTATGACAAATATAAGGACTCGATGTTCCGCGTCGTTTCCAATTATTCGGAAGAAGAATTTTTCCTGAAGCCGATGAATTGCCCCCAGCATACCCAGATCTACGCCAGTCAGATGCGAAGTTATCGCGACCTGCCTTTACGCTACACCGATTTTGCTATGCTTTACCGGGACGAGAAACCGGGCGAACTGAATGGCTTGTCCCGCGTCAGATCTTTCTCGCAGGATGACTGCCATATATTTTGCCGAGAAGATCAAGTTGACGAGGAGATTGACACGATGCTTGCGATGATAAAGAAAATCATGGCGACATTTGGTTTGAAATATCGCTATCGCCTTTCAACCCATGATCCGGCGCACCCTGAAAAATATATCGGCGATCCTAAAACATGGAACAAAGCCGAGAAGTGGGCGGAGAAGATAATGAAACGGAACAAAATCGAATATTTCGATGGACCGGGCGAGGCGGCATTTTACGCGCCAAAAATGGATTTAATGGCCACCGACGCACTTGGCCGGGAGTGGCAGCTTTCGACGGTTCAGATCGACTACTTCATGCCCGAGAGGTTTGATTTGTCATATGTCAACGACAAGGGCCAAAAAGTCAGACCGGTCATGCTTCATCGGGCTATAATCGGTTCGTCAGAAAGGTTTATGATGGTTTTGCTAGAACATTTCGCCGGCGCTCTGCCGCTGTGGTTGTCGCCGGTGCAGGTGGCGGTTTTGCCGATATCCGACAAAACAAACAAATACGCGCAGGATGTCGCTAAAAAAATTAAATCAGCTGGCATCAGAGTTGAGCTGGATGAGCGCAACGAATCCATCGGTAAAAAGATCCGCGAGAACGAAATCCAGAAAATCCCCTGCCTTGTTATTGTCGGCGAGAAAGAAATATCTGCCGGCAAAATCGCCGTCCGCCGGCGAAATATGGGCGACATCGGCCAGATGGGCCTAGAGGAATTTATTGCCGATTTGAAAGAAGAAATTGAAAAGAAAAAATAAATAAAAACCGCCTGAACAAGGCGGTTTTGTCATAGGTGAAGCATATGAGAAAACGGCTTCCAAAAAACGACAATAATCCCGAAATGAAATATATTTCCGACAAGCAAAGAACAGAATCCGATTCGCCAATCGATTAGACGGCAGAAGATCAGAGCGAATATTACAATCAAAGTCCGGAAGATGGGTATCGGATTTAGCCCGATAATGAAAAGAGCGATGAGTCCGTCGCGTTTGATCCAGTTGACGGCACGATGATTGCCGTTGGTAACAAGATTATGTTTTTTTAGCAGACCTTGAACGATCCATGGCACGGCGTCTTCAGTCAATTTCACTTCTTCGTTTATCGATTTGATCCGTTTTATAATCTTTCCCAGACGGCCACAAAGCCAATAGTGATAAATTAAATCAAGGGAACCCAGAAGGCAGGCGCCCAGAAATATAATACCGACATCCGTGCTATGCCTTTTTAGCATTATCACCGCGATGATGTATATGTTGAAAAAGTAGACGACGGGCAAAAGTGTAAACGGCCAAAATTCCCAGATCTTCATCTATTGCTCCCAATCTATTTTGTTGTTAAAGTTCAACGGCTAAACAGTAAATGGATAATAGCAAATTAAACAAAGTTTTGGTAATTGTCGGGCCGACGGGTTCTGGAAAGACCGCGCTGTCTTTGATGTTAGCCAAAGAATTCAAAGGCGAAATTGTTTCAGCTGATTCGCGGCAGATCTATCGGGGAATGGATATCGGAACAGCGAAGGCGGAACCAGAATTAAGAATCATGAATCAAGAATCAAGGAAGAACAAAAAAGCGGCGGTTAAACACCATCTGGTTGATATTAGAAATCCCGACCGGGATTACTCCGTTGGCCAATACAAAAAAGATGCCATCAAAACAATAAATAAAATCGTCAAAAAAGGGAGGTTGCCGATAATCGTCGGCGGGACGGGTCTATATGTTTCGGCTTTGGTTGATAATCTAGAGATTCCGGCCGTTAAGGAGAGCAAACGGCTCCGGAAAAAACTCGAAAAAGAAATTACTGAAAAAGGCCTGAAATCGCTCTTCGACCGGCTGGTGGAGCTTGACCCCGAAGCGGCGTATATCGTTGACCCCGATAACCCCAGGCGCGTCATACGGGCACTAGAGATCGCCATCGCCACCGGCAAGCCGTTCTCCGAACAGCGCAAAAAAGGCAAACCGCTTTTTGATTTTTTGCAGATTGGCATCAACTTGGCGCCCGATATTTTGAAGTTGAGAATTGAGAACCGGATTGAGGAAATGTTCCGTTCGGGTTTGGTAAAAGAAGTAAAAAAATTGGTCAAAAAATACGGCGAAAAAAAGAAGGCATTTGATGCCATCGGCTATCGGGAAGTAATTCAACATTTGAGAGGAGAAATTACGCTCGAAGAATGCAAAGAGCTGATGATAAAAAACACTTGGCATTACGCCAAGCGTCAGATGACCTGGTTCAACAAGGACAAAACCATCAAATGGCTCGACGACGTCCGCGAAGCCGAACCGCTGGTTCTGGATTTTCTGGAATAAATCCCGTTAGAGGTCCGGCTCACAGATTGGAGCCGGCAGAAACCAAAGGTTTCTTACCTCTAACAGGATAAAAAAGCCGCGTGATGCGGCTTGTCTCGGACTTGCTAGATGGACTAAATATTAAAGCTTACAAAGGGTAACTACTTTTTCCGATTCTGATCCTGGGCCTCGGGTCTTGTGGATAGTGATAATATTTTCGAGGTTCCTATCCACCGGAACTTTGACTGAAGCAGCTGGCCATTGTTCTCGAACTTCCATTTCCAGCATTTGTAAACCAAGCTCCGAATTTTCAATCTTATTTTCCGAAATATATCTCCGCAAATTGCGAATCATTTTGATGAACTCTACTACCAGACCCTCTCGAGTCATATTTCCCAGCATCACATTACCCCCTTTTTATGAAAGAACTTTTTCCAAAAGAGCTCGAACTACCTGCGGGTTTGTCCCGATTTTGTTAACGCGAAGCGTGTTACAAAATCGAGGATCCTCGTCCACGATCCCACGGATCGGGACGGGACTTTGCCCTACTTAATTGTTTCTATGATCAGTTTTTCAACAATCTGCGGATTTGCCTTGCCCCTCGTCAGAGCCATAACTTGGCCGACAAGGAATTTTACCACTTCTTTTTTCCCCTTTCTATAGTCCTCGACGGCTTTGACATTTTTGGCGATGACTTCCTCGACGGCTTTTTGCAATTCGCCGGAATCGGAAACCTGGCTAAGATTTTTATTCCGGATTATTTCATCCGGCGTCAGCCCAGTTTCGAACATCTCCTTCAGAACCGTTTTGGCTCCAGTTGATGACAATTCCTGATGGAATATCTTAACCATCAATTCGGCGAAACCTTCCGGTGTAACTTTTAATCCTTCCAAATCATCGATTTCCAAACCCACGGCGTTCATCATCGGCGGAAATTCAGTTATGAGATAATTTGCCGCCAGGGAATGCAACCTTCCCGGCGCATGAGTCTCTTTTTCAATTTCTGCTTCGGACAACCCTTGATGTTTCATTTTTGACCAGGCGTCGATTTCACTGGAAACCTCTTCAAAGTAATCACCAAAATGTTTAGCGATAGTGAAAATCTCGATTTGAGCGTCGGTCAAACCATATTCTTTTTTGAATCTAACGCGCCGGTCAGCCGGAAGTTCCGGCAATCCAAGTCGGATCTCCTCGATCTCATCTTTCACAAATCGCATCGGTGGTAAATCCGGTTCCGGGAAGTATCGGTAATCGGCGGAACCTTCTTTCAGCCGCTGGCTGAATGTCTCTTGCTTGTTCTCGTCCCAACCGCGGGTTTCTTGGATGATCTTTTTCCCATCATCAAGAAGTTCCGATTGACGGTCGATCTCAAAATCTACCGAACGGGCGGCGGCGTTTATTGAATTGATATTTTTAATTTCAACTTTGGTCCCTAACTCTTTGTGCTCCGGTTTCTTGATGGAAATATTTACTTCAACTCTCATCTGACCCTTTTCCATATCGGCGCTTGAGGCGTCAAGATAGCGTAAAATCAACCGGAGTTCTTTGGCGAATTTTTCAACATCTTCGCCGGTTTCCAGATCCGGATGGGTAACCAGTTCCATTAACGGCACACCGGCGCGATTGAAATCAACGAGCGTCCCACCATCTTTATTTTCATGCTGGAGCCGGCCAGTATCTTCTTCCATGTGGATTCGCTGGATGCGGATTTTTTTCCCATTTCCAATTTCAAGAAATCCGTCTTTGCAAAGCGGCAGGTCATATTGAGAAATTTGGTAACCTTTCGGCAAGTCGGGATAAAAGTAATTTTTCCGGTCGAATTTGGAAAGATCGGCGACGGTGCAATTCAAAGCCAAACCGACTTGAAGAAGTTTATTTATTGCCTCACGATTGATAACCGGAAGCACGCCCGGCTGGGCGGTGCACACCGGACAAATATTGACATTGGGATGTTTCTCGTCCGGGTCATTCTTGCATGAACAAAACATCTTGGTCTTGGTTTTCAGCTCGACATGGATTTCCAACCCAATCGTCGGTTCGTATGACATAGATAAAATTTACCATTTTACAGATGTTTTTTAAAGTTTGACATTCGGATTAATCACACATAGAATGAAAGGCGGTTCTTTTGAGCTCATTATCAATTGGAGGTTTTATGGAATATAGGCCAATAAATAAAAGGATCAGCGACTTTCAATATCGCGATTTATTGACTAGAATATTGAGAGAAGGCGTGAAAGTATTGCCTCAACAAGAGGAAGAAGCCTTGATGATTTTAGGATACCAGATGCGGTTTGATCTTAGTAATGGCTTTCCGATTATCACCGAGCGAGATTTGGTTTCAGCAAACCCCGGACAAGAAAAATGGTCAGTATTCAATCAGTCTCTTGGTGAACTCTTCGCTTTTTTACATGGCGCTCAAACACAGAAAGAACTTGAGGTATGGGGTTGTCGCTGGTGGAGCCGCTGGGTTACAAAGGAAAAATGCGAAAAGAGAGGCTTGGCCGAAGGCGATCTTGGTCCTGGTTCATACGGCGCAGCATGGAGAAGGTTTCCCGATTCTCGGAATGGAACTTCTTGCCAGTTTGATCAAATTACTCATCTTCTTGAGCAGATTACCGAATTGCCTCACCTCCGCACCCACTTTGTATCACCCTGGATTCCGCAGTTCATCGGTCGGGGCAAGGGAAAACAGCAAAAAGTTGTTGTCGCTCCTTGTCATGGTTGGTTTCATGTTTTGATCAATACTATGACCAGCGAGCTTTCCCTGCATCACTTCCAAAGAAGCTGCGATGTGCCCGTGGGTCTGGTTTGTAATCTGATCGAATATGGCGCGTTAACACTGATGCTGGCTCAAGTGACCGGCTATAAAGCGAAAGAGCTGGTATTTACTACTTCCGACACACACATTTATTGCAAGCAAGAAAAAGATGTACTGGATATGCTTGGTACCAGGCCCCAAGTATTACCAATGGTAACCATTAACCCGGATGTAAAAAATCTTTTTGACTTTCGACAGCATCATTTTCAGGTTTCTGATTACCGACCCCAATTGCCGAGGAGAAGAATATGGACTCCGGTCTAAACATGGACAATGCCAGAGTCGATGAGCAGAAGAAAGTAATGGAGAAGTATCTCGATAGCGGTCAGTGCCCATTTTGCACGGAAACCCAGGCTAAAACCCTAATGCCGGTTCTAGAAGATGGTTTTTTTTGGACTGTTCGTGAGAACAAATGGCCCTACGAGAATACCAAGCTCCATCTGATCATTATTGCCAAGGAACATTTAGAAAAATTTTCCGATATTCCAAATAATGCCGGAGCAGAGCTTATTGCCCTTTGTTGCCGGATTGAAAAAAGATTCCAGGTCGAAAGCGGCGGTATTGCTATGAGATTTGGTAATATCCGTTTCAACGGCGCCACGGTCGCGCATTTGCACATGCACTTTATCGTTCCCGATCCCAAAAAAACTAAGAATAAAAAAGATAAGATTCGCTTCAAGATCGGATAAAAAAACGCCCCCGAATAAATCGTGGGGCTTTTATTTTACTTGAATAATCCTGATATTGTGTTGTTTCAACAATTCCTGGCCACCTAAGACGCTATAGCCAGATCTAAAATACAAATTTTCGATGCCGGACAAAGCCAGAATTTTGGCGCATGGAGGGCAGGGGAAGGTTGAAGTGTAAAGGGATAGACCGTGGGTCGAAATTCCCCAATTTGCCGCGGTGGCGATAACCCCAGCTTCCGCGTGTATGGCTGTCGAAAATTCGTAATTTAACCCTTTTGAATAGTTGCCGCGAGGGTCGCCCTGAATGTACAAACTGTAAGAGGTTGGCATGTGCTCATTATGGCGGACGAGAATTACTTGGGACCCGTTGTAGCTTTTTCTTACTAAAATCGCTCCAACTTGCCGCCACCAGTCTTCGCTTTTTTGCGATTCCCCTACCGCTATGCCCATGAAATGCCGGTCAAGCTCATCGCACGACATAACAACATCGGGATCAACGAGATCTTCTTTAAGGGTTCTTGTTTTGTCATATCGAAGAAAAACATTCTCGAATTGAATTTCTATTCCAGGCAAGTATTTTTCTGCCAAGTCGCGGCAGATATCTTCACCGGGCATAATGATTGATAGTTTGTTTTTCTTAGCACGCCAAAAACAATCGAGATCACGCCAATCTAGGATTCTAACTTCTTCCGCCAGCGCCAGTGTCGCAGTCAGCATCCGTTTGATTTCATTTGGGTTCAGAGCCCTAAGATCTTTTCTCAGCTGAGGAAATCTACTGATTATGTCTGACCCAAAAATATATATTTGAGCATCAGGATATTTTTTAAATAGTTCTAAATATCCACGATGAACCACCGGCACATAAGCAATAATGATCTGTTTCACGATAAACCCCCTTTAAGTTGCCGGACGAATTCCAAAACTTCCTGCAATTTTATTTCGATTTTTTCGGTGATATCGAGCAACAAAAGTCGGATTTTAGCCGATGTTGAAGTTGTAGCTTGCGGTTCCATTATGACAACCTCGCCACAATATTCTTTCATTGCTTCGATTTCCTCCTGAGTGTGGCTTTTTGTTGTTTTACTGATCACCAAGATGTCCGGTCTGATGGTTTTGATCAATTGCCATTTTTTGTCGTCGATATTCTTTAGAGTGATCAGATCTACATGTCGCAGATGAGCTAAAATCATCATGCGTTCGCTTTCAGGAACTATTGGGCGATTTTCACCCTTTCTTGTCCTAACCTTTTCATCAGAATCGACACCGACGATAAGGATGTCTCCCAGATCTTTTGCCTTCTCAAGATATGTCGCGTGGCCAATATGGAAAAGATCCCAAGCCCCGGAGGCCAGAACTATTTTCTTTCCAAGCTTTCTTAAGGCGGAAACCTGCTCGGCAAGTTGAGCATAGTCCGGGATGTATCGTCTTTCAAAATTAGAACCTGGTCCGAAAATATCATTCCATGAATTCATGTTGCCCCCTCGTTGTCTTTTCCTGTTGTTAAGAAACTAAAACAACCTTTTCAGGTTGTTTTTATTCTACACAATTGAATTTGAAATGCAACTATTTGATTTCGATGCCCATTGACCTCGCTGTTCCCTCGATTATTTTCATCGCGGCCTCAATATCGTTGGCGTTGAGATCCACCATTTTGGTTTCGGCGATTTTGCGAACCTGGTCGCGGGAAACTTTACCGACTTTGTTTTTGTTCGGCACGCCCGAACCCTTTTCAATACCGGCGGCCTTGCGAAGTAAAAACGCGGCCGGCGGGGTCTTCAGAATAAATGAAAAACTGCGGTCTTCGTAGATCGTCATTTCCACCGGCACGACTTCGCCGGCTTTGTCTTTGGTCGCCTCATTGAACTGGCGGACGAAATCGCCGATATTGATTCCTTGCGGACCCAAAGCCGTGCCCACCGGCGGCGCCGGCGTGGCTTTCGCCCCTTCGATCTGCAATTTGATTATTGTTTTTATTTTCTTGGCCATTTTTGTATTGTCAATTCCCGAAAAGCGCGGGAAAATTATTTGTTATTTTGAATCTTTTATGTCTTTAAATCTCTCCGGTTCGGCTAATTTTTGAGCTGCGAATTCGGCATCTCTTACCAGGTTAATTATCTCCCATGTCTCATCGTAACCGGCAAACGCAGCCATGTCTGTCGGGCTTTCATGAAGCGGCTTTTTCATATAAATTTTCCTATCCAATTCCTGAACTTTTTGTTGAACTTTCTGTTGTAAATCCTCAAGCTCTTTGTAATTTCTCGCCCTTTCAGATGACGCAACTTCCTCCCTTTTTTCATTAACATATTTTCTCGTCAAGATGCCTATCATTCCCGATATGCTCAGTAAGGCCGCTAAACCGACCGTTAACTTCAAATTTCTTTCTTTTTTGAATTTCTTATGTTCTGTTTCCGCTCTTTTTATAAAACCCAAAAATTTTTCATTGACCCTAACATCTTCCTCGATAACCGCCGGAACATCCCATTTCTTTCCTATTATCTCTTCGATCTTTGAATGAATTTTATCCTTGATTTCCTGACCAGCGCCGGCTTCCAACAAAATTTCCAGTTGATATTGTTCTTCTTCTATCTTGGCTCCTTTGTAAATGTAGCCAGCTTTTACTGGCTCGATACTGAAACCCGAAATTATCCCGGCCGAAATTAATTCATCAGCGATTTTTTCCAGAACCTTCGGATCATTGAAAATCGTCGAGATCTTAACTACCTCAACCATCTTTTCGACTTTTTCGTCAGGCGAGGTTGGTTTATCCTTTGGTCTTGGAAAAATATCCTTTTCTCCTTCCATGTTTTTGTTTTAGATTTTTTTAACCTGCAAAAAGTCCAGTTCAACCGGCGTCTCCCTGCCAAACATTGTGACCAGAACTTTTATCCGGCCTCTTTCTTCGTCAACTTCGGAAACCCGGCCGTCCATGTCTTTGAACGGGCCGTCGGTTATCTTAACATTATCGCCTGGCACGATGTCAAATGTATATTTCGGTTCGTCGACGCCCATCCGTTTCATCAAATTTTCAACTTCCTCGGCCGACAATGGCGTCGGAATGACGCCGGCGCCGATAAAACCGGTGACATTGGGCGTGTTCCGGACGACGTACCAGGAATCGTCGCTGACGATCATCTCCACCAAAACATAGCCGGGATAAATTTTTTCTTCGATGACTTCCCTTTTGCCGGCTTTTATCTTAATCTTTTTTTCTTTGGGCACCAAGACGTTAAAAATTTTATCCTCATAACCGAGGGATTCGATGCGTTGCAGGAGATTACGGCAAACGTTGTCTTCGTAACCCGAATAAGTGTGAAGAGCGTACCAGCGCCGTTCTCCGGTTGTGGCTTGTTTGGGCATTCTATTTAATTAAAAGTTTATTCAAAATAAAGCTAAAAAGTCCATCCCAAGCGCCAAGAAAAGCGGCAACCAAAACACTCATCAAAATAACAACGCCGGTGTATTGGACGGTTTGTTTGCGGGTCGGCCAGCTGACCTTGGCCAATTCAATGCGGACATCTTTTAGAAAATTGATAATTTTGCTCATCTTTCGGATTTTAAAACCCCCGCAGGGGCTTATTTACCCCATACTATCACCACCGAAACCACAAGTCAACCCTGTAGTGAATTTTCCAATATTTGGATTCGCGGCCATGCCTCAATCGGAAAATCTACTACGGGGTCAAATTAAATTAAATATCCAAATTCTTGACATTCTTGGCATGGGTCTGGATAAATTTCTTTCTGGGTAAAACTTCAGAACCCATCAGGATATCAAATATTTTGTCAGATTCCTCGGCATCTTCCATGGTCACTCTCAGAAACACCCGATTGGCCGGATTCATGGTCGTTTCCCAGAGTTGATCCGGATTCATTTCGCCCAAGCCTTTATAGCGCTGAATGGAAACGCCGGCGACTTTTATCTCTCCATTACCGTCGCTGACTTCCGCGGTTTCTCCATCTCCGGTTTCCGAAGCCGATGCCGTTTCTCCAGATTTATTTTTTTCCGCCAAACTGGTCACCTCCCAACCGGAATTATCTTTCCCGTTTTTCTTGGAATTCTTCGCCTGTTCTTTTTCACCCGATGTTTTAATAAATTGGGCAAGAATTTTTTCTTTTTCGTCGTCGTTGTAAGCATATTGGACTTGGGTTCCTTTTTGGATTCTATAAAGCGGCGGCTGGGCGATATAAATAAATCCTTTGTCTATCAACTCCCGAAAATACCGGAAGAACAAAGTTAAAAGCAAAGTCCGGATATGAGCGCCGTCAACATCGGCATCGGTCATGATGACGACTTTGTGGTAGCGAAGTTTCGTCAGGTCGAATTCCTCGGCGATAGCCGTGCCAAGAGCGATGACCAGAGCCCTGATCTCTTCAGATGCCAGCATCCGGTCAATGCGTGATTTCTCGACATTCAAGATCTTGCCCTTAAGCGGCAAAATCGCCTGAGTCCTCCGGTCGCGGCCTTGCTTAGAGCTGTTATGGACAAAAACCCCGCTAGCTAAAGCAAAATTATGAGTGTCGGGCACCTCAATATCGTAAACATCCGCCCTCTCTGTTAATCTGATGATTTTTTTGATTTTATGATTATAATGTTTAACTGCCTCAGTGAATAATTCAGATTTATCGTCAAAAAACCTTGTCAGAATGGTTTCCGATCTGATCAAATTTTTATCATTTGTTTTCCTTCTGATTGATTCGTATTTTTCAAAATCAATCCTTCCATCATTTTCAAATATGCCATGTAAAACATTCAGGGCTTTGTTCAAATAAGTTTGGCCGTAAGCTAATTTTCTTTTTTCTCTGAATTCCGGAGTCCATTGTTCTTTTGTTTTTTGGCTTCGCCATTTCTTTAGTTCTCCGTCTTGCCACTGGTTCTTGGATAATTCAGACCGCCATGCCTTATCTTCTGGATGGTCAATGTAGTATCTCTTGGTCGTTTCGGATTGTTTTTGGCGATTCTCTTTATTTGCCCAATAATTTTTTTGTAAGTTATCAAGTAATTCATTATTTTTATTTCTATATTTCGCGTTTGAGTTGTAAAATTCTAAAAACTTTTTGGTCATGAATTTTTTGTATTCAGGATTTTGCCATTGTTTTTTAGCTCGGGTGCTAAGCATTGGACTCAATGCAAGCATGCTTTTTCTGACTTTTTCCTTATATTCTGGCGTCTGTCTTATTTTTCGTAATTTTTCCAGCACCTCGGGGCTTCTTAAAACGGTACCAGCTATTTCTTGGTGAACCTTAAAATGTTTGTCACGGGAAAGCCGTGAAAGATTTTCGGGATTGTTATTGAGTTTATTGTAGTCAACATGATGGCGCTGAATACCGTCTTTTTCATAATAAATCCCATTTTCTAAGTTGTATTCATCGGAAAGTAAATGGGTAAAAATCCAATAATTTCTTAATTTATCAAAAACCATCTCGTATCCTTCGATTGTAATCCTTCCGCCGATTTTTGAATGTTTGCGGTACAGAGGCATCAAGGAATCAGTGGTAAGCAGATTCTCGGCGGCTTTGAATGAGCGATCAACGAGCATGAATTTATGATCAGGAGTGCAAGTAATCTCTTCGTTATTGTCTAATGTGATTTTAATTACTTCGACATTCTTTTTGGTGATTCTTGGATTCAAAATTGGAGCAACTCCAATGTGACCGTCCTTTCGAATTGTGTAGCAATAATTTTTCTTTCCTAGCTTTTCTTCTTCGGGTAATTCTTTAAGAGAAATATTCCTGCCGTCAAGCAACGCAATTTTGGTATCTCCGGAAAAGCATCCGCCGGCGGATTCGCCCTCAACGATGAATAGCTCAGATTCAGCTGGTTCTTTTGATTGGCAGTCGGCAAGTTTGCCCGGCAAGGTGAAACCTTCCAGCGCGCCCTTTCGGATGACGGTATCGCGGGCGGCCTTGGCGGCGATTCTCGCTTTTGACGCTAGCAAAACTTTACCCATTATCTCGCGGGCATCGGCTGGATTTCTCTCAAGCCAGTCGGCGAGTTCGACATTGACGACATTTTCAACCGCTGTCCGGGCATTGGGCGTGCCGAGTTTGGACTTGGTCTGGCCTTCAAATTGCGGGTCTTTGAGTTTGACCGAAACGATGGAAGTCAAACCCTCGCGGATATCCTCACCGGTCAGATTCTCTTCTTTTTCTTTCAAGTAGCCGTTCTTGCGGGCGTAATCGTTGAAGGTTCGGGTGATGGCCGAGCGAAAACCGGTCAAGTGCATGCCGCCCTCAACCGTGTGAACGTTGTTGGCGAAACTCAATTCCCGGCCCTGAATGTCCTTGGTGTATTGAAAAGCGACTTCGACAAAAATCTCGTCCTGATCTTTGCCGACGTAAAAAACATTTGGATGGATGATGTCTTCTCGGCGGTTGAGATAGGAAACATAGGAGACAATGCCGCCTTCGAAATAGAAAGTGTGGGAAGGATGATTTTCGGCCGACTGACGTTCGTCGCTGATGACGATCTTAACGCCTTTGGTCAGATAGGCCTGTTGGCGGAGATGATTCAGGATCAATGTCCAATTGAAACCGAGCTCCTTGAAAATCTCCGGGTCCGGTTCGAAAGTGATGGTCGTGCCGGTTTCCTGGGTTTTGCCGGATTTTTTGACCGAGTAAAGCGGTTTGCCCTGTTTGTATTCCTGGACGAAAATGTCGGGCTTGCGCCTGACTTCGGCTTTCATCCATTTTGACAAGGCGTTCACGACCGAAAGACCGACGCCGTGAAGGCCGCTGGAAACTTTGTAAGTGGTGTTGTCGAATTTGCCGCCGGCGTGAAGCTGAGTGGCGGCCATTTCGAGCGCCGACTTTTTTGTTTTCGGATGAATGTCGGTCGGAATGCCTCGGCCATCATCGGAGATTCTGACCTGTTCGCTGGGCAAAAGGTCAATGGTGATATTTTTAGCGAAACCGGCCACGGCTTCATCGAGAGAATTATCAAAAACCTCCCAAATCAAATGATGGAGGCCGTCATTGCCGGTCGAGCCGATGTACATGCCCGGTCTTTTCCTGACCGGTTCAAGGCCTTCAAGGACATGAATGTCTTTGGCGGTATATGAATTTTGCGCTGTTTTTTCAGCCATTTTTTGGAAGTTCAAACAGGGGCTTTAGCTAAGCCAATTATAGCATTTTTAATAGTTGAGGGCAAACCCAAAAATCAGCGGATCTGAGCCTCGAATTGGTTGACGGTTTGCTTGTAGATCTGGTCTTGGATCGGGTCGATTTCGGCCGTGGTTAAAGTCCGTTCGTTGCTCCGATAAATGATCCTGTAAGTGTAACTGACTTTGCCGGCGCCGAATTTTTTCTCATCTTTGTAGGTATCTAAAAGTTTCACTTCTTCAACAATGTTGCCGCCCAGATCTCGGATGAGATCGAAATAATCGTTAGGCTGGAATCCGTCGCCGACAACAAATGAGATATCACGGGTGATGGGCGGGAATTTGCTGACTTCCACGAATTTGTGGCCGAGCTTTAATTGTTTGGTAACGCGCGGATCCTCTGACCACAGAAGCCGGATGTCGGGCAAGTCCATACTGGCGATAGCTAAACGCTCAAGGCCGAAACCATAAGCCCAGCCGTGATAGCCGGTCAGGCCGAAGTTCGCCAGGACACTTTTTCGGGCCATGCCCGAGCCGACCATTTCCATCCACTGGCCGTTGATCTCGGCCTCCATTTCATAACTTGGGTCGGTATAGGGAAAATGATGTTCATAAAAACGGAAATTAATATCGCCAAAAACGCTTCGGGCGACTTCCGACATGGTATTTTTCAGATCATCCGGTGTGATCTTCACTTTATCATCCGGACCGATATAGAGCCCGCCGAACTGATGGAAAACATTCATGTGTTTCCGATCGATCTCGTCTTTGCGATAAACTTTGCCGTAGCAAATGACGCCAAGCGTTTCCTTATTCTCAATTCTTTTTTTGATTGCCGGATGATTCAAATAATAATACCAAAAAACCGTGTCGTGGGTTCTCAATACATGGTTGTCGTCAACATAATAAGTATCGGACTTGCTTCGGGCCGGATGGCCGGGAGGCATATTGAAAAGGTCGAACAAAATATGGGTGGAAATTATTTCCGGTATTTCGATGACATCGAATCCTTCCAAACTTTTGACCTTCGAAGCTCGGTCTACGATTTCTTTTATCGGACTCCCCGGCGTCCGCGACAAATCAGGCATGGCCAGATACCTTTTTATACGCTCGCTTTCGGCGTCATGTTTTTTATCCAGTTCGGAGCGAATCTTTTTTTCTTCAGTTAAGTCGATAGTTATGTTCATTTGCACGGAAATTATATCATTTTATGGAGAAATTGCAAAAAAACCGCAAATAACTTGCCGTTTTTTGTATAAAAAAGTCCTGACGGATCAGGACTGGCGAAATTAATCCTTCAAGGCCTCGAACATTTCTCTTATCGGCAATGGCGGGTGATGAGGTTCACCGCCGCTATATTGACCCTCTGGCAAATCATTGAGGATGGAATATCTCCCAAGCTTTTCACCCTTTTCATCCAATAATTCGAACCACAACTGAATGCCATTAAACCCCATTTTTATCCAGCTTGGTCTGTATGCCGATATATGCAATCCCTCAATGGATATTTTGCCCGCTTTTTTTGTTATGATTATTTTTTCAGCACTACTGTCAAAGCTAGGAGAGAAACTAGCTCCCGTGGCGAACCGGACTTCTTTTTCTTCTTTTTTTTCATCGCTCATACCCACCCCCGTCCTTTGTAAAGAGCAATGTAAAAATACCCCTCGGCGGGGTATTTTGTCAATTGCGCGGGCGACGGGATTTAAACCCGTGATCTTCTGCGTGCATGCAATCCACTATTTACATAATGGCATGGACTATATCTTCACCATGTCTATCAATCGACAGATTTAGGCCCTTCGGTATCTAGTCTCTACGGAGTCCCCTTTGGGTTCCCACGGTATTACCCTATGAGATAATTTCATATCTCTAGGGCTTCACCGTTATCCCGAAGTGTTCATTCAAGCGTTTCCACTTGAGGCTGCAGTAATCTACAGGCAGACGCTTTAATCAGGCTAAGCTACGCCCGCAATATTGTATTTTAAAACTCTAAACGCTTTCAGAAAAGTATTATATTTTCTCTCTAAAAATAGTTTAGATGATACATTATTATACATTAATCTAAATAATGCAACGCTGTCATGTCTCGAGAATACCAAAGTATAACCGCCATTCTTTTTGTTAAGATAGCCTCCCTTTGTGTAAGTTTTAACATTTTTCCAAAGTCCAATAAGAAATTTCTTACTGCCGGAGGTAAAATCTGTTGTGAAAACCCAATTAAACTTATTCCTGTCTTTTTTAAAATATTGTTTGAAATGAGCACATCCGTCACCATCAAAATATCCTCTTACAAAAGCGCCAATATACTTTTTGGGAACATCAGGAAATTTGATAGTCAAACTTTTATTTTGTACTATTCCAAATTCTTTAAGTTTATTTACCAGTTGTTTCCCGCCGATTTGAAGCACATAAGATTTTTTCCAATTCTTATTTTGAGCGCTTTTATCCTTAAATCCAATTTTATGATTGGAATTAAGTGTTTTTTTGATTTTTTCAATAATTTCTTTATCTGTTGAAATAAATCCTAGATAATTTGAACCTCGTGGATTTCTATAAACATAACCATCAGAACAAATAAAGCCCAATACATAGGCCATTTCATTTGACCATTTGTTGAAAAATTCTTTGTTGTATTTCCATGGAAATTCTCTTTTAATTTTGGGTTTTGCCGGTGGTGTTTTTCTTGGGCCAGTATTTAACAAGTTAAGATTAGTAAACCTAAAACAAGATTGTGTGGGTATTTTAAATTGGTGAAACCATCGAGTAATGGTTGGGCGTGATACCCCAACTTTTAAAGCTATCTCCTTATGCATTAAGTTATTATTCCAATGCCATTGTTTAAACAAAACAATCAGTGGTTTTTGCCATTTTTGTTCAATTTCTTTGACTCTTTTTGATAGAAAAATCTGGGTCATTTGTATATTTATTTTACCATATATTCATACAACAAAAAAGCCCATTTTTGAGCTTTTTTGTTGCTAACATTTGTGCCGGCGGATGGAATCGGACCATCTTCCAAGGCTTATGAGTCCTTTGTTTTACCATTAAACTACGCCGGCAATCGTAAACATATTATATCTTTTTCTTTACATATTTCAAGGTTGAGATTATAATTCGATTGCACAATAAATCGCGGGCCTCACACCTAGTCGGGATAAACGCTCATGGCGTCGTATCCCGATAATCCTGACTAGGTGTGAGGCCGCGGGGTGGAGCAGTGGTAGCTCGCAGGGCTCATAAGAAATTGTGACCTATCGCGGTAACGTGGTATGGAAAACTCTCAAAATTGCCGGAAACCCTATGAGATAAAAAATATCTTTTGGGGCAATCAGCAGCGAAACTTGCCAAATGGCAATGACGTTCAGAGACTATAATGGGAGCATCCAATCCGTTAATTAACGGAGGATGATGGGATAGTCCGAACCTGGGAGTAATCCCAGTTGTATCTCGAAAGGGAAAACATCAAGAACCCTGAGGTCGTTGGTTCGAATCCAACCCCCGCAACATATGAAAACAAAAACACCTCCGGGTGTTTTTGTTTTCATAAAATGTTGACGAGGGGAGGAAATGACCTGCGTCATTTCCGTTTGGATTCGAACAGCGGAACGATATTCCGCCAGCAGGCGGAATCGTGAGCTGGTGGTCAGCCCGAGCCGAGCGGCGGCGAGGCGAGAGGCGCGACCGAATCCGGCCCCCGCAACTTGTAAAACAAAATACCTCGTTTGAGGTGTTTTGTTTTAACTAAATTGTGAAGCCGGATTTGAACCAAACGAAGGGGTCGGGGAACGATGACGGTTCCCCGATGAGGAAGTTGGAAACCACTTGGTTTCCAAGAGCGGAGGCGCCGGTAGCGAAGCGACTCGGCGCCGGAGCGAGTGACATTCCAACCCCCGCAACAAGACATTGACGGCCCTTGGAGGCCGTGCTATCATGGGACGCGGTTTCAAGTTCGTTAAAAAAGGAGGGAAACAATGAATTCAAAGCGAGGTTTTAAAAAAGTAGCAATCGATCCAGATTGGGCCACCACTTTCTATTTAATTGAAAGAGACCAGGAATTCAAGAGGAAAAATAAGGAACAACATGATAAATTAGTATTCGACAAATACTACGATATGATTCTACCCGGCGGAGCAGTATTTGAGGGTGGCCTTGTGCGAGCCGATGTTCATACAGGGGCATGCGGAAACATGGAGTCTTACTCTGAAACTACCGGATATTTTGTAACAGAGGACGGCGTAGAAATAAAACTTCAGGCTGGATATCTACTAAGGCTTAACAAAGAAGTTACCGCGAAAAAAGAAATAAAGCAGAGAGAAAATCAGAGGAGAAGCAAACTCTCGGAATTAAGAAGAGAGAGAAGCAAGTTAGACAGAAAAATTGCAAAATTGAAAAACTAGTGCGATAACCCCGCACTTTTTTATTTTTCTTGAATTTTTTGGTCAAAATATGTAGGATGGAGTCAGTTGTTTTTGGATCAATTTCTTTCGAGGAGGTGGCTATGAGAGTTGAGTCGCAAGCGCCAGTTCCGATGAAGAAAGAAAAAGCATTTAACTCTGCCATCGCGGCTTCGGACATCATCAAGATCGGCGACCTGGGTCCGTGTCTTGAGTGCTGTTTTCTCAGTCCGATAGCCCGTTGCGATGACGAACCGATGGGGAACAAGGAATGCTTCCAGAGAATTTCGGGGATTATTCTGGTGCTCCACAAGAGCTACAGGAAATAGTAAAAAGGCCTCTCACGGGATTCCGTCGAGAGGCCTCTTGCTTTTTGGTGGCAGAAATTGGGCGAAAATTATTTCAGATTAGCCGGATTGGAGATATTCGCTTCAAGCATGAGTGTTCCGCCGCCCTGAGCTCCGGTGGCCGATTTGCAGCTGATGGAAACGGCATATGGCAACGCCTGGGTCGCGCTGATGGTTTTGATGGTCCAACCATAGGCGGGTAAGGCGAAAGTCATGTTGTCGACAATTATCGTCTTGGCGATCTTGGAACGGTTGTCAAACAAAATCTTCGTATTTTGCTTAATGGCCATGCCCGAAGGTACAGCCTGGCAGCTGTCATTGAATTGGACCGTCTTGCCGACATAAGCAGCAGTGGCCTGGGTGTAGGTCAGAGTCGACGCAGGCTGATTCGTGCCGTTTGTGATCCGGCTTTTGAGGACGACATGGTTGGTTGGAATGGGTTTGATGATCGATTTCTGTTCACCATTGAGCGCTGTTTGCTCCTGATTGCTCGACCAAACGAATATGGCGATAACCACAACCAAAATTATCACCCCTATCATGAGAACCTTCTTATCGTTTTTCTTCATTTTTTGAACGCTTAACGGTTCACCGGTGATTCCGACAAACTGAAAAGCGACTTATTTACTGAATTCATTATACCACAACTAAAAAATAGCCAAGTGGATAATGTTTTTGGGGAAAAACGGCTGGACCGGCCGCGGCTACCGCCGCGGCCGGTCAATTCCTAGTTACACACCCCGGTCGTGTTGAAACAATTGGGGCAAGAGAAGCAGGAACCGGCCCGGAACATCATTGAACCGCATTTTTCACAGGGTGGGGCATCAGTTCCGGCATTTTTGGCACTTTCATCCCAGTTGGCGGTCGTGGCGACGGGCTTGATCTCCTCGGTTTTGGTTTTAGTTAAAGGTGTGTTATTACCATTTAAACCATTGAGCTCAAAATCGCCGTTTTTTACGCCGCCGTTGGCATGGCCGAAGATCTCTTCGCGGTCTTTTTCATTCAAGAACCTGTTGCCCATGTATCGAAAGATGTAATCAACGAATGATTTGGCGAACGGAATCTCGGGATTCGAGGTGAAACCCGACGGTTCGAAACGCGAATCCTTGAAATACTGGACCAATGATTTCAAGGGCACGCCCGACTGGAGACAGATCGAGGTCAAGGTAGCGATGACATCAAAAAGTCCGGACAAAGTACTGCCTTCTTTGGCGATGGTGATGAAGGTCTCGCCGGGTTTGTTGGTCTCCGGATAAAGGCCGACCGTCAGATAGCCCTTGTGATTGTTGACCGAGAACCGGTGGGTTATCGAATTCCTCTCAGCTGGGAGTTTTACTCTGGTGTAACCGTCGATTCTTTCAATTCTTTTTTTGTCGTCGGCGGAAGTATTGAGCGGCTGGACCGACTTGCAGCCGTCGCGATAGACGGCGATGGCTTTCAGTCCATGCCGCCAGGCCTGCATGAAAGCGTCTTTGATATCATCCACCGTGGCATCGGCAGGAAGGTTGACCGTCTTTGAAATGGCTCCGGAAATGAACGGCTGGACCGCGCCCATCATCCGGATGTGGCCCATATAGTTAATGCTCCGGACGCCGTTCTTGGCTTTGAAAGAGCAATCGAAGACCGGCAAATCTTCTTCCTTGATGGCTGGCGCGCCCTCAATGGTTTCTTTGTCAATGATGTAGTTGGCGATGTTTTGGATCTCTTCTTGGGAATAATTCAACCGGGCCAAAGCCGCCGGCACGTGATTATTAACAAGTTTCAACACTCCCCCGCCGACCAGTTTTTTATATTTGACCAAAGCCAGATCGGGCTCGATGCCGGTCGTCTGGCAATCCATCAGAAAAGCGATGGTGCCGGTGGGCGCAAGAACCGTGGCTTGGGAATTCCGGTAGCCGTACTTTTCGCCCCAGGCCAATGCCTCCTGCCAGACGTTCAGCGATTCGGTCATCATTACTTCTCTCCATGTTCCGGTTTCATGGCCGGTCTCTTGGTGGTCAAAACCGCCGGCAAATCCGTTTCCGCCAAGCGGCAAAGACATCTGCTTGAAAGCTGAAGAAAGATTTTCCGCCGCCGCCAGATGTTTTCGGATGACCCGCAACATCGACTCTCGGTTTTTTTCATAGCCGGCAAAAGGTCCTCTGATGGAAGCGATCTTAGCCGACATCAGATATCCCTCGCCGGTCAAAATGGAAGTCACGGCCGCCGCGATGTTACGGCCTTCATCGGAATCGTAAGCCAGACCCATGCTCATCAGAAGCGAACCGAGATTGGCATAACCAAGACCCAATTGCCGGAAATCAACGGCATTCTGGCCGATCTTTTCGGTGGGATAGGAAGAATTGCCAACGATGATCTCTTGGGCGGTGATGAAAACGTTGATCGCTTTTTTGTATGAGTCAATATCAAAAGAACCGTCGGCGTTCAGGAATTTCAGCAAATTTATTGAGGCCAGATTGCAAGCGCTGTTGTCTAAGGACATATATTCCGAGCAGGGATTGGAAGCGTTGATCCTGCCGGAATTGGGCACAGTGTGCCAGTCGTTGATGATGGTGTCAAATTGCATGCCCGGATCGGCCGAATGCCAAGCGGCATCGGAGATCCAGTCCATGACCTCTCGGGCTTTGAGCCGTTCGACGGTCTTTCCGCCGATCACGGCTTTCAGATCCCAGTTATCGTCGGTCTCGACTCTTTGCATGAACTCATCGGGAACCCGAACCGAATTGTTGGCATTCTGATACGGAAGCAAGGTATAAGGATTGAAAAGTTCGCCGTCAATTGACGCTTTGATGCCACTGGCCTCCAGAACCTTGGTCATGTCCTCGATATATTTTTTGCAATAAATAAAACTTTTAATATCAGGATGGTCGGCGTTTAAGATCACCATTTTTGCCGCCCGTCTTGTCTCACCGCCTGAACGAATTGAATTGGCAATGCCATCGGCGCCTTTCATGAACGAAACCGGCCCGGAAGAATAGCCGCCCAGCGACAACGGTTCACCCGACGAGCGCAATTTTGATAAATTCGCTCCCGAGCCCGAACCGAATTTGAAAATCCAGCCCTCGTCTCGATACCAATCCAGAATTGATTGCATGTTGTCTTCGACGGCAAGGATGAAACATGCCGACGATTGGGGCCGTTCTCTGACGCCGACATTGAACCAAACAGGCGAATTGAAAGCGCCGTATTGGTTGATGAGCAGATATTTCAGATCGTCGCGGAAATTTTCATAATCCTGATGGGTTTTGAAATAGCCGTCCTTCAAACCCCAGGCGCTTAGGGCGTCGCCGACGCGATCAACTATCTGACGGGCGCTGTGTTCTCGCTCGGGACTGCCGTATTTTCCCCGGAAATATTTTGAAGCGACAATGTCGGTCGCCGTCTGGGACCAAAAATCCGGCACCTCAACATCCTTTTGTTCGAAAACGACCTGGCCATCGCCTTTGACAATTTTTGCCGTTCTGACCTCCCAATTTATACCGGCGTATGGATCGCCATTGCCGAATAATCTCGGCCAAGACAAACCGTGGCCGTAGTTTTCGGTGATCTCTTGTTTTTCGAGCAAGCCAGTGAGTTCAGTTTCTTGAATTGGAGTGAGTTGGTCGGCCATATTTCGAAATTGTTGACTTTATCCTAAGAAAAAAAGACCCCGGCACTCACAAGCGACTTCGCCGCTAATTGTGCCAGGAACATATCCGAACTATCATTGTAGTTCCAACCGCAAAGGGATGCAATTGTGGATAACTCGCTCGCCCCTCTCTGAAAAATCCCGAACCAGGTTCGTCCCAGTCTCCGGTTTGGGACGCTCCGCTTCTAGGAAACCCAGCGGTTTCCTGTCTCGGCCTCCGGCCTTCGACCCAAGGAAAGCTGCGCTCATTGCCAGTTCCCGTCGACCCCTCGCTATTACGCTCGGGGACCTTGCTCGACAGGACTGGCAGTGCCCTCTCCGGAAACCGGGACTCACAGGGATTTTTCAAAACATGGCTCGCTTGGGGTCGTAAACCCCTTGAAAAATGCGGGTTTTCATGGGATTGACAAAACCACGGGACAGGAGTATAATAAACCCACAGGCTAAAAACCGCCCATAGTGGACGGAAATAGGCCTAAAACAAGCTTTTTCACAACTAACGAAAGGAACTGACCATGAAACTCGAAACGGTCGGAAATGTGCCGGGAACTCTTCTTGGCATGTTAGCGGACTTGATGCACAAACTTCAGAATGGCATTATAACGCCGGAACAACTGGGACTTTTCCTGAAAAAGGAGAACCCATTTGAAGTCATCACCAATATCCTCGCTGATTGGACCCGCTTCTGGCAGAAACTCGGTTTTGAAGTCGGCGAAGTCACCAACCCCGAGAAGCGCCCCGGCTTCGATCGCCTTCTGGTCATTCCGAAAGGATTGACCATCGAGGCAATGTTCCAGATCTGCAAGAAGATGTTCAAGTGCTGGCGCTATACTGACCAGAACTTGGACGAGGCCGTTCCGACCAACGACCGGGTGCCGACCGACAAGTCCTACGCCATCTGGGTTCGAGAGCGAGTCGAAGCCGACGAGGAGTTCAAGAAAAAATCTGCCAACGACCTCGAAGCTATTGGCCACATCGGCATTACGGCTCTCGAGCGGTTAATTTACGAGGCCAAGTATTTCGACGAGACCCGCAAACACCTCGATATCAATAATGTGACCCTTTGTGCGGGTTCCCGCTTCTCCGATGGCTTTGTCCCGAGCATGAACTGGTTCGGCGGCCACGTCGGGCTGTACTTGTATTGGTACCATCCCGACATTGCCGACGACGACTTGCGGTCTCGCGAGGTAGTTTCGTAGTTTTCCCTTGTTCCTTGTACCTTGTTCCCTTCGGGGCTTCACTTGTGAAGCCCCGATTTTCTTTTTCTGAAATTGGGCTATGATAAAGATGGCTAATACAACCGGTTCGCCTTAAGCGAATAGCGGTTTGCCGAAAAACGAAACTACTTGTCTGGCTCTGACGAGGTTTATGCCTCTTAAAAAAATCCGGCTGTGTCGCCGGCTAACGCAGAAAATCTTGAAAAAGATCTTCGGTGAAATGGATGGAATTAGGCAACTCAAACGGGTTCCCGCAACTCCGATGGCAATGTCCCGAACATGAACTGGAACAGCGACAACGACGAGCTGAACTTGAATTGGTACAATCCCGACAATGCCAACGACAACTTGCGGTCTCGCGAGGTAGTTTCTATCAAAAGAGTCCTCCTCGGACTCTTTTAGATATTGCCGAGATATTTTATCCAGCCATTCGTCATTTTTGAAATTTCCTGTAATTCTGATTCTGACTCGATGTATTTTCCCATCTCGATTATTTTCAGATCAAAAGAGATGCGGATTAATCTTTTCAAGACCTCGATTTTTATTCTAGCCGTTTTGAGCAAGGGTATTTTCAAGTTTCTATTTTCAAACGAAGCGGAAATGATTAAATCTAATAGTTCAAGACAAATATTCTCGATTTTCAAAAAAATCCCGAACCTGTCCTTCTTCGGAATTTTCGAACCCAAAATATGAATGGCTTTGTAAAACTCGCAAACTCTCTGAACCAAACTGACGGACTCGCTGGGGGGGGGGCTTAATGGTCATGTTTTTGATGAGATCATTTCTTTGGAAAATTTGTTTTTATCTTGGAAGGAATTCAAAAAAGGAAAAACAAAAAAATCAGATGTCCAGCAGTTCGAGTTCGATCTCGAGGACAATCTTTTTCAGCTCAATTCGGAACTGACTTCAAAAACCTACTGCCATTCCGACTATACCTCATTCTACATCACCGATCCCAAACTGCGCCATATCCACAAGGCCTGCGTCAGAGATCGGGTTTTGCATCACGCCATTTTCAGAGTTCTTTATCCGATTTTCGATAGATCATTTATCTTCGATTCCTATTCCTGCCGACTTGGCAAAGGCACCCATCGGGCGATAAAACGGCTCAAACAATTCTACCAAAAAGCCAGCCAAAACAATATCCGAAATATCTTTGCCTTGAAATGCGATGTTAGGAAGTTTTTTGATTCAGTAGGCCACGATATACTTCTTGAAATTGTCAGACGAAAAGTTGCCGATGAGAAAACAATTTGGCTACTGAAATTGATAGTCGGAAGCTACCATTCAGTTTCCGGCAAAGGGTTGCCGATTGGCAATGTTACCAGCCAGTTATTCGCAAACATTTATCTGAACGAACTGGATCAATTCGTGAAACACAACTTGAAACTGCGCTATTATCTGCGATATTGTGATGATTTTGTGATACTTGGCGAAAGTGCAGATTGTTTAAAAAAAATTGAATTAAGAATCAGTAAATATTTAAATAACCAGCTGAAGTTGTCCCTCCATCCGGACAAAATATCTACCCGAAAATATCGGCAGGGAATTGATTTTCTGGGGTATGTAGTCAGGCCATATTATGTGACATTGAGGACGAAAACGAAACGGAGAATTTTGAAGAAATGCAATGCGGATAACTTGTCGTCGTATCTCGGAGTTTTGAAACATTGCGACGGAAGAAAGATTAAGACATCGCTACTTTTAAAATAGAGCGGGGTTCGGGTTTGAAAAATCCCAGCGACTCCCGCCTGTCTCGAGGGACGCCGTCGGAGCCGGCCGGGCCGGTGTCAATAAATCCGCCGAATGGCGGATTTATTGACGAGGCCGGCGAGACGACGAGTGAGCCATCCTTGAGTCGAGATAAGCCGAGACGGATTCCGCTGGGAATCCTAGAGGCGAACGACCCGAGAGACAGGCGGGAGGAGGCAAAGGGGGATTTTTCAAATCGGGGCGAGCGGCTATTTCATTTTGCGCCTTATGAACGCTGGAATATCGAATTCCGAGCTGGTGATGGAATCGTCAATAACTTCTTTGGGTTCTTTGGGAACGGAGGGAATATTCGTTGGCTGATTTGAACTTGGCATTGAGCGAGTAATCCCGTTGGCCGGATTCTCGTCGAAAATTGAAGGGCCCATTGATCGGCTGGATTTTCCCAGACCGGTCGAAAAACCGGTGGCGATGACCGTGATCTTTATCTCCCCTTTTTTGAGTTTGTCGTCCTGAACCGCGCCAAAGATCACTTTCGCGTCGCGGTCTATTTTATCGGTAATGATCTTGGCCGCTTCGTTGATCTCCGCCATGGCCAAATCAAGACCGCCGGAAACATTGAATAAAACGCCGCGAGCGCCATCAATGGCGACTTCAAGCAGAGGCGAGCTGACGGCGGCTTTGGCGGCTTCGATCGCTCGGTCTTCGCCCGAAGCATAACCGATGCCCATCAAAGCCGAGCCCGAATTCTGCATAACCGCTTTGACATCGGCGAAATCAACATTGATAATTCCCGGAATCGTGATCAGATCGGAAATCCCCTGCACGCCTTGACGCAAAACATCGTCAACTTTGGCGAACGCTTCCAGAAGCGGCGTCTTACGGTCAATAATAGAAAGCAATCGGTCATTGGGAATGGTTATCAAGGCGTCAACTTTCTCGCGCAACAATTGCCAACCCTCTTCGGCGATCCGGTTTCGAGCCGCGCCTTCGAAAGAAAATGGTTTTGTCACCACGCCGACCGTTAACGCTCCGGCTTGGCGGGCGATGTCGGCAATGACAGGGGTCGCGCCGGTTCCAGTTCCGCCACCCATGCCAGCCGTTACGAAAACCATATCCGACCCTTTGATCGCATCATTGATCTCGTCTTTGCTGTCCTCGGCCGCTTGTCGGCCGATCTCAGGATTCATGCCCGCGCCTAAACCGCGGGTGATATTTTTGCCGATTAGGATCTTAGTCGGCGCGTTGGCCATGTTAAGGTCCTGGGCGTCAAGATTAACGCCGATAAATTCAACGCCATGGATTTTTTGGACCATCATTCGTTGAATGGCTTTATTGCCGCCGCCGCCGATACCGACGACTTTGATGCGGGCGAATGTTTCAAATGGAGGTTTAATCTGGGCCATGTATTGCTCTTGAGATAGCACAAAACAGAATACCACGCAATATCCACCCCTGTTTCTTAGCTGTGGATAACTCAGTATTTGTCCAAGAGGGCAAGTGTAATCACGCTGCCCGATTGGCGAAAAATACTGACCCCGCCCCTTCTGGAGAAAAAGCGGCGAATTACGCCGACCGGAGCCGAGGTACTCGGAGGCGAGACATCGGAAAATTGAACAAGCTTAAAATATCCGTTACCCCAGATGGGGTCGGGGTAAATCACGGCATGAAATTCTTCAGCCATTTGCCGGCTTTTTTGGCAAAGCCGCTGGTCAAAGGATTGAGCGAGGAAGTTGTTTTGCCGGAATATTCTTTTTCAAAACCCCAGATGATAAGTCCCAGCGCCGTGGCGTAGCTCGGGTTAGCCGTTTTCTCGCGCATGCTGTCAAAAAAGAAATCATTTTGGCCGCGGCCGACCCGGACCGACAATTTCAATTTGTCTTTGGTGAAACCGGCCAGACCGGCAAGATTGGCGCCGCCGCCGGCCAGGATCACTCCGGCCGGCAACAAGTGCCCTTGCGGGACTTTTCTGATCTCTTCGTCTATCATTTCAAAAAGTTCCGAGATCCGGGCGGAAACGATCTTGGCAATGTGTTTTCTGGTCGTCGTGAATTCTTCTTCAACCAGATCGGAGAGATCAATAGTTTCTTTTGAAGCGTGTTCTTCTCCGCCGGCAAAACCGTATTCTCGTTTTATCTCTTCGGCGTTTTCCATTGAGGTTTTCAAAGCGATGGCGATGTCGTTGGTGATGTGCCGAGAACCGATGGGTAAAACCGCCGAATGAACCAAATCGCCTTCATGAAAAAGCGCCAATGTCGAAACGCCACCGCCAAAATCAACGTTCAAAACTCCGTGCTCGAGCTGGTGTTTATCAAGGACCGATTTGGCCGTGGCCAAGGGACCATAAACGAACTCGGCGACTTCGATGCCGTTGGCGTTGACGCATTTGGCGAGATTCCGGATGTAGGGCGCCAAACCCTCGATGAGCAGGACATCGGCTTCGAGGCGCACCCCTTTCATGCCTAAAGCATTTTTGATGTGTTCCTGGCCGTCAATAATGAAATTTCTGGGAATGACGTGGATGATCTCCCGATTGGCGGGCAAGCTGACGGCAGAGGCGGCATCAATTACCCTATCAATGTCGAACTGGGAGATCTCATTATCGGCGCGTGACACCGCGATGACTCCGTGAGAAAGATGGGATTTGATATGAAGGCCGTTTAAGGCGACATAGGCTCGGTCAACTTTAACACCGGCCATGGACTGGGCGCGGTTGACCGAATCACGGACATCGTTGATGGTTTCTTCCATGTCAATGACCACGCTCCGGCGCATGCCGTTGGAATCGGCATTGCCGATACCGATGACTTGGGCTTGATTGGTTTCACGATTAAACTCGCCAATTATGGTTTTGACTTCAGAATTACCGATATCTATTCCGCAGATTATATTTCGACGAGCCAAATGAACAGTTTGTAGTTTGTAGTTTGTGGTTTGTAGAAATTTCTACTCACTACTCACTACCAACTACTCACTTTTTATGATTTTTTTCTGCAAAGCTGTCATCCTTTTCTCCCCTGCAGGCGTTTCATGATCATAGCCCAACAAATGCAGAAAACCATGAACCGCCAAGAATTCGAGCTTCGTCTTCAAATCTATTTTTTCCTTCAAAGCGTTTTTCCTGGCGACAGGCAGACAAATGAAAATATCGCCCAGTTCAAGTATATCACTTTCTTGAATCTTCGCATCTGTGGTTAAGTTTCGATGGGTTATTTCGTTAAGAGGAAACGATAAAACATCGGTCGCTTTATCTTTCTCGCGATAATCTCGGTTCAACGAACGGATCTTTTCCTCGCCTACCAAATTCAGGGACAGACCGATATTTTTTTTTGCTAGACCGGTTGCGGAGACGGCTTTTTTGAGTATTTCATAAAAAAGATCACGGCCAATTTTCTCGGTTTTGAGATTGTTATTGAAAGTGAGATCTAGCATCAGGATAATTTTTCTTTGACCAAGCGGCTGACCATGCTTCCGTCGGCCTTGCCTTTGAGTTTGGCCATGACCGAACCGATGATTTTGCCCGCATCTTTGATACCGCCGGTGCTTGATTCTTTGATGATCTTGTCTATCTCGGCACCGACCTCTGCTTCGGAGAATTGTTCGGGCAAATACGCTTTCAATATCTCCATTTCGTCGGATTCTTTTTTCGCCAGCTCTGGCCGGTTGCCGGCTCTGAACTGCTCGATGGATTCTTTCCTTTTTTTGACCTCGCCGGCGACAGCTTCCAGGACTTCTTCGTCGGTAAGTTTACTTTTGGTTTCCAGCTCGCCGATGTCTTTGATGGTTTTGCTCAATTGAGTTCTTTTATTCAGTTCCCGATTGTGAATAGCCGTCATCAGCATACCTAAAACCGAGCGTTTCAATTTGTTGCCCGCTTTCAACGATTCAGTCAGGTCTTTTTGGAGTTGATCTTTTAGCATTACAAATTCAATTTACGCTTAATCTCTTTTTTACCTTCCTCGAACGAATCGTCGTCATATTTGCCCAGCCGTTCCAGCCGTTTTCTCAATGATCTCAATTCTTCGCGCATGATGGCGCGGTTCTTCAAAACCCGTTCATTGGGCCGTTTCGTCGCGTATCTCGCCTTTTTGGCGTTGACGATTATCTGGCTTTGTTGGACCAAACGCGAAAACCGCCGCATTAGCGAACCGGTGCTCTCGTTTGGTTTTCGTTTTACTTCCATAAGGAACCTCCTTCCTTGCCGCGCCATAGTCCTTCAACAAGTTCAGGACGAAGGCGGGTCAAAAATTAATTGTTCAATGAATGATCTTAACTCCTAAATGCTCGCCTCCCAATAGGTGAAAATGCAAATGAGGGACCACTTGTCCTCCATGTACGCCGCAATTGACGATAAGACGGTATCCTTTATCCAGCTTTAATTTTTTGGCTATTTTGCTCGCGGCAAGAAGCAAATTTCCAAGTAACCGTCCGTCGGCATCAGTTATTTCGGCAAGGCTGGCTATATGTTTTTTGGGTATGATCAAAACATGCACTGTTGCCGAAGGATGGATATCATTCAAGGCGATCCAATCATCGCCTTCCATGACCCAACTGTCCTTTTTCTCACCGTTTATTATTTTGCAAAAAATATCGTCAATCATGTTACTACGAAATTACGAATTTTTACGAATATACGAATAGGTTTTTGCGCTTACGATTTCAACCTTTGCCTCACTGCTTCCAGAATTTTTCCCGAAGGGATGGTTTCCTGAACGCCCGAATCCATTTCCCGCAGAATGACCGTGTCATCCAGCGCCTCTTTCTGGCCGATTATCAAAGTGAATTTGATACCCAGGCGATTGGCGATCCTCAACTGGGACTTGATGCTGTCTCGGCCCAAAGATGTCTTGGCGCTGATGCCGGCTTTTCTGAATTCCTCGAACAAGATCAAACTTTTTCTTTTGGCGAATTCGCCCAGCTGAGCAATGAAAACTTTCGGCTGGGATTTCGCCGATGGCACAGAGATCTGGTTGGATTTGATGACGCTGATTATCCGTTCCATGCCCATGGCCCAGCCGGCCGCGGGGGTTTTCGGCCCGCCCAAAGAACTAACCAATTTGTCATAACGGCCGCCGGCGCAAAGGGAACCGACCGTGCCTTCCTCGCCCGGCTTTTCCTCGGGCCAGAGCTCAAAAACGGTGCGGGTGTAATAGTCGAGGCCGCGGACCAGCCGGGGTTCAAGAAAATACGGCACCTTGACCTCATCTAAAAATTCAAGAACATTCCGGAAATGGGTTTTGCACTCGTCGTCGAGATAATCCACGGTATTGGGCGCGTCTTTGACGACTTCCTGACATTCTTTCTCGGCGCAATCGAGGACTCGGAGAATATTCGTCTTCAATCTGCCTCGGCATTTCGGGCAAAGTTTTTTACCGCGGATCCGGAAATAATCCTTGAGGGCCTTGATGTATTGGGGACGGCAATCGGAATCGCCGATACTGTTGACCTTGACGACAAGATTTTTTAAACCCAAACTCTCCAACAACTTGTAGGCGACAAAGATCAATTGAGAATCAATGGCCGCGCTCTCATCGCCCAGCGTTTCAACGCCGAGCTGATAAAATTGGCGAAATCTACCGGCCTGGGGATTCTCGTGGCGGAAGAATGGGCCGTAATACCAAAGCTGGACCGGGTGGGGCCAGGTCTGCATCCCGTGCTCGATGTAGGCCCGGACAACGGCGGCGGTACCTTCCGGCCGGAGGGCAAGATCGTCCCCGCCTTTGGTCTTCAGGGTGTACATTTCTTTTTCAACGATATCAGTTTCTTCGCCGACAGAACGGACAAAAAGTCCCTTCGATTCCAAGATCGGCGTGTCAATTTTTTCAAAACCGTAATCTTCCAGCAATGTTTTGCCTTTTTTGAGGATGAATTGCCAGTAATTCTGATCGGCCGGCAAAATATCATGCATGCCTTTGACGGATTGTAATTGTAATTTTTTGGCCATTTTGAGAAAATTTTAATAACCTGGTTTTGGAAATCCTCCCACTTCTTGAACCGGATATGCCCGGAAAAATACTCGGCCGGTGATCAATGAAACATTGACCGGCCCCCAGAATCTGGAATCGGAACTGTGCTCGCGGTTGTCGCCCATCACGAAGTATTCGTTCGGGTCCAGTTTGACATTGTATGTGCCGTCGGTCAACTGGTCGGCCGGCAGATAGGCCGTTTCATCCAAAAGAAAACCGTTCGGATTGGCGCCGTTGAAAATGGTCACTTTGTCGTTGGCAATTTTGACCGTCTCGCCGGGAAGGCCAATGACGCGTTTGATGAAAAACTGAGTTTGGTCAACTGGATAGCGAAAAACAACGATATCGCCGCGCTGGGGTGGACCAAATCGGTAGCTTATCTCGTCAATGAGAATATAGTTACCGTCCTGGAAAGTCGGTTCCATTGAAGCGCCTTTGACGAAAAACGGCTGGACCAGAAAATATCTGATGGGGATGATGATGGCCAGCGAAATGACGACGACTTTTATCGTCTCCCAAACAAAAGCAAGCGCCTCGTGACGCTTGCCCCCATACTCACTGCTTGAGTGTGGGGGCGAACTTGATGGTCGCTTTTCCTCGATTTTCGGCTCAAAATCGTCAGGCATTTAGTCAATTATAGCACGAAAAAAGTCAATTGCAACAGGGCAACGATCAATGCCCAATCAGATTCATTCCAAGTCCGTTTGGGTCATCATCTATTTATTGACAAATGATTTTATATACAAAATACCAGTGGCGGTGGGTGCCTTGACGGCGGCCTATGATCTTACAACCAAGGTCATTCCTTTTCGCTAGATCTGAAATCAACCTTTTCTTGCCAAATGATGACCAACAGACGTAGGCCTTGCCATTTTTATTTAGATGGCTTCTCAGCCCTTGGAAAAATCGTTTCGTTGACTCATTGTCTTTATCCCAAAAACAAATTTCGTAATCATTCGACGCTTCCCTGTCGGAATAGGGCGGATTGAATGAAATAACATCGAATTTTCCACTGATTTTTTCGAAAACATCCGATCTTGTAACTGTGATGTTGAATTTTGACCTTTCCGAATTAAATTTGATATTTTTCAATGCTTGGGGATTCAAATCGGTGGCCGTAACATTTTTTGTTCCAAGAGACCTCGCCTTTAATGCGACTATTCCCGTTCCGGAACCGATGTCTAGAAATGAATCGTTTTTTTTAGCCTCAATTTTATCACAAAGCAATTCGCTGTCGGTCCCACCAGGGTAAACTTTTGGAAAAACCCAATATAAAATTCCAGCCAAAGCGGTTTTGTATTTTTTTGATTTGGCCATCTTATCCAATTTTCTGGTTTGCAAGATTGTCGGGTTAGTTTTAACCATGATCCATGATTAACATAATTAATCAGATTTGAAAATTGAAAATAATTGCGGAAATGGTATATTGAAACCTATGAAACTAATTGTTGGTTTAGGAAATCCCGATCCGGAATACGCGGAGACGAGACACAATGTCGGGTTTATGATCGTGGACAAGATCGCGGAGGGAACCGACGCGGAGTTCGAGTTTGATAAGAAAATAAACGCCGAAATTGCAAAAGGCAAATTTGACGGAAAACCGGTTGTTTTGGCGAAATCGCATACTTATGTAAATAAAACCGGCGAGGCGGTGAAGAAGTTGAAAAATAAATTGAAAATAAAACCGGCCGACATCGTCGTCATTCACGACGATTTGGATATCGAATTCGGCAATTTCAAGGTCTCATTTGAGAAAAATTCCGGCGGCCACAAAGGAGTTCAGAATATCATTGATAATATGAAGACCAATAAATTCTGGCGGCTCCGAATCGGCACGGCCAATAAAAAAGTGGATACAGCCCGCGACCAGAACCTGAAAGAGAAAAAGGAATTGATAAAAGATTTTGTTTTGGCCAAGTTTTCTCCTTCTGAACGCGACGAGCTCACGAAAATAATTAAAAAAGCCCTTGAGGGGCTTGGGAATTCGATTCGCTAGCAACTAGCCAATCGTAAACCATTTGTTAAAGAAACCTAGACCGTTTTGCAGGAGAGACTTGTCGATAAGAGGTGCTGGAAAGGGTCCATTCGCGGCCATCGCAGTCCTGTTTTTCGCCGCGTCGCAAATTTCTTTTATTTCCTTATTAACCTGTTTTTTCGTGACTCCGGGAGGAAAAACGGTTGGTTCAAGAAATTGAGACAAGTTGGATCCGTTAATGTTTTTCGTCATGACTTCTCCTTGTGCAAGAACTAATTTCAATATACACTTTTGTTTTGCCTTATTCAAGTTGCGGATTATACTAGAACAATGACAGCCAATGATCGTAAATTCATCAACGCCATAAATATTCTTGCCACCGCGAAAATTGACGCTCTCATGACAATCGAGAGCGATTTTAATGGCGATTGGGAAAGGGCTTGGAACTCAAATCTCAAAAAATATTTGCCATCAGATTTGAATTACCCGATGGCCAGGAAAAATCTTGACCCGGAAAAAGAGTGGAAAAAGCTTGAACAAAACGGAGTCAACATCATTACCATCCGCGACAGAGAATATCCAAAACCACTCAAACACATTGCTCATCCCCCATTCCTGTTATATATCCGCGGTTCGAAGGAATTGTTGAAAACGAATTGTTTTGGCGTTGTCGGGACGCGGGCGCTGACCGATTACGGCCGGCGGGCAACGCCGGCAATCACCCAGGATATTATTCGAGGCGGATTCACGATCGTCAGCGGTTTGGCGGCGGGCATTGATACTTTGGCTCATCGGGCGGCGGTGGATGCTGGCGGAAAAACCATTGCGGTTCTGGGTTGTGGTGTGGATGACGCCATCATTTTCCCTCCTCAAAATCTTGGCCTTGCTAAAAAAATCCTTGAAACCGGCGGGGCGATAATTTCCGAATATGCCGTCGGCGTTCACGGCAGCCCGTTCACTTTTCCTCAAAGAAATCGAATTATCAGCGGCTTGTCAAAAGGCGTTTTGGTCGTGGAAGCCGATGTCAAAAGCGGCGCCCTCATCACCGCCAAATTTGCCGTTGAACAGAACCGCGACTTATTCTGTGTTCCTGGCAATATTTACTCTCGAACTTCCCAGGGCACAAACTTTATGATAAAAAAAGGAGCCAAACTTGTCTCGACCGGCGCCGATGTCCTTGAGGAATATGATATTGAACTTGCCGGCGTCAAAAAAGAAATTCGTCCCGACAATGAAACCGAAGCGGCAATTTTGACGTTATTAACAGGCGAACCATTGTCGAGTGATGATATAATACGGAAGACCGGTTTGGAAACATCAAAAGTGACGGTGGCGCTGGTGATGATGGAATTGAACCGGAAAATTAAAAATATCGGAAACAAGTTCGTCATCAATAATTAATTTTTTTATGAATCTGGTTATCGTTGAATCTCCAACCAAAGCCCGGAAGATCGGGAGTTTTCTCGGAAGCGGATACAAAGTCCTGTCGTCTTTTGGCCATGTCCGTGATTTGCCCAAATCAAATCTGGGCGTGGACACCGAGCACGATTTCGAACCAAAGTATGTCATTCCGGTCAAAGCCAAAAAAGTGATATCTGAACTCAACGAAGCCGTCGAGAAGTCCGATGAGATCATCCTGGCGACTGACGAGGACCGTGAAGGCGAAGCCATTGCCTGGCATTTGGTGCAAGTGCTGGGACTGAATGGTTCCGAGTCCAAAAAGGCCAGAAATATCGGAGCCAGCAATAAAAACAAGCCGACCCAAAGGATCGTTTTTCACGAAATAACCAAGTCGGCCATCGCCGAAGCCCTGAAAAATCCGCGCGACATTGACCGAAATCTTGTAGACGCCCAGCAGGCGCGCCGGGTTCTTGATCGCCTTGTCGGCTATGAGCTCTCGCCGTTTCTTTGGAAAAAAATCAGAGCCGGACTTTCCGCCGGTCGGGTGCAGAGCGTAGCGGTGAAGATTATTGTCGACCGCGAACGGGAAATCCAGAAATTCGTGAAAGTTGAATATTGGACGATTGAAGTAGATTTGTCGAAACAAAAAGACAGCAAAATATTCCGGGCGAGATTGATAAAAATTGATGGCAAGGATCTTGATAAATTGGAGATTAAGAACGAGACCGAGGCGAAAAAGATCACGGAAAGTTTGAATGGAGCCCAGTACAAAGTCACCGACATCGCAAAAAAAGAAGCCCAACGCCATCCGGCGCCGCCGTTCACAACCTCGACCCTCCAGCAGGAAGCGTCCAGAAAATTAGGTTTATCGGCCAAGCAAACTATGATGCTCGCCCAACAACTTTATGAGAACGGCCACATTACTTACATGAGAACTGACAGTTTCA
>JBEKBN010000008.1:0-40787 GCA_050015375.1 Minisyncoccia bacterium | reverse complement strand
ATCCCGAACCAGGTTCGTCCCAGTCTCCGGTTTGGGACGCTCCGCTTCTAGGAAACCCAGCGGTTTCCTGTCTCGGCCTCCGGCCTTCGACCCAAGGAAAGCTGCGCTCATTGCCAGTTCCCGTCGATTTTCTCGTTGATTACAACTCGAAAAACCTTGCTCGACAAGACTGGCAGTGCCCTTGCCGGAAACCGGGACTCACAGGGATTGAATGGGCTCGCTTGACTTGAAATCAGTTCAAAGTATGCTAATCTGTATTTCGGGCATGGAGACGATGAGAATGGACTGCTGAAAACTACAGCACCGGGTTCGATCCCCGACATCGGTCCTGCTGAGGGGTTTTCATTGCGCAGAGTAAGCGGAAGGCCGCAGGGTAGGCGGGAGGCTATGAAATTCTGTTTTCGGACAGAATTGAGCCGTCAGTGAGACACCGCCCTTGAAAACTTGATCCCCAAAACACCAATCTGATTTTACTGGAAAGGATTTGGCTCAGATGGATGATTTCCATGCCCACCCTTTTGCCCAGCGACATCCGCCGGGCTTTTTTATTCCAATGATTTTGATGAAACCAATTCCTACCCTAAGAAGTCTGTGATATGAACGCCGAACTAAATCACGAGCTCTATTTCGTTCCGCGAACCGGATTGCTTTCCAGTTTTCGGCTGTCGGGAATGTCTTCCCAGCACTCTCGAAGTTGTGGATTGCACGGTCTGCCTCGAGGGAACGCGGTATAATATTCCTTTGACCGCATTCCCTCGAGGCAGAATCCACAAACTTCGAGAGAACACAGTCCGCTCGCTGGGCGGACAAGTGGTGATGGGAAGATATGCTCGACGGCCAATTGGAAAGCAGTCCGGTGAGCCTGATCCGGACGAGAAAAGGGCTCGCGCGATCAGAACAATGCCTCGGCCACATTTTTGAAATGTTTGATTTTGGCTTTGTGTTCGCTCTTGATGAAAGTCACCGAAACCACATCCACTTGCCAGCCCCCACACTCAACTTTTGAGTGTGGGGGCCAGTCATGGCTCGTTCGAACGGCTTCACTAGCCATATAAAGCTCGGCAGTTTTGATTATCTTAGCCAGTTTTTTCTCATCCACCCGAAGTTCCGGATTAAAATTCCCGGCGAATTCTCGGCTGTTGGCCTTGACCTCGACGAAGACGCAGACGTCATCCTTGAAAACAATTATATCAATTTCACCCCAAGGTTTACGATAATTTCTCTCAATGATTTCATAACCCTGGCTTTCCAGATACCTGCCGGCCAAATTTTCAGCTAAATTTCCCAGTTCTTTTGTTTTATCGCTCATAGTTTTGACATATCTGTCAAGCTGTTTTGTATTTTAGTTATCCCCCTCACCCAGAAAGCACTATTTTGGATTCCGGCGACTAGGTCGCTGGTGCTTTCTGGGTGAGGGGGTTATCCACTCCCTCTATTGACTCACTCATCATAAATTCATAAACTAATAACTGGATTCTCGCAAGAGAGTTTTTGCGTTTATAGGCGAAATTATTACTTGATCCAATAGGTTTCTAGCCAATCGGCCTATTAATACTCGTCCCACAACTTCACGACCCACCAAGATAAAGAATTTCTTTTCCAACGACAAAGTCGTCTTTTTCGGGTCAATGGCATTGGCGATTTTGTTTATTATTTTCAAAGGTTCGACTTCCGACGGCCAGACAGGAATCTTTGATTCTATCTCCGCCACTTATATTGAAGAAACCTCGGCCTCGACCATCACAATCACGCCTTCCCAAAACCAAACCGCTGATATCAACAGCGTTTTTGCTTATTCAAACGACATGCCCCGAACCGCCAAGCCTTCGATCTTAAGCATGATCCAAAACAATTCGGTTGTTTCTCGTGGAACAGTATTGACCGACATCATTGACGATTTTTCCGATCAGGGAACTGATGTTACCACTTATGAGGTTCAAGACGGCGATAATATTTCGCTTATCGCCTCTGACTATGGCGTCAAGGTCAGTACTATTGTTTGGGCTAATAATTTGAAAAGCGCCGATGATATCAAACCGGGCATGGTCCTGAAGATCCCGCCGATCGATGGCGTAATTCATATAGTTCAAAAAGGGGATACGGCCCAGTCATTGGCTGTAAAATACAATGCTGATGCCGATAAGATCATTGATTTCAATAGTTTACCCGCCGATGGCAGTTTACAGATCGGCGAGGAAATCATCATTCCCGACGGTATTATCAAGGGTTTGCCCAGCGCCGTTGTTCAACAGCCAACGGCTAAACGGTTCAGTTATTTGCCCGATCTTGGGAATTATTTCGCTCTGCCGGCCACCGGTTATGACCGCGGCGTGGTTCACGATTGGAACGGAGTTGATCTCGATAATGTTTGTGGAACGCCGATATACGCCGCTGCCAATGGCGTTGTCAACCTTGCCCGGACGACCGATCCCACGGGTCGAACCGGTAAAAAGATGAACGGCGGTTATGGCAAATATATTAAAATCACCCACTCTAACGGTACCGAGACGCTTTACGGCCACTTGTCGAAACTGCTGGTTTCGGCAGGTGAATCCGTCCAAAAAGACGAAGAGATCGGTTTGATGGGCACTACCGGCAACTCCACCGGCTGCCACCTGCACTTCGAGGTGCATGGAGCCAAAAATCCTCTGGCTAAGTACTAAATTCTCGAGGCGGCGCGGGGGCGGCACAACTGATTTTATTGGGTTTTCGCTTACTTCGCACAATATTACTCGAAGTAATTGTTCCTCACCCCCACACCCAACAAGCATAAGTTCTGCACCCTGCAAATCTAAATATAACGGTCTCATTGGCAAATGCGGTGCCATGTAAAAAATAATATGGGTTGTTAAGCAGAACAATTTGACCTGCAGATACTTATTGGGTGTGGGGGCTCACGAAACAATTCCCAAAAGAGAGTCCTTCTCACCCTTGATCCGGAAGGAAGACGCCTCAGCTATGTGGTTTTCTTGAATGGTTTTGCTATTGGCCAAGTCGGCGATGGTCCGGCCGATTTTCAATATTTTGTGGTAGCTTCGAGCGGACAAGTTATTGTCCATGACCAGCCGCCGAACAATAACTTCAGCTCCGGCTGTCATTTGGCATTGTTTCTTGATGTCCTTTGGGCCCATTTCGCTATTGCTGTGGACATCCGTGCCGGCAAAACGTTTTTCTTGCAAGGCCCGGCAAGCGGCCACGGTTTCTCTCATATGGGCACTTGATTCGCCAAGTTCGTCGCTGCTTATTTTGTCATACGTTTCGCGCGGAACGTTTATTTGAATATCAATTCTGTCGAGGACCGGCCCCGACAATTTCCGCTGGTACTTCGAGACGGTTTGGGTACTGCAAAGGCAGGGTTTTATTTCGTCGCCGAAGTTACCGCAGGGGCAAGGATTCATGGCCCCGACCAGCATGAAACGAGAAGGAAATTTGACCGTGTTGATGGCGCGGGAAACGACGACGTGGCCGTTTTCCATCGGCTGGCGCAGGGCCTCGACGACGGATCTCGGAAATTCCGGCATTTCGTCCAAAAATAAAACCCCGCGGTGGGCGAGAGAGATCTCGCCGGGTTTCGGCCAGCTGCCGCCGCCGATTATGGCCACGGCCGAAGTGGTATGGTGCGGGCTTCGGAAGGGTCGGTTCAGGATCAATGATTGGTCCTGGCCATTAATCAATCCGCAAATGCTGTATATTTTCGTGACTTCCAGCGCTTCTTCGTAGTTCATCGGCGGCAAAATTCCCGACAAGGCCTGGGCCAGAAGCGATTTGCCCGAACCCGGCGGCCCGTACATCAGGATATTATGGCCGCCTGACGCCGCGATGAGTAGGGCCCGCTTGGCAATTTCTTGACCCTTGATGTGGGCCATGTCTATCAATGACGGATTCAGATCAAGGGAATTGGCGGTTTGGACCGCTTTGTCGAACTCGAATGGTTTTGCCGGCGCTATCTCGGTTTTGCCAAGCAAATGCTCGGACAATTCTTTCAACGTTTTGACCCCGATGATCCTGACGCCCTTGACGATCGAGGCCTCGCCGACATTTTGAAACGGAACGTAGAGTTCTTTGAACCCTTCTTTTCGCGCCATAAATGCGGCCGGCAATATGCCATTGACTCTGCGAACCGAGCCGTCCAGCGATAATTCGCCAAAGAACACTTTGTCTTTAGCGTTGAATTCAAGCTGGCCGGTGTTCAAAAGATAACCGATGGCGATGGGCAGATCGTAAGCCGGACCTTCTTTTTTGATGTCGGCCGGCGCCAAGTTGATGATGATCCGGCGGTTTTTCTGATTGGGTGCGATAAATCCGCTATTTCTGATAGCGGAGGCGATTCTGTCTTTTGATTCCTCGACGGCTTTATCAGGCAAGCCGACAATATTGAAGAAGTGAAGCCCGGGGGTTGAATCAACCTCAACTTCGATGGGAAAGGCATCGAGACCTATTATGGCTCCCGAAAATACCCGGACAGAAGGCATGCGAAAAATTTTTGCTAACCGACTAGGTTAATATTCTTGGCGCAATTCAGGCAATATTTAGCCACCGGCATGGCTTTCAGACGGTTTTCCTCGATCGGCAATTGGCAATTAGTGCAAAGGCCATAGGCGCCCGAATCAATTTTTTCAAGCGTCTCTTTTATCTCTTTCCGCCGGAGTTCCAAACTTTGTTCGACACCCATTTCCTGTTCATATTCCGTTACGCTATGGGCTTGCTCATCAAGAGTATCAAGCGAATCGGCTTTGGGATAGACGGCTTTGTAGTCGTCCTTAACCACAGGGTTCTTGGTGGTGAACCTTGCTAGTTCGGTTTCGATCTCCTGCAATTCCTTGAGCAGATCTTTCTTTAGTTTTTTGATTTCCGATGTTTCCATACTGAAAATTTTTGTTCCATTTCACAACACAGAAAAGTGAAGGCACATTATATACCCATGAAAAAAATTTGCAAGAGCCGCGCCTGAAAATGATTTAGTATGGTACTATAAAAAACGATAAAGGGCGCTTGAGCCCATGACATCGTTAATGTGGGGGCAGCGCCCCAGTATGGCCAGCCATAGGGTCCCGATTTCCGTTGGCGGAAATCGAGAATCCTCGACTCAAAGAGTCGGGACTGGCAAAAACAAGACAGCCGAATTGCCTTTCGAAAGACAAACCAGCTACATCAAGGTGCTGTTCTGATTATAAACCGGTTGCCGGATCACGCAACCCGAACTGTGGATAATCCGGAGAGGACTCACTGGCTGGGGCTGGGGGACAACGTGGGCGTGACGGAAATTAACGGAATAATGGTTCTCATTTTATCGATTATCGAGTAAATGTGTTCTTTTGAATTGGTAAATACCAGGAATGAGTTTCCGTCCGCTGTCGTGATAACGGCGTAATCAATGGTTGAAACCGGCGTCGGGAAATTCCGATAGCGGATATGGACCCCTTCGTAAAGATTATCATTGAAGCCGGGTGAAGCCGCTTTCGTCTCGTCAAAACCAAACAAATATTTCAAGGCGTCCGACAGGCCGCTTTCCCATGGCGTCAAAGCCGCTTGGAGATCGGCGCTACTGCCTTTGACCCCAACAATGAAGCCGTAGCCGATGGAGTTATTGGCCTCGCGGATGGCGGTGATGTAAAAATCCTGGTCGTTAAGCAATGAAACGATATTTTGGGGCACGTTGACCCCGCTACCGGTCATGAATTCGCTGAAAGCATATTGGTCGCCGTTGGCCTTCTGCGGCCGGAAAACCTTGTACAAACCGGCTTCGCCGGAATTTTGGATCTGAGGACTGACGATATCTTTGAATGTTGAGAAGCTGGCGCTGGATGCCTCGAGAGTGACCGAATCAACCACCGGAAAAACCGTCTCAATGGCCGGGATCGGCGTTGCCGAAACAATAATGGTGCCGTTGGGTGTGGGCTGATTGGTCAAGGTGGCTTGCGGCTGGTGAAAAACGAAAAACCAAACCGAAAAACCGACAATGGCCAAGATAACGACCGCGATTATCAAAACGGTGGGACTGAGACCGCCTTTTTTGGGTGGCGGGATATTATAAGCGGGTGTGGCCGAAGCGGGATTTACCGGCGCGGATCTGCCAAGAGATGGCAGGGGACTTCGTCCGGGCATTGGTGTCGGAGACAATGATTTGGCTTTTTCTGTTTTGCCAAGTTCGATATTCGCACCTTGGCCGGGCGATGGTGGCGTGGGTGCGGGAGTGGATGGCCGGGGATAGGAAGAACCGGAAAGCGGTTTGGCTTTTTCGGTCTTGCCAAGTTCTATGCCGCCGCCAGCTTTTGGAAATGTCTGGGAAAATGATTGCGGGGCTTGAGAAGCTGACTGGCCCGGTGGTCCGGCTGGCGGTGGCGGTGGCGGAACATAGGTTTGTTTTTGCATACCAAAACCTACTGGCGCTTCACCTTTTTTCAAGGCCGCGACATCGTCTTCCATGGTTCTGATGGAGGATCTTAAATTTTGAGGAGCCGGAGCTGGTTGGGTCGGAGGCGCAGGCGGTGTTGAGGGAGTTGGTCTGGGAGCTGGTGCCAATGGCGGGGCTACAGCCGATTGAGGCGGTTTTGGCGGTATGAACGAATTGGGAGGCGTAACCGGAGGTGTCGGAACGATCGGACGGGGTATTGGCGGAGGCATCGGGGGCGGGGTCATGGGTTTTGGCGTCGTTGGCGTTAGAGGTGTGCCCGCCTGCCCTGAACTTGCCGAAGGGGTCGCCGGAAATCGAGTCGAAGATCCCGAGCCGGACGGCGAGAGGCCAGCAGACGAGGGAGCAGGCATTGCTGGTTGGGCTGAAAAAGAACCGGGCTGGGGAGTTGTGGCCGGTTTGGGTTGCATCGGCGGAGGCGGAGTAATATTGGGAGTCGGAGGCGGCGGAGTTGTTGGAGGCGTACCCGTTGCCGGAAATCCCGAGCCAGCAGACGAGGGAATCGGTTTTATCGGAAGATTTGGCGGCGGAGCGCCGACACCTGACGACGAAGATGATTGAGAATTGGGATTCGACGATGATGGAATGTTCGGATTATCCATTGTTACTACTAATTTACGAATGAATACGAATTTACGAATTCGTATATTCGTAAAGATCCGTAACTTCGTAGTAGTTACTTCATGCTTAAGTTTATTCTACCATAGTCGTCTATGTTTTTCACACGCACATGGACGTGCTGGCCGAGTTTCAAGACATCCGACGGCCGGCGGATCTGCTGATGAGAGATTTCCGAGACATGAACCAACCCTTCTTTGCCCGGCAAATACTCAATCATTGCGCCAAAATCAAGCAATCTGGAGACAATTCCATCGAACTCGTCGCCGGGTTTGGCTTCGTAAGTTACTTCGTTGACCATCCTCAAAGCCGACTTCATTCCTTCGGCGGAATCTGAAGTTATGAACACTGAGCCGTCATCGTCAATATCAATTTGGACGCCGGTGCGTTCGATGATGCCGTTGATAACTTTGCCCTGCGGGCCGATGAGAGCACCGATCTTTTCGGGATTGATCTTGATGATCTTGACTCTGGGAGCGGTCGGCGCGAGGTCGGCGCGATGAGTGGTGATGGCTTTAGCCATCGCTTCCAAAATTTCCAGCCGGGCTTTTTTGGCTTGTTTGAAAGCGGCTTCAAGAATTTCAATGTTAATGCCCTCGACTTTCACATCCATCTGCATTGCGGTGATGCCGTCCTTGGTGCCGGCAACTTTCAGATCCATGTCGCCGTGATGATCCTCGGGGCCTTGAATATCGGTCAGGACTTTGTATTCTAGCTTTTCATTTCTATCATCTCCGCCCAAAGCTTGCTCCGCAAGCATTGTGGCGGATCCGCCTAAATGCTCGCTTTGCGAGCTTTTGGCGGAGAACATCAAACCCATGGCGATGCCGGCGGCCGGAGTTTTAACCGGCACACCGCCGTCCATAAGAGCCAGAGACGAACCGCAAACCGAGGCCATCGAGGATGAACCGTTTGACGACAAAATTTCAGAGACGACGCGAATAGTGTAGGGGAAATCGTCTTTGCTTGGGATTATCGGCTCCAGCGCCCGTTCGGCAAGCGCGCCATGACCGATCTCGCGCCGGCCGGTGAAACCCATCCGGCCGACTTCGCCGACCGAAAACGGCGGGAAGACATAATGATGCATGAATCTTTTTTTGGTAAGTTCGATCTCCATGGTCTCGATCCATTGCTCGGCGCCCGGCGAGGCCAGAGTCAGAATTGATAACGCTTGGGTTGTGCCGCGATTAAAGAGCCCGGAACCGTGAGTGTGGGGGATGACGCCGACTTCGGCCGATAATTCTCGCAGCTCGTCAATTTTCCGGCCGTCGGGGCGTTTTTCTCCGCCAGCCGGCGGATCAACGATGTTTTTGTGAACGATGCGGTTAATTTCTTCTTCAAAAATCACATCTGATTCTTTCAATTTTTTCGGCAACTCGGGATTTTCGTTGAATTCTTTTTTGATATATTCGTTGAGCTCGTTTTTTATCTGGCCCAGGCCTTCGTAAAATTCGGATTTTGACTGGCCCGGAGCATAAAGAGTTTTTTCCAGTTTCGGGTCGGCGAATTTTTTGACTAACAAAACCAAAGATTCGTCGTGTCTGGCAATAATCAATTCTTTCTTTTTGACATTGAAGTCCTTGGCGATCTTGGTCTGGAAATCGGTCAATTTTTTCAATTCCTTAAAGGCGTGGCTGATAGCTTCGGCAACTTCGGTTTCGGGAACGATTTTTATGCCGGCTTCGATCATGTTGATACGGTTGGCCGTGCCTGAAACAATAATATCCATGTCGCTTTTGATGCGCTCGGCGTAAGTCGGATTGATGACAAACTTGCCGTCAACTCTACCGACGCGGACGCCGGCGATCGGACCGCCAAAAGGAATATCCGAAACCATCAGCGCCAGCGAGGACGCGAAAAGCGCCGGAATGTCCGGGTCGTTGATGCCGTCAAATGAGAGAACTGTTGGCACGACTTGGACCTCGTTGCGGATGCCCTGATTAAACCTGGGACGAAGCGAACGGTCAATGACCCGAGCTGTCAAAATGGCTTCTTCGGACGGCCGGGATTCGCGCTTTATCCATTTGGAACCCTTGATCTTTCCGGCGGCGTAATATTTCTCCTCGTAATCCACCGTGAGGGGAAAATAGTCGGCATCTTTGGCGTGTTCCGACATGGTCACGGTCGCCAAAATGGTCGTGTCGCCATACTGGACACGGCAAGAGCCGTTGGCCTGCCCGGCAAGGCGGCCGAATTCGACAAAGAGTTTTTTTCCGGCAAACTCTTCGGAATATGTCTTAATTTCCATACAAACAAAAACAAATAAACGGAGGGAAGAGTAAGATTCTGGCCACACCGGAGAATAAATTCTCCGGTGTGGCCAAAGCCCCATCGTTTGCTTCCTCTCCCGATCTTTTTATTTGTCAATTTACATTTTCAGATTACCACATCCCCAATCAAAAATCCAGCAAAGCTGGATTTTTGATTGGGGATTGAATCTATTGGGTGAATTTGAAGGTGGAGAGAATTTGATCGAATAAACTGACATCCTGCTGGCTCTCGCTGTTGACGTAGATGTTGTAAATGGTTCCGTTTTTGATAAGAACGGCTTGCTCACCGCTTGAGGCCGAACCTTTGTATTGAGTCCTGATGCCCGAAATTCCGTCAATGGTTACACTGGTTTTGTTCGTATATTGCGCTGACACGCCTCCCAAAAAAGCGTCGATTGACGAATAGCCACCGAAAACCTCCACGCCGCCCAGTCCGGAACCGCTGTCGGCATTCGGGCTAAACAAGGAATTTTTATTATTATATTTGTTGACTGCGACATTCCATCCGGCGGGAACTTCAAAACTATAACCTCCGTCTGGATTAGCGAATGAATTTTGGGGAGTTGCCGACGGTCTGGGGGTGGCCGTCTGCGAAGCATTGTTCATACTGGTCACGATGTTGTTGTCCATTTGGGAGATGTATCTTCCATAAAGCCAAATGGCGACCAATGCTATAACAACAACTACCAGAGCCGGAATCCAAAATTTGAGATTGAATTTCTTTTTGGGTTCGACCGGCGGCATCGGCGGAACAGACATTGACGGATTTTGGTTCTGCATTGGATTATTTTGTTCTTGCATTGGATTTGGTTGATCCATATCGCTCAACAAGCCATTTTTCAATGTTTCACAAGAAATCTTGGAAAACATCTTGGGTGGCTTGGATTATTTTGTGAATTTGAAGGTGGAGAGGATTTGGTCAATCATAGATACATTTTTGTCATCGGAAAAAAGCATAAAACCAAAACCATTAGAAACGAAATACACCTGATTGTTGTCGTACCAAGTTATATCAAGATTGTTAATTGTTTTCTGCTCGGTGATGGTTTGCGGTGAGGAAAATTGAACAGAAAAAGCTTTTTGCTGTTTATTTAGGGCCACCAATTCGCTGACAGAACCTGAAAACTTGGTGAAATTCAGATGGAATGTAGTTGATTTCGAACCGGCAATGAAGGACGTGTATCCTTCAGGATTAACTCCGCCTCCTGGAGCCGGTAGAACTTCGGAGTAATTTGATGGATATTTAAATTCAAACCCATACTGGCTGTTGGTGTAGGTTTTCCAGCTTGAAGTATCGATTTGGCTTGTGAACTTGAAGGTGGAGAGGATTTGGTCTGTCTTGCCACATGCTACAGATAAATCAGATGGGCAATTTTGGGATTTTGTGTAAGCAATAATAAATTTATCGTTTTGAGTTAAAATAGTTGGTTTGCCTGTAGCGGGACGATTTGGATTTTCCCAGTTATTTTTCCAAGACACCGGTGTATTAATATCGATCGTAAACATGGGAGCATATCCAAAATTATCTGTGTATTTCCAATTATTTTCATAATTTTTGTCGGATGTTTTGAGATATAATGTGAGCGAATCATCGCCACCGGGAGTAACATTCAAATCAAGATTTTCATCATCAATTTTCAAATCATTCCAATCGCTCGGATATTTTAATTCAAATCCGTAAGTCGAATTCGAATAGGTTTTCCAATTCGTGGTCAGGTCTTGGGTCGGGGAGAGGGTTGGATTCCCTTGATTCTTGATACTTGATACCTGATTCCGGCTCATCGGCCACCAGCCGAAAAACGCGGCAAAGCAAACATATATGGCGGCTAGGATGACAATGATGAGGAGGGAGGGTAAGAATTTTTTTAGACCCTTTTTGGGTTCTACCGGCGGCATCGGCGGAACTGACATTGACGGATTTTGGTTCTGCATTGGATTATTTTGTTCTTGCATTGGATTTGGTTGATCCATATTGCTCAACAAGCCATTTTTCAATGTTTCACAAGAAATCTTGGGAAACATCTTGGGTGGTTTGGGCTATTTTGTGAATTTGAATGTGGAGAGGATTTGGGAAAAAACAACTTCGGGATAATAACTGCATGCTGTGGCTCCTTCCTGGAGATCATAAAGATTACCATTTTTAATAAAAACATTATCCGATATGCAATTGCCGACACCCGTTCCGCTTTTAAAAATAACTGTCGGATCTTCATAATGCAAAGCTGGAAAACCGGCTATGACGATACTCGAATATGTTGGTTTTTCATTACTATTCCGGCTTTTGAATTCGTTATCGAACCAATCTTGAATATTACTGGAGGTAGTTTTTATCACCGAAATAAGCAACATACTCTCACCGTTTTCACCAACTAATTTATCACCGCTTTGATTCCATTCCGCCGGATATTTCAGGTCAAACCCATATTGGTTATTGGTATAAGTTTTCCAATTGTCAGTAGTCGGAAATGGGGTCGGGTTTGTTTTGCAACAAGGTGGAGAATAGATGGGTGTCGCTGTTGGAATTAACTGATTCATCGGCCACCAGCCGTGGTTTTCTGCAATTGCGACATAGCCGACAATCAGCAAAACAACCACAATAATCGGAATCCAAATCTTGAGATTGAATTTCTTCTTCGGTTCGACCGGAATCAGCGGTGGGGTATTTTCGCTGGGCAGAGGACTGAATTCGTCCATGTTTTTGAAGTCCTTTTGATGGCCGTCTTCAAGCATGCTTGAAGACGGCCATCAAGTAGGAATGACAATGCTAGAAAGTTTTGAAATTATTTTTATCCATAATCGCCGAGTCCAGTTCCTGCCAGCCGGTTCGATAGTCATAGTTGTATCTGGCGGGAAGAGCGAAAACATATTTCGTATTTTGACCCAAGATACTCGGCGGAATCGGCGCGGCGCTGACCGAGAGTTGTTCTCTCAATACTTGAGACCACTCGTCGGGCGTGAAAACCAGCACCGGCAAATCTTCGTAAGGCGCGCCGGCAGTCCAGCCGGGATGGCGGATGATTATTTTCGGCCCAGTTTCGGTCATCTGACTGTCGGGCAAAACATAACCGGTCCAGGTGTCGCTGATAATTGAAAAACCGTTCCAATCGCCCGGGAGTATCATCCCAAAACCATATTGATTGTTCTGATAAAGAACCAAACCGGAAGGAACGGGGATATTGGTCACGATTGGCGTCGCTGATACAGTGGGTGATATTGTCGGCGCCACGGCTGATTTTTTTGAAACGGCAAAACCGACAATTATTAAAACGACGACGACTATAATGATCGCGGTGATTTTTTTTGAATTGGCCATATCAATACATCAAGAACTTCTTAGGATCAGAGCCCAGATCCGTGAAAACATCGGCGGTTTCTTTGAGTTTCGAGGAAGTACTGCGTTCGAATGAAACGACTTCGACTTTCAGGCCTTTGTTGACCCGCAAGTATTCGCAAAGAGGAATGAAGTCGCCATCACCAGTGACCAGCACCGCAACATCAACTTTGTCGGCAAGAATAACGGCATCAATGGCCATGCCGACGTCCCAATCAGCTTTTTTCATGCCGCCGGGAAAGATCTGCAAATCCTTTTCTTTTATCTCGTAGCCGCTTTTTTCAAGCGCCTCAAAAAACGCTTTCTCTTCGCCGCCTTCGGTCTTGATGACATAAACAAAAGCCCGGATGAGTTGCCGGCCTTTGACGCATTCTTCGAGGATTTTTTTGAAATTGGCTTTGGCATGGTAGAGGTTTTTGGCCGAGTGGTACATGTTCTGGGCGTCCACAAAAACCCCGACCCGCTGATGTTGGGAACCAAGTTCGTCCGTTGTCTTTCTAAAAGCCATAATTGGAAAAGGTTACTTCTTTAAGCCCAATTCTTTGATAAGTTTATTATATCTCGTCGGCGATTCTTTTTGGAGATAATCCATCATCCGTTTGCGCTTGGCAACCATCTTCAAAAGGCCGGTCCGAGAACTGTTGTCTTTGGAATGTTTCTTGAGATGTTTGGCTAAGCGCTCGATCTCCGCGGTAAAAATGGCAACTTGAACCTCCGGCGAGCCGGTGTCGCCCTCGTGAGTGGCGTGCTTGGTGACGATCTTGGTTTTGTCTTTGGTTGCTAACATTGAAACCATCGTAACAAAGTTTGTCGCAATTGGCAAATCACCACTCACCCCTGCTTTTTCTCGCTTGATCTATTCAAAAAAAGTCCACCCCAAAGAATGAGCTTTATCGGCCCCAAAAAACAAACTCCCCCGTTTTCCTTTAGGAAAACGGGGGGTAAAGAGTCCAAGGAACCAAGGGTCAGAAGATTCAAGGTTCCAAGGAGCAAAGAGCTAGGACTTGCGGACAGCCAGAAACCGACAGTAGCCACCCCACTCATCGTCGAACCAACGCAAGTCGAGATCGCGCCCCGAGCCACCCCCGTCGAGATCAGGCACGCGGAGGCTGCCGTGCGGGTCCCGCCATTTCGAACCGAGGGCAATAATAGGAAAATCTCTTTGCTTGTCGGGATACTTGGCTCCGAAAGCTAGGAGTTCTGGTAATAGGGCTGGGCGGAGACCCTTGGAATCGAGATCGGAAATAACTTGTTCGGAAGACATGGACTTGCCGTAGTGGATCAGCTGGGCATCGAGCTCGACCTTGCCGCCTGACTTATCGAGGGGGAAATGCTTGGCGGTGATGTCAGAGTTGACCCAGTCATACTTACCGGCGGTGATCATGTCGGAGAGGGGGAGGGAATAGTCGAGGAGAATCGAGAAGATACCGGCAGTTATTGAAGCGATCGCTTTCGCCATCGCTTCGGCGATCTTGGCGATCTTATCACGGCCTTCCGGCTTGGAAAGCTCGTGAATCTGCTCATCGGTCACGCCCAGTTTCTGGGCAACCGACATGAACTCCGTCCAAACCGCCGTTAAAAAACCGGCACCCGATACAACCGACGAAGGATTATTCTTGGCCATGATGGCCTCCTATTCATTGGCTTATCCCTCATCTCGACACCTGCCGAGACCCCAGATAGGCCGTTTTTACTTAGTTTTGAAGGTTCTTATCTTGACATGTATAGTATAGCAGTTTGCAAGCCATTTGTCAAGCATTTTATGTCGCACATTTGTGGTAAAATTTCATGATGGATTTAAAAGGTTTAAAAACCCAATATCTCGAATATTTGGAAATCGAGAAGAATCGGTCGGCAAAGACGGTTGAGAATTATAACCATTATCTGAACCGGTTTTTTGAGTTCGCCAACATCAGCAAACCAAACCAGATTACCGAAGATGTCGTCCGCCAATTCCGTTTGCATTTGAACCGGTTAACCGACGCTCACGGCTCGCCGCTGAAAAAAGTCACCCAAAATTATCATGTCATCGCCATCCGCTCGTTCCTGAAATACTTGTCGAAAATTGACATCAAAACCGTGGCGCCGGAAAAAATTGAACTTGGCAAACAGGAAGAACGGGAAGTTACATTTCTCGAGCCGAATGAACTCGACAGATTTCTCAAATCGCCTGAGGGCACAACGATTTCATCTTTGCGCGACCGGGCGATTTTGGAAACGCTTTTTTCTACCGGCCTTCGGGTTTCCGAGCTTTGCTCGCTTAATCGCGAAACGGTTGACCTAAAAAGAGGGGAGTTCACGGTTCGGGGCAAGGGAAGCAAACTGCGAGTTGTCTTTTTGTCCGACACCGCCAAATCGGCACTGGCAAGTTTTCTCGACAAACGCGTTGACGCCCATGAAGCGCTTTTTATCCGCGTCCCGCGAAACGAGGCCTTTGAAAAATTCGAGGAGCTCCGCCTCACTCCCCGGAGCATTCAACGCATCGTGAAACACTATGCCATCAAATCCGGCATCATCGGCAAACATGTCAGCCCGCACTCGATCAGGCATTCGTATGCCACCGACCTTTTGCGCAACGGCGCCGACATCCGCTCGGTTCAGGCGATGCTTGGCCACTCGTCTGTCACCACCACCCAAATCTATACTCACGTCACCGACAAGCAGCTTCGTGAGATCCACCAAAAATTCCACGACAAGAAAAAGAACCTGACTTGACAATCCATGCATTTTAAACTATGATGGTTTCGTTGTTTCGCGCGCCGACAACCGACGCCAACGCAGTTCCCTGACAATTCAAGAAAGGAAAAAGCCAATGAAAAGGCATGTTTTGTTGTTCGTTTTCACAGTTCTCGTCTTGGCTCTGGCGCCGGTTTCATCTTTTTCGCGTCAGTCATCTACCAACAAGGACGATTTCAAGCGTCAGATAATGGCGCGCTACGATGGCAAATTGGTAGCGCCGGTCGTTGACGGCTTGATCGCCGGTGAATTCAAAAAGGCGGGTTTTTCACTCGGCCAGGGATCGGCCGGGCTTGTCTGGTACCATTACGACCCGAGTACGACGATACCGGATAGGAAATCGAGCCTTCCCTTGCAATTACTCGGCAAGAAAATTTCAGACATGGACCAATTCGACGCCCGGACTTTCGCCGATAGAGTAGCGGGTTTGAACATCAGCCGACTGGCCAAGGGCGAATTGCTGAAGGTATCGAAGATATACATTTTGCCAGATAATGTCCAGCTTGATCTCGTCGTCACCGACATCGGTCACACGAGTGATACCAGAGTCATCACGAGCGGAGAGTTCGGCATGCGGTTCAGCTTCTTTTTTGACAAAGAAAAGGTCATGAAAGTGGCTGACTATCAAACCGTCGTCTCGGAGATAAACAAGTACTTTCTTCCGGAAAATGAAGCCAAAGCGCTCATCGAGGCCGCAAACAATATCGTCATCGAGCCAGGCATGAGCGAGGAGGCGGTGATCCAAATGTTGGGCAAGCCGATGAAAACACAGACGTTCGGTAATAAGAAAACGCTTTTTTTCAAAGATACCACCGTCATCCTCGTCGACGGCAAGGTTACGGATGTCAAAGTCCCATAAGACAAACCTACCACCCGGCGGCTCCGTGCCACCGGGCTTTTTTTATCCGATTGTTTTGTCGGTCGGCGGCGGACTCCGTTCGCCGCCGACCTTTTTACATTTTTCGAAACTTATGCAATAGTGAAACCGGAATAATGTTTCACGGATAGATTTTTGACAATTTACGCGAATTTAACCGATTTTCCCGCTCCCTGAAAGGAGAAACCATGAGAAGATTCCTGTTGTTTGGTTTTGTCTTCGCTTTTCTGTCTTTGCCCACTTTCGGCCAGACGCCGGCGAGCTCGGTTATTAGTCCGGCGACATTGAAAACCTTTACCTCGTCTGATTTCGTGGCGACGCTTGCCGAAGTCAGTTCGGTTTCACTGGGGAGCAAAACGCCGCTGATCCTCATCCACGGCTTTAACCCCGTTGGTGTTCCATCGTCTCCGTCAACCGGCACTTGGAATAATTTCATCGGCTATTTCAACTCAAATAGCCAGTTGCCGTTGTTGTACAAATTGTATACCTTCAGCTATTACAGCAATTTCACCAGTGTGGCTAATCTGGGGATTGACCTGCGCGATCTGCTTGATGACGCCAGCAAGGACGATCCAACTAATTTTGGAAACAGACAATTGGCGATGATTTGCCACAGCATGGGCGGACTGATCGGGCGAAGCGCTTTGGGTCTCAAGTTAAATTACGGCGGATACGCCAGCAGACCAATTGGTGACGCAACCAAAAAAGTCATCACCTTGGCCACGCCTAATCATGGAACGCCGATCGCCAACGGTCCTGCCCGCGATCAGAAAATATCCGACCCGGTTTTGAAAAACGCCTTGGCGTCTCTGGATTTTTTATGGTGGAACGCTACGAGTTTGACCTGGAATCAGTACAACCGGTCAGATATGCGTTGGGACAATTATGATGGTCTGCTGAATCTCACCGGAACGAACGCCCAAGAGATCAACTCTTGGCTGGTGAATCTCAACGCCGACAAGACCTATGATTCCAAGATCATCGCCTACGCCGGCGTGACCGCCACCCAATACATCCAATCGTGGTTTGACCCCTTCAACTGGGGAAGCGCGGTGTTGTTCGGCGGACTCAACCTGACCAGTGACGGCGTCGTGCCTTTTACCAGTGCCCAATTCATCGGCCACGCCGTGGCTACGCGCTATTTCGCTAATCACGACCACGGACAAATGGCCAACGGGAAAGATGATAATAATGCTTTATTCAACCAAATCGCCGCCGATCTTCTGGATCCGACGAGTTTGCCGAGAGTCACTCTCGTTTCGCCGACGGGTTCCATCGCCACCGCTTCTCCAACATACAAATGGAACGCGTTTCCATCGGCCAGCCGGTATATTTTGTCTGTTGACGACAATCTCGCTAAAAACAAAATTCTCGGCTGGTATTCGGCTTCGGGCGCTGGTTGCGATGTCGGTAATATCTGCTCGGCAACGCCGACTCAAACTGTCGCCATCGGTTCGGTCAATTGGCGGATCACTGCTGTTGACGGTTTCGGTGATTCTCACGTCAGTTCCGACTCGTCATTCACGGTCGGCTCAACGGCGAAAGAAATCATCTTGGTCGACAACGTAAACAGAAGCTCAAGTAATCCGATTACTGTTGTTTACCGGATTTTAGTTGACGGAACCCTGGTGAACATGGGAAGTTTTTTTGGCACCGGTATGTCCATTGCCAGAGACAATTCCGGAAATTATTATTTCCCGAACGTCCAAGCCCAAGCGAACATCATCAAGATTTCGCCGGATGGCAGACAGGCGATTTACTATCTTGGCCAAACACTGATCGAGCCCATGGCGCTGGCGGTAGAAAGTAACGGTAATTTTATTATCGGCGACAACACAAATAACACTGTCTACCGATATAACCCGACCATGGGAACAGTTGTCCCAATCCTGTATCTTCCTTACTCGCCGGCACAATATGCTGATATTAGCATTGCCATTGATCCTTTTGGCAATATAATTGTCGGCTCTGATTCGAACATAAACAATAACCCAATGAGTCAGATTGTCAGGATCCTTCCGGACGGCTCGGCAATCACCGTATTTTCGGGAAATGCAATCCGTAGTATCGGGGGGTTGACCATCGATTCAGCGGGAAATTACGCCGTTACCGACTATCTTCAATCGGCGATTTGGCTGGTTTCCCCGGGTGGCGGTATCAAGCGGGTCGTCAGTAGTAATCTGCTTTGCTGTAATATGGTCGGCATCGGCTATGATTCGAGTACGGATAGTTTCATGGTGACGCTTAATTTCAGCAAAGAGATATTCACGGTTACACAAAATGGAAATATCCAAAGTTTTCCGGTAATAGGCAATCTGGAATTTCCGTACACCATTGGTGTTTTCGCAAAATAAGGAGACCCATGAGAAAACTTGTCACGAATTATCTTTTGCTTTTCGCCGTAATGTTTACGGCCGCCGCTGATGTCAGCGCTCAGACCACCAACACCCGCCAACTGGTCGCACCTCAATTCGCCGTCGGCTGGGTAGGGACGCCCGGAAAAGTCGGCAGTAATCAGTACATGAGCGACTTTCAGGCAATGGCGAATTCTTTTGCTGCGGGTAAACCCGTCCCGATCAGCTTTCAAAAAAGCGACGGCTCTCCGATGGTCGTCGACATTCTCTGGTCAAACGGAACCAGAGAGACCAATGTCAGTAAAAGCCAATTGCTTTCGCCGAAAGCGAAAACTTCCGGCGGGGGAACACTTATGGCTTGCACATCTTGCGGGTCAAGCGCCCAGCAAAGCGGAGTTATTTTGTTTCAATCTCCATTCACCTGGGACACGACCGGCTACGATTACAACGACGACATCGGCATTGCCGTCACGTATCGGCTGTTGGATTGGCAGGGCAATGAATTGTCATCGGCCGGCGTAGATATCAAACCGCCGATAAGCAAATTCTCGGTGCCGACCATCATCACTTCAAAAATCGACACCGGCTTCGCGGTTTTCAACCCCAACAGCACGACAGTCGGGTTGATTCTGAATTTGTTCGACACCTACCGGGCGAGCGGGGATCCGGCAACGCCGTTGGCAAGCGTCCTCGTCGCGCTGAAGGCCAATCAACAAGTGGCTTTGTTCTTCAGCTCGACTTTCCCCGGTCTCAAACCTGATGCCAAAGGCAACCTGACTACTGACGGCCATGTTGAAGTCACCGCCGACCAAGCGGTTTCAGTCACGGCGCTCAAATGCTTCTTCACGGCGAATGGCGGATTCGTCTTTGCCGGCATTCCGATCATTCCCTTGCGCTAACCGCCGTTTATCAACGGCAAACCCCTCGAGAATCATTTCTCCCGAGGGGTTATTTAATTACGAGAACAGAATTGACGGGTTCTGTCTAGTATGCTATCCTTTGTCACAGGCAGATATATTTTAGACCTAGCTGCGGCTTCTTAACTTTTTTGTTCTCAAACCCAAGAGATGGAAGGGATCGAGATCTGGCTTCATCCGAAAATAGGACCGTCTTTTTGCTTCTTAAAAATCTTGACCCCTTTCGTCTCTATTTGTTAAGCGCCGCCCGGCATTATGAATGAAACAAACGGAGTCAAAGTTTCCCAAACCAACTCGTCGCCTGAACAACGCGGGTCTTTTGAATTCAAGTCCGCCATCGGCCCATATTTCTTCAAGTTCACCCAGAAGATTTTACTTATCTTTTCTTATATTTTTCTCTATCTTTTCACTACGATCAAAATCAAAGGTCGTCTGCCCAAGAAATTTCCCAGAGGCGGATTTCTAATCATCGCCAATCATAAAGGTTTTTTTGATCCGCTTCTGCTTGGCATCGCTTTGCCTTTTTTCTCAAACAAATATCCGTTGAGGTTCATGGCCAAAGATGATTTTTTTGAGTATTTTTGGAGCTATCTTTTCATCAAGGTTTTGTTCGGGTCTTACCCGTCATACTATGGTTCGGGCATGGAAAAATCTCTGGAAATTCCCAAAAAAATCCTTTCTCGAGGCGGCACAGTCGTGCTTTTTCCGGAAGGTAAACGATTTCTTGAAAAAGGTGTCGCACCGCTTAAACCTGGCGCCGGAATTTTGGCAGAGTCATTTCCAGACACGCCGATTTTGCCTGTTAGTTTGTACGGAAATTATAATGTTTTCAAACGGATAATCACATTCCACCGGCCAAAGATCTCTATCAACATCGGTGATATTTTTACTCTTTCCGAAGAGTGTCGCAATAATCCCTCTCTCACCCCCACCGACATCTTCACCGACAAAATTACTACCCTTTATGAGGAAATATTCTAAGGCCGTTAAATCGCAATAATCACTCAAAAAAAGGAGTAAAACATGCCAAATACAAAGGGTTTCGTCAAAAGGTTGCTCGCTATCTACAAGCCGTTCAAATGGGCGGTTGTTATGGCTTTTGTATTCGTCATTGTCCAGCAAGTTTTTGCTTTGGCGTCGCCATATCTTTATGGCTTAGCCATCAACGCTTTGGTAAAACAAAATTTCAGTTTGATCCTGCGTCTGGCTTTATTTGTTCTGCTTATAGAAACCGTGTCCACTATCATCGGCGCATTTCGTGAGAGATTTGAAGTTAACCACTTGGATTATTCCGTTGCGAAAGCGATAACCAGCGAAACGCTTGAAAAATTGTTTTCTTTTTCGATCGGCCAGCATCACAGCCAAAATTCGGCAATCAAGCAAAGTATCATCAACAAAGGCGAAAGTGCTTTGCGCCAATTCGCCTACTCCTTGCTTTACAACATCATGCCGATATTTTTCCAGGTCATTCTGATCATTGGCGCTTTGATGTACTTAAACTGGGTTCTCGGCCTTATCGTTTTCGTCGGAGTCACGACTTTCGTTTCAATCACTTTGGTTTCAAACGCCAAAATCCGACCGCAATTGAAGAAAATGGAAGACATGCAAAATGATGACAGCAAAAGGCATACGGAAATCATCAGAAACATTGAAGCGGTAAAGGTGAACGCCCAGGAAAGCAAGATCAAGCGTGACTATGATAGGGAACTGGATAAAAGTATATCTTTTGGGCGGAGGTTCTGGTTAAAATATGTTGTCTCAATGTATTCAAGATCGATCGTAATCGACCTGACGACTTTTCTGGTCATGATAGTCGGCGCCTACATGGTTATTCGCGGTTATTACTCGATAGGTTATTTGTTCATCTTTCTATCCTGGACATCCAACGCCCTGGGCCGCGTGAATAATTTGGGCAATCTTCAAAGGCAGATGATGTCCCAGTATGCCTCAATAAGAGAATTTTTCGCCATGATGGATATCGAGCCGGATATAAAGATAACCGAAGATCCCATCTCTCCGAAAACTTTCCGAGGCGAAATCGTGTTCAACGATGTTTCGTTCGAGTATCCCGCGCGTCAATCGTCGGACAACAATAACGGAAAACCACCGGAACCAATCAAGACCAGTAGACGGCGGACGCTTTCCGGAATCAGCTTCAAGATAAATCCTGGAGAAAAAGTCGCTTTTGTGGGTGAGTCTGGAGCCGGCAAATCTACCATCGTGAACCTGCTTATCCGCGCCTACGACCCGCAAAAAGGCCGGATATTGATCGACGGAATTGACCTCAAAGAGCTCGACCTCAAGAAATATCGCGAGAATCTCGGGCTTGTCGAACAGCATGTCACTTTGTTCGATAACACGCTCGGCTATAATATTACTTTCGGGTTGGACGGAAAAAAAGAACTTGTCAGCGAAGAAAGAATGCACGAGGTTGCCCGAATGGCTTGCATTGATAAATTCTACCACCGGCTCGAGCATGGCTTTGACACCGTCATCGGCGAGAAGGGGATAAAACTTTCCGGCGGCGAACGCCAACGCGTCGGCATCGCCAGAGCGCTTATCAAGGAACCGCAAATTCTCGTTTTTGACGAAGCAACCTCAAACTTGGACACGGAAAACGAGATGCTCATTCGGAAAGCAATCGAGAAAGCGTCCGTAGGCCGAACAACGATCATCATAGCTCACCGTCTCTCGACTATTCGTTCGGTTGACCGGATATTTGTCATCGATAACGGAAAGTTGGTGGCCGAGGGAAAGCATTCGGAATTGGCCAAAACCTGCCCGCGTTACCAGGCCTTGATTAAGAACCAGATCACTACGATCTAATTTTACGGGGAAACATCAGTTTCCCCGTTTTTTTAACTAATCATTTTTAGTTTTAACTGCCGTTTTCCTATATCCGCCGACCGTTTGTAATCTAACTTAAAAATGTGATATAATTGATTCAGGTTGTTATATTTCAGTTATAGCTGCGGCTTCTTAACTTATTTCATACACATACTGTAAGGAATGATCTAGGGATCGGGATAAAACTTGATCAAAGTATAGAAGCGTTTTTTTGTTTTCTTAACCAATATTCATAATTTCCTCCTGTCAGTCCGATGATTTGGTTCCTCAAAATATAGAATCTCGGCCCCTTATCCGTTAGGATGCTCGGCGCGATATTATGGACGAAATAAGTGGGATTAAAATCACTCCCCCAAGCCAAACTATCAAGAATGGCCATTTTGGCTTGCAATATAAAGATCTGCTTTTTCAAAAAAACGGGTTTCATGTTCTGGATTCCGAATTGTTAAGCAAATTTTCGGAATTTGACGACCATAATCTCGCCGCCAACGTGACCGATTCGAAAACTGGACTCGATGCTTACATAAGCATCCATCGCGGGGGATATTTCAATCCGGCTTTTGGCGCGACCAGATTGTGGCATTACGAGGATGGCCGCGAAGCGCTGGAGGATTCATTGAGATTATCCCGGCTTATGTCCTTCAAGTCGGCTCTTGCCGACTTGAAATACGGCGGGGCGAAGGGAGTCATTGTTTGTCCGGCCGTAAAAAACGGCTTTGACGCCAAACGTCCCCAAATTCTTAAGAAATACGCCGAGAAAATAAATTGCCTGAATGGCCGTTTTGTCACGGGAACGGATGTCGGCCTACAACAAGAGGATGTCAGGATTATGAGCGAATACAGCCCGTATTTCGTTGGAAATAAGGTCAACCCGACAGAATACACGGCCAAAGGATTATTGCTGGGAATAAATGAGTGCCTGAAAAAAGCATTCGGTAAAGGCGACATCTCGGGACGGAGTTTCGCCGTTCAGGGAGTCGGGAAAATAGGCACGGCTTTGATAAAAGCGCTGTATCCTTTCGCTAAAACCATATATGCCGCTGATATTTACCCCGAAAAAATCAAGACCTTAAAAGCATCTTACCCGAAAGTCAAAATGGTTAGTCCCTCGCTGATACACCAGCAGAAAGTTGATGTTTTTTCGCCCTGCGCCATCGGCCTCATCTTAAACAACAACTCTATCAAAAAAATCCGTTCACCGATCATTGCCGGTGGCGCGAATAATCAACTTGCTGATTTGGATATTGGAAGGAAAATACATGAAATAGGAATAATCTACGCCCCCGACTATGTTATAAATGCCGGCGGACTTATCAGCGTCGCCGATGAATACGAAAATGACAACATGGACAGCCAGAGGATAAACAAACGTTTGAATTGCATAAAAGACAACATGAAAAATATTCTGGAAACCAGCGAAAGACAGAATAAACCGACAAATATTGTCGCTGATGAAATGGCTAGAAGTATTTTTAATCAATTCAAATAAAAATTATGTTTTTGTTGCTACCCAAAAAATATGATAATCCAGCTTTGCTTCTTAAGACCCTGAAAACCGCGCCCGAAAGCAAGTGGGTCAAAGCCGGAGAAAGGAGGGCTCTCAAACTTTTCCACAAAATGGCGAAGCGGGTACCGGCGTATAAAAGTTATCTCGATAAACAAAATTTCAATTCTAAAGGTGTTAAAAAGTTCAATGATTTTCGTAAAATTCCTACAATAGACAAAACTGATTATCTCCGAAATTATCCGCTTGAAGAGCTATGCTGGGACGGAAAATTTAAACAGAAAAGGTGGGTTATATCGGCAACCTCTGGTTCGACAGGTGAGCCATTTTATTTCCCCCGGGAAAACGTACAGGATCTTCAATATGCTGGTACGGCAGAATTATATCTTATAACTAATTTTGATATTCAAAAAAAATCAACCCTCTATATTGATGCATTCCCGATGGGTATATGGATAGGTGGACTTTTTACCTATGAAGCCATCAAGATAATTGCTGAGAGGGGTAATTATCCTTTGAGTATCATTACCACTAGTGTTGACAAAAAAGAGATAATTAATTCCGTGAAAAAATTCGGTGAAAAATATGATCAAATTATTATTGGTTGCTATGGACCATTTCTGAAGGACGCGATTGATGAAGGATTGGCCCAGGGTATCGATTGGAAAAAATATAACCTGAAATTTATCTTTTCAGCAGAGGGATTTTGCGAGGAATTTCGAGATTATATTGCTGAAAAAACCGGATTAAAAAATATCTACCGAGACACATTAAACCACTACGGAACTGTCGATCAGGGCACGCTCGCATATGAGACGCCTTTGGCTATCTTAATCAGACGGCTTGCGGTTAAACAAAGTCGTTTTCTTTATAAACAAATATTCCCAAATACAAAAAAGCTCCCGACTCTGTGCCAATACGACCCGGAATTGTTCTTTTTTGAAGAAGTTCGGGGACAATTGTTATGTTCAGCTTTTTCTGGGCTTCCTCTTGTGCGATATGACCTAAAAGATAACGGGGGGGTTATAGGTTTCGAAGATATGATGAGTAAGATCAAAAAGTCTGGAATTGATATTAGAACAGAGGCAAAAAAAGCGGGAATTGAAGACACTATTTGGCGTTTGCCTTTTGTTTATGTTTATGAGCGAAGCGACTTTTCTGTAAGTTTATATGGGTTTCAAATTTATCCCGAAACCATACGTAGGGTTTTGCTTGAAAGTAAATTTCATGAAGACATAACCGGTAAATTTACCATGATGGTAAAAGGTGATCAAAATGCGAATCAACTTTTTGAAGTTAATATTGAGCTTAAACTTCATAGGATAGGGTCGAAAAAACTTGAGAAAATAATTGAACATGAAATAACAAAGCATTTGATTGCGGAAAATTCAGAATATCGAAAAACTTATTCGGAAAATCCAGTTGGAATTAAACCCCATATTGTTTTTTGGGATTATGAACACCCAGAGTATTTTAGTAATAAGGGAAAGCAAAAATGGATAAAGAAATAAATCTATGAAGGAAATAATTGACCGGGATTCCTGGAAACCGGTTTTAGTAAAAAGGGGACAACTTGAAGAAATTATTAAATCAAGTAAGCCAACGGCTATTATTGACCAATATTTGGAAATGCTTGATGAGCTTTTTTTGATAAAAAACCCAAGGTACTGTTTTGATAATAATTATAAGAAACATTTAACCGAATTTCGACAAGAACATTTTGGTAAAGGCAATTCCGATGACTCGGGAAGTTGGTTTTATTTTCCGTGGCATAACCAACTCGTGCACTACTTGCCGGAGGCCATGCATCAAGAACTTCGCACCGGTCGAAATTGTAATTTGATCACCAAAGAAGAACAAGGCATATTTTACAACTCAACTATTGGTATTTTGGGTTTAAGCGTCGGTAGCCATGCGGCTATAACAGCTGCCCTTACGGGTGGAGGAAAAAATTTAAGGCTAGCCGATCCAGATACTATTTCAGGCTCAAACACTAATAGGATCCGAGTTGGTTTTCAGAATATTGGTCTTTCTAAAGTTAGGGCCGTGGCAAGACAAATATATGAAATTAATCCCTATAGTAATATATCCATTTACCCCGAAGGAGTTACTGAACAAAATATTGAATCAATAATTTTGGGTGAGCCCAGGGTTGATGTTCTTATTGAAGAAATGGATAACCCCTATTATAAATTCAAGGCAAGAGAAATTTTAAAAAAATACAAGATTCCTCTTATCGCAGCCGCTGATAATGGCGACGGCGTTATTGCTCATATTGAAAGGTACGATACTGATAAAAATTTAAAACCATTTAATGGTCTCATGGGTAATATGACCGCTGAACAGGTTAAGAAACTCGGTCACGGGGAAATGGTCAGTGTTGTTGCAAGAACGGTTGGTGCTGATCGTTCGGTCCTTCGCATGCAGAAATCTGTAATGGAGGTCGGGAAAACTTTATATTCCTGGCCTCAACTTGGTACCGCAGCTAATCTTTGTGGATCAGTATTGGCTTATCTGGCCAGGAAAGTAATCTTAAAGACAAACAATATTAAATCGGGTGTTTATGATGTTAGTTTGGATTCTATTTTGGAATCAGACTGGCACAGCAAGAAAAATGTCACCTTTCGAAAAAAAAGAACTGGCGAATTTTTAAGAAAAATTGGTATCAATGGTGAATAATGACATAATTAAAATAATAGAAGCCGGCATTTTTGCGCCATCAGGAGATAATTCACAACCCTGGAGATTTGAGGTTGAGAATAATCAAATAGATATATTTAATCTTCCGGAAAAAGACAATCCCGTTCTTAATTATCGCCAAAGAGGTTCCTATATTGCACATGGTTGTTTGATTGAAAATATTTTGATTGCATCTTCAAATTATGGTTATGCGGTAAAATTAAAGTTATTTCCCAAAAGTGGTCTTTTTGATCATATCGCATCGCTAAATCTGGAAAAGACAATTTCACAGAAAGATTCTCTTTTCGAGTTTATTTTTTCAAGATGTACAAATAGAAAAAAATATCGTTCTTCTAAACTTGAAAAAGATATTTACAACGAACTTATATCAATTCCTTCCGTAATGAACCTCGGTAACAAATACGAAATACGTTTAACAGACAACGATAATTCAAAAAAGCAAATAGGTAAAGCCGCTGCAAGTATAGAACAAGTTATTTTAGAAGACGAGCATTTACACCATCTTTTATTTCATGACATCATATGGACTGAAAAGGATGAGCTGTTAAAAAAATCAGGTCTTTATGTGAAAACTATGGAATTTAGTCCCCCTCAAAGATTGGCCTTTCGATTGGCCAGTTTTTGGCCTTTAATGAAATTTTTCAAGGTTCTCGGTCTGCCAAAATTAATTGTTAGCGAAGACAGTAAACTGTACTCTACCGGCGCAGTTTTGGGGATTATCTTGATGGATGGGCACAGTGATGAGAATTTCATAAACGCGGGTCGTATTTTTCAACGAGTTTGGCTCACGGCTACTAAAAATAGATTGAGCTTACAACCGGTTACGGCTTTATTATTTGCTGCCCAGCGTATTTTAACTGAAGGATCCGGAACTTTTTGCCAAAAACATGAAATTATAATAGACAAAAATTATAACGAATTTCGAAAATTATTTTCAGTAGATTCTGAAAATATAGCAATACATTTTAGGATAGGCTATGCGGATCAGCCTAGTTCCCATTCGTCAAAACGTCCACCTAATGTATTATATAAATAAGCGGGGTGATTATGGTAAACGAATTTATTAATCTAGATCTCCTATCTGTAGGAATTGCCGCGGCGGGCATAGCTGTTTTGGGTTTTATCGTTTATTATAACGACAGAAAAAGCATTACAAACAAAACTTTCCTATTTTTTTCCCTGATCAGTATTATTTGGGGCGTATTTAATTATTTCACTTATAACATCAAAACGACCGAGGTCGCTTTTTGGTTGCAACGCTTAGTTATTTTTCTTGCGGTTTGGCAGGCTTTTTTCATTTTTCAGTTTTTCTACGTTTTTCCAAATAAACAAGCAACCTTCAATAAAAAGTATAAATATGTCCTTTTCCCAATTACTCTTTTTGCTGCCATTTTAACTTTAACTCCTCTAGTATTTAAAAGGGTCGCTGAGGTTTCATCAGGTGGAATGATTTTAAAAATTGAGAATGGTCCGGGTATAGCTATTTTTGGTTTGGTAGCGGTTGGATTGGTCCTCGGCTCTTTCTTTTTTCTCATAAAAAGATTTACAAAAAGTCGAGAAATTGAGAGGACACAACTTAAATATATATCATTGGGCGCTGTTTTGATGTTTGCTCTAATAATTATTTTTAATTTTATTCTGCCGGCCTTTTTTAATGATGCCAGATATATTTCTTTAGGTGCAGTATTTACTTTTCCATTCGTTGTTTTTACTGCTTATGCCATTTTTAAACACCACCTTCTCAATGTTAAGATTATCACTACCGAAATTCTGGCTTTTGTTTTGGCAGTTGTCTCTTTGATTGATGTTATCTTATCCAGCGATATCACGACAATAATTTTGAGGTCGGGAATCTTTTTGCTGGTTCTTTCGTTCGGGATTCTTCTTATTCGCAGTGTTTTGAAAGAAGTCGAGCAGAGGGAACGATTAGAAAAACTGACGAAAAGTTTAGAGGAAGCCAATGAAAAATTGAAGGACTTGGATAAGTTGAAATCGCAGTTCTTGTCGTTCGCGTCTCATCAGGTCAAGGCGCCGATGAATGTGGTCAAGGGTTACGCCACGCTCATTTACGACGGCACATACGGGCCGGTTTCGGAGAAAATTAAAGACACGGCGGTGAAGATTAAGGATTCCGCCGACCGGATGATCGCCTTGGTCAACAACATCATGGACTTGCGGAAGATCGAGGAAGGCGTGATGGAATATAAATTTGAGGAAGCCAACATCGGCGACATGGTGGCGGATGTGGTGGGGGAGTTCCGGATGCTGGCCGAAAACAAGAAACTCCAGTTTGAGTTCACCAAACCGGAGAAAATTCTGATGGCCAATGTCGATGTTCAAAAAGTCAGGCAATCAATCCAGAACCTCGTCGAGAACGCCATCAAGTATACCGACACCGGCTGGATAAAAGTCGAGATCGGCGAGTTTCAATACAACCAAATATTGATTTCCGTCACCGACACCGGCCATGGCATCGCCCTCGAACTATTACCAAAATTATTCGAGCAATACCAGCGCGACTCGGCCACCGCCAGCAAAATCGAAGGCACCGGCCTGGGCCTTTTCATCGCCAAGCAAATCATCCTCGCCAACCATGGCGACATCTGGGCCGAATCCGAAGGCACCGGCAAAGGCAGTAAATTTTGCATCAAACTGCCCAGAAGTTTATAGCGAATTACTTGTTTGTTTCGAAATAGTTGATTCTTTTTTATTGTTCGTCTAGGATTCTACAATGGATCAGGCATTGGAACGGTTAGTAAATTATTCTCGTGACAAATATGGCGGTAATCTGCTGGGTATTTTGCAATACGGCTCTTCGATAACCACTGAAACGTTCAACGATTATGACGTGATCTTGATATTGAAAAACAAGGTGGATATTCTATCTGATTTGTCGATCGCAAAGATAATTAAAAATACTTTTAGTGGTGCGGCCTATATTGACCTGCAGATTGTTTACGAGAATGAGATAGATAATCCTAACTTATTATCGCTTGATAGCCACGGCTGTTTTATCTCTAAAGTGCTAGAAAATGCAAGTTTATTATATGGGGTGAATCCTTTTTGCTCATCCGCCCCAAACGCTCGCTTTGTCCGACGGGATGTGGTTGCTAAAATTCAATATTATGTTTTTAGAGCGAGGCAGCTTTTTTTGGGATATCAAGTCGGAGCTAAGGACAAAAGCAATGATTTTCACAAAAAGAAAATAATTCTTGCAATGCAGGATGTTCTTTTTTTTAATGGTGTCTACTCGAAAGATGACGTGATTAATCGATTTAAAAAACACCACCCTGAAACATTAACAAATAATGATTACCTAATGTTAACGGGAAGAGATAATGATATAACAAAATATTTACCAATATATGAAAATATATACTCCTTGGTTTTAACTTTGGCTAAAGAACGGCCTCTTGTACCCCAAAAACCTTTTTGGTGGAAATATAATGATATGTTTGTTGAATACCTTCTGCCAAAAGGAAAAATACGGGGAGCAATCGTTTTATGTGATGGCTTGCCATCAATTCCGTATCAACGTGAGCTCATGAACGAACTTTTGTTTACTGATTATGCCGTTTTCTTCCCGCGATATAGGGGTACTTGGGAAAGTGGCGGGGAGTTCTTAAAAGAATCTCCGATCAAGGACATAAAAAGTTTGAGCTTAGCTCTAATTAACGGCATCGAAATAAACAAAATTGACTTTAAAACCGAGCAAATAGTTTTAATTGGAACTAGTTTTGGAGGAGCCGTTGCTTTGTCTTTGGCTAACGAGTCTGAAGTGAAAAAAGTTATTGCTTTGTCTCCGGTAATTGATTTTGTGGGTGTTCCCAGTGTTCGCTCTCTTGGAAACTTCCTTCAATCAACATTTACAGGAGCATACAGATTTGAAAACAAAAATTGGCATTTTTTAGCCACGGGCCAATTGATGAATCCCATTAATGATGTAGAGAAGAAAAACGGTAAAAAAATCCATATTTTCGCTGGTAAGCAAGACGAGGATGTTTCTCCGAAATCTTTGCTGGATTTCTGCTTATCCGTTGGCGCCTTCTATCATTTAAAAGAAAAATGTGCCCACATCTCCTTTTCAAAGATAGACGGTATCCTGCTTGACGATATCAAGAATATGATTTAAGATATGGGCAACTCAGTCCATTAACAACTCACTATCAAGGGGTGGCATTATGCGTTCCGCAATCACATCTTTACCTTTATCGCCACGGAAAAATGCTATGCTAGGTTATTACAGTATTCCGCTTATGGTCGATCTGTTGGGCAAAATGTGTAATCAGGAAACGATATTGGCTTTAAACTGTCTAGGTTGTAAAGCTGACCAGATTGCCATTGAAGAGTTCGGATCCTCGGCCTATTTTCTAGGATTGAGGGGTCAGATTTGGCAGGATGATAACGAATCAAATAAAACATTCGTTTCTTCCGTATTATATCAGGGGTTAAGTGACGGTTGGATTAAAGAAGAGCCTCGTGGCATCTGGAGGTGCGGTTGCGGCAAAACGGAAGTTCTAGATGAACCGGATAATTTTACCGCTCTGAAATCTGACAGAATTTATGAGATAACCAACGGAAAGATAACTTGTAGGGCCTGTAGCGAACATGCAGAAAATAGTACAGAACAGGTTCTTTTGCTTTGTTTGCCCATCGATATGAAATTACCGCAAGTAATACCACGATATGCCGAATGTGAGTTTAGCGAACAATTTAATTTCTTCCGCGGTAAATCCATCCTTATTAGTCGCAAATTTGGCGCTGGTTTTAAAACTAGAGGTTTCAGCAAAGATTTTATTTTAGATGTTGATTTTTGCTGGATGTTCTATTTGGCTGCTTTATGGAAAAATGGCTTTTCAGTAGATACAGTCTGTACCGGACATAAAACTTTAAAGCAAGCGGTTCTGTCGACTATAGCGTCGCAGCTTGCGGGCATCAAGATACCTCGGTTTATAGTTTCTCTGCCGTATGTAAATATCGACTTCGCTGGAAAGGAAATCGTCTCGACTGGGAACATCCTATCAGATTACCGCCCAAATGTGATCAGATATTTTTTGGGTCTGGTTCTCGGAAATAGGAGTAAGGAAGTTTCTTTACCGTCCAGATTGTTGTATCTCATTGAGCATTCAATAATCATACCGGATGGTGTATTAAAAAAACCGGTTGAAGCCATCACGCCAGTTGAGATATGGCATGGGTGTAACCAACAAGAACTTATTAAAATTTCAAAAAAACTTAGACGAGGAGAGTTCACTAGCCTATCAAATATGGATAAGCGAGTTCTGTGGGCCATTTTAAGTCTTTGAGGACACATAATTTGTGTCCTTTTTTATTTCTGAATTCAGAAACAGCAAAAAAAGTTAAGTCGAATTGTTTAATAGAAGATCCCTGTTCAAGTTCTAAGAAGTATCGCAAAACAGCCATTCTGCTGGTAAATTGATAACCGAAGGATTAGATGTTGTTCTGGGATAGGAGGTACTAATCAGTCAATAAAAGAGAGCGGAGCCAGGATAGTAGTGAAGAACAGATCTTTTCTCAAATATTTATCCACGGCCTTGGTAATGTTTTCGATTTTTACGGATTGGATTTCTTCCTTTATTTCATCGAACCCGCGTGGTCTGTCTAGATAAACAATATCATCCGCCGCTTGGAATAAAATTTCGCCAGTATCTTCATAATCAAGGGCTAACCGGCCGAGTTTGATATTCTTCACTTTTTCCAGTAATTTTTTATCGGTTTTGTATTTTTCAATAATTTGGAAAATGGCTTCAATGGCTTGTTTATATTTCTTGTGGTCAGTACCGACATAAATATTAAATCGCCCGATGTCGGTTTGCTTATTTGTGCCGGCGCCAATTTCATAACAAAGACCGAGTTTGTCCCTCACCTCTTGGAAAAGCGGAAACGACATACCTCCAGAAATAATGCTTGCGAAAAAACTCAAATACAATGTTTCTTTGTTTCGCGCGGCTGCAGTAGGAACGCTTAGGGAAATGTGGGTTTGTTCAATGTCTTTCTTCACGACATTTCTTTTTTCTCCGCCTTTTTTTATTATGTCCACTGGCCTTTTATTGGGCTCTTCTCCGACTTTTTCCGGAAAATATTTATCAAACAAACTGGCTACTGTCTTCGGATCAATATTCCCAATGACAACAAAATTGTAATTTGAGGGGTTATAATATCTTTTTTTGAAATTGATAAAATCCTCCCTTTTGAAATTCCGCAGGGACTCTTCCAGGCCAAGAACATCTTTGGACAAAGGATGATCATGATAAATGAATTTTTGGCTGATCGTCCATAAATATTGCCGGGGATTGTCATTTCTTCTTCCCATTTCCTGAACAATATTTTTCATCTCAATGGGAATTTTCTCTTCCGGGAATAACGGATATTTGATCTGCTCGCTGATTATTTTAACGGCTCTCTCGGCATATTTGGCTGGAACGCGGGCATGATAAAGTGTTCGTTCGGTGCTTGTTCTTGCGTTTATCCTGCCGCCGGTTTCTTCAATAAACTCAGCAACACTTTTGCTGTTCGGAAAACTTTTCGTCCCTTGAAAATGCATATGCTCTAAGGCGTGAGCAATACCGGCTTCTTTCGGCCAAATCTCATCTCGCCCGCCCACATTAACCGCCACACCAACATTGACACTATCCAAGTGCGGCATAGATAAAATCCATAGAGGAACGCCTGATTTTGTTTTAACTTTTATAAAGTTATGTTCCATACTTTGAGAGCATAACCCAAAATCATATTGTTTTCAATTCTTGCGGTTTGTGTTGGCAACTCCGGGTCAAAAATATGTTATCATATTAAAAAGGCCAGGGGACGGCGGATTTTGGCGTATTAACATCATAAACATACGAATATCATGCCCGACGAAAAACCGAAAATTTTAATAATTGACGACGACAATGATTTCAGGGAAATATTCAAGGCCAAGCTCGAGGCCTCCGGTTTTGAGGTCGCCGCGGCGGCCGACGGCCAGACGGGTATGGATAAAGCCAGAATCTATCGCCCTCATGTGATACTTCTTGACGTTAAGATGCCGGGTATGTCGGGAATTGAGACCTTGGTCAGGATGAAAGCTGACCCCGAATTAAAAGACATGACCGTTATCTTTTTGACCAGTTTCGGCGAGGCCGACGAAGACGCGTCCTGGGTTGACAATAAATTTGCCAAAGAGATCGGCGCCGTCGCTCATATCAGGAAAAGCGACGACTTGGACAAGATCGTGAAACAAATAATGGATACCATTTACCCGAAGGTTTAGAACCCGATGCCCGACAATCCCAAAAAAGGAATACTCATCATCGAGGACAATCCTTTCATGGCCGAGCTTTTGGCCGAGAAGATAAATAATCAGGGTTTTTCGGCTTCGAGCGCCTACGATGGCAGTGAAGGATTGGAAAAATTGGAGAACATCAAACCCTCGCTGGTGCTTTTGGATCTGCCGCTTTCCGGAAGTATTGACGGTTTTGAGGTTTTGAGAAAGATCAGAGAGACCTACGATGCCGGGACCTTGCCGGTCATCACCCTTTTCAATCTCGACGACCAGGAAAGCATGCAGAAAAGTTTGCAACTTGGCGCCAACGATTATGTGGTCAAGGCCTTTATGACCACCGACCAGATCGTTGACAAGATAAAAGAAATTCTCGAAGGAAAAATCCCCGAACATAGGCCGGCGGTGGCGATGCCCAGCCAACAACCGACAAGTTATTCGCCGCCCGAACCCGACCAAACTAGAGCCAAAAAATTCGAGGTGCCCGACAAGCTGAAAGGGGAGCTGGACAGTTTACTGATGAATCCGGAAAATGAAATTCCCATCATTAGTTTGGTTGACCGGCTGATGGAGTACGCTTTTTTGGCCCGCGCTTCCGACATTCACATCGAACCACTCGAGGACAAGGTTGTTTTACGTCTTCGGGTTGACGGAATTTTACACGATGTTTTCGCTATTCCCAAAAGCATTCAATCGGGCGTCATCACCCGCATCAAAGTTCTGACCGGCATGCGCACCGACGAACACCAAGCGGCCCAAGACGGCAGATTCAAGACAAAATTGACCGACCCGCCCCGCGAGTTCGATGTCCGGGTTTCGATCATTCCGACATATTACGGCGAAAACGCGGTTCTTCGGATCCTTGCCGAGCAAACCCAGATCAACCGCCTCGACGACCTGGCTCTCAACGAGGCCGACAAGATCAAGATCCGCCATGCTGTCAAAGAACCTTACGGCATGATCCTGGCCACCGGCCCGACCGGTTCGGGCAAAACGACCACGCTTTACACGATCTTGAAAGAATTAAGCACCCGCGAGGTCTCGATCATCACCATTGAAGATCCAATTGAATATTCTCTTGAAGGCGTTGATCAGATCCAGGTCAATACCCGAACCGGCTTGACCTTCGCCGCCGGTTTGCGTTCAATTCTACGTCAAGACCCGAATGTGGTCATGGTCGGCGAGATCCGCGACGAAGAAACGGCTTCTATCGCCGTCAACGCCGCTCTGACCGGCCACAAACTCCTTTCCACCATTCACACCAACGACGCCGCCACGACCCTGCCGCGGCTTTTAGATATGGGAATTGAGCCGTTCTTGGTGGCTTCCACCGTTAATGTTGCCATCGGCCAGCGCTTGGTCAGAACCATTTGCGCTGATTGTAAAACTCAAAAAAAAATAACCGAGGCCGAATTCAAAAATTTAGCCGACTTGTTGCCACCGGAATTGATCGGCAATAATCACGACTTTTTTTACGGCAAGGGTTGCGGTTCCTGCGGCAATACGGGGTACTTCGGCCGGGTTGGCGTTTACGAGGTTTTGGAGATGAACGATTTCATCCGCGAAGCGATCATGAGCCGGGCTGACGCCAGTGAGATCAAGAAAATCGCCATCAAAAACGGCATGGTGACTTTGATCGAAGATGGTTTCAAAAAAGCCCTCGCCGGCATGACCACCATTGAGGAAATACTGAGAGTCGTCCATGAGTAAAATTATGAATCTCGCATGAATCTCAATAGCATCTTCTTCCGACTGAGTAATAAACAGAAAATGTTCTTTGCCAGAAATCTGGAGGTCATGGTCCGTTCCGGAATGCAGGTTTTGGACGGCCTGGAGATCCTCAAAAGGCAGACCAAATCAAAACCCTTCATCGCCATGATCGATCAGCTCATCGTTGACATCAAGAACGGCCATTTTTTGTCTTCGGGCTTGGAGCGTTACAAAAATGTTTTCGGCGATTTTTTCATCAACCTCATCCGGGTCGGTGAATCGAGCGGCACTTTGAGCGAGAATCTTAAATATCTGGCCGACGAACTCAAAAAAAAGGATGAGCTCAATAAAAAGATCAAGAGCGCCATGGCTTATCCGATAATTTTGATGGTGGCGACTTTGGGCATCGTCGGTATTTTGGCTTTCTTCGTTTTTCCAAAGATCTTACCGGTTTTGAAATCATTGAATGTGAAACTGCCGGTGGTGACCGTCGGTTTTATGGCCGTGTCTCAGTTCCTTCTTGATTATGGCGTGTATATCGGCGTTATTCTTGCCATCTTGCTTGTCAGTTTTTTCCTTTTGCTGAGAGTCCAGAAATTCCGATATTACTGGCATTGGCTGATAACCAAGATCCCGTTCGTCAAGACGATGTCCCAAAACATCAATATGGTCAACTTCGCCCGGACGCTCGGGTTGTTGCTCAGGTCCGGCGTGAAGATCATCGAGGCCTTGCAGATCTCGGCCGACACTTTGACCAATCTGGTCTACAAGGGAGAGATAGTCAGGATGTCGGAAGGCGTCCGCCAGGGCGATGCTTTGTCAAAATATCTGACCACCGACTCAAAGCTTTTCCCTCCGATCTTCTCGGAGATGATCGTGGTCGGCGAAAATACCGGCAAGCTTGACGAGTCATTGCTTTTTTTGGCCAATTTTTACGAATCCGAACTCGACGAATCCACCCAGAACATGTCGAACATCCTTGAGCCGGCGATGCTTTTATTCATGGGCCTTGTCGTGACCCTGGTTGCCTTGGCGATCATCACCCCGATCTATTCGATGACCCAGAATATACATGGATAAATATTCTCAAAAAGGTTTTACTCTCCTTGAGACCATTATTAGTTTGGAACTTTTTGTGATTGTTGCCCTGGCGATCTACTTTTCCTACTCCGGTACAATGAAAGTGGTTTCCAGTTCGTCGCTCAACCTGTCAACGCTGTCTATAATTCAAAACGAGATCGAGAGCGCTAGAAATATGGCTTATGACGACATCGGCACCGTCGGGGGAGTGCCGCCCGGACGGCTTTTGCCCACCAAAACAGTTTATGTCGGCGACACGCCTTACACGGTGACAACTACGGTCAGGGACATTGACGACCCGTTCGATGGCACTGCTAATGGCACGCCCCGCGATTTGGCGCCGGCCGATTACAAACTGATCGAGATCACGGTAGCTTGTGGCGGCACTTGCCAGGCGGCTCCGGCCACGATGACGACCACTGTGGCGCCCCAGAACTTGGAAAGCGCCACCAAGAATGGTTCTTTGTTCATAAATGTTTTCGACGCTTCCGGCCATCCCATCAGCGGCGCCAACATTCACATTTCCAACACCCTGGTCACGCCTACTATTTCCCTTGACGACACCACCAACGTTAATGGCGTCCTTCAGCTGGTTGATACAGCCACCAGCTCTTTCGGTTATAATGTCGCTGTTTCCGACCCCGGTTATACCTCCGACCAAACTCTCAAACCCGGTTTGTCGGGAAACCCCAACCCGACCAAGCCCTACGCCACCGTCGCCAAACAGCAAGTCACCAGTTTGAGCTTCGCCATTGATCATTACAGCACACTCAATGTCAATACCGCCGGCATTTTTTGCCAGCCGATCGGCAACATCCACTTTTTGCAAACCGGCACCCGGCTTATCGGCACCAACCCCAATGTTCTTGAATATTCAGCGGCGCTTGTCACCGACGCCAGCGGTCATTACACCAACAACGCCCTGAAATGGGACACTTTCAATTTCCAAAATCAGGACACCAGTTACGAGGTCAGCGGGATGTTCACGCTGACGCCATTGGTAGTCAATCCTTCGGCAACTTACAATTTCAACTGGCTGATGGAAGCAAAAAATCCTTTGGCAGCACTGGTTACGGTTCTCAATTCTTCCGGTTCGCCGATCAATGACGCCAAAGTCACCCTCACCAAATCCGGCGTCAGCACCGTCAATTACTCCGGCCAGAGATTCGCCAAGTTCACTGATTGGTCTTCGGGCCAATACACCGACAAAAGCGCCAACATGTCGGTCAGCGCTCCGACCGGTTCGTTGACTTTGGCTCAGGTCAATGGCAAATACGCCACCTCAAGTTTGGATTGGCTGACTTCCCAAACTGTTGATCTTGGCACCGCCAACACGGCTTTTTATGCTCTCAATTGGTCGCCGACCAGCCAGCCAGCTTCAACCACCATGAAGATCCAGATCGCCACCAACAACGATAATACCACTTGGAATTATCTTGGACCGGACGGCACCGCCAATACTTATTACACCGCCAGCGGCACGACAATAAATTCCATCCACAATGGCAATCGCTATTTGCGATACAAAGTTTACATGACCACTCTCGACAAATCGAACACTCCGCGGCTTGACGATCTAACCATCTATTTTCATTCCGATTGCATTCCCGACGGCCAAACATATTTCAGCGGCCTGACTTCGGGCACCTACAGCATCAAGATCGAAAAAACCGGCTATACGACTTTGAATGTTTCCAGTTTCAGCGTCACCGGCAACTGGCAGGAATATAGAGCGACAATGTCACCATGAGAAAATTAATAAAAAAATGGAAAGGGCTTGTCCCTCACTTGAAAACGACAATTAAAAGATCGCCGCTTTGCGGCCGGTCGTTTTCAAGTGAGGGTTTCACTTTGCTCGAAATGCTGGTCGTCATTTGCGTTCTTTGCGTGTTGCTAGGAGTAGTTGTCAATATCGGTTTCAATATCACCGGCTTCAACGGCTTTTTGACCCAAAATATCACCGCTCAAAATGAACTCCAGATGACCCTGGATACTTTCGTGACCGAGCTCCGTTCAATGGGACCTTCCGCCGTCGGCGCCTATCCCATCGAATCCGCCAGCGCGACCTCGTTGGTTTTTTTCAGCGACATTGACCAAGACGGCGTGTTCGAGCGGGTTCGATATTATTTAAACGGAAATATCATGATGAAGGGCGTCATCAAACCGTCGGGTGCGCCCCTGACTTATGATCCCGCCAACGAGAAGACCACCGAAGCGGTTCACAACGTCATTTCCAGCTCAAACCCGATCTTTTCGTATTTCGCCTACAAAAGCATTTTGACCGATCCAGCCATGACCGTGCCGGTCACAGTTTCTTTGATCCGGGCCGTTAAGTTCCAGCTTACCACTGGAACCACCGGCATTAACCAGCCGGCATCGGTTTCTTACGGAGTATTCGGCACGATCAGAAATTTGAGAACTATTCAATGATGAATTTATTCGACAAAAAAAGATCCGGCGCCGCCGGAGGCGGCGCCGGACTTCAAAAAGGTCAATTGTCGCTTTTGGTTTTGATATTTGCCGCCGTAGCGGTTTTGATCTTGTCGGGTCTTTTGGTCTGGGCCAATAACCGCCAAACCTCCGCTGCTCACGATGTCAACAAGGCCCAGGCCTTCGATGTTGCCGAATCCGGCATTGAATATTATCGCTGGCACTTGGCCCACGCCCATACTGATTACCAGGATGGCACCGGCCACGCCGGTCCGTATGTCCATCCGTTCTACAACAAAAATGGAGTTCAGATCGGCCAGTTCTCGCTAGCCATTACCGCGCCACCGACGGGTTCAACCGTCGTCACGGTTACTTCTACCGGCACGATACTGACCGACACAACAGTTTCCAAAACCATCACGGTTAAAATGGCTATCGCGTCTTTTGCCAAATACGCCGCCGTTTTGAACGCCGCCGTCAGGTTTGGTCCGGGAACAGAAGTATTTGGCCCCATCGAATCCAATGGAGGGATCCATTTTGACGGTTTGGCCCACAATTTGGTCTCAAGCGCCGTTGCTTCTTATCAGGACCCGGATGAGGGCGGGCCAAATGTTTTTGGCGTGCACACCGAGGTCGCGCCGATCGACCCCTTGCCGCCGTCGCCGGTTCCCAATCGCCCTGATGTTTTCATCGCCGGCCGGCAATTTCCGGTGCCGGCGGTTGATTTCACCGGCATCACTTCAACCCTTTCTTCCATTCAAAGTTCAGCTCAAAGCGCCGGCTTTTATCGCGGTTCGTCTGGTAAAAACAACTACGGCTATGACATTGTCCTCAAAACCAATGACACTTTCGATCTATACACGGTCACCAAACTCACCAGCGCTCCCAACGGCTGCTCCAATTCCGAATCCCAGGACGGCTGGGGGACATGGAGCATCAACGCCGAAACGTTACTTGGCAATTACCCGATACCGGCAAATGGGTTGATCTTTCTGGGAGACAACGTCTGGGTCAGGGGCCAGATCAACACCGCCCGGGTAACGATTGCTTCCGGCGTCTTTCCCGACAATGTCTCCACTCGAACCAGTATCACCGTCAATAACAGTTTGACCTACACCAATTTTAACGGCTCCGATATCATCTCGCTTATCGCTCAAAACAATATCAACGCCGGTCTTTACAGCGACGACACCCTTTCTATTGACGGCGCTTTGATGGCCGTCAACGGCCGTGTCGGCCGATATTATTATTCCAGTTCTTGCAGCGCCAACTACATCCGGACTTCGATAACTCTTGACGGCATGATCGCTTCCAACCAAAGATACGGTTTCGCCTACACTGATAGTACCGGCTACATCACCCGAAATATCATTTACGATGCTAATCTTTTTTACAACCCGCCGCCCAGTTTCCCGCTGACCTCCGACAATTATGACGAGATTTACTGGGATGAGGTGAATTAGCCGTGGTGTATATGCGAATTTTAATTGATTTGTGGATAAGTGCTTATTCAGTTTTTTTTATAAATGTTAAAATAGTATCAAGCGGGGTCGATTATCCACAAAGTGGATACAATTTGTTTCGAACATTATTCAAATATTCAAACTATGAAAAATATCAAAAAACAGTCCGGTTTCACCCTTCTTGAAATCTTGGTCGTCATCGGCATCATCGCTATCTTGGCGGCTGTGGTCATTGTCGCTTTGAACCCGGCCAGAC
>JBEKBN010000007.1:0-49297 GCA_050015375.1 Minisyncoccia bacterium | reverse complement strand
TTGAACAAGTTGAGTCAATTGTATGCCGATAAGATCAGTACTGAATTGGCCAACAAAACTGACAAACCAGCCGACATCACAGCTCGACTTCAGGTCTTGACCAAATCCGCCGTTGACACAGCCAATCTTATGACGACGAAATATCCCAACGATCCGAATAGCTGGCTGGACGCGGGGGATGTTTTCCAAAACCTGGATCAAATATTGAGTGGAGCCGACGATTACGCCATAAAATCCTACACCGAATATACTAAAAGGGCGCCGAGCAATGTTACGGGATATTTGAAGATCGGAACGGTGGCGTTGAATCAGGCGATACAAAATGAAACGGCTTTAGCGAACGCGAAAGCAAAAAATCAAACCGTCACAAACGAAAAAGCGGTGACCGATCTGATAACTAGCGATCTGAACAATTCGGAGATCGTTTACAAGCAGGTCATCACATTGAAACCGGACGAGGCCAACGCTTATTATTATCTTAGCCAGGTCTACCAATTAGAAAATCAATTGCCTGAAGCCATCAAGCAACTCGAGATCCTTGTCGCCAACGGTCAGCAAAACAATGCCGAATTGCAATTTGAACTGGGCCTGCTTTATTATCGCAACAATCAGAAAGGCCAAGCATATTCGGCCATGACCGCCGCCGTCAATATATTCAGCGATTACTCCAACGCCCGCTGGTATTTGGCCTTGATGCTCGAGGAACAGGGCAAAATTCCGGATGCGATAGCTCAATTGCAGAAGATATTAAGCTTGGATGTGAATAAAGACAATCAGACAGTCATCGACAAAATAGCATCGCTGGAAGCCGGCCAACGTGAAATTCCGCCGGCAAAAGTGACCAGCAAAGCGCCGCTGGAGTAAGAATTTTTTAGCGGCGGTGGGGCGGCGCGCGAAGCGCGCCGCCCCACCGCCATCTCCCATTCAAACCTGTCGTGCCTAATCGTCGTTTCTACAAATTTCTGGGAAAATCAGCTAAATCACTGAAAAAAGTTTTTCAATCCGCGGAAACGAAAGAGATCGGCCGGCTGGTCGGTGCAATTTTGCTGGTAGTGATCATCAGTTCTTGCATTTTAGTTTTTGTCCCAAAAAAAATTCATGCCGAGAAAGTCAAGGTCGTTTTTGAAAAAGGGGAGAGTTCGATTCAGATCGCGAATCAATTGGAAAAAGCCGGTTTGATAAACAGCCGTTATCTTTTTCTCGCCTACGCGCTGGCCGACGGCAAACTCGACCGGCTCGAAGCCGGCCTCTATTTGCTTTCACCGGCCATGACCGTACCCGAATTGGTGAATATCATCGGCAACGGTTTGACGACGACCGAGGACATAACCGTGACCTTTTTTGAAGGCGACAACATCGCCGAAATGGGCAAACGGCTGGAAAATGCCGACCTGATAAAAGCGGCCGATTTCGTCACGCCCGAAACGATGGCCGACGAGGGCTATCTTTTTCCCGACACATATATCATCAGCAAAGGCAAATCCGAAGGCCGCGAGGCCGCCTATACGCAGGAGATCGTCTCGCAAGTGCTGGAAAAAATGAAAGACAATTTCAACAAGCAGATCGCCCTCAATTTTCCAAATCTCATCGGACCGGATGGAAAGATAAAGGACCCGGCCAAACTGAAGAATGCCGTTATCGTCGCATCAATGCTTGAAAAAGAAGTCCGAAGCGAAAAAGACATGCGTCTTGTCGCCGGCATCATCAAAAAACGGCTGGCTCTGGGAATGAAATTGGAACTTGACGCCACGGTCGCCTACGGCGTTTGCTTCGGCCCAGCATTGGCGCCTAAATCCCAAAATGTCGAAGCCCTGATAGCTCCGGTCAAAACCTCCGTTCCCGTTCTCGCTTATTGCGATGTTTCGCAAGCGGACATTGTTGATAATCTAAAAGTCGATTCGTTGTATAATTCATATACGCGCAAAGGTTTGCCAACCGGACCGATCTCCAATCCGGGTTTGCAGGCGATCGGCGCCGCGTTGAATCCATTGCCGAGCCAATATTTGTATTATCTTAGCGCCAAAGACGGAACAACGATCTATGCCAAAACAGGAGCCGAGCAGGAAAGGAACAGAGTTAAATACCTGAAATAAATATGAATTTCCTGATCAACATCGCCCATGCCGCCGTCGCTTTACCTGATTTCAGCACCTCGCAGAACATCGGTGATTTCATGGGCAGTATATATTCTTTTTCGATAACCATCGTCGGTATTTTGATATTCGTCAGATTCCTTTGGGGCGGATTTTTGTATCTGACCGCCGCCGCCAACCCGGGCAATATTCACAAAGCGCAGGATATAATGAAGAACGCCGTTATTGGCGCTATCATTTTGTTCTCGGCCTATCTTATTTTGTATGTCATCAATCCGGACTTGGTCTCAAACTCCTTTGATTTCAGCGGACTAGTAAATCAGTCGTCTAACTCAGTGTCCAATCCGAGTGCTGGCACTGGTTCAAAACCGGCGAGCAGTTCCAACTCAGGTGGTAGCGGCGTAACCAGTCCAAGCGGTCTTTGTTATGATGAAAATGACATAGCGATAGAGGACCAAAGCGCGGCTGATTGCAGTTTACAGATAAACAAACAAAATTGCCCGATTTGCCACTGATTTGACCCCGTGAACTTCCAGAAATACCTTCGGCATCAAGGTTTCACTACGGGGTTGACTTGAAAATCGAATTTTGATAACATTCTTTTGCCGTAGAAAATGGGCGAACAATAAGTCCCATCGAGGCGAATAGTGGTCGATTTTTCTGCGGTTTAATGACCGTTTTTTGTTTTATGAAATCATTCGAACAAAAAAAGAAGGAATTAGCCAAGTTGAAAGAGAAATTGGCGAAGTCGAAATTGACAGTTTTTACCTCATTTTCAAGAGCGGGGGAAAAGGGTTTGAACGTCAAAAGCATGCAGGCGTTGAAACGAAGTTTGCGGGCCGTCGAGTCAGAATATGCCGTCGAAAAAAAGACACTGCTTGACAAGGCGCTGGATGGAAAAGTAGATATTTTCGGCTATGACGGCTCTCTGGGCGTGGTTTTTGGTTACGGAGAAGTATCCGCCGCCGCCAAGTCGGTCTATGAATTTTCCCGGAAGAACCCGGCGTTGAAATTATTCAGCGCGATATTCGGTGATAAAATACTGGACAACAAAGACCTCATCGAATTTGCCAAATTACCAACCAAAGATGTGATGATCGCCAGATTTCTGGGATTGCTGAAATATCCGCTGTCGAGTTTGGCGAATGTCTTGGGTCAAATAAGTCGAATGTCCGAGCGCAGTTGAGCAAAGCGAAGCGAGCACGGAAACAGTCGCTTACCCAGCACATATTTCGCAACACGAAATATGTGCTGGGTGCAAGAATTGTTATCTACTCGCTGCGCTTTACAAGCTAGCTCGCAGACAATTCTAGCATGTCAAACGAAGAAATAATCAAACAAATCGAGAAGATGACCGTCGTTGAACTAAACGAATTGGTCAAAGCCATTGAGGAAAAGTTCGGCATCTCGGCGGCGATGATATCAGCGCCCGCCGCCGCTGGAGCTACGGCGAGCGATGCCGGCGAAGGTGTTGTGGAGGAAAAGGATTCTTTCAATGTCATTTTGAAAGAGGCCGGCCAATCGAAGATACAGGTAATAAAAGTCATCCGGGAAGCGACCGGCAAAGGGCTCAAGGAAGCTAAGGATATGACCGATGCCGTTCCGGTCGTAGTTAAAGAAGGCGCCAAGAAAGACGAAGCCGAGGAATTGAAGAAAAAATTGGAAGAGGCGGGTGGAACTGTTGAACTCAAATAAAATTTGAGACGAAATGGCCTTCCCAGCACCACTTGAATCCCCAGCGAGGATTCTGCGTTCTCTCGAAGTTTGTGGATTCTGGGAAATAAAAAAGCGGTTATGAAACATTATACCGCTTTTTTATTTCCCAGACCGTGCAATCCACAACTTCGAGAGTGCTTGGAAGGCTATTTCGTCTCTTATCTACGTTCATTCTACGGTTTTACTTGCCAGATCGAATTGGCTGTCGCCAGCCAGACCGTGCCGTCATCGGCGACGGAGATGTTTTTGATCTGGCCGACATTGCTGACATCATAAGTTGTTTTCAGGGAACCGCTGGTTTTGTCAAAAACATATACCCGCGAGTCAGCCGCGTCGGCCAAATAGATAAAGGAGGAATCCTTGCTGGTGAAGATCTGGTTTTGATCGGTCGGAGCGACAGAAAGCGTGAACTCGGATGTCTTTTTTCCTTTATACATTTCGGTGATGCTTCCGTCTTTTGACAAAACAAAAATATTTCCGTCAGCGGCGATCGACAAAGGGCCGCTGGCGTTATCCACGGTGCCCCAATCAGCGCGGGTAATTCCACCGGAGACCGCGTCGGCATATTTGTAAATGGTTCCACCGGAAAGATTATATAAATTATTTTGGTAAAAAACGGCGCAATTGGCGGTAACCGCGTCTTTAAGTTGAAACTCCGCCAATTTGCTTTTCTTCAAGTCAAAGATCGCCGTCGAACCGTTACCGTCAAAAGCGGAGACGAATGAATTATCCGCTTGCAGGAATTTTGGAGTGGATTTTGTCTGGCCAAGAACGGCATTGCTACTGGCGGTGATTGAATAAAGTTTATTGTCCTGGCCGACAGCGTAAACATTCCCGCCGGAAGCGGCGATCAAAGAAAAACCGGGGTTTTGGGATGACAGATCGGCGAATTGAGTGGCTTTTTTGTCGCTGACTTGGTCAATGATGTCCAATGTTTTGGTGATGTCACTCTTCACCGCCGCCACATTTTGGCCGGTGGCGTTACCGATCGCCGCCAGCGCGCCCTGAAGAATACTTCTGGCGTCTCGGCTGTCGTTTTGGGTCAAACGGGATTTGGCTAATTGCAAACTATCAGAGGCCTTTTTCACCAGCGCGGTCTGAGCCGAATTGCCCCGATGCTTGAGGAGCATCCATCCGGACGAAACCACAACTACCGTGATAACGGCAATAACGATCCATTTCAAACCGCTTCGGCGGGTTCGTCCGACGACGCTTAATTTTTTTGTCCGATTAAAGATAGGCAAGCCGGCGATCTTAGAAGCTAAACCGGTCGCAAAATTGCTCCTTTTGGCGACGGAAAGCTCGGCCCGAATGACATTTGTTGGGCCGATAGAATGAGCGCCGGCTTCCGGTTCGGGAAGAATTTCAGGATGGGCGACGATCGGCGCCACGGGTTTTGTTTCAACCGATTCGGGGTTTGGGGGTTGTTTATAGACGGATCGGACGGGATAGACCGGCTGCTCGGCTTTTTTTGATGCTTTTTTATCAATGGCTTTTCCAATTTCAGGCGCGATCTCAACCGCCGCCAATTTCGGTTCGGGCGAGACCGGAGGCAAATTGAATTCCACCGGAATTTCCTTGATCTGGTTAATATTGATGTGAATTCCGCAACAGGCGAAAGTCGCCGAATTTTCGGCCAAAGCGTCAATTTTTTTCGCGAAATCATTCTGCTTTTCGCTGACGAAAAGGGGATTTAAGATCCTTTCTCGAGTGGCAATGGAACGGATGGGGAAGTAGGCGAAAATCTTGTCGCCGGCTTTGAGCTTGCCGGAGATGACATTGGCGAATTGTCGCTCAGCGCCGTCTTCCTTGCTAAACAAACTGACGTTGCTGAGGATGTCGATGTACTCGTTATCTCGGGTCAGGGCGACTTTAAACCTGCCCAGCCGCGAGATAAAAATATTGTCACCCGAGATCGCCGCCAAGCCGAGATTCAGCGAAAAATCCTGTTTTTCAAAATATTCAACCAAGATCTCATTCAACTTTTTCAAGGTTCGTTCAAAAGCGGCTTTGGGGTCTTGTTCGGTGATGGAGCGGGGAGAATAAAATTCGCGCTTGGCGAGCGATGAAACCAAACTGACAAGGTAAGACAAGTCGTTTTCTTTCTGGCGGAGGTAGCTTAAAACAATGAGAGAGCCCAAATTTTTCTCTTGGGTGGTTGAGCCCGGAAAAGACAGGATATCGAAAAAAACTTCTGGTTCATTGCCCTTGTGGAGGATTTCTCGGAAACTCGGTTTTAGAGATATTTTTTCCACCTGTTGACCCCGTTAGAAAGTCCTGCTTAAGTAGTTTGTACTCGTCCACATAATTTGTCTAAGTAAGTAACACTTTCTAACGGGGTTGACTTTATCCCGCTTATTTAATAAGTTTGTCGTAGTCACTATTATCATTGTAATCAATCCCTTACCCACATGTCAAAAAAAATCCTTGAGGAACTGCTGGGTTCGAACCTGCGGGTCAAAATACTCAAGTATATTTTTCGGAATGCGCCGGCCAGTTTTAATGTCCGAGAACTGGCTGATCATGTTCAAGAGGATCCCGAAGTCGTGAAAAGAGAAATAAAGAAACTTGTCGGTATCGGGTTGATAAAACAGAAATAAATAAATGTCCGAGCGCAGGCAAACGAAGTGAGCCGAGCACGGAAACAGTTATTTACCCGCCAAAAATTATGCTTCGCATATTTAGGCGGGTCATGAATTGTTTCCCGCTCGCTGCGACTTCGTCTAGCTCGCGGACAATTCTATGAAAAAGAAAAATAGAAAAGTTAAACATCCTAGCCGCCGCCGAAGAAAAATTCCGGCAGTTTTAGCCAACAGTCACGCGTCTCGGGGAGCGAAATACGTTATCAACAATTCTTTTGAATTTCTTTACGAACTTCGCGATCTGTTATTGAAATCATCACCGGCGGAGAAAAACAATATGATCGAGAGAATAAATAAACTGGGGAGAATTAAATTGGCGATCGTAGCCGGGATCTTCATCAACAAAGAGAACCCCGACCCGACGGTGGTGGACCTACTCATTGTCGGCGATGACATTGAAAACCGAAAATTAAGGCCGTTTTTGAAATCGCTGGAAGCGGAAGTGGGGAAGGAAATAAAATTTTCGATCATGGAAAAAGACGAGTTCCAATATCGCTTCGCCATGTTTGACCGGTTCATCCGCGTGCTGTTCGAGGGCCCGCATGAGAAGCTGATAAACAAACTCGGACTCTAATTGCTCGCTTGTGAATCCCGGACCAGGCTCACCGGATTGCTTTCCGGGGACTTAGGAAATCCCAGCGAGATTTCCGTCATCCGGTTGTCGGTTGCCGTTGTCGATTAATTGATTACAATAATCGAACCATGCCAACGGCACCGACAACGGCCCCTGAAAACAACCCGGTTCGCAGAGATTCACAAGCTCACTTTCAAGCCGATTTTGGCTATTAGACTCGTAATTTGAGCTTATTTGATTTATATTAATATTATGGCGCCTTTAGCTCAGTGGCAGAGCGCTTCGTTCACATCGAAGAGGCCGTAGGTTCAATCCCTACAAGGCGCACCTTGTAGGAATTCGCAAGTTTGAAAGGTTCGCCTCGCTTCGCTCGGCGACTAATTTGTATTCAATTTTGGGGGTAAAAACGAATTCCCGATTCCGCATTTTGGGGGAAGAAAAATTTTTAATCCAAAGAGTTAAGAAATAAGAAATACCAGAGATGGTGATTTTTTGTTGCTCTTGACACCGAACTCCTATTATGATAGGATAGCAGGAAATCAAGTCATGTTGGCTTGATGCAGTCAAACAGTACCTTGAAAGGAGAAACGAGCAATGAAACAACTGTTTTGCCTTATCGCACTGGCAGGTCTTCTCACTGGTTGTGGCCAACCGAGGGGAGATCAACTTCAACAGATGGGTCTTCTTGGCCAACACGACCTTCGCAGGATTGAACAGACGAGCGGAATCAGCGGAAGCATGAGTGGCAGTTTCTTTCTCGGCATCGGCTCGGTGTCGGGGAATCTGACCTCGGAACGGAGACTTCAGTTCTATTGGGGAAGGACCGCGGAGGAGTTCGTCTCCACGACCTTGTCCTACAGCATGTTTCGCTTCATCGTCGACGAATCCAAGACTGTTCCGACCATTGAATTTGTCTTCGATACGGATTGGCTCAACGAAAAGAACACTCCGTACACCGAGTCGGAAAAGTCCAATCTGAACTGGTGGCTAGACGAATCGGTTCGAGCCAGTGTCCATTCGTGGCGAGGCACCAGTGCCGTTTCGTTCAGGCAAGCGGTGGTCAGGATTTCGCGGAAGGATCTCGAAAAAGAGGTGTACCTTCCGCGGCAGTAGTCCCTCGGCCAACCACATCATATGAGAGGGCATTTGCGAAAGCGGTGCCCTCTTTCTTTTTAATAAATTGTGATAGTAAGTTTTCATAAAAGAATTTGCCGCCAAAGCTGAAATTTGTTAGAATTCCTGTAATCCGAACTCCGCCAAAGAAAAACTTGAAATTGTCAGCCGTGCGGCTCCGCCGCCTTTCCGAATTTCGCGGAGGGACTTCCTCGCCGCCTGTGGCGGAGAAAGTGGTTCGGACTATCTTTAGAATACTGCACTCAAAATGCATATAAGGCTTGGCTATTGACTATTGTCGAATAATATACAATAATGTGAATGGTACCTTTGTAATAGGCGGCCAGAAAGGAAGATTGTCATGGCTGATAGTAATTCGAGTTACCGGTGTTCGCATGGCATGTGTCTGGGTCATGACCCGGATTGGGAAAACATTGGGAAAACGCAATATAGACCCAATCCCGGGATCTTTGGCAGGAAGCTTTACGGCTACTATTGCTGCGGAAAGCGAATGATACGTTCCGAAGCAGTCCAGGAGCAGAAGTGTAAAAAGTGCGGCAGGACTAGGATGAACATTTTATACTCCCAGGTTGCGCTTTGTTCGTGCTGTGGACATCACCGCGTGTACAGTATTATTGAAGTTTTTTTGGGTGAAGGTGTGAGTATTCCGGGAGATTAAACGGAAATGAATAACGGGGTTGCAGATAAAATTCTGCAACCCCACTTTTTATAATAATTTCCCATGATTAATAAATGGAAATTAAAAAACACCGCTTTCGGGCGGTGTTGCGTTTTTGACTACTTGGCGCTTTTGATCTGACCAACAAGATTGTCGAGGAATGCCGAAAAAATATCCTGGTAGTCCTTTGGGGTCTGTTGCGGATCCTTTGCCGGAAAATAGGTGCTTTTCGGAGTTGGCCCATCGGTAACGATAGTAAACATCAAGCCATTCAACTGTTTTCCCGACGGTGTTTTGGAACTCGCGCTAAGCACAATGTTGCAAGTCAACATGAGCCCCTTATTCTCCACCTGAACTTTAAGGGCGTCTGCCACCGAATTGAACAAGTCCATAAAACGCTGGTTAGCCCGGGCTTCATCTGAAATCTTAAAAGCGATCGAAAAATCGCCGGATTTGATCGTTATCGGGGATTGAATTGCATTGTCTTGGCCTAAAACCGGAAAAATCATAAAAATAACAAAGAGCAAAAACAACTCTATTTTTCGCATAGTTCCTCCTTTTCGGAACCGGTTTGGAGCTAGTTGTGTTGTATCACCAGTGTCAAATAAATGCAAATCAGACAACGGGGTTATCCACCCCGCAGTAGAACTTCCGCTTGCGGCCTTGCCGCACGAACCCAAATGGCGGAAGTTTCACTACGGGGTTATCCACTTGCAGAGTGGAATGCGGGTGGTAGAATGGAAATACAAAGTGGGAGGAAGTGGATAGAAATGTGGATAAGTCCTCTGAAAAGTGGATAACTAATAAAAATTGCCGGGTAATTGATAGTTAACAGCGAGTAGCGATTTTTCAAAAAAATTGTTCTTTGCCATTAAATCTCCCGATTTCGCAAAAACGAAATCGCGGATCTGCGATGGCGAAAGCCATCGGGACTACTGGCTGTTAGCTATCAGTTACTAAGACATTTGTCCGAGCGCAGTTGAGCGTAGCGAAACGAGCACGGAAACAAATTCTTACCCAGCACATAACTCGTTATGTGCTGGGTGCTGAAATTGTTACCCAATCGCTTCGCTCTTGGACAATTTCGCATGTTACTTGGCGAGCATCATCATACGATTGATTCAAAGAAACGCTTATCGGTTCCGGCGAGGTTCAGGAAGGAGATCGGCGAGAAGGCGGTTCTGACCAGAGGGTTAGATAGCTGCCTTTTTCTGTTTCCAATGAAAGAGTGGGAAATTCTGGCTGAAAAACTGGGCAAATTGCCGTTGGGCCAGCAAGACACAAGAGGATTTGTGAGATTATTGTTGGCCGGCGCCTCGGAAGTCGAGATGGATCAGCTTGGCCGGGTGCTGGTGCCGGATTATTTGAGAGATTTTGCCGGTTTAAAGAAATCGGTGATAGTGGCCGGTTTGAATAGCCGATTAGAGATCTGGGATGAAGAAAAATGGGCGGCTTATAAAGCAAATCTTGAGAAAAATGGAGACAGAATTGCGGAGAAATTGGGAGAATTGGGAATAATATGATCCATACGCCGGTTCTTTTAAACGAAGTTATTGAATATCTTGATCCTAAGCCCGGACAGAAGTTTATTGACGCGACCATCAACGGCGGCGGACACGCGTTGGCGATATTAGAAAAAATAAAGCCGGGCGGCGGGTTGCTCGGAATCGAGTGGGACCCGGAAATTTACAAGAATCTTGAATCAAGAATCACGAATCATGAATTTGGAGATAGATTGATCGCGGTTAATGATAACTATGTGAATATTGAGAAAATTGCCAATAGTCACGGTTTTACGAGCACAGACGGAATTTTATTCGATCTGGGCATGTCCACATGGCAATTGACCGACAGCGAAAGGGGATTCACATTTTCAAAAGACGAAGCTCTCGACATGAGATTTAACAATGAAGAAGGTGAGACGGCGGCAGATATTTTAAATAATTATAACGAAGAAGATATTGCGAACTTGATCTACAAATACGGCGAGGAAAGATATTCGCGGGGAATCGCCAGAGAGATCATAGCCGAGAGAAGACAGCGGCCGATAAAGACGACATTTCAACTGGTAGAGGCGATAAAAAGAGGCGTGCCGTTCAGATATAGAACCGGACACATTCATTTCGCGACCAGAACTTTCCAGGCATTGAGGATCGTGGTCAATCACGAGCTGGAAAATGTCGAGAACGGCATAAAAAAAGCGATCGAAACGGTTCGGATCGGCGGCAGAGTGGCGGTGATATCGTTTCATTCGCTGGAGGATAGAATCGTTAAAAATATTTTCCGGGAAGCGGCGAAAAAAGGAGAAGTAGCATTGCTCGTGAAAAAACCGGTTGTTGCCGGTCTTGAAGAAAAAAAGCAAAATCCGAATTCAAGAAGCGCGAAATTGAGGGTTGTAATAAAGAATTAACCTGTTGGGAAGGAACGCCCGACTCGTTCAATTGACCGTTATTTCCAAGGTTTCAAGGATCAACGAGAACCGAATAAAAACAAAAAAAGCGAACGGGGGGATATTTTATTTGAATATTTCCATCATTGGGCTGATCATGGCCGGCATTTTTGGCTATGTTTTCATGGCAAACCAAATCGTTTCCGATAAATATTCGGCCAAAACACTTGAAGAAAGATTTGATAAAGCCAACTCGACGCTGGAAAAAGATTCCGCCGAGATCAACGATAGTTACAGCTTGGATTCTTTGACCGCATTCGCCAAAAGCGAAGGCATGATCGAAGCCACCGATACCGCGTCATATTATCAAAATGTCGGCGTAGCAATGACCGCAAATCCAAACCAGTAGGAAACTCAACAAAAATTGGCCAAACGCGGCCATTTTTTGATATCATTGATTGATAATCGTGCTGGCCGTCTCGCTTCGCGAGACGGCCAGCTAAACTGATGTTCCATTCTCACCAGTCAATTTCCAAAAAACCGTCAAGCCAAAAAATTGAAAAACCGCTTGGTTTTGGCCATTGGCGGGCGAATATGTTCTTGATTTTGGTTTTTCTGGTCTTTGGATTGGTTTTTTACCGCCTATTGGACCTGACGGTTCTCAAGCGCAGTGATTTTTTGACGACTGCCGGCGTTCAAAACGCGCCGACAACCGATCTTTCAAAAAGAGGCAAGATCCTCATCTCGAATTATTCCGATAATACTCAAATCGTCGCCGCCGAGAACAAAACGGTCAATATTCTCTACTCAAATAATGAGAATCTAACCGATCCAGCGGATGACGTCGCTGGAAAACTAGACAAGATCACCGGCATAGACAGATCGGTCTTGGCGGCAAAATTATCCGAAGCCGGTAAAACATACCAGGTTTTAGCCGACGGTATCAGCGACGCCGTCACCGGTCAGATCAATGATCTGAAAATCAAAGGCATTTATATCACAACCCAAATTGAACGCGACTATCCGCTGGGAACGTTGGCCAGCCAAGAGCTCGGTTTTGTCGGCTTTCAAGGCAATAACCGAAGCGGCCAATACGGCGTCGAGGCGTATTATGATGATGTCTTAAGCGGCGTGAAGGCCGAAAAACAAAACAATCCCGCCGGCAGCGATATCGTTCTGACCATTGACAAAAACATCCAGGAAAAGATCGAGGCCACGCTAACGGCGACGTTGAAAAAATGGAAATCGCCTTCGGGAACCATCATCGTCCAAGACCCGAAAACCGGAAATATCCTGGGCATGGTTTCGTCGCCGAGTTTCGACCCGAATCATTACTCCGATTTTGATCTAAACCGTTTTATCGATCCGGCGGTCCAGAGTTTGTATGAACCGGGTTCGTCCTTTAAACCCGTTACCATGTCAGGCGGCATCAACACCGGCGCGGTCACGCCGAACACGACCTACACCGATACCGGCGAAGATGATATTGACGGCAGAGTCATTAAGAATTTTGACGAAAAAGCCCACGGCGTCAAAACCATGCGCCAGGTTCTGGAGCTTTCGCTCAATACCGGCGCCGTTTTTGTCGAGGGCAAAATGGGCGACGACGCTTTCTTGAATGATGTGGTGGCTTTCGGTTTTGGCCAAAAAACCGGCATTGATCTATCCGGCGAAATCGGCGGCAACATTTCCCAATTGTACAATAACCGGAAGATCAATTTTGCCACGGCATCTTTCGGCCAAGGCATCGCTGTCACGCCGATCCAACTTATCAACGCTTATTCGGCCATTGCCAACAATGGCCGGCTGATGAAACCGAACATTGTCAAAGAAATAATCGCCCCTGACGGTTCAAAGCAGGAAATAACGCCCCAGATCATCGGCTCGCCGATAACCGAAGAAACCGCCCACACATTGCAATCAATGCTGACGGACGTGGTTGATATCGGCTTCGACAAAGCCCGGGTTCAGGGGTATGATATTGCCGGGAAGACCGGAACCGCCCAGATTCCCGACCCGGTCAACGGCGGCTATTTGAGCCAAAACGTTTTCATCCACAATTTCCTGGGTTTCGCGCCGTCGTATAACGCCAGATTCACGGTTTTGATAAAAATGGACCGGCCCCAAGGCATCACTTTCGCCTCAGATAGCTTATCGCCGGTCTTTGGCGAATTGGCCAGATATTTGATAAGATATTTCAACGTGGCGCCGACGAGATAGTTACTACGAAGTTACGAATTTTTACGAATATACGAATTCAAACAGAGAGCCCATTCGTATAAAATATGAGACAAATACTAAAAAAAATTCTCGCAATTTTAGCCCGCCGAGTGATCATCCGTTATCAGCCGGTCGTCATTGGTATTACCGGTTCGGTGGGCAAAAGCACAACCAAAGAGGCGATTTTCGGCGTTTTGAGCAAAAGATGGAAAGTTTTGAGAAATAAGGAAAATTTCAATCAGGAAATCGGCGTGCCGTTGGCGATACTCGACATCGAACCATTTTATAAAAACGGAAATACAATTGCCAACAAAATTAAATTCGTCGGACAAATATTATCGCGTTTTTGGCTGGCGTTCGGCTGGCCGAGAGGAAGTTATCCGAAATATCTAGTTTTGGAACTGGCCGCCGACCGACCCGGAGACATAAAATATTTGACCCAAATTGCCCGGCCAACCATCGGCGTTGTCACCGCTGTCGGCGAGATTCCGGTTCATGTCGAGTTTTATGCCGGACCAAAGGAAGTCGCTTTGGAGAAATCATTCCTGGTGCGAAATTTGCCCTCTGACGGCCTAGCCGTGTTGAACAATGACGATATGGCGGTCATGGAGATGAAACACACGACCAGAGCCCAAATCGTTTCGTTCGGTTTTTCCGACAAAGCCGATATCTGGGCTTCTGACGTTTCATATTTTATTGATGAAAGCGGAAAAAATATCGGCGGTTTGTCATTCAATATTCACAAGAGCGAATTCCATTGTCCGATGCGATTGAACCGGACGATCGCGCCTCATCAGATATATGGCGTGCTGGCGGCGACAGCCGTGGGAACGCATTTGGGTTTGTCTTTGGCTGAAATATCTGATTCGCTTGAAAATATTGAGATGCCAACCGGCCGGATGACTTTGAAAAAGGGGATAAAAAGTTCAATTATCATTGATGATAGCTACAATGCTTCGCCGGCGGCAATGCGGGCAGCGCTTGAAACATTGAAGAAATTCGGGGATAGCGTCATCGGTCTGAACGACAGAAAGGGAAGGAAGATCGCGGTTTTGGGCGATATGAAGGAACTTGGCAAATATGAAATTGAAGCTCACAAACAAACGGGCGAAATTGCCGCCAAAAACGCGGATATCATCGTGACTGTCGGCTCGGCGGGGAAATTCATCGCCGAAACAGCCAGCATCCTGATGAAACCGGAGAATATCATGAGTTTCAGCACCTCCGAAGAAGCCGCCTCGAAAGTAAAGGAGCTCATACAGGAAGGGGATATTGTGCTGGTCAAGGGCTCACATTCGATGAAAATGGAGGTAGTTGTGAAAGAAATCGCGCTCAATTGATCAGCATTTCTCGCATGGCCGTGGCGTCTTTTGCCTCTCGGGACGTCGATTTTCCCAGCGAGGAAATCGTCTCGCTCATTTCTGTGGATTCTGGAAACATCGGAAAGTTGTAGGAAAATATTATACAACTTTCCGATGTTTCCAGACCATGCAATCACGCCCTCATCCTCAAGATTCCGGAGTTTCGGGCTCACAGAAATGAGCGCCCTCGAGACAACAGACGCCACGAACGGCGAGTCGATATGTTTGCTGTTTGATTCTCTAAGAAAAATTGAAAATTGGAAATTATTCTGCTATTCTGTTGCTATGGCGCCATCGTCTAGCCTGGTCCAGTCCTGATTTTCACAAGTTTTTTAATGCCGCTATCGTCTAGCCTGGTCTAGGACACGTGGTTCTCATCCACGCAACCCGGGTTCGAATCCCGGTGGCGGTGCTAAAAAATTTGATGAAAATCGAGGATTCTCGATTTGTTTCTGAGCTATTCACAGACAAATCGGGAGACGCGTGGTTCTCATCCACGTAACACCGGTTCAAATCCGGTTGGCGCTGCCCATATTACGTAGTTATGAACTTTCGGAGTTTGATTTTTTGGCGGGGCTGGTATAATTGAGCTAGATTCATAATTTAAAAACTCGCATTGGCTCCGAAGGCAAAGCGGGCATTGCGGGGAAACGGAAGGAGGTGGCGTTATGAAAGCATTACACAAGATCGCTTTTTGGCTTTTGGTTATTGGCGGTTTGAACTGGCTGTTGATTGGCTTGTTCAATTTGAATGTAATCGATTATCTGGGTACGACGTTGGCCCGGATAGTTTACATTCTTGTAGGTTTGTCGGCGATAATCATATTATTCAAGGGCAAGTCACACGAGCATACCCAGAGCTCGATGTAATTTTCTATATCATCTCATCTCGAGAAAGAGACCTCAATTCTTTTGGGGTCTCTTTTTGTCAAGTATTGCTTGACCGGCGGAATTATGTTATCTTTCCAATATGTCATTTGCCGTCATAAAAACCCCAGTACCATTCGCCTCAGGCGAAGCTACGGGGCAAGCCGGAGGTGACGAAACAATATGTCTTTCGCAATAATTAAAACTGGCGGTAAACAGTATCGAGTCGCTGAAGGCGACAAGCTTTTAATTGAAAAGTTGGAGCATCCGGTTGGGGAGGAATTTGATTTTGAAGAAGTTTTGATGATAGGCAATTCTTCTGCTGAAAACCTGAAACTAGGCCAGCCATTGGTAGCCGGCGCCAAAGTCAGAGCCAGGGTGCTCAACCACGGCAAAGCCGACAAAAAAATCGTTTTCAAATTCACTCACAAAACCCGCTACAAAAAGAAAAAAGGCCACCGCCAGCCGTTCACTCAAGTCGAAATCCTGAAAATATCCGCGTGAGCGGGTATTTTTGACTTTCCATTTTTAATCTCCGGCTAGCTTCGGCGATTATCTCTCTTGTCACCACGCGAAATCCCAGCGAGATTTCTCGTTCGCTCAAAAGCGTGGATTTTGCTCGCAGTGTCTTGTCCATTATACTGCTCGCAAACCATGCAATCCACTCTTTTGAGCGTGCCCAGAAAGACAATCGCCTCGCCTAGTCGCCGGATTATTATTGAAAGTCAAAAATACACCTTCCACAATGTTGACGGATGGATGTGGATGTGATTATATTAGTTGACAACAGAATCTTGAAAAGGAGGTCTTTGTGAACAAATACTGGATTCCAAATGCGGTTTCGGTGTCGAGAGCATTTCCTTGTGGTTTACTGGTATTATTGTTCGCATTGGAAAGGCATTGGTTGGCGGCGGGAATCGTCTCGGTGATCGGGATTGGCACGGATACATTGGACGGCTTACTTGCGGTTCACCTCAACGCCAGGACCAAGGCCGGTACGATAATTGATCCAATTTGTGATTTTATTCTGACATTGGGTCAGATTGCCGGAGCGTTTTATTCGGCGCTTATCGGCTGGAAGATGATCTGGATATTAGTCGTTTTGTTCCTTATCACATGGCCGCCGGTAGTTTTAGTCAAGAACGAGTTGGCAAATAAGTTCTTTCTTGCTTGTAACAGGGGATATTACGCGGCAGTTGTCGTCGGCTTCACAGGGTTGTATTTTTATGAAGCCATGGGCGTCAATTCTGTCTGGCTTCTCATTCCTGCAATACCGTTTGCTTATACCAGTGCCCGTTCAAGCATCGGCCGTCACAAAGTCAGTTAAGCCCGGATTTATTCCGGGTTTTTTCTTTTTTTTGGTGATTTTGCCGTGCTATTGACAGCGGGGGTATATAATGGTATGATGGAAGCATACGATGTTTTTTAGGGATTTGCACCTTAAACTAGGCCAATAAGGCCATTTGGAGGAAGATATGATTCCGATCTGTATCGTTCTTGCATTGCTGGCGGTGATTACCAGTTGCGTTGTCGCTAACAAAAAGAGGCCCAGGTTTATGCCTCTGACGGCAGCGAATATCGAGCGTATCATCGGCAGGCGTCCCAACGGCGGCTCGATCGCTAATTTACCGGCGACATTACCAAAGGCCAGAGAACCGAAACCGCAGGCCGATCCTGCAGACCTGCAAGTTCTACAACGGAACTTGAAACAAGAAATGCCGAATTCGTTTGGTTCAAATAAGGCGGGGGTTCAACCGAAACCGGTTCAGCTGAAGGCTGTTATCGCGAAAGTCAAACCGGAAAAACCAAAGCCGATTGTCCCGAATGTATTCGCGGTCAAACAGCTGGTTTTTGTCGGGACTCCCACTTACCGGTTCAGGGTTCTGTCTCGAGATGGCGATGATTATTCATGTTGCCGAACCGCGCATCATCAGGTGCCGGGTGCGATTCAGACCTTCAATCATTCCCAACTTCAACCCTGCATTTAGCTTCAACGACTGCTTGCTTCCAGCCCCCAATTCCGAAAGGATGCGGGGGCTTTTACATTGGATAACCAAAAAAATTGTTTTTTTGAAATCTTCAATAATTCCTCCCGAACAACAGCTCACCAATATGGCTCGGGCGGCCGTTGTCGGTGCCGTTGGCACGGTTCGGTTTTTGTAATCAAAAAACGACAACGGCATCCGACAACCGGATGACGGAAATCTCGCTGGGATTTCCTAAGTCCGCAAAAGCCATATTGGCGAGCTATGGGAGAAATTGGTAGAGAGATTTCAAAAACAATTCAGCGCCTATTTTTCAGCGCATTTGCCAGCGTCGTCTCGTCGGCATATTCAAGAGAACTGCCGGCGGAAAGACCGCGGGCGAGACGAGTGGTTTTGACGCCTGACGATTTCAATTCTTCTTCAAGATATTTTGCCGTGGTTTCGCCCTCGGCATTGGGATTGGTGGCGATGATGAGCTCAATATCCGGCGTTAATTTCATTAATTTGTGAATTCTTTCTTTTAATTCCTTGATCTTCAATTTTTCCGGCAAAATTCCCTCCGCCGGATTTATAACGCCGCCAAGAACATGATAAACACCCTGAAACACGCTGGCTTTTTCCATTGATTCCAGATCGGTAATTTTTTCGACAACGGCTATTTTTGTCTGATCGCGCCGGTGGCTGGCGCAAATATGACAAAGCTCATCATCGGTAAAATTAAAACATTGCTTGCACAAGACCGGCCCGTTCGTGATCTCAGCCAAAGCGTCAGCCAACGCTTGGACTTCTGGTTTCGGCCACTCAACCATCGCCAAAACCAGCCGCATCGCTTGGCGCGGCCCGATGCCGGGGAGTTTGGATAGTTGCTTTGCCAATAATCTGAATTTATTTGTCATCAAAAATTCTTTGCGAGGTTTTTGAACGAAACCCTGTCCTCGTCAAAATACAATTCTACCATGCCGGTCGGACCGTTTCTGTGCTTGGCGACGATTATCTCGGCGATATTTTTCTTTTCCGAGTCGCGCTTGACCCGATCTTCGCGGTAAATGAACAAAACCATGTCCGCGTCCTGCTCAATGGCGCCGCTTTCGCGCAAGTCGGAAAGTTTCGGCCGTTGGTCGGGTCGGCCCTCCAAACCGCGGGACAATTGCGACACGGCCAAAACCGGCACATTAAGTTCGCGGGCAAGACCCTTCAGGTTTCTCGAGATTTCTGTTATTTGGGTAACCGGACTATCATAGGCGCGGGTCGGCTGGATCAATTGAAGATAATCAACAATTATCAAACCAAGCCCCTTTTCCGATTGCAATCGCCGGGCCATGGCCCGAATCTGCAAAACTGTCGGCGACGACGCGTCATCAATGAAAATATTGACTTTTGAAAGCGAATCAAGAGCGTTTTGGATCTTTTCAAAATCATTATCATCGCCCTCCGACGACAATTTTCCGGTTCTCATTTTCCACAAACTGACACCGGCTTCGGCGGCCAGCAAGCGGTCAATGACCTGATCCTTCGACATTTCAAGAGTGAAGACGCCCACCGGCAGTTCGGTGGCTTTGGCGACATTGCGGGCGATATCCATGGCCAGCGTGCTTTTGCCCAATGACGGTCTGGCGCCAAGAACTATCAAGTCGGATTTTTGCAAGCCGGCAATAATATTATCAAGATCGGTGAATCCCGTTGGTACGCCACGCATCGTTCCGTCGCCCTTGTGCAAATTATCCAAACGTTCGAATGCTTCATGCAAAGCCGCGCCAATGGGCATGAACTGCTGGGTGATGGAGCGCTGGGAAACGGCGAATAATTTTTGTTCGGCCTGATCGAGTAAAACATCCGTATCCTCATCTTCCTGATAACCAAGACCGATGATGTGATGAGCCGTGTCGATCAGATCACGGAGAATTTTTTTGCGCTGGACGATTTTGCCGTAATGGCTGACATGGGCCGCCGAGGGCACGGAATTCACCAGCGAGGTCAAATAACCGATACCGCCAATGGTTTCAAGATGACCGCTATCGCCGAGGCAGTTCGACAAACTCAAAAGGTCTATCGGCTCCTGTTTCTCGAATAATTTAACGATAGATTCGTAAATGAGCTGATGATTCCGGCTGTAAAAATCCTCCGGCCGCAAAAAATCCACCACTTTATTTATGGATTCTTTGTCCAGAAGCAAAGACCCAATAAGCGATTTCTCGGCTTCGATGTTTTGGGGAGGGAGTTTGTCGGCGATTTTCCCGTTGGCTTGAGGCATACCGAACATTATCTCAAATAGTTTCAATTCGGCAAAGTTGACGAGCGGTTGATAAGATGTGAACCAAAGAAGAAGTAGATAATAACCATATGGTTTTTACCTACTTTTTCTTGATTAAAGGGCCGTAGGGTGTATCGTCGATTTGGTAACCAAGACTGGATATTTCCTTGCGTAATTTATCAGCTGTCGCAAAATCTTTATTTTCTCTGGCCTTTTGACGAATATCAATTAAGGTTTGTGTTGTTCCGGGGAGCAAGAAACCAACATTAGGTACTATCCCTAATAAATTTCCAGCAGTTCTAAACAAAGATTGTTTAACTTGTAATGCTTGCTCTTTTGAAACACCGGCCAAATCCATACATTTATTAATTTTCTTGACCAGTTCAAAAATTGCAGCAACAGCACGTGGAATATTAAAATCATCATCCACAGATTCGACAAAATCATGTTCAAATGTCCTAACCGATTCAACTGCTTCCGATGATTCAACTCGTTTCGGTAAATCAAGATGTTGCAATCGCCAATCAATTTCATAAAGTCCTTGAATGGCTGCCTCGGCAGATTTCAGATTGTCAATACTATAATCCAGTTGTGATCGATAATGCGAACTGAAAAAATAAAATCTCAAAACTTCCGGAGAATATTTTTTCAAGGCATCATTCAGGGTCATGAAATTACCGGTGGATTTGGACATTTTTTGTTCTTTGTTGACAAGCATTCCGGTGTGCATCCAGAATTTTACGAAATCTTTGGCTTCAATTCCCGAAGCCGAGCATTGCTGGGCGATCTCGGCTTCATGGTGGGGGAACATCAAGTCCTGTCCGCCGCCATGGATGTCGTATTGCGGACCGAAAAACTTCTCGGTTATTGCCGTGTCTTCAATGTGCCAACCTGGGCGACCGGCGCCAAACCTGCCACCATCCCATGTTGGTTCCCCGTCCTTGCTTAGTTTCCATAGGCAAAAATCGCCACGATTATGCTTGTTCTCATTTTCGTCTATCCGGGAAACGGCATCATCAGCCATCTCCATAGTTCGGCCGGATAATTTGCCGTATTCGGGAAATGTTTTCAGGTCGAAATACCAGCCGTCGCCGTCAATTTTGTACGCGTTTCCGTTTTCGATGAGCCGTTTTACCTGCGAAATGATTTCCGGCATGAAATCCGTCGCCCGGGCGTATTTTGAAACCGATGTCACTCCCAGCGCCTTCATATTCTCATGAAAAGCCATTTCGTATGTTTTGGCGATTTCGGCGGGTTCTTTTCCGGCCTTGATGGCTTTGCTGATTATCTTGTCGTCAATGTCGGTGATGTTTTGGACATAATCAACATCAAAACCTTTGAAACGCAAATACTTCACGACAAAATCAAAAAACACAAAAGTCCGCGCGTTTCCAATATGAACATAATCATAAACCGTCGGCCCGCAGACGAACATTTTGACTTTGCCTTTTTCCCGCGGAGCGAATTCTTCTTTTTTCCGAGTCAGGGTATTGTAGATTTGCATTGTCTAAATTGTATCACCAAAAAAGCGTTTTATCCAACAGGCATTGACAAATTTGTGGTTATAAACTATCATATGTTTGTTGTTTGACAATTAACAAATATTTGTTGAGGAGAAATGGCAATGGGGAATCATGATTTCTTTAGAGCTCCAGAAGGAAAGTTCCGAGTCATTGAAATTGATGAATATGAACAGCAATTTAGTATAGTTGAAGAAGATTATATTGAAACAGTAAAAGATTGTGGTACAATTGCTGAGGCAGAATTATTGGTTCAAGAAGTTACTAAACCCAGTCATAAACGTCTGATCTATGACTCCAACGGAAATTGTGTTGGCCAGTCGAAAAGAACTGGTAAGTTATTACGCTAGATTGGTCTGTTATCGATTTGCTGCCGGGCATCTGCTCGGTTTTTTTGTTGCTTGTCGGCAATTTGAGCAGAGCGAAAAATTTGCCGGTAACAAGCAATAACCCCGCCTCTTCCGGAGATAAAACATGGAAATTAGAATAACCAGAGCCGCAGGCGAGGCATCAGATAGTCAGATTGCTAAGTAAAATTATCACCCCAGATGAGGCGGGGTATTACAACACCAGCATCAGAATCGAACTGCCGGCCATGATGATGAAGAGAATGTATGCGATGACATTGGAAAGAGGACGGCTGGTGTATTGGCCCATGATCCGAGGATTATTGGCCATGTGGATAAGCATGGCGACAAGAAACGGCGAGATGAACCCGTAAATCACCGCGGTGTAAAAAAGGATTGATACCGGGCTGAGTTTCAAAAGAGGAATGGCAACGCCGAGCGCGGTGGCTATGATAATAACCAGATAAAATTGTCTGGCTCGATGAAACGGCTTGGAAAATCCCCACTTCCAATTAAACATTTCAGCGATAATATATGCCGCTGAACCAGCCAAAACCGGAATCGCGATCGCGCCAGCCGCCAGGATTCCTATCATAAACAAGAAATTTGAATACGAACCAGCCAAAGGTTTCAAAACCGAGGCGACTTCCTGCATCGTGCTGACATTGACGGCGCCGTTTTTGAAAAGCGTCGCCGAGCATAACGCAATTATGAAAAAAGTGATGACATTGGAGAATATCATGCCGTAACGAACATCTCTATACATTGAACCAATCTCCCCGCCGATTATTTTCTGGTCGCGATGAGTCATGTGTGGCTCGGTGGCCGGAATCATTGTCGCCAGCTCTGGGTTTGTTTGCGTGCGGAATTGCTCTTCCTCGACGGACTCGGACGCTTGCCAGAAAAAAAGATAGGGCGAGATCGTCGTGCCGAAAACAGCGATCATCATCAACAAATAATCTTTCGTAAATTTGATGTCAGGAACCACCGCCCGAAAAAGAACCGCCGGCCAATCCATTTTTATGAAAAAAACCGCCAAGACATACGCCAGCATGACCATGGCGATCCATTTCAAATATTTGACCATCGTCCGATAGGATGAAACGACAAGCATCAAAGTGATGACCCCCGGGATCAATATCGCCAAAAAAATAGGCGAGACGCTTGGCATCAAAACCGCCGAAGCCGCCGACATGCCGGAAATATCCGCGCCGATGTTAACAATGTTCGCGAAGAGGATTAATATGGCGACGAAGATGAGGATCCACCTGGGATAAAATCTTTTCATATTAGCGGCCATTCCTTTGCCGGAAATGAGCCCGATCCGGCCGGCCATTCTCTGGATGATGATGATGAACGGCAAAGTATATAAAGCGGTCCATAAAGCGCCCAGACCGAACTTAGCGCCGGCAATGGAATAGGTCGCGATACCGGACGGATCATCATCAGCGGCGCCGGCAACAAGGCCCGGACCTAAATTTCTCCAGAAAGATTTTATCCTGCCCATAAATATATTTTATCATCAAAAATCAAAAATGAGGAGGATGGCGGATGTTGTTTAGAGAGACAATATCCGTCATCCGCCGATTGGCACTCTTGACATGAGAGTGCCAATGGCTATAATTGATACATATGCTTACGCCAAGACAATCGGCTTTGGTGGCGGCGATAGTTAGCCAATATATCAGAACCGCCGACCCGGTAAGCTCAAAAGAGATTGAAAAATCTGGCTTTTTCGGCTTGAGATCGGCATCAATCCGGGGCGAGATGAATGAGCTGGAGACGCTCGGTTATCTGAATCAGTTCCACACTTCCGGCGGCCGCGTCCCGACCGACATCGCTTATCGCTATTATGTGGATAACTTTATTGAACCGGAAAAATTGAAACCAAATCCGGTTGACCGGAAGAAGATCTCCCGCGCCATCAAAGACGCCGGCAACGATCCGCAACAATTAAACAAGAACGTAGCCAAAACACTTTCCGATCTTTGCGAAAATCTGGTCATCACCAACATTGACCAACGCGATGATTTTTTCAAATGCGGACTTTCGGGGATGTTCGAATTACCGGATTTCAGGGAATTTGACCGCGCTTTCCGGCTGACGAGTTTTTTTGACCGGTTTGAAAATATTTTTGATCAACTGGAGAAACATCTGTTCACGATGATGGACGATCGGTTCGAAAATTTGAATATCATCATCGGCGACGAGAACCAGATCCGTGACGTTAAAGACGAAACGATGATGTTTGCCAAATATCGATTGCCGGAAAAATTCACCGGTTCGCTGACCCTGATCGGTCCGACGAGGATGGATTATCAGAGAAATATAGGATTGATAAAATATACGACGGACGAATTAAATAAAATGGCAGTGAAAAATTAATATGGCCCAAGAACAAAAACAAAATCAGAACCAATTGGGGAAGGACGAGATTTTGGAGCAAATTGATTCGGTTTTATTGAAAAAGAAATTGGAAGAAGCAGAAGCGAAAGCCGAGGAGTATTTGAATAATTGGAAACGCGAACGGGCGGATTTTCTGAATTACAAAAAAGACGAAACCAAAACGCTGGAAGAATTCGCGAAATTTGCCAACGAGGCGTTGCTGATCGAAATACTGGACGTGGTTGATGATCTGGAGATCACGGCAAAACATTCGTCGGAAAATATTGGTCTGAATCAGGTTTTGAAAAAGTTCAGCGAATTATTGAAAAAACACGGAGTTGAGAAAATAAAGGTCGAAGGAGAAAAATTTGATCCGGAATTGCATGAAGCGATAAGTACCGAAGAAAACCGGAACCCCATTGGAAATTCTTCGAGTTCAAACGGGGCAAGCAAAATTGAAGAGATCAGAGCCGGCTACACGATGCACGGAAAAGTCATCAGGCCGGCGAGAGTGAAAATAATCAGATAATTAACAAGCTCGCTGATGTTATTTCATGGGATGTCAATTTCCCCAGCGAGGAAATCGACTCGCTCATTTCTGTGGATTTGGCTCGCAGTGGCTTACGCCGACATTATACTGCTCGCCAACCGTGCAATCGCACAGAAATGAGCGCCCTAGAAATAACATCCGCTCGCTTATAAATCATCATGTCAAAAATATTAGGAATCGATCTGGGAACGACTAATTCGGCGATGGCGATCGTGGAGATCGGCCAGCCGAGGGTTTTGGAGAATAAGGAAGGCATGCGGACGACGCCGTCCGTTGTTGCCGTCGGCAAGAACGGTGAGCGTTACGTCGGTGTCACAGCGAAAAGACAAGCGGTCACAAATCCGAGAAACACGATATATTCAGTGAAGCGGCTCATCGGCCGCAGATATTCCGACAAGGAAGTCCAAAAAGACAAAGCGCTTTTGCCGTATGAAATTCGCGAAGGTTCAAACGGCGATGTTGAGATAAAAATGGGGGAGAAATGGTTCAAGCCAGCGGAAATATCGGCGATGATATTGCAAAAATTGAAGACCGATGCCGAAGACAAACTTGGCGAAAAGATAACCGATGCCATCATTACCGTGCCGGCGTATTTTGATGATTCTCAAAGAAAAGCAACCAAAGACGCTGGTGAAATTGCCGGTCTGAATGTCAAAAGGGTCATCAACGAACCGACTGCCGCCGCGCTGGCTTACGGTTTCAACAAAAAGAAAGATGAGAAAATTTGCGTCTATGATTTTGGCGGCGGAACTTTTGATATTTCAGTCCTTGAAGTTTCCGAGGACACAATTGAAGTCAAAGGAACCGGCGGCGACACCCATCTTGGCGGTGACGATTTTGACCAGCGGATAATCAAATATTTTGTGGATGAATTCAAAAAAGAACAAGGCGTGGATGTGTCAAAAGACCAGCTAGCATTGCAACGGCTGAAAGACGCGGCTGAGAAAGCCAAACACGAACTTTCCAGCACCACTCAAACCGAGGTCAATATTCCGTTTCTGACCGCCGACGCTTCGGGCGCCAAGCATTTCAGCATGACTTTCACTCGAGCGAAACTGGAGGATCTCGTCCGCGATTACATTGACCTTTCGATTAAATTAACAAAAGAAACTCTTGAGAAAACCGGAATTAAGATTTCAGATATTAACGAAGTCGTTCTTGTCGGCGGCCAGACCAGAATGCCGGCGATGATCGACGCCGTCAAAAAATTATTCGGCAAAGAACCGCACAAAGACGTCAATCCTGACGAAGTTGTCGCCGTCGGCGCGGCCATCCAGGGCGGAATCATGCAAGGCGACATTAGGGATGTTTTGCTTTTGGATGTAACACCGCTTTCGCTTGGCATTGAAACCATGGGCCAGGTTATGACAAAAATGATAGACAAAAACACAACCGTGCCAGTTTCCAAATCACAAATATTTTCAACGGCGGCCGACAATCAGCCATCAGTAGAAATCCATGTTTTGCAAGGCGAACGGCCGATGTCGGCTGACAACAAAACGCTCGGCAGATTCATTCTTGACGGCATTCCACCGGCGCCTCGGGGCATTCCGCAAATTGAGGTCTCATTCGATATTGATGCCAATGGAATTCTGAATGTCAAAGCCAAAGACAAAGCCACCGGAAAAGAGCAGTCAATCAAGATCGAAGGTTCATCCGGTTTGTCTGAAGACGAGAAAAAGCGGATGACCATGGAAGCCGAAAAATTCGCTTCCGAAGATGCCAAGAAAAAAGAACTCGTTGATGCCAAGAATATGGCCGAGACGTTGGTCTACACGACCGAGAAAGCACTGAAAGACGCGGGAACAAAAGTTGCCGATGATCTGAAAAAGCAGATCGAGGAAAAAATAGAAGCGGTCAAAAAAGTGAAAGATAGTTCCGATGCTGCAGAGATCAAAAAAGCCACGGACGACTTGGCGACAACTGCCCAAAAAATCGGAGAAGCGATGTATAAAGCCCAGCAATCAACAAACGCCGAGCAGGGAGCGAAAGTTGAGGAGGATCCGCACTCCGAGGCGAAGGAAACTAAAGCTGAAGAAAAGTAAGATAATTTAGCTGGCAGCTATTATCTCTCGGGACGCCGGAATTCCCAGCGAGAATTCCGGCTCGCTCATTTCTGTGGATTCTGGCAACACGAGAAAATGGCAGGAAATATTTTACCATTTTCTCATGTTGCCAGGCCATGCAATCACGCCCTCCAAGCCTTCGGGCTCACAGAAATGAGCGCCCTCAAGACAACAACCGCCAGCTTACTATTTTTTATTATGCCCTCCGATTACTACAAAACCTTAGGCATTGAAAAATCCGCTTCCGCGGATGAGATTAAGAGTGCCTACAGAAAACTGGCTCACGAATATCATCCTGACAAAAAAGGTGGTAATGAAGCCAAGTTCAAAGAAATAAATGAGGCCTATCAAGTTTTGTCCGATCCGAAAAAACGTGGTCAATATGACCAGTTCGGTTCAACATTTCAGAATGGACAAGGGTTTGGCGGTTTCGGCGGACAAGGTCAACAGGGCGGATTTGACGGATTTGATTTTTCTCAATTTGGCGGTTTTGGCCGTGGCGAGAATATTGATTTGAATGACATCTTTGATATTTTCGGCGGAGGTTTTGGACGGAGAAGTTCAAGAAGGGCCGAGGCAAATATAAATCGCGGCGCCGATATTGAAGTCGCTCTGACGATAGATTTTTTCACCTGTGCGCGAGGTGGGGTGAAGAAAGTTGAATTGTCAAAAGAAATAATTTGCGAGAATTGCCAAGGAAGCGGGGTGAAGCCGGGAAGTAATGCCGTGAATTGCGGAACTTGCAACGGAACCGGCGAGATAAAACAAAATGTCCATTCTTTTTTTGGCAACATAATGCAGGTTTACGCTTGCAAAGTTTGCACCGGAACCGGTAAGGTGCCGAAGGAAAAATGCCCAATTTGTTCGGGCGAAGGGAGAGCCAAAGGTAGAAAAACCTTTGACATTACAATTCCGGGCGGAATAAAAGACCGCGAGGTTTTGGTCGTGAAAGGCCAGGGCCAAGCCGGATTCAGAAACGGACAGGCGGGGGATTTGTATATCCGGCTTCAGGTTCTCAATGATAGAAGATTCAAAAGAGTCGGGGAAGATTTATTTTACAATTTGAATATTAAATTAACTGATGCAATGCTAGGAAATGTCGTCCGAGTGCCGACACTCGATGGCGACAAGGAAATCCAGATTCCGGCGGGAACTCAAGACGGCGAGGAAATCCGCATGCGAGGATTTGGCGTTCACGGCAATCGCAACGGCGACCAAATCGTCAAAATCAAAATTGATATTCCCAAGAAACTCTCCAGCCGTGCCCGCAAACTCGTCGAGGAGCTCTCCACGGAAATCTAATACTCGGCGCGAGCGAATTAAAAAACCCCACGGATAGCTTTTCATTCGTGGGGGGCTTGCCGTTGCCGGCGGTCAGTGACCGAAAATCTGTTGCATCTGCTGAAGAGCAAAATACTCTGGATTGAACAGGTAACCAATATCGGTAATGTATACACCGGCTGTTATGAGGAACACTAGTCCGAGGATGCACAGAATAATTGTTTTAGTTATCCTCGTGCATTCCGTTCCTGTAATTTCTGATTTTCTGACCACCGAAGTTTCATCTCCCTTTTTCTCTTTCAGTTCAAATTTACCCGTGCACAAGATAATGGTTCCTGAGAGATGTCTAATGGCTCCGATGGTCATCCCGATACCCAGAATGAGCCAAAATATGCCATAACATCCTTCAATATACCCTTGACGGGCCAGGACCATCCAAAGATGCTCAACCGTAGTACCGATTTTTTTCGCGAGAGCATCGACTCTCTCAAGGATCTCGTCTTTCCATTGTTTTGCCTCGGCCGGAACGGCCGAAACGTCCTGTTCGACTTTTTGAACTGACCTGATCTTTGCCAAAACATCAGGTGGCAGGTCTTTCTCGTTGACCACGATCTGCCCTTCGCCGGCTACCTGCTGCTTAGTTTGGGCCAGCCCAATGGGGGCCAGTACCATCAAAAACAGAACTGCTATTGTAAAGAACCTTGTTTTCATTTTCTCCTCCCGGAGGCATTCAAGGGTTCAATAATTGGGTTTAACAGCAACAACCCACGCAATGATGTATTCTATACCCTTTTTATTTATATGTCAAGAATCGTAGCCAGTTGCCTGATTTAAACAAAAATAAAACTTTTGTTGTTGGGAAACTAAGATTTTCGTAGTATAATAAATTCATGTCCGGGATAATCTCGAGTATTTTGTTTTATTTGGCAAGTTTGGGGAAGGCGTTCAATTCGTCGGCGATGCTCATCGTGGCTTTTGGCGCTTTCGTGATTTTCGTCATCGGATTTACCCTCGGCCGGTCGCGGATTTTAGTTTCGATGCTTTCGGTCTATGTGGCATATTTCATCGAGGCGAATTTGCCGTATTTCAATTTCATAAAAAACACCGTCGGGAGCACACAGTCATATCTCGTCCACATCGGATTATTTCTCATATTTTTTGTCGCCGTATTTTATATTATGAATCGCTCGATTTTGAAAAACCGAGTTACCCTGAAGGACTCGTCAATAATTTCTATAATATTATTGTCGGTGGTCAATGCCGGACTTCTTGTCAGCGTACTGGCGTCTTATTTGCCGAAAATCGGAACTCCGATCTTACCCGCAAGCGTCGCGAATTTTGTCGGAACAAAAACCGCCCTCTTTTATTGGGCGGTCATCTCGCTGATTGCTATTTTCTTTTTGAAAGGTAAAAGAGAAAGTTCCACTTCCTCATCGCTCAAGTCGTCCAAATATTCCCGCTATCGTTAGCCCTTGGTCGCTCTTTCCACATACTCTCCCGTTTGAGTATTTACAATAATTGCGTCGTCTTGATTCACGAATAACGGCACGTTTACCGAGGCGCCGGTTTCGATTTTAACTGTTTTAACTCCGCCCTGGGCCGTATCTCCGCGAATTCCCGGCGGCGCTTCGGTGACCTTGAATTGCATTTTAATCGGCAATGAAACATTGATTATTTTGTCGTTGAAGGTAACGGCTTCAACCGGAGTATTGGATTTCAGAAACTTGGTCTGCTCGCCGATGATGCCGGCGTCAAGTTTGAATCTTTTTGAAGGGTCGTCAATTTCAGAAAACCAATATTCTTCGCGGTGAGCGTACAAAAACTTCACCGATTTTTTCTGAATATCGGCCTCCTCGAACATGTCCGACTGGGCCATGTTGCGCTCCAGCGTCTTGCCGTTGAGCACATTTCTCATCTTCGTCTGAACCACCGGCCGGCGCTGTTGCATCTTAAGATGATGGGTTTCGGTGACCTCGTAGGGCTGGCCTTCGTAAATAAAATAGACGCCGGGTTTTAATTCATTCGGTCCGATCATATAGAAATAATTAAACGGTTAACCGAAGAATAACAAAAATATCCGGAAAATGCAAAATTAAGCCGGTCAAGAATTTTTGTTGCTCAAAACGAATGAAACCAGAAAAATGACAGAACTGGTCAAAACGATTATCGGACCCGGGGCGAGGTTGAAATATGAAGAAATGAATATCCCGCCAAGCAAGCTCAAAAGTCCAAAGATCGCGCTGCCAACAGTATAGGCGCCCAAACTCGAAGTGATATTTCGCGCGGATATGGCGGGAATAATGACCAGCGCGCCGGTGAGCAAAGTGCCGACGGCCTTAATGCCCAGAGCGACGATAACCGCCACCATTATTAAAAATATAAAATTAAGTCGTGAGACATTTATTCCGACGGAGCTGGCCAAATCGGTGGAAAGCGTGCTCAAGGTGAATTTTTTCGAAATTGCGCGCATAACGACCATTATTAAAACGGACAATACAACCGCAAGAATAGCGTCCATAACCGCGATCTTTGAAATATCGCCAAACAGCGCCTCAAGCAGTTCCGCCCGAGGAGTGATCAAAATACCGACGGCGAGAGAAAAAGTGAAAAATAGTCCAATGAGAGATTCGGTCGGCAGATGGGTCCGATTTTCAATGAACCAAACGATGACGATACCGACGAACAATGCCGCGAAAGCGCCGATGAAAGGATTGATGTTGAAAAGCAGAGCCAGCGCCAAACCCGGCAAAGCCACATGAGACAACGCATCGCCAACCAACGCCATCCGCCGCAGGACCATGAACGAACCTAAATAACCGGAAGCGATCCCGACAAAAATTCCAGTGATGATTTGGAGATAATTCATATTACTACGAAATTACGAATTTTTACGAATATACGAATTAATTGTAACCGTGGTCGTGGCGGATTATTTCGGTCTCGCCGCCATAAAGCGACGCCAATCCTTCTTGGCTTAAAATGGTTTTCGGTCTTCCAAAAGCCAGCATTTTTTTATTCAGGCAAAGAACATTGTCGGTATATTTATAAACGATATTCAGATCGTGCGAGATCATTAAGATCGTAAGCGTCGCGCTCATTTGGAGTTTGTGGAGAAGTTGATAAATGGTTTCCTCGCCCCCGGCATCAATGCCAGCCGTGGGTTCGTCAAAAAGCAAAACATCGGGTTTGCCGATCATTGACCAAGCGATAAGGATCCGCTGAAGTTCGCCGCCGGAAAGTTTGCCCAAAGGCCGGTTCAGAATGTGATGTTCAAGATGATGTTTCTCGTCGGTGCCGGTTTTGATGCCGACCGACTCCAGCGCTTGAAAAATATCGTGATGGGAATAGCGAACTCCAGCGGCAGATTTGATTTCCAAAAATTCCCTGACCGTCAAGGGAAAATTATGCTCAATGGATAATTTTTGCGGGACATAACCGATTCGGATCCCGGGCTTCCAATCTATTTCGCCGGAGTAGGGGATAAGATCAAGAAGCGAACGGAACAAAACGGTTTTTCCGGCGCCGTTGGGACCGACGATAGCAAGAACTTCCCCGCGCCTCACCGAAAAATTCAAATTATCCAAGATCAAACCGCCGTTGAACTCAACGGACAGATTTTGAACTTCGAGAACATTTTCTTCCTGCATAAGAATATTATATCACCGGCCGAGTTTGCCGACAATAAAATCTTTGTGGCCGGCGACAAATTCTTTCAAAGACATCTCTTTTCCGCCTTCGAGTTGAAGACGGAGGATCTCAATCTTGCCGTTTTGAACGCGCAGATCCGTGATCTTCAAAATTTTGTTTTTCCAAATCGTCCAAACTCCCGGCCATTTGTGAAAAGCCCGAAATTGATCATAAATTTGTTCAGCCGGTTTGTTCCAGTCGATTTTGCCATCTTCTTTGGATGTCTTTTTTGTGAAGGATGCCAGATCGTGATTTTGTTCAATCGGTTTTATTTTTCCGGAAATATAATCGGGCAATATTTTGACCAGGAGGTTGGTTCCGATTCGGGATAATTTATTTTGCGCATCTTCAAACAATTCATGATTCATGATTCTTGATTCTTGTTCAGCGACAATTGGTCCGTGATCCACCAGTTCGTCAATTTTGATTATCGTCACTCCAATTTCCGTCTCGCCGTTCAAAATCTGGGTCTGGATCGGCGACGGCCCGCGATATTTCGGCAAAAGAGACGGATGAATATTGAGGATGCCAAGCGGAAACGAATCAATGATTTCTTTGGGAATTATTTTGCCGTAGGAGGCGACGATACCGAGAGTAGTTGGTAGTTTGTGGTTGGTAGTTTGAAGAATTTTTAAAAATTCGGAATCTAATTTTTGGGGTTGTAAAATTTTTAATCCTAGTTTTTCGGCGCAAAACTTAACCGGTGAAGGCGTTAAAATTTGTTTTCGTCCGACCGGTTCATCGGGCGTGGTGATAACGGCGCCAATTTCATAGCCAGCGTTAAAAAACGCTTCCAGCGCCGGCACGGCGAATTCAGATGTGCCGAAAAAAATAATTTTACCGTTACTTTTCATTAAGACGATCTTTAATTAGCAATCCATTCAAGTGATCAACTTCGTGCTGAAGAACCCGCGCCAAAAAACCGCGTGCTTTGATTTTTATTTTTTTTCCGTCAATGCCGGTGGCTTTGAATTTTATCTTTTTGGAGCGTTTTATATCCTTCCAGTACTGGGGTAAACTCAAACAACCTTCCTCCATCTCGGCGAGATCTTTGGAATATTCGGTTATCTCCGGGTTGAAATAAACTTCAGGCACATTATTTTCTTTGGCCAGATTTTCGTCAATGACAAAAACGCGCAGATCAACACCGACCTGATTTGCCGCCAAGCCGACGCCGTTGCTGGTCTTCATGATTGTTTTCATCTCTTCGGCCAATTTCAAAGTTTCAGAACTTATATTCTTGACCGGTTTCATAATTAGGCGTAAGATTTTATCAGGGTTTTTGACTATTTCCATGTTCGTAGGAGGAAAAAATGTTCTGTGACAAGTTTGATAAAGGCGTAAGGATATTTTTTGCTCTTTTTTGCACGGCTATCGGGGCTGCCATTACTCTGGCGGCGATAAGAATTGCCGCAGTATTGTGCTCCAATGACCTGCTTGTCTATCTGGCCTCCAGTTAAACCGGCGGTGACCGATCAAATGGCGGTTCTGGGATCAATGTCAATTATCCAGCCACGCCCGCCGGGCACAACGCGCAGTAACTCATTGCGCGTTTTTATTTCTGCGGCGCCGGAGTCAAGCGGAAGCTCCAACATTTGTTTATCTCGCAAGATCAAACTCCAAATATAAAAATTCTTTTCTTTTGAAATGAATGCTGGCGACGGACCCATAATATCAAATCTTGATCTGTCACCGCGCAATACCTGTTTCAATTTCTCGGCGACTATGGCGATTTCCCGCTTGGCTTTAAAATTGTCAAAATGTTTGAAAGATATCTTGATGAATCGGCTGAACGGCGGATATGAAAGTTCTTCCCGATTTTTTAATTCCGATTTGATAAAACCGGAAACATCGCCGCCGGCGAAGCACTTAATGGCTGGATTTTCCGGATCATGGGTCTGAATTATCAATCTTTTGCCGAAGCCGGCCAGTAAAGTTAATTGCCGAAAAAGCGATTCCTCGGTTTTGTAATCGGGAATATTTACAAGTGAATCCGCTGTTATTATGCCAATAACCGGCTTGATTTGCAAATTATTTGCGAGACGATGTTTGTGGCTGAATATCATTTGTGTTGCCAGCAAAATGGCTGATTCGGCGCCAAGAAAATCATTGATAATATTTTCCTCGTCTCTTTCGTCCTTGACGGAATCGCTGTCGAGACGAAAAAGAGTCGGCATTTTCAGGTTGGCCCGCTGATAGTATTTTTTAATTTCACTTTCAACTCTTTCAATGCCAATGCCGAAAGGTTTCAATTGATAACTTTTGCAAACGGAACACGATTTCGGCAATGCGCCGGAATAACCGCAGTGATGGCAAATAAGCTGCTCGGAATTAGTTGTGGGTTGTCTGTGTAAGACCAACGAGACATTGCAATTCGGACATTTTAATGCTTCCCCGCAGTGCTGGCACAAAATGAAATTGGCGTGTCCCCGGCGGGGGATATACAAAATCAATTTTAAATTCTCAATTTTAAATTTTAAAAATTCATCTTGTAAATCGCGAGAAAATATTGAAAAATTACCGGCCTTTATCTCGGAAATCATGTTGACAACCGAACGATCAACGGGTGATTTGCGGACTACAACTGAAGAGGCTGATTTTGGAAATTCAATTCGCGGGAAAACATCCGAAGAAATAACTTCGGAATTATGAACATTAGCCACGAATCGCGCTAAATCCACGGCATTATATCTTGGCGTCATGTCGGATTTGTATGCTTCGTTCGATCCATCATCAACAATCATTTTAGACAAATTTGAAAATGGTAAAAAAAGTCCGATTCGCGTGCCGATGATCAATTTGGATTCGCCGGCGGCGACCTTATTCCAAACATCAAAATATTCTTTGTTTTTCAAACCGCTGGAGATATAAACCGGTTTTTCAGAAGCGTATTTTTCCATAAAATACTTTCCGGCGATATTTTCAGCCACCATAAGAAACGTTTGCTTTACCGACAAAGTATTTTTAGGAGTTTCGTTTTTGTAACCCTTTTTATTCCAAAATGGCGGTAATATCGTTTTCAAACAGATCCCAAGAGGAGCATAGTAATAATTCGAAAGCCAATTTGCGATGGTCAGTTGCCGTTCAGAAACCATCGGTTCAGCACTGATGACTTTTGAAATATTTTTCAATTCAAAATCAACTGATTTTTTAAAATCCAGTTTCCGGCTTTTCAACGGTTCCGAGACCACAGCTACGCCTCTTATTTTCCGGTGATTGAAATCAATTTCCACCACCGCTCCGACTTTCAGCATCTCGCCATGGAAATAACTCAAAACCTGCACCTGATTGCGCGGGATGTGAACCAAGGGAATTATTTCAATTATGAACATGCCAGTTGCCATTGCTTTCAGAATCGTCCAATTTGGGGCCATTTTCAAGGACTTGACAGATGTTTATTGGGGGTATATACTGAATTTGTAAGCTCATATTACATTTAATGTTCCTTAAGATACTCCAATATTAACCCATTCTGTGGAGAAAAACATGAAAAATGACAAAAAGGGGAAGCGTCCGCATTATTGTGGCTGGGGAATCGGCACCAAAGCTCACTGTAAAAAGCTTGCGGTTGGGCGTTTGATTGTTGAGATATCAGTAATCGGTAATCCAGATGAGATTGATGATACGGATATCTTTTACGGGTGCCGAGACCATCTTGACCGTCAAATACTATATTGGGCCAAAGGAGGTAGAGGAGAGAAAACGCTGAAAGAATATGGATTTCAGGTTGTCAACAAGAAGATGTTCCCAATTCATCCTGAATCCAAAGCATAGATCGTTTTTGCAGGGTCAGTTTTAGTAATACCAGCAGTGTCGCAAGGCACTGCTTTTTAATTCATTTAGTGAAATATTGGCGAGTTGATGTATTTCTGATAAAATACAATCAATGACCAAAGTCAAAATTGAGAAGATTCGAGTTCGGATGGCGCCAAGTCCTACTGGTTTTTTGCATATCGGCACGGCGCGAACGGCGCTTTTCAACTGGCTTTTCGCGCGACACATGTCGGGTGGGCAATACATTCTCAGAATTGAAGACACCGACACCGAACGCTCGACAAAAGAATACGAGAAAGACATCATCGAGGGCTTTGAATGGCTTGGTTTGAAATGGGACGAGCTCTACCACCAAAGCGAGCGGACAAAATATTATACGAAATACATCCAGAAACTCATGGACGAAGACAAGGCGTTTTGGTGTTACCACACGAAAGAAGAACTAGAAGCGGAGCAGAAAGAACAGATGGAGAAAAAAGAACCGCCAAGACATATGTGCGAGCACAAGAATCATGAATCACGAATCATGAATCACGGGGAAGGGATAATTCGATTAAAGGTTGATACCAATTCAAGCAGAAAAATCGTTTTTGAAGATATTATCAAGGGGAAAATAGAATTCGAGGAAAAATTGCTCGGGGATTTCAGCATTGCCAAAAATATCAACGAGCCGTTGTATAACTTTGCCGTCGTAATTGACGACCATATGATGGAAATCAGCCATGTCATCCGTGGCGAGGATCATATTGCTAACACGCCCAAACAGATTTTAATTTATGAAACGCTTAGTTGGACACCGGCAAAATTTGCTCATTTGCCGCTGATTCTCGGAACAGACCGTTCGAAAATGTCTAAACGCGACGGCGTGACTTCGGTGGCCGAATATCGCGCTCTTGGTTATTTACCGGACGCTTTGGTGAACTTTCTGGCGCTTCTTGGCTGGACGCCGGATGATTCGACAAAAGAAATGCTGACCAAGAACGAGATCATTGAACAATTCAAACTGGAAAAAATCCACAAATCCGGCGCGGTTTTTGATATTAAAAAATTAAACTGGCTCAATTCCCAATATTTAAAGATGGAAAATGATGCCGGCATCTGCAAACTTGTTTTGCCATTCGTTAAAAAACATTTTGGGATCGTTGATGACGAATTAATTATGAAAATGGCTCCCATTTTTCGCGAGCGACTTGAGTATCTGGATCAGGTAGGGGATTATCACTACTTTTTCAAAGCGCCGGAATACGAAACGGAATTGTTGACTTGGAAGAAGTCCGATAAAAGTGGGGCGAAAAAAGCATTAGAAAAGATACTTGAAGAGCTAGAAGATCTCGAAACCGACAAAGAAACAACAAAAAACATTTTGGACAACATAGCCGAGGAAATATTTCACGGCGACAGGGGAGCGGTCTATTGGCCGTTGCGAGTGGCATTGAGCGGAGAAAAATATTCAGCCGATCCACTGGAAATTTTATTTGTCATCGGAAAAGAAGAAGCCATAAAAAGAATAAAAACAGCGATAAAAAAATTGGAATGATCTTCAGATATAAAAAAATCGCGTTTCTGTCGGCGTTTTTTGTTTTGGGTTTGTTTTTTGTCAAACCGGCGCTGGCCGATATTAATCAGCAGATCTTGGATCTTCGTTCCCAGATCGATACCCTGACCAAACAAGCCGCCCAATACACAAGCAATATCAATGCCAGCCAAAAACAAGCCGATACGCTGGCGAAGCAGATAAACATCCTGAACAACCAGATCCTTCAGCTGAACACCCAGATCTCCATCACCGGTGATCAGATATCAACGGCGAAGCTTGAGATCTCCGATCTTGAAAGCAAAATATTCGACGACCAGGATAAGATAGTCAAGGAAAAATCGGCCATTGGCAAACTGATCGCCGAAATGGCCGCCCGAGACCAGACGAGTTTGGCCGCGATCCTGATAAAAAATCCGACCTTGTCGAACTACTACGACCAGATGCAACAAGATACGGATCTGGATCTCCAGCTCAACGACACGCTCGTTTTGGTCAAAAAAGAGAGCGAAGATCTCCAAAATAATAAAACCGCGCTCGAAGAAAAGAAGAATGACCTTGAAACATTGAACGATCAGCAAGTTCAACAAAAATCGGCGGTCACCGATACCAAGCAAAGCAAAGATCAGCTACTGACGGCGACAAAAGGCAAAGAGCAGGAATATCAAAAAATGCTGACCGATGTCGAATCAAAACAAGCCGCGTTCTTTGATCAATTGAAGAAACTTGAAGCCCAAGCCCTGGCGACGGGAGCTTTCATTGTTCATGTCACGGCAACAAGTGTTCCGGCCAAGGGCATGTGGTCAATTCGCTGGCCGCTGGATGATTATATTATTACTCAAGGTTATGGCATGACCGCTTACGCAAGACGGGGCGCATACGGTGGCGCGCCCCATAACGGCGTAGACATCGCCAGCGCGGTGGGGTCATCCATCCATCCCATTGACGCCGGTTCGATCCTCGCCAGCGGATATGATGACGGCTGGGGGAATTTCGTAGCCATCGTCCATGCCAATAACATGGTCAGTTTGTACGGCCATATGAAAGCACCGTCGGGACTTGCCAACGGAACTCCGGTCACGAAGGATTCCGTCATCGGCTACGAAGGCGCAACCGGCAACACCACCGGTGCTCATGTTCACTTGAGCATTTACAAAGATTTTTTCACCTATCTGAATACCGCTCACAATAATCAGTTGTATTTTAATTATTTCGATGGCACCGTAAACCCGTATGATTATTTGCCATAGGTGATAGAATGGGGGAGTGGGAATCAATTTCAATTTAATTACGACCCTCAATTTTTAATGAATCTCTACGATTAATATTTTTAAAATATGTTTCACAAATGATTGACTAAAAAGTGGTACCTGTGGATAACTTTTTATATGTCGCACAAGAATTTTCTTCATCTTGGTAGGGAAGTGGCCATGAAAAAGAAAATGCCCTATTTTGTTATTTCGATAATTGTTGTTGCCGCGTGCGGATGTGTTTGTTATTCATTGTTAAGTTCGGTGGATCATGCGAACGCCGCCGTTGATCTGAATTCCATTATGACCAAATGCGCCAGCGGTTCATTCGACGTGAATTGCGCTCAATCGCTCCCGGATATAAAATCCGGTATCCAATCCATGTTTAACTCAAAAAGCTTCTCCTGGGGCGATATAATAAGCATTCTGAAAGCCGTCGGCACGTTGGCGATAAACCTGTTTCTGGTGGTGGTTAACACCATCGCCGGAATACTGAAGGGGTTATTGCCGTTCTTAAGGTAGTTATAATGAGCCGGAAGTCGATTTGATTTAAGAGGTTATCATGTCGCAAAAGGTATCTTGTCGGACGTTATTCTTGTGGGTTGTTCTTGTATCCCCTATTCAACTCACTTTTATAAATCCGCATTTTAAATCTTATTTTATTGAGTAACATGTTTTCATTCAAAGAGCACGATTTTTTTTGAATTTTGTTCGCGTGTAAAATATTTAGAGCCGAACACCATAATTCGAAATCAAATCTTTTTTTTGCTCGGAGTTGATATTTTTTAAAAAACGGAATTATTTTGTTATAAAGGTCGTCTATATTTTGGATTCCAAAGTAAGCTTGACTCCCCCATTTACTGTTATTTCTTAATTTGTAGACATTTCCGCATCCAAGTGTATTTCTTATTTTATGAAGAATTTCTATGTCGTCCAATCTTAAAGTCATTGCAAAATATGGAAGCCAACGATAATAGGTTGGGCTGCCCTTTCGGCTGTATTTTTTTTCACTTCTATAAGTAAGATAAAAACAACCCTCGCCATCGATAAAACCCGCTACGTAGTCCCCTGGGAGTTTTTCGTCTGATGCCATGTTAGTATTTTAACATTTATTGTCGCACAATAAAACGCGGGGTGTTTATAATGTCTCCATTCACAGCCTACAATTATAAGTACATTATGTATTTCACCAATGTAGACAACTTCAAATCAGCCACCGGTTATGAAATTGATGGAGTTTGGTATCCCCGCGTGACATCTATCGTATCAATTAAAGCTAAACCGGCTCTCTACAAATATTATGCCGACTTGCCAAATTTCGCCGCCGGCGAAGCCATAAAAAATAAATCTGCCGAAGAGGGAACGCTTCTTCATGAAACAGTCGAAGGGATTCTTGGCGGAAAGGAGACCGCTATCCCCGACTCGGTCATGCCGGCAGTAATTGCTTTTAAAAATTTTCAAAAACAACACGAGATAATTCCGCAGATGATTGAAGAAAGAGTTTGTTCGAAAAAACACAATTATGCCGGAACCATTGATGTCTTAGCTGAAGTTGACGGACGGCTGGGTGTCTTGGACATTAAAACTTCAATTGCGATCTATCGTGATTACGGAATTCAGGCGGCGGCATATGTTGAGGCCTTGAAAGAAAAACCTTCTATGCCCGATCTGACGCGCTGGATATTGCGTCTCGACCAATCTCGGCCTTGCATCCGCGGTTGCGGGGCGACAATGAGAGAAAAAGGCGGGACTCAAAAAATCCGAACGGCAAATTATCGCCCAAGCACTTGCGAACATGTTTGGGGCGACCAAACCGGCCATGTCGAATTCAAAGAACTCCCCGACCTCGAAAAAGACACGGCGGCATTTCTTGCCGCTAAAACCCTCTGGGAATGGGAGAATGAATACTGGATGAAACAAATACGTCGTGATTAATCTTTTCTCTCAACGCTCCGACTCTATGCGCCCAGCGGGCGCTTCATCTCGCCTCGTTTGTCTGCTGACAATCCTCGGCTCGATATATGAAGTCTCCGCTCTTTGTCTTGTCGTCCTTGTCGTGTTGTACTCCTTCGGATTACAACACGACACCTTGCTCGGATGCAAGTGTTTATTTGCGCGCGTACGCGCGCAAATAAACACTCGCGGCGCCTGCGACAGAGCTCGAGAAAAGACCAATCACTCCTCGGTTATAAAAAAAGCGGTGCAATTATCGCACCGCGGGTTCAATGAATTCGCCGACGAAGGTAAATGACCCATCATCGTTTTTTCTCATCCAGCAATGAGAGTGATTCAATGTGCTATCCTTTGGTATTCCCTGACATATTTCTTCAAATAGTCGAGAATCGGCAGTTGTAGAAGGGACAAGCTCAATACGAAGAGAGTTTCCGTCAATTGTAATACCCTTCGTTTTCATAATCATCCTCCACAGAAAAAGAACGTTCTTGAACGAACATATCACCGATTGCAATTTGAAGCAAGGGTGTATCCGGCGGCAATGGCGGCGGCTTCGGTTGGAAATGTCAGAAGATTTGCCGGAGAGATCTGGGCCGCGCCCGGGCACCATTTGAAATGATAGAGTTTGCTGGTAGATTTTTTTGAGGCAACGACAGAAACGTCGGTTTTGACCGTGTTAGGTGTTGTTGTAGCTATCCCTCCATCAGGTCGCACAATATCAGCCGCGGAATTCGAATTAGTAACGGTAATCGGCGTCTTCATTGAATTGAAGGCCGTGATCTTCCCAACGTTGTAGCCAATATAGGTCATCAAAGCGACGGCGATTACGATGATAATATCGGATTGGTAATCTTTGAGGAATTTGATTATCTTTTCCATCTATGATACGATAATAACAGGTAATATTTCATTTTTCAATTATAAATCATTTTTAAACTATGGCACATACAAAGGCAAAAGGCACAACAACTTTAGGTCGGGAATCTGAATCAAAACGCTTGGGCGTGAAACTTTCTGACGGCCAGAAAGCCGTTAGCGGCAACATCATCATCCGTCAGCGAGGCACGAAGTATATTCCGGGGATCGGTTCCAAGATCGGCAAAGACGACACGATCTACGCGGTCAAAAACGGGCTTGTGAAATTCATCTCCAAAAAGAAAATGAACTTCAACGGCAAAACGAGATTGATAAAAGTCGTCAGCGTCGTCTAGGCGCCCCCTCAATCCCCAACCAGGCTCACCCTCGGTCCCTTTGGGTCACTACTCGAAATCCCAGCGAGATTTCTTGTTCGCTCAAAAGCGTGGATTTTGCTCGCAGTGTTTTATCCATTATATTGCTCGCAAACCGTGCAATCCACTCTTTTGAGCGTGCCCGAAGCAACCGGGGTTCGCAGGGATTGAGGAGACTCGCTTGGGATTAGCCAAAGCCTCAAAAACAGCAATTTCGGCTATTTTTGGCTACCCTTGACAAACATATAAAGGGGTGTAATATTAGGGTATACGCTTGAACTCACAAGCATCGTGTTTGCGAGCCCACAGAGGCAAAGTTCTTTACAACGCATTACTATTTGTCGAATGGCGAAAGGAGAACAACATGAATTTCCCAATCATCAAAACCGTTACCATCGGTGGCTTTAAGGATATCTTGGATTATCGCAAGGCACTGTTTAATAGTGGATTCAGAATTAGTCTTGAAGCCGATAGAATTCTGAAGAAAGTAAAACTGGTCAAGAAAAAAACAGAACTCGATCTGGTTTCGGCAACAGTTGGTGAACTTAGTTTTGCTATTCATGGTTCTTCTAGAGAGTTGTTTCCCAGCTATGTCTTTAGTGCTATCCGGAATTTAGGATATAAGCTTTGTCCAGCTGAAATCGGACCCGCTTCACGGCTTGTCCTGCCCGAGTCCCTTTTTGGAACTATTGCTTCAAAGCCAAATTTTGATGGATGCAACGCTTGGCTCTTTTACATCGGCTACCATTCGCTGGATACTACAGAATGCATTCTGTTTCTTCGCGAAGAGCGCCTTATTTTCGTCCAGCCACGCAAATAATTTGTTCTTTCCAGTCCCACACAAAAAAGCTCCGCAGCTTTTGTCTAATGTGGGGTTTTTTCTTTTTGCAATATGTTGTGTGGCTGATGTTGTTTCGAGGGCACCGTCGAAGACGAGTGGGCAAGGGGTTGTAGCGTAATTTCCGCAGAGCGAAGCGGGTGGGAAATTATGCCACAACGAGCGAGGCGAGACGATGAGCGGAGACTTCTTTGATTGTCCCGTAACATGTGGAGGGACAATGAGGCGGCCGCCGGCCGCATAGAGTCGGAGTGTCCCGGAAAACAATATCAGTCACACTAAGCGAAACGAGAGAAATCAGACAGAGGTCACAATAACTTTCATTTTTGTTTTGACTTCGGGGTGGAACTCTATTTCGACTTCATGCTCTCCTGTTGCTTTGAGATGCTGGGGCAAATTTATGTTGTCTTCCGAAATGCCAAGATGATATTTGTTGTTGATCTTGTCGGCGATCCTTTTGGCATCGATCGAACCGTAAAGATGACCTTGCTCGTTGGCGTCGCCGTTTATCTCTATAACGGCATTTTCCATTTTTTTGGCAAGTTCTATCCCCTTCTCCTTGGTTTTGACGTCGAATTCAACGCGCAATATTTTCAATGTTTCGGCTTGTTTCGCCGAATCGGCCGTCGCTACTTTGGCCACGCCATTTTTCAATAAAAAATTTCGGGCGTAACCGTCGGCCACTTCTTTAATGTCCCCGATCTGGGCAACGTTTTTAATATTTTTGAGGAAAATGACTTTCATAGAATTGTCTGTGAGCTAGATTAATATCGCGGCGAACAGGAAACAATTCATGACCCAGCCCTATCTGGGCTCACAGTTTGATCTTACATACTACTAGAACCGTAAGGCGACTGCGTCTTCAATCTATCTGAAACATATAACTATGATTCCAGATAGGGCTGGGTAAACAACTGTTTCCAATCGAGCATCGTGATTACACTCGCTCTCTCGGACATTTGCTTATTTTAAATTCTGTATCAACTCCTCCGCCTTGTCCAATTGCGGATCTTTATTGGCGTTGATGTCATCCTCGGTTCGAGTGACCGGAACGTCAGGCGTGATACCATCGGTATTGATGGAAACACCGCTGGGCGTATACCACTTGGCAATAGTTATCTTGACCGACGCGCCGCCGGCAAGCGGATCAACTTCCTGAACCACGCCTTTTCCGAATGTCTTTTCACCGACAATGATCGCATGGCGGTTGTCTTTGATGGCGCCGGTCAATATCTCGGATGCCGATGCCGAACCTTGGTTGGTGATGATTATCAACGGATATTTTTTCAACAAACCATTAGCTTGCGAACGATAGTCCTCTTCATGGCCGTCAACGAACTTTTCTCTGACAACGATCAAATTCGGGTCCATGAAATAACTGGCGATATCCACTGAAGAATCAAGCAACCCACCGGGATTATTTCTGACATCAAGGATTATCCGGTCGGCTTTTGATTTAACGATCTCGTCGGCCGCTTTTTGGAAATCGGCGTCAACATTGCTATCAAAAACATACAATTGGACATAGGCAATGTTCCCGTTGATCAATTTCCAGGAAACAGTCGGCGTTTTGATAGTGTCGCGGATGATGGTGAATTCTTTGACTGTTTTCTGCTCGCCGCGGACGATCGTCAATTTCACCGGCGTTCCCTTCGCGCCTCGGATCAGATTAACGGCATCATCGGTCGTCATGCCATCAGTTGTCTTGTCGCCGACCTTGGAGATGACATCGCCCGACATTATTCCCGCCTTGTCGGCCGGCGTGCCGTTGATGGGCGCGATGACGGTCAATAGATCGTTGCGGATGCCGATCTCGATACCGATACCGGAAAACGAACCATTGATGTCTTCGGCAAATGCTTTCGACTCCGCAGGTTGAAAAAATACGGTATAAGGATCGCCGACTGATTTGACCATGCCATCTATGGCGCCGTAGATCATGGTTTGGGTGTTGAGATTCCCGCTATCAACATATTTCTGATGAATTAAATTCCATGTGTCCCAGAACATGCTGAAATCCACACCTTGCGGTTTGCCGATGGTTTGATTAAGAACCGGAATGTTAACCGGCAATATTATCTTCGATTGCTGGTAATAAAAACCGCCGGCGAATCCGACTAGAACCGCGATGATGACCAAACCAATGACATAATTTTTATTATTCAGCATGAGATATTTTTCGAACCACTGACAGATCCCGATATTTCATGAAAAACTTGACGGCGCTGACAATGTGCCAACGGGTTTTTTTGTTGAAGATCGCATCAAACACGCCCAATTTCGTCTTTGATTCATGGCGATGATAATGATAAACGAACGCCTTTGGAAAATAGACAACCTTATATCCATTGTGCCAAAAACGCCGGGCCCAGTCAACATCCTCAAAATACATAAAAAATCTTTCATCCATCAAACCGACTTTTTCCAGCGCATTCCGATTTATCATCAGCATCGAACCCATTATCCAATCCGGCGTTTGGATCTTGTTCGGGTCAACGTCTGACATTTGAAAATCATTTATCAAATTTTTGAAATAATCGAATTTTCCGCCGAAAACCCGGCGAGCGACAATGGTTATCGGCCGGTAAAAACGAAAATATGAGTTCTGAACCGTGCCGTTAAAATTCCGCAATTGCGGCCCGGCCATGCCGACATCGGGATGTTTTTTCATGAACTCCAAGAGCTTCAGCAAATTATCACCGGTAATTATGATGTCGGGATTAAGGACGAGTAAAAAGTCGCCTTTGGCGATCTTCAGACCGGTATTCACTCCCCGCGAATAGCCGAGGTTCTCTTTCGACGACAAATATATCGCCTCAGGCGCCAGTTCGGACACGATTTCTTTCGACTCCCTTGTCGCTTTTGAATCTACCACGATAACTTCATGGTCTATTCCCGTTGCGACCGTTTTCAGCGACTTCAGGCACATCTTCAGAAATCCCGGAGTCCGGTGATGGACAATGATGATAGATAATTCAGGCATCCCGATACTCTACAATATTTTCAGAAATAAACAAGTATTGGAGATTGGCTCCTCTAAATATTTTTTAAATCTGAAATTAAAAGGCCGTCGATATGTTATCAACGGTCAATCACTCTTTTAATAGTTATTAAAGATACTTCAAAAACTTATTGCCGGGATGTATTAGCGCTCTTTTTCGGACGATTTCTTGAATTTCACTTGGAATCGGTTCTTCCGGCTCTATTTCGTTTTGGTTAATGCGCAAACGAAAATTTTCAAGTCCGGGTATATGAGGCGCACGAATAGTCGCATCGTCAACATACCAAGGATTTGGACATTGATCAAAATTCCTTAAACGAAGAAAAATACAGGAATCTTTAGGCCAGCCACGCGGAATGATTTTGAGATAGCTTTTAAACTCACCGCTTATTTCGCTGATCATCTCGCAATCAATTCCTGGAGTATGCCGCCAAAAATCAATTCCAAGCGTTTCTTCAAAGAAGTCGCTTATTCTGACCATAAACATGCAAACCGCTAGGTTGAAGGCACCAATACTTCTTTTCTGACCTGTTTTCATAACAAGCTCCCGCCCATCTAGGGCATTTTTAAGGAATTTGAAGCACAAAATCACGTTAAAGAACTGTAAACATATAATACATTATAAGATATCTATTTGTCAATTATTTTGAAGATGTCGGGCTCGGGGTTGAGATCTGGGTCAGGATATCCTGGAACATTTTGTGGATGCCGTCATAATTGTCGCCTTTGGGAAGAAGAATGTAGGCGCCGACGGGATCCTTGGATTCGTAAAGGAGATTCGTGGTGTCGATGACGTAATCCTTTATTTGGCTGTCGGAAGTAAAATGGGTCGCTAATTTTGCCAAGTCGCTGATATCCCAGATCTGAAAATCCGTTTTGATATCGCCTTTGATGAGATTCAACATCTCATTTATTTTTATCGGGTTTGACAAATATCCTTCCTGTGAGGCCTTTATTTTTATCGCTTTGACAACATCTTGCTGCCGGCGCGAGCGGTCAAAATCGCTTGTCGAGAAACGCGAGCGGACGTAATACAGCGCTGATTGGCCGTCGAGATGATCGGGTCCGGCAGGCAGATGGAAATCATAGCCCCATTGGGTCGGTTCATCGAAGGGCTGTTCAAGCGTGATATCGATGCCGCCGATGGTGTCGACGATCTTCTGAAAAGCTCCGAAATCGAAAACAACCACTTTGTCGACATAAACGCCGGTGATACGCGAAACGACATTTTTTACCAAACCCATGCTGTCGCCATTGGCCAATCCTCTCTCGTAGACCTCGTTTATTTTTCCGTTAACACCAAGCATGTTGATGTACAAGTCGCGCGGAATGGAAACCATCGAGGCCTCATTCGTTTTTCGGTCAATGCTGACGAGTTGCATCGTGTCGGTGAGCAATCCCCCCTCGTTGGTTATCTGCTCGGCAGTGTCGCCGTGGATTCCCAAGATCAAGACATCCAGCCGGTCAGCTTCGGGAGACGGCATTGGAAAAGCGTTGTCGGTGTATTGTTTTTGACCGTCGTTCTTTTGACCCGTTATCGCGTTGATAATGCTTTGTAAAAATCCGCTTTTGCTGACGACCATTGAATTATATGCCGAACCGAATTGATAAAAGAACAAACCGATGGCAATCAAGGCAACGAGCAAAGCGAAAAACAGCGGTCTTTTGAACCACCGTTTTTTTGCCGTTTCCGGAAGTTCGTTCAAGTTTTGCGGAGAAATTACATCCACCCCGTTAGAAGTCACTGTTGCACAGTTAATCACATAGGTTATAAAACTTGCCCCAGACTGACTTGATAATTAGCTTGAATTTATAAACCCGTTAGGGTGACTTCTAACGGGGTCCATATCAATCGAACCATTTTCTCATTTCTCGTGGCGAAACTTTTGCTTTTCTCATGACCTCTCTTCTCTTTTTTAACATAATCGGCAGTAATTTACAAATATTAAAAAGCTCGAGATACATTGACGGTTCATAGATCGTAAAGTATGCCCAAAGTCCGATTTGTCTAACAAATATCGCAGGAGCATCTTTGATAATATTCGACAAGTAGTCATTTTTGATGAAGGTCAAAATCGTATTCCGATAATCCAACCGGCGTTTACGGATGGGAATTTCACGGCGCATTTTGATGAAATCTCTCTTATCTTTGCTCAAACCGTGAGTCGTTGACCGGTCATGATAAGCTAAAACGTTTGGCGCGTAAATCTCTTTCCAGCCGAACAATCTCATCCGCCAGGCAAGATCAATATCGTCCCCATACCACCACATATCGTGGTCCATAATCTCGCCCCCACACTCACGCTGTGAGTGTGGGGGTAAACCGAGAACGAGAATTCGACAGTCTTCAAAAGCAATTTTTCGGAAAACCGGCACCGCGCCTTCGACTCCGAAAATCTCGCGTTTTTGGTTGAAATCAGGCCTATCCGTTTCGCCGTGGCCGAAATTAATAACTCTTCGCGACTTGAAGATTTTGAATCCCAAAGTATCTATAAAATTTGTGAATTCCGGTTTTCCATTCTTGAAATACCAGCGCAAAACTTTTGGTTGAAGCGCACCGATCTTTTCATCTTTTTCCATTTCCAAAACTGCATTTTTCAAAAAATCCGGGTCAAGTAAAATATCAACCGATTGGCAGACGATATATTTGCCAAGCGAAAATTTCAATAATTCCTCGAATCCGCCCCAGGTTCCAAGATTAACCGATGAATCATGAATCATGAATCTAGAATCATGGGAAGAATATTCTCTTGCGATTTCGAGTGTTTTATCAGTCGAAGCATTATCCAAAATATTGACTTCAAAATCTAGAAAAGTTTGCTTCAAAATCGAATCCAAGCAATGGCGGATATATTTCTCTCCGTTCATGACGACAAGATTGATTGTGACTCGCGGTTGCATATATTTGACAATATCAAATATTCTGATATTCTTCAATCAGCTTTGAACTTTCACATTCGGGGGAAGTTATGCCAACTAAAGTCGTGGAACAAATCGTCAACCTTTCTGACGAAGAATTTGAGAATGAGATATTAAAACTATTTGATGGAGTACCCCATCAGAGAGTCGGAGAGGTCAGAAAATATTTGAAAGAAAAAAGAATCGGTACCAGCATTGAAGAGCTTCAGGCGACACTTTTGGTGATGCTCCAAAAAAAGAAGATAGCGATGTTTCCAGGAGTGCACATTGATTCGGAAGGTTATCATTCTATCGAAGGTTATATCGAAAAACCCGGCCGTTTCCAGTGATATCTTAAGTCCCACTTGGGACTTTTTAATTTCCAAAAAATTATTTTGAATATTTATTTGACAATACCAAATATTCTGATATACTTCAATCAGCTTTGAACCTTACAAATCGGAGGACGATATGGCGAGAAAAGAAGTTAGAAAGCTAGTTCGCATGAAATATTCCGAGTTGAAAAAGGAGATTAAAAATATATTCTACGGCCACGCTCACTCTCGAGTCGGAATAAGCCCCATACAGTTAAATAATGAGTTGGTCAATATAGGTATTTTCCCGACACTCCTGGAAATTCAGCGAGTTCTAATATTGTTTATGCAAAAGAGAATAATCGTCCAAACCCATATAGACAGTCCTCTTCGGTGCAGATACAAAATATATGAAGGTCTGGTTGACAAATAGAGGCATTATGCCTCTTTTTTTATTCCAAAAATCAGAGCGCAAGTTATGACAAACATCAGCAACGCACGTTCGTCGAAAATGGCAATGTCCGTAAAAAGATACATTAGGATCCACGGAATGAAAATCAAAGACGCCGAAAAATAAATCAAACGAATTGAATCGTTTTCATCGCGGAAATTAAAATATATTTTTTGAAGCAAAAGCCAGAGGAAATACAGCGCCAAAAGCAATGCCGGAATTCCCATCTCGGAAGCGATGTGAAGATAGAGATTGTGAGCCGAAGAGCCAGCTTTGACTTTTGCTAAATCTTCACCGACAACCACCGGAAAATTGCTGATACCGACACCG
>JBEKBN010000006.1:0-64628 GCA_050015375.1 Minisyncoccia bacterium | reverse complement strand
GAAAGACCGTTAGAGGTGGTTACCGTACCGCCGCTAGAGCGGTATTTCAATCCGTCCAATTGCATCGTAACGCTACCGCCGGTATCATTGGCTCCGCCACCGACACTAGCGAACTGGACATCAACATGAAGGGTTTTCGTTCCGGCTGATTGAAGTAATGGATAATTCAATCCGGTGAATGAGGCCGAACCAGTCAAACTGTTTAATGTGGCCGTACCCAAGGTTGTTGAACCGTCCGTTAAGTACAAGTTGGCAACCGCACCGCTGTTTGAAGCAACGGTTCCGCTTGCGATATCCACATAAACTTCATCAAGCGTGTAGTCGTCATAAGTCGGCGTAATGGTGAAGCTATAGACATTCGCTCTCTGGCCTCCGTTGATCAATCGAGCTGCTGGAACCGCACCATTAGCGGTATTCAACGAACCTGACCGGATTGTAATAACCTGTCCGGTGGCCTGCGTGGCCGTCGCGGTAGTGGAAGAACTTGTGGTTATTCCAGAAGCGTCTAAGTTCAAGTCGAAGTAATCAGTCGTAGCTGTAAGGCCGGCGGCGATATTACCCCAAACTTCAACCTGATAGGTCTTATTCTTCGGTATGACAAAGTTTACCGAATAGCTGTTTGACGCAGAAACTGAAATGCTGGCCTTAGAAGGCGAAGTGTAAATCACAGAGCCGGTATCATTATAGACCTTGATATAAGCGTCTGTAATCGAAGTAGCACCGATATTGCCGGATTGATCAACATCGAAGGTAATCGTATTGACGTTGATATCTTCGGTAGATGTATCGATTAATGTGAAGTGTCCGATCTTAACGCCATTTGACGGCGTTACCGCTGATTGGTTGGCATAACCCGTGTATTTTGCAACGGAGAATGAACCGGTTTTTACGGTCAATATATTGCCTGCTTTAGCGGCCGTAGGACCATTTGTGTATGCCAGAGAGGTTAAGCTCTGAACATTGGTCGAGCCGATAGCAAAGTTGGCAACAAGGGTATCGGTTGAAGTTAACGCGGTAGCATCGCCGTCATCATACGCGTCAGCACGAATTTCAATGATCTTCGGATGGCCCGGTTCAACGATCAAAGAAGAACCCAGGCTGTATGATGTGTAGGAAAGCGAGGCGGCAGCTGAATAGCCCGAGCAAGTGTGATTGCCGGAACCGCAGAGAGCGGCGGTACTGCCGATCTGGGTAGCCGTAGAAACTCCAGCCGCTTCATCATAGACGAACAGTGCGCCGTTACGAAGGGTAAATGCGGCTTTCGCGCCGGTAACTCCTAACGGAGCATAAGTAACATTGGCCCGTAAGCTTTCGGCTTTCATCTTTTCACCATTGGCCTTTAATTCAAACCTGGCCAAGGTCACGCCAGAGGCGCCTTTAACTACATCTCCCGATGGAGAATCTTGCGTTCTGGTGAAGGTCAAAGTGCCGGAGCTGATGGTCTGTTCGCCGGCGCTGTCCGGGAACGAACCGGTAAGGACCGTGGCTAACACATTCTGACCATACTGGTTATCAACTACGAATATGTCTGGAGCTTGACGCAATGACGCCGTGAAATTCCTGCTGGAGCCATTGATGACATCAGCCAAAACTTTCAAGACGCGTCCGCCGGTTTCAAGTTTTACCGGAGCACCGGACAAATCAAACACGACATAACCGTTGGCATCGGACTGCGAAATTGCCTGGCCCTGTTGAACGCCGTCAACTAAGAGACGGAAGTTCTGAAGGTCGCCGACATAGACAGAACCGATAACTCGAATCTGCAAGCTCTTCATCCAAACATAACGGGTGCCGATAGTGGCAGTATCCTGCCAAACCACGACATCGCTCGCCGGATCAAGAGAATCATTCGCGGCCGGAGTTGTTCCATTGGAAAGGACAACCGTAGCCAATGTAGCATTGGCAACAGTAAATAAGTTGCCCGAAATGTTAACGGCATTGCCATTAACGCGGACGAGCTGAATTCCAACAGTTTCTCCGGTGCTCGATGACAGGTCTGAACGCACGGAAATGACCCGTGAGCCATTGACCGTGAATAAGCCGGTTGGGCTTGTGTCGTTGAAAGTGATCTGGCCATTTGTGACGCTCGCGGCATCGGTCAAACGCTTCACGCCATCGTACAGATAGACATTAGCCAAGTCGGTGTCAGCCGAGATGCCAATTCTGTTAAATTGGATATTGGTGACCACGCTATTTCCGGTGAATTGGAAATGGGCGAGATCAGCGGCTGCCTGTGATTTGACTAATGTGCCAGACGGCGGATTGTCGTAAGCTAAGCTTACTGAAATCGGGCCGCTGGGAATTGGAGTGTATGTCGGAGTTACTCCCGGTGTTCTGGAATAATTCGGGATCTGGCTGATTGAGGAATAATTGGCTCCGAAATTCGTTCCATTATTCGTGTACCAATTAAACTCATTGTTGTTGATGCAGAAAACTTTCTGGAAGAAGTTCGGGTCCTGGGCTACCGCCTGATCGCCGGTAACATTCACCCAGTGAAGGACACCGGTGTCTTCGCCGGTAACTTCAAGGCCGTAAACTGCTTGGGTGTTGGCTTCGCAGTTTCGGAACAATCCCGATGTCGGGAAAGCGTCCCGGACTGCCGCCGAGACGGAATGTACGTCAGCGAATCCACCCAACTGACCATACATATTGAAAATGATCGGGTTGATGAACAATCTCTTGTAACCCGCGTCATTGATGATATAGACATCCGGATCGTTGGAACCGACCGCGCTGATGGTCATGCCTTCCTTTAATCCGTATTGTGCAGGCGTGGCTGCGCTGGCTTGAATCGCCGAGAAGCAGACATACCCCGCCACTGCCAGCATCGCTGCCGCAATGACTACAACCGGAAGAACCTTTTTCAAGGAACCGCGGTTGGATAAGTTAATACTCATAATTAATTTTATTTTTTGACCTTTTTTATTCGGTCATATCTTTATCGCTCCCTTGTCAATTGACCCGGGAACAATAGAGAAATAATTCCTTGTCTTAAACTAGAGTCTTGATTTACCATGTCTGGCTATTTCGGATCCGGGTTCGACCACGGACCCTTATCGCCAACACGTTTGCTCGACCGATTTAAGACTCAACAATATCAATAGAAAACTTACATAGAATTTCAATCAAGAGCAACAATATATTCGGTTTTCAATGTCCATTCCATGTAGACCAATGTCGGAGCGAAGAATAGCCATTAGTAATTAGAGTTCGCACTGACATTGATCCGCATAACGCAAAAAACAACCAAAACGGTTACTTTCTGACAGCAGTTTTCCGATCTCTTAAAAGCATTGATTTTCCTTGTTTATATCCGTCAACAAACAATGAACTCCGTCTGTTTGCGGCTCGCACTCAATACTAGCAAAACCCTTTCCCTGCGTCAACCATCGTCATCGAAACTAACCGTTACCTTATTTTATGCTATCAGCCACACATCATACAAGCCCGAAAGTGTGGATAATTAAACGGTTATGAATACATTGTAGAACCCGCGCGCGCCGTCCACAAGCAAATGGCTGTGGATAAGGTCTGCCGGCGGGTCGGCTGGCCATCTTCTCGGCCGGGCCGGGAAGACGGCCAGCCCCCGTTTTTTGCCTCTAAACCTAGAGGCGGCAACCGAGGCGGCACAACTGATTTTCCTCACTTTTATTCAATTCGGCTGATGAACGCCAAATTACCCTTTACCGCTCTTCTGATCCTTCCTGACGCGACAAGCTGGCTTAGCACTCTCCGGACGTTTCGTTTGTTAATTTCGGGAAGGAAAGCGTAAATTTCTTGGCTATCAACTTCTAACCTATCGCCGATCAGATCCAAAATCTTTTTTTCGATCTCCTCTCGATTTTTTTTATTTCCCAACCTGTGGATAAATCCGATACTCGAAGTTCGAGGTTTTTTCAGCAAATCCATGTTAACATTTTCCGAAACCGGCAACGACAAAATATCCAGTTTCATTTTCAAGACCATTTTTTCGGATTCCAAAATATTTTTCAGATCGGCGCCGCCAATATTTTTTTCGAGCGATCCCGACAGGTCATCCAGCCGCGCCAGTAAATATTTTTTCTCACCTTCCGTCATTCCCCATTTCTACAACAAATAAAGTATTTATTCAACAAAAAAATTGTTGGCCCCCGTTCTCATGCATGAGTGTGGGGGTTAAAGCAACATACTGTTATGAAGAGCGGCCCGCTCGCTCGCGAGCGGGCCGCTCTTCGATGGATCATTGAGGTCTCTCCACCAGTTTCACCGAAACGGTTTTTTCTTTTCCTTGGCTTAAAACTTTCAGCTGGATCGTTTGGCCGACATTGTATTTTTGAAGCAATGTCGCCAGGTCGTTGTTCTGGTCTATTTTGGTTCCGTTAACCTCGAGAATAATGTCGTTCTCTTTGATGCCGGCGATATCGGCCGGCGAGCCGGGCATGACCGCCACCTGATCCTGAGTGTCGCCTCTGACTACCAGCGCGCCGTAATTCACCGTCAGATTATTTTCCTGTTTGACCGTGTCGTCAATGGCGATGTAGCGAATGCCAAGGTATGCGGTGCTGATCTTGCCACTGGTTTTAACCTGGCCGATATCCTTTTTGGCTTGATTGATAGGAATGGCAAAACCGATATTTTGGGCGCCTTGGGCAATGGCGGTGTTGATGCCAATGACATTGCCGCTCAGATCCAAAAGCGGTCCGCCGGAATTACCCGGGTTGATGGCGGCATCGGTTTGGATAACGGAGTTTAGCGTTTCCGAAGAACCGGCATTGTCTCCGGCGGTAATCGAACGGGAAAGGCCGGAAATTACGCCTTTTGAAACCGTGTTCGAGAATTGGCCCAAAGCGTTGCCGATGGCGATGACCGTCTGACCGATCTGAATTTGGCTCGAATCGGCCAAAGGCAAGGTTGGGAAATTAGTCCCGGAAATTTTGACCAAGGCCACATCCAAAACCGGATCGGTGGCCAAGATCTTGGCCGGATAACTTTTGCCGTCGCTGGTGATGGCCGTGAAATCGGCGCCCGAAATGTCAACGACATGCTTGTTGGTCAGGATCAAACCGTCGGAAGTTATCAAAAATCCGGTGCCGGCCGCGACTTGTTGTTTCTGGGTCGTGGATTTCGGCGCCGGCGTTGCCGAATCGCACTGGTCGCCGAAAAATTGTTTGAAGAACGGATCGCTGCAAAAATCCTGGAACGGATTGTAGCCGTTCTGCTCAACCGTGGTCAGATCTTTTGAAGCCACGATACTGACCACCGCCGGTGAGGCGCTTTTGACGACGCTGATGACCTGAGATTGTTCGTTGGTAAAAGCGGGTGTTGAATTGCCGGCTTGAGGATTGATCAGTTGCTTGACAAAATTCGGCAAAGCCGGTTTCTGGCCAAGCGCGCCCTCGACGCTGTAATAGCCGACGATTCCGCCGGCCAGTGCCGAGACGATCAGACAAGCCACGATCGTGGTCAGCATAAAATGTCTTCTGAAAAACCTGGAAATTTCTTTTTTATTCATCCCGTTAGAGAGTCCCGTTAAAATCGTGTAATTCAACCGGTCTAAAATGTTGAATTAAATCACGCTCTCTAACGGGATTCATGTTTATATTTTTTCCGCCGCGGGCAAATCTACCTTTAGCGGAAAATATTTAAATGTTTTTGCAAGTTTAAAGACCCCTAATATACATTACGGATTATTGGTTAAAAAGTTGCTTCGCCGCCTGCCAAAATTCCGGATGGCCATTTTGTTCCATCCAATACCACCACTCGGCGCCCCAGAGATATTGGTCGCCAAAACCGGCTTCTTTGGCGGTTTGGATCATGGTTTCGAATTTATCAATCCCCATCCGGTCAAGGAGAGTCGCCATCGGCGCGTCAACGATCGGTGTTAAAAGCCAGGGCTCGGCTTCCAGTTCAATGAGAATTGTCGGCTTGCCCTCACACTCAAAAATTGAGTGTGAGGGTGAATCGCCCAAGACACAACCGATAAAATCAACCACATTTTGCTTCACTCGGAAAAACGACGGCCCGATGGGATAACGCAAGGGGCCGATGCCAAGCGCCCGCCACCAAACATACAGATACAAGGAGGTGCCGAAAACATCACCGTCGCGGTAGGCCTGATACCAATAGCCGAACTCGCCGCTGTCGGTCGCCAGAACCGGATGGGTCGGATCGAGTTTATGGACAAGAGCGATCTCCTGTTTGAAAAAATTCTCGTCGGTCAATTGGCAGCTCGAACGGCCGAAAAATCCTAGGAACGGTTCATTCTCGACTTGCCAATATTTCAGACCGGGGGAATTTTTGTAACGCTCAACGGTCGTCTGAATATATTCCAATAACTTTTGGTTCTCAAAATCAGTTTTTTCACCTTGATTCGTGATTTGTGATTCTTGATTCATAACCCAATCCGGCACATGGCATTCCGGCCAGCCGGGCAGGCGCCGGCCGACGGCCAGAATATAGGTCGCGCCGCGTTTATCGGCTTCGTTTATCTGAAAATCCAATTCTGAGAAATCGTATTTGCCGTCGGCCGGCTCGGTCAGCGGCCAATGAGCGGTAAGCCGCAAGTTCCTGACCTTAAGATCGTCTAAGATCGCCAAATATGTTTTTTTCCAATCCAGATTGAGTTCGTTGGAATGAAAAACGCTGAACGAAACGCCGTAATTTACTTTTTCGGGAACCGGCCTGATGGAAAGCAAATTCCAAGCCAAGGTTAAAACCAAAAGGATCAAGAAAAGGATAATGGGAATTGAAAAATATTTTTTGTGCTTCTTCATAGGAACATGATCACGAACCCGATTATTATCAAACCCGAAGCCCAGATCTTTTTCAGCCGGTCGTTTTTGTTGTGAACGGCCTCTTGAAAATATTTCGGAAATTTATAAGTGAAAATAAAAGCCAGAAGCAAAATAAAAACGAATTCAAAACCGGCCAATGAGTTGACGACGGTAACATTGCCGAGTTTTATTGCCACCAGCGATAAGAGATAGGCGATACCGGCCAGCGTTTTGTTGCCGACGACCAAAATTTTCGTTCCGCCGGTCGAACTTTTGACATTGCTGAACACGGCTTTGAAATTCGCCGGCCACAAAAGTAAAATTATCGCGCCGAAAACATTCGTCATCCGCGACCAGAAAAACGCGTTAAGAAATGAGGTTTCTCCGAACAATATTTTTATTAAAATCGATGAAAGTCCGAAAAGAATTCCGGCGGCGATAACATAAAAGGAGGATTTCTTATTAAACCGAAAACGCGACATCAGAAAAGTCCCGAATATCAAAAGCGGAAAGCCGATGAAAAATAATCTGGGCAGCATTGAATCCAAAAAATACAGTCCGAAAGCCAATGTGGCCACGGCCGAGATCGCGCCCATGACCGGCGCCACATCCGAAACATCAGAAGTTTTAAGAGCGGAATAAAGAAATAATAGGGAAGTCGTGAAAGCAACCGTGATCCCCAGACAAAGCGCAATTAGCGGCCAGGTCAGCGGCAAAACCACGCCAAAAGGCAATAAAACCAAAACGAAACCCGAAAGCAAGCAGACATAGATGGCGTAAACCACCGGCCGGCCGATGGCTTTGGGTCCAACAAGATACTTGTCGGCCATGTAAACGCCGGCGGAGATGAATTGGGACAGAATTGCCAGAAGGATCCAGATCATATTTCGTTATTTTTACAAATTTTTGCAAATTCCCACGCTGAATTCCTGATCTTTCTTTCCATTGTTTCAAAATTAATTTCCACCAAACCGAATTTTTGTTTGTAACCCTCCGCCCACTCAAAATTATCCAGAAGCGACCAATAAAAATATCCGCGGCAGTCAGAGCCATCCCGGATCGCTCTCGAAACCCATTTCAAATGTTCACGGATGAAATCGGCGCGTTGTTTGTCTTCTTTGTCCGCCAATCCGTTTTCGGTGATGTAAACCGGTTTACCATATTTTTTCAGTTCCATCAGCAAATTATAAATTCCTTTCGGATAAATATCCCAACCCATGTCGGATTTCGGATACTTCGCCCTATCCCCGAACTTTTTGTGGAAATAATAATTCAAACCGATGAAATCCTGTGAAATTTTATTCAAAAATCTGCGATTCCAGAAAAAATTCAGAAAGCTTGACAAGAGGCGATTGATTGGGTTCCAATTTGCCTCAAAATTTATATTATTTTTAGCGATGCCGATCTGAGCCGAAGGATCAATGTTCTTGATTTTGTCATATGCTAGATTGTGCGACATGATTAGATTTTTGATAACCTTCATGAACCTGAAAATATTTTTTTCAAACGGCGGCCATTGACCTTTTCGGTAACCATTCGAGGCATAAACCATCGGTTCGTTTATAGTTACCCAGAATTTTACCCTGTTAAATTGCCGCTCCGCGGCACCGGCTTCGCCGGATTTAACAGGGTGAACTCTATCCCCCATTTTGCCAACGACAAATTCGCAATATCGGGAAAATATTTCCGGTGATTTCGGATTTTCGAAACCGCCCATTTTCGCGAACCAAACCGGAAGCGTGAAATGCCAAAGGGTCACGAATGGTTCCAATCCCGTTCCCCCCACACTCAAATCTTGAGTGTGGGGGCGAGTTCGCAAGGCGTCCAGCACTTTTTTATAATGCTCGATTTCTTTCTCGTCGAATTTTCCCTCTTCCGGCTCGATCCGCGCCCATTCTATAGAGAAACGGTGGGCGTTCTGGCCAAGCGATTTGGCAATATCAAAATCCTCCTCGTATTTATTGTAACTATCGCAAGCGCGCCCAGCATCAGGAATCTGATGTCCTGAACTTGTCGAGGGACCGCGATTCGCTTGGGCCCAGTCGCAATTATTTATTCCACCTTCTATCTGATAGCTTGACGTGGCCGTCCCCCACAAAAACCCGTTGGGGAATTTCAATTCATTTTCTTTTTCCTCCATTTGTTTAATTATATCAGAAACGGTCATGAAAGTTAGTGGCTATTGACATCCTTTACCTTATTGGTATATTATAAATGAACACTGGTTGGATGGTCTAACTAGTGTTTTTTGATGTTTAAAAACACGTAAAAGGAGGTAAAATTATGGCACCTAATCTCGATGCTTTCGTTCTTGGAGGGCTTTTAGCCTTTCTTGGACTTGTTGTGCTTCTAGTCGTTTTCTGCTCAATCTACTCAATCGGACCCACGCAGGTCGGATTGGTGAGAAAACGTTTCGGCAAAAAACTGCCTGGTGACAATCCGATCGCTTTTCACAAAGAGGCAGGATATCAGGCTGAATTGTTGATGCCTGGTCTCCGATTCAAGCTTTGTTTTCTATACGCTGTAACCAAACATCCTTGGGTTCAAGTTCCGGCCGGTCAGATCGGTGTGGTGATCGCCCAGGTTGGCAAGCCAACGCCAATGGGTGTCAAGTCCGCGGTTTACAAATCTGAATTCGGTAATTTCACGGACCTGGACATCTTCATCACTAAAGATGGCCAGAAGGGTGTCCAGCGGCCAGTGCTTTCTCCGGGAACTCTGGCTCCGATCCATCCTGTGGCCTTTTTGGTCATTACCAAACTGCAAGTTTTCGGCGTCCCAGTTTCTGAAGAGCTTCGGCGTCTTGCAAAGGACGGAGAACTCACCTTCAAGGCATGGGATCAACTGAAAGACAACGTGGACTGTCTCGATGTGACTCGGATTGAACCAAAAGCCACGGAAGGTGGACATGTCATTGACATGGTCGGTGTTGTCATTGCCCTTGAAGGAGAATCACTCTCGGAAGGTGACATTGCCAGTCGTCTCGATGGGTTCAATGATGTCAAAGGGCTCGAATCAAGCGGCGCGACAAACGCCAAATTAATTGAGACGATCCTTGGTAGCAAGAATGTCGCGCATAATAGCTACCAGGATTTCCAGACCTTCCTGGATAAAGGCGGCAAAATCGGACTCCAGCATGATCCACTGCTCTATGGCGCCTACAACCTCAACCCGTTCCTTGTTCGCGTCGAGAAAGTTCCTATGCTCGTCGTGGAACAAGGTCAGGTGGCGGTGATTAAGGCATACGTCGGCCTGCCCACCGAAGACACTTCTGGCACCGAATTCAAGTTTGGCTCGCTGGTCAAGCCCGGCCATCGCGGAATTTGGGAAGAGCCGCTTCGTACCGGCAAGTATCCCATTAACCCGCGAATCTACCAGGCCGAGGTAGTTCCCACGGCCATTCTCAAGCTTGACTGGTCGGAAGGTGTTACTGGTGCCCACAAACTTGACGAAAAGCTCAGTCCTATTGTGGCCAAGAGCTGTGAGGGGTTTGTGTTCACCATTGATCTCCAGGTTTTGATCCATGTCCCGGATACAAAAGCACCCTATGTGATTTCCATGGTTGGGAGTATGCTGAATCTCGTCAACGAGGTTCTTCAGGCAGCCGTGGGTAATCTCTTCCGAGACAAACTCGGCGGAATGCCAGCCGTCACTTTCATCGAGACAAGGCAGAAAGTTCAGGAGGAAGCAACTGATCACATCTCAAGGCAACTTGAGGTGTACATGGTTGAAACAAAGGGCGTCTACATTCAGAATGTCATGCTTCCCGAAGAACTGGTAAAAGTTCTGACTGAGCGGGAGATCGCCAATCAGCAGGTGGCAACATTCAAGATGCAAAGAACCGCCCAGGACCAGCGAATTGAGACCGAACAGGCAACGGGCAAGGCTGACATGCAAAAGGACCTGGCTAAGTCCGCGGTTGGTATTGACATCAAGAAAAACAATGCCGACGCTCGGGAACAGGAAGGGCGAGGCGAGGCCAAGTATGTCGAACAAACTGGTCTTGCCCAAGCCGCTGTTATTAAAGCTCAGGGCGTGGCCAAGGCCGAGGGCTTCAGGGCTCAAAATGAAGCTATCGGCCAGACCGGCACGATGCTTGTCAACATTGCCACTGTTTTGGCCGACAAGGGCATCAAGATCGTACCCGAGATCCTTGTGGCTGGCGGTGGCGGTTCTCTTGACGGCTTGGCTGCTACCTTGACGGGAATGTTCTCCAAACAGGTTCCGGCTCTGAAGTCGGAATCTCCAACAACATAAAACGCCCGAAAAAAGACGACCCCATGTTGTCGCTTAACACGCACAACATGGGGTATTTTATTTGAAAAAATAATAATTTTAAGGCATAATGCAAATATTGCGGGGTTGAGCAATTGGTAGTCTCGTCAGACTCTGAATCTGAAGATCCTGGTTCGAGTCCAGGCCCCGCAGCAGAATAAATATATAGAAAGGGGGTGTTAAATGTTAAATCAAAATAAAACTGGTCTTGCGTTGGGAGTTTTCGGGGTCATTGTTCATTTTTTGTGGACGATCGTGGTTTTGATCGGTTTGGGAAAATGGGGCTTGGATCTGGTTTTTAGGATGCATTATTTGGCCAATCCTTTCGTAATCAAAGGCGTGACCATTCTGCGGTTCGTGGGATTGATGATCATGGCTTTCGTGGCCTGGTATATCGTGGGCTGGTTGTTCGCCGCCGTTTGGAATTGGGTCAACAAGAAAAATTAATACTGGCGCAGAATCATTTTTTGTCGTAAAATTGAGAAATGTCCAATTTGGTCATCAGGTCCTTCAGATGGATCTTCAATTTTAAGGACGAAAAAAAACGGCTTTTGAATGTTATCCTGGTTTCGTTCTTGATCTTTTTTGTTGGAGCAAGGTTATATTCCTTGTATGTCACCCGCGTGATATATATTCACGGCTTTCATATCCACCATTTTTTCTACGGTATGCTTTTTCTTTCCGTCGGTGGAGTGCTGGGCGTGCTTAGCCGGGACAAACGACCGCTGGAGGTGGCCAGTATTTTTATCGGCGCCGGCATCGGTTTGTTCGCCGATGAGATCGGACTTTTGCTTAACTGCACGACGTTGAATCGCCTATGCGTTTATGCTTTTCCCGACACTTTTGATATTTTCATGCTCGTGGTCGGCGTGATAATTCTGGCGATAATCATCACCGGCTTGATCGAGAACTATTACGCCAGCAAGGCCGAAAACCGTTAAATAAAATGAATCCCGTTAGAAGTCACCCTAGCGGGTTTGCAACCATAGATACTTTAATTAAGTCAGCTGTCGTTAGTTGTATAAATTAGGTGATTAGCTGTGAAACAGTGACTTCTAACGGGATGAATCTGGATACAAAAATATTTTTTGCTTTGAACGATCTCGTCGGCTCGCCGGGTTTTTTGAGTTGGCTCACGGTTTTTTTCGCCATCTACTGGGCGTATCTTTTGGGAATTTTATTTTTGGTCTTTTTATGGTTGAAACCTTTCTTGGCGACTCGCTGGAAAGTTTTTTGGGCCGGAATTATTTCGGTTTTCATTTCCCGCGGGATTTTGACCACGGTCATCCGATATTTTTACCATCATCCCCGGCCATTCGCTATTTATCAGGTTCACCAGCTCGTCTCCGAGAGCGGCAATTCTTTTCCCTCCGGCCACGCCAGTTTCTTCTTCGCGCTTTCAATGATAATATTTTATTACAACAAACGCTGGGGAACGGCGTTCTTTGTTGGCAGTATCGTGATGGGCGTCGCCAGAGTCATGGCCGGCGTCCATTATCCTTCTGATATTCTCGGCGGCGCGCTTATCGGGATCATCGTCGGATATTTCACGGCCAGCTTGATCTCGAAGGATTCTTAATTTTTACCTCATGATGTTTTAGGTAATATTCACACATGGAAATCGAACAGATCATTGAAGTCAAAAATCTAACCAAGAAATTCAAGGATTTCACCGCCGTTAATAACATTACGTTCAACGTCAAACACGGCGAGGTTTTTGCTTTTTTGGGTCCCAACGGCGCCGGCAAGACCACGACCATCAAGATGTTAACGACACTTCTCCACCCGACTTCGGGTTATATCCGCATCAACGGCAAAGATCCGGTCAGCCAGCAAAATGATGTCAGAAATTCTTTTGGTATCTGTTTTCAAGACCAAAGTTTGGATGACGAGCTCACGGCAAGGGAGAATATGGACCTTCACGGAGTTTTATACGGCATTCCCAGAGCCACCCGCAGAACGCGCATTGAACAGCTATTGAAATTGCTGGAACTTTGGGAAAGAAGGAACGACCAGGTCAAAAAATATTCTGGCGGCATGAAACGCCGGCTTGAGATCGGCCGGGCGCTTTTGCATCATCCGAAAGTCCTGTTCTTGGACGAGCCGACCCAGGGCCTTGACCCTCAAACCCGCAATCACATCTGGACCTATATCAAGGATCTGAACAAGGAAGAAGGCGTGACGGTTTTTTTCACAACCCATTACATGGAAGAGGCAGACCGTAACGCGACACTCATGGCTGTCATTGATAACGGAAAAATAGTCGCCCAGGGAACGGCCGAGGAACTGAAAGCCAAGACCGGAAAGACCTTGCTCGAAGACGCTTTCATTGATCTGACGGGTCATGGCATCCGCGATGAAGAAGCCGGCGCAGCGGATCACATGCGGATGCGCGGGCGTCTGTGGCGGAGGCGATAAAAAAATTGGCATCGGCGTCGCGCTTCGCGCGACGCCGATAATAAATTTTAATTTTTATGGTAATCTACATTCTCTGGTTGAGACAAATAAAAAGATATCTGCGGTCAAAAGCGAGAATCGTCGGCTCTTTAGGCCAGCCGATCTTGTTTTTGGTGGCTTTGGGCTATGGCTTCGGGCCGGTTTTTGCCAAAGCCGGAGGTGGTAATTATATCCAATTCTTGGCGCCGGGCATCATCGCCATGGGAATTTTATTCACTTCGGTTTTCTCAGGCATTGAGATCATTTGGGACAAACAATTCGGTTTTCTGAAAGAGACGTTGGTGGCGCCAGTTTCGCGTTTTGAGATAATGATCGGCCGAACGCTGGGTGGAGCGACGGTGGCTTTGATGCAAGGAGTTCTCATTTTTATCATTTCTTTGTTCATTGGTCTGCATGTTCCGGCATTTCATCTGGTTCTTCTGGCGCTTCTGTTCGGTTTGCTTATCGCTTTGCTTTTCACGGCCTTGGGCACGGCTATCGCTTCTATCCTCGACGATATGCAAGGGTTTCAACTTATCATCAACTTCCTGGTCATGCCGTTGTTCTTTCTGTCGGGCGCTTTGTTCCCTCTCAATGGCGCACCGTCCGTTCTGACCGACATCGCCAAGTTCAATCCGTTAAGTTACGGCATTGACGGCATCCGGACGACGCTTTCGGGTCAAGTTTCCAATTTCGGCCTTTCCACAGACCTCATCGTTCTCACGGTCATCGTCATCATCTTTCTGGCGCTAGGCAGTTATCTCTTCTCCAAGATTCAGATTTAACATCTGAATATTCCCCTGCTATCCATCAGGAATTGACAACATTCGATAATATTGATATACAATAATAAGTCCCGTCACAACCGAAAAGGAGAGCGAAATGATCAAAAAATGTGAAGTTGTGCGCGCAAGTGAAATTCGGGTAGGCGATGTAATTGATGGACCAGACGGTTCATCAACTGTTTCCGGCATCCGACTAGATGACGGGGGTTATTTGTGTTTCGACTTTGCCGAGGGCAGGGGCAATCGGTGCTGGACCGCTCTTCGTTTCCATCACACTGTCACGCGTCTGCAAAAAACAGAGTGCAATATCCCGGGTGGGTTTGCGGTTGGCCACGATGGCCAAGTGATGATTCGAGATATTGGCAGCGTAATTGCGGATGGAACGACCCAAGTTGAAATTAACATCATTGACGGAGGATTGAAAAAAATCAACCGTTCTAAAATCAGCCATATAATCGGCAATTTCACTTTGTTCTTCAAATAAATTTCACTTGTTATCGGGGGCTCCAAATTATGGAGCTCTTTTTATACCTTGAGATGTTTCCTGATGGCGATGAAGCTGGAGATGACGCCGAGGGCGACGCCCAGAAAAACGGTCAGAAGAACGACCTCAAGGGCGCCGTCGGTGAAATATTGGATGAGATTGACCTGCTCGACGAAGTTGGAAACCTTGCCCGAAACCAAATAGACGATCGGGTAGAAGATGACCAGCGAAATTATGGCCGCGAAAAGTCCGTAAAATCCGCCTTCCATCAGATATGGCCCGCGGATGTGCCAGTTGGAAGCGCCGACCAAGCGCATGATCTCGATCTCTTGCTTTTGATTGAAGATCGTCAGCCGGACGGTGTTGAATGTCACCAGAACCGCGATCAGCGCCAGCAAAAATGTCGCCGTCAAACCCCAATTTCGGATGGAGTTGGAAATGTTGGCGATGCTGTCAATGACGCCTTTGTTCTCTTCAAAGTTGACTTGTTCAATGATGCTTTTGTATTTATCGTTATTCAAAAAATCAGCAATGGAAGCGTATTGGGAAAATTCTTTGGCTTTGACATCCAGAGATGCGCCCAGCGGATTGTCGTCCAGAAGCGACAGCGACTCTTCGATCATGGCGTCTTGGGAATGCCGGGCTTTGAAATCCGCCAAGGCCTGGTCGCGGGAAACATAATTCACGCTCAGAACATCGGCTTGAGCCAAGAGGTCGGATTTGACCCCGAGGATCTGGTCTTCGGGAGCGTCGGTTTTGAAATAGACGCTGACATCAACTTTGTTTTCAAGAGAAGCGATGGATTCGGTAGAAACATATTGCAAAGACAAAAGACCCAAAAACAATATCAAAGAAAGCGACATCACGCCGGTGGCGGCCAAGCTAAGATATCTGTTGCGCTTGAAATTCGTCCACCCGCGACCAATAACGTTTTTGAATGTTTGGATCATATTACGTATCTTCCGTTCTCTAATTGGTCTTTGACGATCTTGCCTTTGTCCATGCTGACCACCCGCCGGCCGATGGTGTTGACGATATTGGTGTCATGGGTGGCCAAAATGACTGTCGTGCCCAGCTCGTTTATCTTCAATAATAATTTTACCACATCAAAACTGTTGACCAAATCCAGATTGCCGGTCGGCTCGTCGGCGAGAAGGATTTTCGGCCGGTGGATGAGCGCCCGGGCAATGGCCAGTCGCTGTTTCTCGCCGCCCGACAACTGGCTGGGAAAATTTCCGCTCTTGTCGGCCAAACCGACGATAGATAAGATCTGAGGCACGTCTTTGGCGATGTCGTCTTTGGTGGCATCGGAAACTTCCATGGCGAAGGCGACATTTTCGTAGGCGGTTTTGGCGGTTAATAATTTATAATCCTGATAAACCGTGCCGATGGTCCGCCGGAAATATGGAATTTCTTTACCCTCGATCGAATCAACATCGATTTTGTCTATTAGAACTTTGCCTTTGGTCGGTTTTTCTTCTTTGGTCAGCATTTTCATCATCGTGGATTTGCCGGCGCCGGAAAGTCCGACCAAAGAAACAAACTCGCCTTTTTTAATTTCAAGGTTGATGTTGTCCAGAACCACGATATTTGGTTCGTAAATTTTTGTCAGATTTTTAAACTCGATCAAGTTAGTTTGTAGTAAGTAGTGAGTAGTAAGTAGTTTTGGCGTTCCAATCTACAAACTACGACCTACCAACCACCAACTCTTTTTCTATGAATTCATCCAACTCCCCTTCCAGAACCTTGTCAACCTGCGTCGTCTCAACCTCGGTCCGGTGGTCTTTGACCATCTTGTAAGGATGAATGACATAGGAACGGATCTGACTACCCCATTCAATGGCGCTGTCTTTGGTGTCAAGCCGAAGCTCGGAAATTTCCTGAATTTTTTTCTCTTCCATCAATTGCGCCAGACGGGATTGCAAGAGCGTCATGGCTTTGGCTTTGTTCTGGGCTTGAGAACGCTCCGATTGGACGGCAACGGTCAGATTCGTCGGAATATGGGTGATCCTGACGGCCGTTTCCAGTTTGTTGACATTCTGTCCGCCCGGTCCCGATGACCGAAAAGTATCAATTCGCAGATCTTTCGGGTCAATATTAATTTTAACATCTTCAATCTCGGGAAGCACGTCCACGAGAGCGAACGATGTGTGGCGCAACGACTTGGCCGAGAAGGGTGAAATCCTGACCAAACGATGAACACCGGCCTCGCCCCGCAATTTTCCGTAAGCCCAGCGGCCGGTGATCTCGGCGACGGCGCTTTTGGTGCCGTTCTGCTCGCCAAAGGACTGTTGCAAAAGCGTCCAGCCATAACCCTCGCGCTCGGCGTATTTCTGATACATCCGCAAAAGCATTGAAGCCCAATCCTGGGCGTCCACGCCGCCGGCGCCGGAATAGACATACAAAAGGGCATTGCCTTTGTCGTATTTTCCTGACAAAAATATTTTTATGTATTCTTTGTCGAAATTCTTTTTGAAAGCTCGGATTTCGATTTCTTTTTTCTGAATTTCCTCGTCGGACATCTTTCCGAATTCGTCCAGTTCCAGCATCGTTGTTTCCCAGAATTCGACTTCGGTTTTTAGATCATTTAATTCTTTTGACGCTTTACCGGCTTTTTCGTTGTTATTCCAAAAACCGGGCGCTTGCATTTCGGTTTCAATTTGCTTGATTTTTTCTCGCGATTCGCCTAGGTCAAAGACGGTGCCGCACGGCACGGCACTTATCTTGCATACTATTCAATTCTTCACGCAAAGTAGTCATATGTTAAACTCCCGGACTTGCCCCTCACCCAGAAAGCTACTCCAGAGAAAAAGTAATTCTTTTTTTCAACTGCGAATATGCTTGCGCAAATCTTTTCAAATTTTGTTCTCGATTTATTGCATCCTGTTTCGATTTGTAAAACTCGCAATAAATCGGTTCGTATGGTCCTTTATTTTTTGTATACACACTTTGATTTGAATTATGTTCTGCTAACCTCCTTTTTAAATTAGGCGTGTATCCGATATAGATCGAGCCATCTTTTAAACTTTTAATTAAATAAACGCAGAACATAATTTTAGCTTTCTGGGTGAGGGGTGAACAGGGACTTTCAACTGCATTTCTTCGATCATTTCTCGCAGTTCTTGCATTGATTTTATTATATCAAAATTGGAAAAAAAGAAAAGAAAAAATCCCGCCGATTACTCTGGCGGGATGTGGCGCGATTTGCGTCTGGAAAGGTATAGCGGAAGTACGAGGAATGGAATGGTTTTCAATTCCTTCTTCAGATCATTCACGACAATTCTCGGACGCGACGGCTGAAATGAATACATAATCATACCAGCGATATCGTCCGAAAAAATAATCGCAAAAAATACCAAGATAACCGCGACATAAAATTCAAGGATATCTTTCATACCGGCTCCTTTCACATGGCATACTTACTGCCGGTCGGCAAACTGGCGAGTTCTTTGTCGGTATAAATCGCCGGATTCACCTCTTCGTTTGACAAGGCGGCGAGTATGCGCGTGAAAACTGATAGATCCACGCTTGAATTCTCGGAGACATCGAGCACATGGTTGAAATACCCAACTTCAATCTCGAGATCAGCCAATGAACATGACTCAATCTCGACCTTCAGATGTTGCCTCTCCTCCAGTGAATAAACGCCGGCCGAAAAACCTCTTTCGAGCTCGATTTTGGCGGATTCCTTTGAAGCAAATCCGCGACTTTTTTTCCCGTCAGCGGAGATGAACCAGCCATGAACTAGACATGTCGGGCAGATCATCAAATAAGCAGCAGACCGAATTAATTCATTCTTTTTTTCCACGGATTCTCCTTTTCAGGTTTAGGTAAATATCGTGATGGCAAAGAACAACTCTGATTTACCCATCATACCAGAAGTTATCCACAATGTCAAACATAAAAGCCGGATGTTGTCCGACTTAGGTAGAGGCGGTTTTGGTCAAGGATTTTTTTCGCAAAGACCTTCTTCGCAAAGAGTCCAGGTGGATAAGGAGGTTTTTAACTGGGAAGTATCTGGCTTTATCTTTTTCAGTGATTTTAAAAAATGCCGACATAATTATATCTTTTGGACGAAGTGATCGCTTTATCATCTCGCAAAGTTCATCCTCCAGTTCCGCGTTTGCTTCCAAAGGATCAAGAATCCCGAGATACTTATTCGCGGTAACTTTGATGTTCAATACTCGTGTTTGGTTGGCAGCTGAATCCAGATAATATATTCCAAACCTGATTTTCTGGTCGTTTTGGATCAAAACGGGATTAAAGTATGTCCCGATTTCTATGTTCCCGACCAGTTCTTTTGCTTGCGCCATCGCCTCGGTTGAAATTTCTGCGCAATGTTCGGCTTCATGAATTGTCACTATATTCCCGTTGACACAATTCTGAATGACAACGAAACACAAATCATCAATCTCAGAGTAGATCAGCTTGCGAACACAATTCTTATTTTTGTCCTCGGATAATAAGACAAACAAACCTGAATCCAGCAAAACTCTCACTACCTGAGCGGTTAAACTTAATCTACCACTGATCCGAACGGCCGCATGGCCCGTCAATACCGCACCTGGCTCCACTTGCCACCGCCTTTCAAAATGATATGGATTATTAAAAGAACGCAAAAACACAATATCTCAAAAAATCATTGGCGTCAATGAAGAAAAAACTGCTTGAAAAATTGCCAGCGGTCAATAAACCAAAAGAAGAAAAGCCGAGCCGATGACGATAGCAAAGATGACCAGCCAGAGAATTGACCAAAGCACCGTTTTGACGGCTTCGGATTTTTTGCCTTCAAACAACAGAACCGCCGGATAACCCAGAAACATCGCCCCGCAAATCGTGGCCGAAACCACGAAAACCAAAAGAAAAATTATAATTCCGCTGGCCGGTCCGGATTGCATGAAAAAACTCGGTCTCCAGTTTTGGACGATCTGAACTGCCGTCGCGAAAAGACAAATATACAAAACGACCCCGATCGCCTGAAAAAATCCGATTTTTTGTGGTGAGTATTTCACGGTTTAAGAATACACTGAAATCCCCTGCGGCTCAAATAAGATCAGAATGATGATGTCTGAGGACTGCCCAGGCCGGTGATGTAGTCGTAATGTTTTCGGGCTTGACAATAATATTTACAATCGCCGTTCGCGCCGCTGACGATGTCGCGAAAATATGATGCGAAATTGTCGGCCGCTTTGTCCTGATAAATCTTGCTGTTTGAAACCGAGTGGTTCAAAGCGGCGATACCTGCCCATTGAGGCGCGCCGGCGGAAGTTCCCCCAACCGTTCGCCAAATGCCAAGACGATAGATCGGGAAACCCGAAGCCGGATCGGCATCATAAGCGACATCAGGGATCGCCCGCATGCCGTTGCTTTTGGTTATTGAATAATCCGCCTGAAAGCCGGGTTGTTTTTCGTATTTGCTGACACCGCCGCCACTGCCGCTCCAGGCAGTTTCTTTTTGAAAAGTTCCGTTCGAGCTCATGACAACGGTCGTCCCGCCGACGCCGATGACATTCGGACTCGATGCCGGCCAAGACGCGCCCCAGCCGTTATCGCCCGAGGATGCAAAAAAGACGGCGCCTGATTTGCTGACGAAATGACTATCTAATGTGGTTTCTTCCGGAAATTCAGCTCCGCCCCAACTCATTGAAATTGCCACTGCGTCGGCTCGGCCCGTTGCGTAATCAATGGCCTTCAGAAGATTGGCTCCACTTGGCGTCGTCGCTTCGACGAGAAGTATTTTGGCGTTCGGCGCAATGGCATGCGACCATTCCACGTCAAGCGTCGTCTCCAACGCCCAGCCGCTGTTGGCCGAAATTGCCGAGCTCATTTTATGTTTTTCAAAACAGCCGTTTTTAGTCGTGCAAGACACGAGATTGAATTGTTTATCGAAACCAGCCAGATCGGCCTCGATCGTCGCGTCATCGTACGCGCCGACAATAGCGATCGTGCCCGAGCCCCCGCTTGCCGGCAAATTGTAGATTTTTTTGATTTGTGCCGGTGTCATGCCTTTGGGTGTTTTACTCGTCCCGCCGTAAATATGGATCGGCGGTTGTCCCCGATAATTGGCAAAGTGATAGCTCGCCCTGGCATTTTCCGCCCCGACCGCAAAAACCAAAATTCCCATCAAAAAAACGGCGAAAAACAAAACAACTTCAGTTTCATGATTTCTATACTTCATCTGACCACAATAGTATCATTTTGATACAATTATGCCAAAGGGAGGGTCTGTTTTATTCCAGCATTACCGCGACGGCGATGACTGTTGTCCATAATCCGTTTTTGTTTCCTTCGGCCGTCTGGCAAAAATTTGATGTCTTAAATATGTACCCGCTTGCTTTGTAAATTTGTTCTCTTTCTTCCCAGGCCGTGGCCGGATCAAATTCTATTCCAAGAGTGGTGGCAAGCATGGTGGCGGCCAGGTCTTCCGCGTATTCGCCGGCTATTTCCGCTTTCTCTCCAAAACTATGATGCTCCGACAAATAACCGTAAGTGCTATTGTCTCTTGGCACGGCGACTCCGATCGCCGAAGAGATCAATCTGTTGGGTTCGTTGGTTTCATTCCTTGCCATGACGCAAAAAGTTATCTGGCCCGCCTCCAGCGATTTCATACCTTCTTCTTTTGTAACGATCTTGCACCGGGGAGGAAAAATACTTGAGACATAAACCAGATTGCATTTTTCAATGCCGGCATTCCTCAAAGCCATCTCAAAAGAAGCCAGCCGGTCTTTGTGCGCTCCCACCCCTTTTGTAAAAAATATTTTCGTCGGTATGTTCATAGTAGTTTCATTTTAAATATCAATATCCCTTACTATATCCTTAAGTAATTTGCTAAACGGACCATTTATAATTTGTTTTTTAATATTAACCAAATCGCTTTTTATCAAAGGATCCAGTATTTTATCAAAAAAAGGCTCATTATCATTTGCGCTTTTGCCGCTGATGGCTGTTTTGAAATGAGCTGCTCTTCTTTTAAATTTTTCTGTCTCGAGGACAACATAACAATAAAGAGGTTTATCTTTTATCTGGTCGGCAATCTTGCTGCCCTTTGAGGCTAGCTTATTAAATAATAAATCTATTTGAGCCGTTTGCTCTTTATCCAGTATTTGGGCTGCGAAAAGGAGTTCTTCGGTTTTTGCCAAGAAAACCCATTCAGTACCTTTATAAACAAAAACATCCCCAAATTTTATTAGGTTAAGCACTTCAGATAGAAAGAAGTAGTTTTATTTCTTCTTCGGATATTAAACAATCTTTGTCCTTAGTGGCGAGTTCGTAGGGTATTACATCCAAAAACTTGGTTTCTTTCCACGGAGCTTCTTTGTGAGATTCATCTTCAATGAATTTCGTATTTTTGTCGCTAAACCTTGCGCATACTTTTTTTAATGTTTCGAGCTCGGTTTCAGAGAAATAATTTTCATCAGCTTTATTGAATTCCCTAAGAGGCACCACTCTGTACATATCGGTACTTTGCGGTCTTTCAATCCTGATTGCGTCAGCGAGGACGGAATTATCAATATCATCTGCGGCCGAGTCAACTAGATTTTTAATAGCTGACGGTATTGGACCATGTTCTAAGTTGATATAACAGTCATATGTTATGGGTGCACCAAATTTTTTGACATGCATGAAATCAAGAAAGTAGAAAAGTTTCATTAATTTAACCTTGCCGAGAAATTTGGGATCAGTATGGGTACCAAAATACCTAATAATCGCCTTGAGTTTTGGTAGCGGTATTTTCATAAGTTCTTTTTATATTAATTATGACAGTTTTAACAGGCAAACTCTATGAAGTTATGCACCATAGACCGAAAAGCACCCATCTAGGATGCTTTTCACGTTTAGTACCTCCATTATATCAAGCTGGTTTTTGTTGTCAATATCCACCTCCTACCCCTTCGGGCAGGCGAGTTGCTTACTGTCTCCGAAACTTATTGAGTCGGCTGGCTCGGGCCGGATCTTTTCCTGAATATCCGATAGATGAGATAGATGATGACCAAGAGAACTACTAGCCAAATCCACCACGTGCCGTTATGAATTCCGAGGGCCGTGGCGATAGTGCCGTATTGCTGGCCATTGGCTGGCAATGCATTGGCGGCGACAATGGGGCTCGGCGTCGCCGATTCAGTGACGCCAGTTACCGGCGAAACTGCCGGAATATTGCCTACAATTGTTGACGGTTTCGGAGTCGGCGCTGTTAAAGTCGGAATTGAAATTGTCACAGTTGAAGAAATATCGGTCAAAACATTTTTACTGCTTAAATCCAGAACCATTGAACCGCTTCCGATACTGATTGCGCCGGTGCCGGTTCTCTTCGCTTTGAATGTTACCGTGCCAAGGGTCGTGGTTGTCGAGAATCCGCCCGGATAACCGCCAGTTTTAATCAGGGTACCTCCTGTGTTATCGATGGAATCGTAACCGGTTTGAGTCAACGGCATCCAGTTACCGGCAAAAGTGAATCCTGTTGCTTGCAGAAGATCGGCGGGATAATTAAGTACAAGCTTTACGGTTGAATTACTGACGCTATTTGGATTGACCGTCACGGTAACATTGACCGTGCTTCCCGCTTTCGGAGAAATACTAACCGGCGACAACGATATTGATGAATCGGCCAGAGCATTTCCGACAAAAAAAACCGCGAATCCAGTGACCAGTATTGAACTGAACAATATTTTTTTCATGTTTGTGATTTTGTCGTAATTATTTACTCCAGTTAGCCATCAATAAATTAAAATCCAATATATCAACAACGCCGTTGTGGTCCAAATCGCCTTGGATTCCAGTTCCGGTTTTCCCCCAATTGTTCATCAACATATCGAAGTCACTAATATCCACCTTACCATTACCGTTTATATCGCCCACTATGGCCACACCTGGACTCGGAGTTGGGGTCGGGGTAAAGGAATAATATGAGCCCCCGCCTCCCCCGCCGCCACCAGTAGATGTGGTAGGCGTTGGAGTCGGAGTCGCCGGATTAATTGTATAAGTGAAACCAGCGACCGCAGATGAAATTCCATTTGGATAACACGAGATTGCCTCAATTGTCGTTGTGACACTCACCGGAATCAGAGCATTAGCATTGTATAGATTCCCGTTAGCGCATGTCAGTACAGACCCATCTGTAGCATAGCGAATACTCATCGAACCGGCGGAAGACAAACCAACTTTTAGGGCCACGTTATCCTGTGTTAAGGGATAGGTTCCGGGCAATGGGCTAGGTATCGGCGGAGCAATGACCACGCCATTCATTGTTTGGCCGTTATTGCCGCTAATTCCTGTTGTCAGAGTTCCGGTGACTTGGTCCGCAAACACCCGATTACCAAACACAAACAGCGACACCGCCAGCAATCCATACACTAAAATTATCAATATATTTTTTTTCATAGGGTTTTAGTTGTTTATTGTTGCGTGGTGTCGCTAGTGTCAGTTGAGCTGGTATCAGTTGAGGTTATTGTAATTACTTGAGTACCAGGAGTCAAGTCATCAGAAGAAGCTGTTAGTGTCGGCGTTCCCGCCACGTTGTCTTTGTAACAGAAACTTATATGTGCAGTTCCTTTCTCTATGGTTAAACTTTGCGTGCTTAACCAATCGTCATTACACGTTTTACTTTCATAATTTGCCGAAGAAAACAAACCTGTTCCAGGACTGGAGGTGAAATCTACTTCTGTCGCAACTGAAACTTTTAATGGATTCCCTAACGCGTCCTCTGATTCCACTCTAATCACACCTGAAGCGGTATCTACCAGAATAGTTTGCGGATTAGTAATAATTTTCAATTGTGTTACAGAAGGAGTTGGTGGCGGAGTTGGTCCTTCAACTACCAATGTTACAGTAACCGGCAGGGTCGCGCTGTTTGTTCCAGTAAGTGTGCCGGTATAGACGTATGTGCCGGTTGGATAATCATCATCAATAGTCAGGGATGTATCTGGCAAGCCAAGTGTTTGTTTGAAATTATCCACTAAGGAATAGGCGCCGCTGGCAGCGTTTAGTTTGAAGAATGGCGAGCTGCCAGCAATTTCAGAATTGATTTGAGTTTGCATTTGCATATCCGAAGTCCATCCTGCCTTAGCTCCAAAATAAGAAGTCAAAGCGGCTTGCACGTCTGAGGTTGCCACAAGCTTAAAGTCATAATTGCCATCTGCAAGAGCTGGAGTTGCTGTGGTGCCCGTTAACCCAAGCGTGTGCATCGTACCCGGGACACCCGTAGTTGTAATCGTGAACTGAGTTGCAAGTGTACCCGGTAAGATAGTGGAACCATCAGTGATGCCGGTATCAAACAAAAGGGTCGGGGCAGGGGCAACGGTAATTATTCCCTTTGTGTGCGCAACGAGTGATGAATTACTTACCAAAATCAAATTAGCTATCATGTCATAAGATCCTACTTCGTCGGAAATCGCATAGACATTAGTAGTGGCATCGTATGGGGCTGGCACTGGAAAACCTTCGGCTGGCCCCCAGCCAGTAACATTGATGTCATACCAATTACCTAAAGTATCTTTTGCCCATAACTGAATGTGCCCAGAAGCGTCGCCAATCGGGCTGATGCGAACATTAGCAGAAGCGGCATCGCCGGTATTCTGCAACCTCACCGCAATCGGGCTAAGGCCATTGATGGCAGTATCAACTGTTGAGTTTCCGCCAGTGGGTATTCCGTTGCTCGTTTCAGGAACTAAAGCAGATTGATTAATAGTTGTGGCATCTGGAGCGGTGAGAATAAGATTAGCGCTTGGGGTAGAAGTCGGAGCTGTGTAATTTATCAGGTCTGTCTCGAACAAAATATCAGAAGCAGTGCCCCAATTAATTGTATAAGTCCCATCGTGGTTATCTGTTAATTCACCCGTTGGAACAAGCCACAACGCGGCTCCTTGGCAAATTATTTCATGCGGATTTTCCAAATTCCCCTCACTATTTCTAACGGTACAGTAATCTGATGATGGACTACCATTCAAATCACCTGGCATTGGAAGGGTCATGCTATTACCAATGACGGAATAGACCAATCCGGTCCAAGTTGCGGGTTTAGGATAATACACCAAAGTATATCCAGGTGGAACTCCGGTCGCTTGGAAAGTATCTCCGGTCAGGTCATATGTAACATCGGCAGTTATTCCATTTGGAAGTGGAGCCCAGGTGTTCAGATCCTTTTGGGTGTGAGTGATCGGAGTTGCTTGATAAGTTATCAGATTTGTCTCGAACAAAATATTCGGAGCGATCGTATTCCAATCTCCAACCAATGTCTGGCTTCCATCAGAATTAATTGTTGTTGATATGTCTTCGGTTGGAACAAGCCACAACTTAGCGCCATCACAGTGAATTGCGTGTGGATTAAATCCATTATTGCAGTAATCTTCTTTACCGCGATTCAAATCATCTGACATTGGAAGATCCATATTAGTGCCCTCTACAGGATAAACTTCTCCAGTGTAGGTATCATAAGTTCCAACATTAGGGTAATACACCAAAGTATATCCAGTTGGAACTCCGTCTGCGTGGAATTTATTATTTACTGTTGAAATTGTTACATCGGCAGTTATTCCACCCTGAATCGGAACCCAAGTCGTCAGATCCTTTTGAGTGTGGGTGATTGGTGCAACAACAGCAGTCCACTGGGCAACTAAACTCGCTCCGCCTAATGGCATCGTTGCCGGAACTGTTGGAACCCAACCGGCGAAGGTATAACCTGCTCGAGTTGGATCGTCTGGTGGAGTAACCGGTGAGCCATAATCCTGAGTTATGGAAGCTACGGCTGAGCCACCATTTGAACCAAAAGTAATTGTATATTGGTTAACTGCAAAACTGGCAGTGACATCAATATTGCCGGTTACATCGTTGTCGGTTCTCGGATTAGTTGTTGACTGATCGCTCCAACCTACGAAATGATAACCCTCGGCTGGCGTCGCAGTCACGGCTGTTCCATCAGCGCCGTAATTTACTGCCTGGGGCGAAGTTCCAACAATGGAACCATGGGCTCCGGCGGAATAGGTTAAGGTATAAGTAATCGGGGCAAAGCTCACGGCAATGGTATGGTCAGTTGTGACATTGGTGAAAGTATAACTGTCGGCCGGCGTTGTGGAAACACCGTCCACTTTAAGCTCAAGAATCTGGTAGCCGGTATCGGGCGTAATCGTGTAGGTCTGGCTGTCGCCATCATTCACGGTCGTTGCACCGAGAGGAGAAATCGTGCCGTGTTTCGGACCAAAGACAGATGCGCCTACAACAGAGGAGGTAATGGTGTGGGTAGGTATTGGTTCCACAATTACGTTTACGTTGGCTGTTTTGCCGTCCGGATTAGTAACACCAGCAGGTAAAGTCAATGCACCTGTAAAAGCATAGGTGCCAGCTGTTGTGCCGTCATAAGTTGGCGTACCACCATCCCAAACGACTGCCATTAATTGAGTGTTTCCGTTGCTCAAACCTACGGTAGCATTAGCCGGCAAACCTACAGCATCAAGAGCGGTGCCATTAGCAACATTGATGTTACCGATAGGGAGAACGAATAGAACGGTCGGTGCAGGATTCGATTGTATGCCATAACTTGTCGAGTAAGAACCACCAGCTGAATCAATTGGAACTCTCGCTTCAACTGTTATTTGGATCTGGGTGCCGGGTGTTGACCCATCAAGATCAGCACCAGAAAGGATCATCAAACCACTATATGTATTAGCGGCACTGATAATTATTGCGTGCGCCTCATCGGCTGCATTTGTAGATTGATTAGAATAAAATTGAATATTTGTCGCGGCTGGAATGGTGCCAGCGGTTCCAACCCAGTCACCGAATCTCATTTGAAGAAGTGTTTGGCAAGTCGGAACGGTAACATTGAAAACCCATTTCCAGCCGTCGGCAAAAGTATTGTCAGCGGTGGCATAGGTTTGGATAGCAGTGATTTGAGTCACACCAAGGGTGATATCAGAACAGGTGCTAACAGTCGCCTTGGCATTGTGTACAAAAAATCCGCCTACTAGAGCGGTTGCTAAAAGAGTTGCGAAAATCGACCACTTAAGCCCCCCCCCAAGTTTGTTTATTTTCATAAACAAAACAGGTCCATCGGGCAGTGCTGGCGGCTAACAAGAGTTCGGAGTCGGCGCCATCCGGTGAGACGATTTAAGAAAGTTGAAAAAAACGTGACTATCTACCTTATATATCAGATACCGAAACAATGCAATAGGTTATCCACTGCTGACAATTTAATCCTTAAACCACTTTTTTGAAATTATATAAGAAACGATACCGACAAACAGGGAAATTAAAAATATAATAAAAAAAATCGGTGGCCGTTCCTTCAAGGAATGGCCACCGTATACGAAAAGGTGGTTAGTTTTTCTGTTTTCTTCCTCCGGCCGCCAGAACGACACCCATTAGGCCCAGGCCTAACAGTAAGATGAACGCGGGCTCAGGGACCATAGTCGCGGTGCCGGTCTCGAAAACCTGCCCTGTCCACCCGCTAGGATCTCCCTGGGGAACAAGAACGTCAGCGCCCAAAAAGTTATAACCGCCGATCGCTGCTATGGCGTCGTTTTTCTGCCCTTGCTCGGCTACCGTAAGAGGATATGCCGACGGGTTAGCGAACGACCAGATCTCGTGCTGTAGCGCCACATCTATCGTTTGGTTTGTATTCGTGAACTGCTGACCGAGGAGAAACATTGCCTCGTAGTCGGCCACAGTCAAGGGCAATCCGTTTAGTCCGATTGGATTTGCCAGAGACACGACAGTAACATCCCAGGGACTCAACGTGATTTCGTGAAGTGGATCCACGCACCACATTACAATATTATTCGTCCCCAGCGTGCCGGCGGCGTCTCCAACATAGAAGGAACCGTCGTTCAGTCCCCACGGATAGCCGTTAAATGCCAATGTCTCGGCGTTCACCGATACGGCAAACACGGTCAGGAAAACCACCAGAAACAAACCCAAAACGGTCATTCTTTTCATAAACTTCTCCTCTCCTCGTGTGAAGGTTCGATGCCAAACTTAATGAGCTTACGAACACTCTAGCATAGGATAAATAATAAAGCAAATCCGCGCGCCGTTTCCGATCTTTAATTTTTAAACCACTTTTTTGAAATTACATAAGAAACGATACCGACAAATAGGGAAATGAAAATATAGATCAGCCAGCGGGTCGGGGAAACGCCGAGAATGAGGGCGAGTTGGGGTTGGCGGACGGGATTGGCGGTCGTCAGAGACGGCGGGAGGTTCGGGGTTGCAAGTGAATTGGCGGATAACGTGGTAGCGGAAGAAATATTGTGAACGATTACGGGCGCTGGCGATGATCGAAGTAAAATTGGACTCACGCTGGGTTTTAGCCGGGGAGATGGGGTCGCCGACGCCGACGGAGTCGGCGTCGGCGACGACGAAATTATCGAAGGCGTCGGCGTCATTGTTACAACCTCGACTTTATTATCGGGATTGTCAGTTAGAAAAGTTGTGCCGGTATCGCTTTGTTCGTAGCCGGTCGGTTCAAAACCGACAAGAATATTAAAACCAAGCGTCTTGTTTTGATAAAGATCATCAGCGGACAAATCGAATGTAACCGTCAGATTATATTGAGCGCTTTTTCCGCTATCAAGTTCAGAAAGAGCGATCAAGTCCCCGCTCAAAAAATCAGCGAAAGAATTCTGATAAAGCGTGGCGGTCCCTTGTTTGATGGTCAGATTCATTGCGCCGTCCATGTGATTGGGGTCGCTGGCATTGTCGCTTTTTATCAAGACGGTTTGATTTTGGCCGCTGTTGTTGACGACCTTGATCCAACGAGTGATCGAATCGCCGGGAATGAAATTGGCGTTTTTGAAAAGCGGATGATTTTGGAAGGTAACCTGAAAATCGGCGGCTTGAACACTGACGACGGACAAAAAAATGGTCGAAAAAACGAAAAACAGAATAATTGCCGTCAAAATTGGTTTTACTTTTGTTTTAATCATGAATGATTTCGGCGGAAGGACTCGCCACGGTGGTTTCGGCCGGCGGGATTTCGGGGGCCGGCGGCGCCGGAGGCGCCGCCGGCTCTGGGGCTAGTTCATCCTTATTTGACTCGATTCCCGAAGCGCCACTCGCGATTTGAACGTCAATCTCGGAATCAGAAGTCGGTTCTTGAGCCACGATAGCGATGCCCGATGTCTTGGCGTGTGACCACGAACCGGCAACTATCATCAACCCACCGGTTTCAGTCGCCGTGAAAAACGAATTTGCGCGAATTGATGGGAGTAAAAGCTCGGCAAGTCCCAGACCCAAACAAAAAATATAGAATGGGATTGATTTGTTGCTTGATTGGCTTTTCTCTTGACGTTTTTTTCTCGTTTCCCTGATGATCTTCGAGATTTCGTCGCCGATTATCACGAACGCCGGAATCAATATCAGCGCCAGATAACCGCTCGGTTTTTGAGCGACTGCAACCAAATATCCGGCTAAAGGAACGGTCAGAATCACTTTGCCGATAATATTTTCTTTTTCAATTTCAACCATGTCCGGCGCGTTGTTGGCGTCGCCTTGAGTGATAAATTTCTGAATTCCGTTTTTGATTTTTATTTCCTTGATGCGGTGAGTCGTGGGTATTTCATTTTTTTCATCCAAACTGAACGATATTATATCCCCGATTTTGTAATCGGCTTCGGGTTTGACCATCACTACGCTTCCGGTTTTGATCGCCGGTGCCATCGAGCCCGATCGAACAATGAAAAACTTCAATCCCCCGAAAATCGGAAATAATGACACCAGCAACGCCAAAACAACGACAATAACCGCCGTGAAAAACAAATAATAAAGAATCCTGAAAATTATTTTCATTTGAACCGGTAAATCAGTTAACCCGTGAATTAATTTGGAATTCCGGTCATGCTCACGTTATCAATTCGAAAGCTTTTCGTTTGAGATGAAGAGTTGCTGCGAAAGCGAATCAAAAATTGGGTATTATTTAAGTCGCCCGGCAAGTTCAAGGTCTGGAGCGCACTCCAAGAGGTTTTACCAGAATCATCTTTGATAAGCTGATGATTTGCCAAAGTTGTCCAGCCAGTTAATGAATCACAGGCGCCGTTAATAAGATATTCAACTACTCCATTATCTAAAACGCCGGCGTCAATATCTCCCCGCCAATAATAACTAAGAGTTAAATCCATCAAGCCCGTCGCGTCAACCTGATGGCAAATCCATTCTTTGCCGGCAATAAGTGCAAACCGCCCATTGTCGGGGCTTTCCGAATTATCACCCGTGGTTGGCTTTTTGGCATAGGTACCATAAGCGCTGACACTGGCGGTGTTACCATTTGTTTTGGCCCAGCTGTCAACTATATTGCTATCATCTCCAATTCCGAAATTATCATTCCAGATTGCAATCGGGGTCGGGGTCGGCGTCACTGTCGCCACGGGATTGCATCGGAAGGAACCGTTGTTCTTCGACTGGATCGCCGTGAAACTGATATCTCCCAAAACACCGTCGGTTTGGGAAGCATCACTCACCGATGTCCCGTTACAATTAAATCCGCTGACTTTAGTCGGATCGTTTATGCCGGGCGCGGCCAGGGCTTGGGTCAACGATCCGTAACAAAATACTTTGCCGATGTGGTATGTCTGGCCGCTGGTCATCGAACCGGCAACCATGGCAGTATTCCAAACATTTTTTGTCGAATCAGCTAAGATGATCTTCGCCTGACTGCTGGCAATTTGCGCCAGAGTTTCATTATCCACAAAAATTTTGCCCACTTCATCGCTTTCAAGAACATTGTCGCCGTTATCGGCCCAAAAAGTGAAATGTAATTCATTTTGCAATTCGCCTGCGTTGTCGCCGGTCTGGCCGTTTTTGGAAGTTCCGGTAATGGCAACAGTCATGCAAGCATAGGCGTCATTGCCTTTGACATTCAGGTCAACTAAATTTTCACCGATATCGCCGGGCATTAAATTAGAAAAATTAAAAAATAAATCTCCCGCCGCCAAATCCTTGGCCGACCAGGAACTGCTGGCCGAAGCGACGCCGTTGTAATAACTAACATTCCCGACCTTCAGATCAATTCCGCCGGCGGTGAAAGAATTGCCGGTCGAGGTTTCGACATTGCTGAAAAAAGAGCGTGTCCCTCCGATGACGCCGACCGAAACCGCGCCGATAACTGCCAAACTCAAAATTATTTTTTTCACTTCGTGAAAAATTCCCGTTTTTCTCGGCTTTTACTTTAAGTCAAAGTCGCCTCCGACGGAAATTGTTTAGTTATATCGAAATTATAATGTTCATGGATTTCACCGTCAACTTGTGGAAAATAAAACCGTGTTTCTTTTTATAGAAACATGGTTATGTCATCCGCTCACAATATCAACACCCCCAAGTGTAGATATTGACCATATGGTGAATATCTAAGCCACCAGTTTGATTAGTGAAAACTCTTTTTTCCACGCTTCTTCGTTATCCACAAAAGATGTTTCTAAATATGTGACGTATTTCTCAATTTCGTAAAATTGGGTTAACATCGCCAGTTCTTTTCTGCACCTAAACGGACAAATCCATACACTTCTTTGAACCATGATAAAACCCAGAGTTTTCAGTCGTTCCGTAAAAGCGTGTCTTTTAATATTCAATCTGACCGGAACATCAAAGATAACCACGCGCCATTTTCCATCAAATTCCTTATTTTTCAATTCAAGACAATCAATGTCGATAGATTCCAACATTTTTTCTCCGGTCTTTGACAATTTGGCCGTAAAGCCGCCGCTACTGTTTTCTATGATTTTTACCAATCCTCTTTTTTTCAAATAATATAACGATTCTCTGAATTTTTGTTTCTCCCTTTTGTTATATTCTTTAAATCCCGTCAATAACTGAACCCCAAAACGCGGGTTCGACATGCTTATTAAAAACAAACCCGTTAGACCAATGCCTTTTAAAATTTTAAAAGCTAGGGTTCCTCTTCTTATCGCCTTCATGAATACATAATAACAGAAACTATAAAACAATAACATGTAGATATTGACCATATGGTCAATATCTACATGTTATGACGAGACCCCCGTAATTTATACCGACAGCAAAAAATCACCGGTCAACCGTTGCACCAAAATCACCAACCTTTCGTATAGTATAGATAGTATTCAGACGATCTTCAGAAATACATTCAATAATCCGATATTATGACTGTTTCGAAAGAAGACAAAAAGAAATACGAGCAAAAAGCCGAACTCTACAAGATCCTGGCCAACCCGATACGGCTGGAGATTTTGGATATCTTAAAAAAAGGCGAGACGGCAGTCGCCGATCTGATCAAGGGTTTGAATTTGCGGAAAGCCAATGTGTCCCAGCATTTGTCGCTCCTGCGCCACGCTAATATTATCGCTCCCCGCCGGCAGGGGCTCACGGTTTTTTACCGATTGGCCCAGCCGAAGATCCTCGAAACCAACAAGATCATCGAGAAGATAAAGAACTGACTTACCAGTCATCATCAATATTTCAACAAAAAAGCCATCTCGCAGGGGATGGCTGGTTTTATTAGGATAATTCCTGTCTTGTAGCGCGGGCGATTTCTTCGGCCATCATGTCCACTTGCCAAAGTTTGTCAGGCGGACATTGAGGCGTCAGGCATATCGCATAAGCTTCTAAAAAAGGACTTGAACCACGGCTAATGTTACCGCATCCGTTAATCTCGATAAAATGATTCCGAACTAACATAAACAAAGCCAGAATCAATTGCCGACTATACCTTTCAGGTTCTCTCGGATCAGAAAAAATAAACCTTTCCAGCAGATCCGGAGACTTTCCGCCCATTTGGTCTCGCATCAAATTATCACAAAAAATCCGCTCGATCAGGCCTAAATTAATGGTTTCTGTGCGACCAATTTTTTTCCATGTTTTGATCAAAATATTGGCCAGGAAAAGGCTATTAAAACAAACATCTTTTTCGGAGCCGGAATCAACGATCATATTCTTACATTGAGCCGGAAGAGAACCCGGTACGATTCTTACTGGAAGCAATTCGATCTTTTCGAAAAAGGCCCGGATCAATTCGACCTTTTCGTGAATGTTAAGTTTTATCCGCTCGCACATTTGTCGCCTCCTTGTAAAAGAACCTGCAACGGAACCGTTTAACTTGATTGAAAACTGTGAGCCGCCTCCCAGAGTCGAACTGGGGACCTTCACTTTACGAAAGTGCTGCTCTACCAACTGAGCTAAGGCGGCGTTGTCAATTTTGAGCGGGATACGAGAATCGGCTTCGACTCTCGCCGCCTTCCGGCGGCTCGGTCTAGCCACCGCCTCGCGGTTTCGCTCGCCAATCACTCGCGAAACATCGCTCCGGCGTTCTCATCTTGACGCGAGCAATAAATTTGCTCGCTTACCCGCTCAAAAATCAAAAAATTTTTTGATTTTTGAGCGGGATACGAGAATCGAACTCGCGTCCATTGCTTGGGAAGCAATTGTACTGCCACTGTACTAATCCCGCAATTCTAAATATTTTTTTATTCCTTTTTAAACCAGTCCAAAATCCTGTCCCAGATGTCGGTTTTCGGCGTGGTTGAGGGGGTCGGGCTCGGCTGGCTTGATGATGCCACGCCATTATATTGATTTTGATAAATATACACAACCTTCTCGTCCGGTTTTTTGTAATTCAATTTCGCCCGGGCTTCGCGTTCAAGATACGATTCGGTGTTAGCTAAATCTTTGTTTTGCTCGAGTTGGGCGATGGAATTTTCGGCATCGGCGATCTTTTGGTTGAGAGTGGAAATTTCTTTCCGGGCAATAATGACCGTCGGTAAAATTTTATATACCCCCACGCCGATGACAACAAGTAAAACCAGAAGAACCGGTGTGAACCACTTGGATTGGAAAATAGTTTTCAACATGTTAAAATATTGCCGAAGTTTTCAAAATATTATAATATTGAACTGTCGGTCGTTCCCTATTTGCTATTGGTTACTCGCTATTCACCGCCATGTCCAAAAAAACCATTCGAATCATCGCCATCACCGTTGCCATTTTAACAATAGCTTCCTCTATCATGTTTTTGCTTATCCCACTCCTTCGCTGACTCATTATTATAGCCCATTTTAGGCCACCAATCAAAAAGCCCCGTTGGGGGCTGTTATCTTTCCAGGAAATACGACGGACCGATCCGAGACGCCCAGCTGAAACTCCCGACCGAGAACTTGCAGTAATATTCGGTTTCGTAGGCAATCGGTTCTTTCAGTTTGCAAAATTCGATTTTGGCGGTCCGGGCTATGGCAAAGGCGGCGATCGACATCATGTCGCTCCTGAATGAGCTGTTCTTAAAATCGCAAAGCAATCGGAAGGGCACGAGAACATTTTGAGGCAACTGCTGGACTGTAAGCATTCCTAAAATGCGAATGGTTTTTACTTTTCCTTTTGAGATGATGTGCAGTTCCAAATTGATATAATTATTAAATCTCGAGTTCCTTCCGACCCTAATCAAGTAGGCAACACCTTCAGGCATTTTGACGCCAGTAAGTTTCACGTTTTTCGGCTCAATTTTGCACATCTGACTCAACTTAATATTCTCGGGAATCACGATGTTTTCCGCGATTCGTTTTTTCTCAGCCATTTCGGCCTCCTTTTCTGATTGTAAAAGATATGCTTTTTTACCACAGCCAGCTGATTTTTGCAAGAAAAAAGCCGAGACGCGGGAGCGTTCGGCTGATGCCATCTAGCGTAAATTTCTCATCTTGCAAATAAGAACATCCAGCTGGCGGTAGGTCCGATCCAGCGAGTCGTCGTTGTCAACTTCGCCGATCAAGTTCGGAATGTCTCCGGATTTTAGAGCTTGCTCGACGGGAAATCTGTCTCGCACGTTTTGGACCATTTTTTCGGTATCGTCGCTGACCCGAAAATCATCGAATGACGAAATCCATTTCGGATTGTTGTACTTCTCTTTCTCTCGCTGGCAGGCATTCTCCAGACCAATTCTGACTCGGATATAGAAAACTTTGACGCCGGATTTTAATCCCGCCATTTCGGCAATATTTTTCCGGTCCTTTTCTTCAAGAGCGTTGCCATCCAAAATAAGGTTGTATCCTTCGGAAAGGACAACTTTCCCCACCCTCCGAAGAATCTCCCTGACATTGTCGCCCCAAGGCAAATTCGCATCTTTTAAAATTTTTCGAGCCGAATTTGCCTGAATCAATTTGGCATGCAATTTTGGAGCAAGATATCTGCCGATCGTAGTTCGGCCGGAACCCGGAATGCCGATAAGAGCCAAAACAAATGGTTGTTTTGAAGTCGTTATGAGACGAGTGGTTTTACTCAATTCATCCAGAAATTCCTTTTGTAGACGGTCAAATTTATTTTCCATGACTTTATTGTAACAATCGCGAATGAAGTCACAAGTGAATGAGTAAGTTCCATCTTGGTTGTCTATGACAAATTTTTCCCCCAACGCATTGTCCAGATAAAGAGAGGTAAGAGAAAACTCGGGTATTTTGGCTCCACTGAAATCATTCCAACTACCCTGCAATTGGGCAAGTTCAACCAGCTCTTCCGCAACTTCGTCATAATCAGAACTTCCAAAAGTACCTTCTAAACCCACCGATAGATCAATATCTGACGGTTTAATTGTCAAAGATTCCACTTCCTTTTGCATTTCACGCCTCCTATGTGTGCTTGACATATGGTAATTCATGGCATACAATGTGTCAAGAGTTCCTTAACTTACTTGAAGAGGAAAAACCATGGGTACATATGCGAGATGGGTTCTGTGGATTGGTGTTGAAAATGACGAGATCGACAACTCCAAATTGCCTCAGACAACCGTTGAATTAATTGATGCTGTCAGAGAAGAATTGGATGGTCTTGAGAATGGTGGTGTCATTTTCCGAGATATTTTTATGAGTGGTGTGTCGGTTGGCTTCGGAGTTGAAGTAAAGGAATTGCACTGGAATACAGATTTGGACAGCGAGAACTATTTTGACGATGATCTAACTTTAGAAATTACCGAGATCCAATTACGAGTTCCGCCCATTTTCCGAAGATTGGGTTTACCAGAGCCCAAATTACGCCATCATATTGATTTGGGCGATTAGCGGTTCAACGAGCACAAAAAGGAGAAATCATGAACACGATGTTTCCAGGTATTGAAGTCTTCGGTTTAGGAAAAAGGGGTGACATTGATATGGATGATGCCGACTTGGGCCTGAAAAAAACAAAAGGCCAGCTGAGCCCAATCCCTTCATCGCGCACTCGGACTCAACGGCGAAAAGAAAGAGACAACCGCCGCAAAGCCAGCCACCGCGCCCATTTCCGCCGAATCCATGGCATACAATAATTTCCCGAATCAAAATCGCCAGTCACTTCCCTCGCTTTGCGGGGGATTTTTTTGCAACAAAAAAGCCCGGGTTGAACCGAGCTTGTGGTTTTCAAAACCTTATGGCTTTCGGATGAGTTGCCAGAGTTCGCCCATCTCGTTGATCATCAGACTTGGCTTTGCGTTGGCAATGGCTTCGCGTTCGCTGAAACCGCCGAAGATACCGACGGAAAAGACTCCGCACGATTTCGCCGCCTTGATCCCGCTGACCGCATCATCCACGAAAAACGCGTGACGGGGTTCAATCTTGAATTTCCCCATTACGGCTTGTATCGCGATCGCTTTGGCGGCATTGGCGGCAATGAAATCAAATTGATGATCCAATTGTTCCGACGAAGCGAAAAGATCGCAGATATACCTAGTTGAACCGCTGACAATAGCCGTCTTCATGTTTTTGAGCCGGCAAAGTGAAAGCATGGACCTGGTTCCATTCCGCGCCTGAATTTTGTCTTTTTCTTCCCGATATCGGCGATTGAAAATGGCGTTTAGATCTTTTTTTGAGGCGGTTCTGGGAATTCCGTATTTCCAATAGAACTCCATGTAATCGCCGTCCACTTCCGCGAAAAAAACATTCCGAGGAGGCGGCGGAACGCCGTATGTCTCAAATATCTCGACGCACGCCCGATAGGCCACATCTCTCGTTTCCATCAAAACGCCATCCAAATCAAACATTGCCAGTTGATATTTCAAGGTGCTTCTCCTTTCAAAAGGGTCAATGGAAATCGTTAGCTACCAACAGGAACTCCGTTTATCGTATACTACAACCATCACAGCGTCAACTCCAGCAACAAAAAAGCCTGACGGTTTCCCGCCGGGCTGGGTTTTTGAGATGGCCGAGTTGGACATCACCTCATGTTCTTCAAATCCAAGTCGAAACTTCTCTGGATACTGCCTTCTGGGATATGAAAGTTTACGCACTCCCACTTACGTGTTACGCCAGGAAATGTGAGATATCCCCAAATTCCGGTTATTTTAGGATAATCCTCTTCGCTCGATTTTTCCATATAGGCATCACTTCGCTTTTCCTCAAATATTGTGACACCTTCTGCTGACAAGGTTCCAAGTTTTATTCCACCATTAGCAACCTTGTAGTAGAAAAAGTAAGCAGGCTGAGAATCGATTTGGCCGGACCCGAGAAAAAATCTTCCCTCAATAGTTGTTCCGTTATTTAACGCCACAAGCTCAGTTTTTTCGATGACTTGGGTCTCGTGATAATTTGGCAATAACGCCCCAATCTTAAGAGCGGTAACCACTGCCAGTAGCAAACCAAACACCAGCCCCACAAACCCAAATAAAACCTTTTCTCCTCGGCCACAGCCCTTTTGAGAAGCAACGCCTACCATAACACCAACTACGGCCAAGACAATAAATGTTACCATCTGAGTTTCTCCTTCCTTTTTTCAAAGAGCTTTTCGGCTCATTTATTGCTCAAAACCGAATGCTTTCATTGCGATTTCCATATACTACCACGAATCACATATTTATGCAATACCTGCAAGAATTGGCGGAATGTAAAGCAGAAGCGAGCCCCTCACTTTCTGCGAACTGGATTGCTTTCAGGGGCCGTTGTCGGTGCCGTCGGCACGGTCTGACTTGTGATCAAGTCAGCGACGGCAACCGACAACCGGATGAGCAAATCGCTCGCTGGGCGATGCGAAGTCCCCGGAAAGTAATCCGGTGAGCCCAGGTCGGGAAGTGAGGGGCTCGCTACTTTTTCAGCATCTCCAGAAACACATTCTGCGGAATATTCACCTTGCCTTCCTCTTTCATCCTCGCCTTCCCCCTCTTTTGCTTCTCCAATAATTTTTTCTTGCGGGTAATATCCCCGCCGTAGAGATAACCGGTAACATCTTTTCGCAAAGCGCTGATGGTTTCCCGAGCGATTATTTTCCCGCCGATGGCCGCTTGGATCGCCACCGCGAACCATTGCCGCGGAATTATTTTCTTCAACTTCTCGACAATTCTCTTGCCTTCGTCATGAACGCGCGATCTCGGAACCATTCTCGAAAACGGTTCAACCAAATCCCCGGCCACCAAAATATCCAGCCGAACCAGATCAGATTCCTCATAGCCATCCTGCTTGCCCCCACACTCATCTAATGAGTGTGGGGGTGAATAACTCATCGAAGCGTAACCGGAACTGACGCTTTTCAGTTTGTCATAAAAATCGGTCACAATTTCAGTCAGCGGGACTTTGTATTTTAAAATCACGATTTCCTTGGTCAAATAATCAGTGGCTAGATAAGAGCTTCGCATTTCGGAAAGAAGTTTCATCAATGAACCGAGATATTCAGATGGGCTCAACAATTCCAGCACAACCGTCGGTTCGAAAATTTTATCAATATAACTCGGATTGGGCATCTCTGATGCCGAACGGATGGGAATTTCTTGGCCGTTCTTTTTCAAAATGTGATATTCCACCGACGGCGAGGAAATTATCAGCGACAATTTGAATTCCCGGCGCAACCGCTCACTGATGATCTCGGTGTGGAGCATACCCAGAAAGCCAAGGCGAAAACCCCGGCCGAGGGCTGGTGAAGATTCCGGTTCATAAGTCAGCGAGGCATCGGTCAATTTCAGTTTTCCCAGCGCGTCTTTCAGCAGATCATAATCTTCCCCTTTTTCCGGAAAAAAACTGGCGAAAACCACCGGCATCGGTTCTTTGTAGCCGGGAAGGGGTGAAAAGTTTGTAGTTTGTGGTTTATAGTTTGTAGAGAAAACCGTATCACCAACGCGGACATCGCCGGGATTTTTCAAACCGGTGGCGATATAGCCGATCTCACCTTCGCCGATAGAATCGGTTTTGCTCAAGGCGGGTTTAAACTGACCAACTTCGATTATCTCGGCTTCGGCTTTGGAAGCGAAAAGTTTAATTTTGTCTCCGGCCCGGAAGTTGCCGTCAAAAATCCTGACATAAGCGACAACGCCTTTGTAAGCGTCAAAAGCGGAATCAAAAATCAGGGCGCGAGGATAGTTGGTAGTTGGTAGTGAGTAGTGAGTAGATGGCGGGGGAATTTTTTCGACAACCGCTTCAAGAACTTTCTCCACGCCTTCACCGGTCTTGGCGGAAATCTTGATAATTTCGTCCGGTTCAACGGCAAGCAAATTGGAAATTTCTTCTTCGGCTTCGGCCACTCTGGCATTGGGTAGATCAATTTTGTTGATGACCGGAATAATGACCAAATTCTGTCTTTGCGCCAAATGCAAATTGGCCAGTGTCTGGGCTTGAACGCCTTTGGCGGCATCCACAAGTAAAATCGCACCCTCCACCGCCGCCAGCGAACGAGAAACTTCGTAGGTGAAATCCACATGGCCCGGCGTATCTATTAAATTCAAAATATATTCGCCGTATTGCATGCGGACGGGTTGGAGTTTTATGGTAATCCCTCTTTCACGCTCCAATTCCATCTGGTCCAGAAATTGTTCGTGCATTTTGCGCTTTTCAATTGTGCCCGTCAATTCTAAAAGCCGGTCGGCTAAGGTGCTTTTGCCATGGTCTATGTGAGCAATTATACAAAAATTGCGGATGTTTTGCATGAGATAAAACTACCACGATAAGAACGATAAAAAAAGCGGTTGCCAGATCCGCCTAAAATACCGAGGGTCGCCTATTTGATTTGCAGATTTATTTCCCTGTCAACCGAGAGGTCGGAATTTATATTCAATTTGTTTCCGGCAATCGTTGAATTGTCGGACGCGCTCGCGATCTTTTCGCCCTCGGGCAAGGTCAGTTGAAATGATATCGGGTCACTACCGGTGCCTGATTGTTTTTGCCAAAGCAAGCTATAACCGCCGGTATTCACGGGAACCGGCGAGACGTAGCTGACAGTGACCGATTTGGTTTGTTTCGGATCCAAGACCAGCCAAAAACCAAAAACCGTTTTACCCGATTCCTGAAAAACATCCACGCCTTTGAACGGGTGAATGGTGGTATCTTCAACCGCGCCCAGATTCGGGTCGGTTTTAAAATTGTAATCCGCGTAGCCGATCAAAGGACGATAATCGGTGATGGAATCGCCAGTCACGCTTCCCAGAACCGAGCCCAACGGCGCGTAGACACGGACATATGTCGGACTGACCTTGTTGTAAAATCCATACTGGCTGTCGCCGCCGTTGTGGGTCCGGGTGATGGTCAATGTGTTCGCTATCGTGCCACCCGTCAAATCGGTCTTGAGATCAAATTTATTATCAATGACGGCGTCTGTTTTTGAACCTTTGACATTCGAAAAAACAATTTGCAAATAATCATCAGCCGTTGTTCTGACCTCCCCGCCCAGACCGTTCTGAAGAGCCATGTTCTCCAATTTGGCATCGTTAAAATACGCCAGAATTTGTTTTTGGCCGACGGCTTGAACCAAAATTTTAAAAATGTCGGCCCACTTCGAGGAATCCTGGGCGGCAAGTTTAGCGAATAACAGCGGCTGAAGGTCTTTGACGATGGTTTTGGGCTGGGAGCGGTTGGCGCCGTATTCGACCTGACTCTGGATCTGGGTGATGAAATTTTTTGAATCCAATTTTATTCCGTACGCGGGCATATCGAGTCCGCCGATGACATCCAGAATTTGGCCGATGACCTGGGGCGTAATGGAGAACACACCATCAACGTCGTCGCCGGCGGTGCCGGTGGCGCCGGCTGTGTCCATTTTGTAAAATTCCTCCACTTTTTTGGCCGAAGCCGGAAAATCAGCGAACCAATTGGCGTCCCGCATGCCCCAGTTGGGCGTTATCGCCTGAAGCGGGATCGGCGGAATGATATTAACTTTTAACTGGCCGTCAATATTATAGACATCGTCAACACTGACGCTTTTCAGTGAACCGTTCTCAAAAGTTACCAGGGCATATGAACCGGGAAAACCGCCGGTCGCCCGAAGCTCGCTGGTGTTTTGGAGAAGCATCAGATATTTTTTCTCGGTCTTGCCCGCGCCCCCGATGACGCCCGACAGGAAATCGGAGTAATCAATGGCATTGCCGATGTATTGCTGAAATTCCGGAATTTTTGCTTTGAAATCAATGAACAACTGCTGTTTGTCGGTCGGCAGGGCCGAGGCGTCAATATCGGCGACCAAATTTTGAGCATCGGTGATGTTGGCGTTGGCGTTGACCAAAACTTGTTTGAATTCGGAAACCAATTTTGAAAGCGGGTTGTTGCCCAAAAAATTCGTTTTCGACAAAGTGCTGAACGCCAAAGCCAAGTTCTCGCCGGCTTTGGAAATGTGCTGGCCGGCCAAAACCAAATTGTTCGCTGATTTGACCTTCGAGAGTCCGGGCAGATCGCTGAAATTCGACAAGAACGACGCGCCCATGCTGTTGAGATTGTCGGAAGCGCTGCCGAAATCGTCATAGGCCGAAGCGAAATTGTCGGCGGCGTTGGCAAAATTAAAATTAGCCAGATTCGCCTTGGCTTGTTCCAAATTGGCGACGGCTTTGCCGCCATTGACCATGACATTGTTCTTCAGATCTTCTCCGCCCCGATAAGCGAAAGACGCGCCCAAAAGCACTAAAAATCCCAGGGCTATCATCGCGTAGCGAATCGTTTTCGGTTTTTTTTGATGAAAAGTTTCCTCTTCCGGCTTTGGCGATGAAACGACAGAAATTTTATTTCTTCTATAAAGATCCAGGACGGCTTCGATCTCTCTTTCGGCTGGGCTGTGGTAACTTTCGGCGACGGCGAGAGCGATCTCGGGTTCGATCTTGGGTTCTGCTTCTGTTTCAATTTCTCTCTCAGCTTCGCTTTGTTCGAATAGGTCTTCCCTTTTCCAGAAATTCTCCAGATCCCGACTCTCGACGACGATCTTTTCCTCCGGCTGCGGTTCGATCTCAACCGGTCTTTCTTTTCGGACGTAATCGTGAAGCTTGCCGCCGAATCTGGCCAACTCTACGGCCACATTCACCGGTTCGGCAATTGTTCTTTCGAATTCTCTGGAAATACCCTCGCGGCTCAATGTTTTTTTTAATGGCGGTTTTTTAACGATCGAAACTGTCTCGATCTCAACAATTTTTTTCTTCTTGAGGTTAATGCGGCCTTTGACCTTGCCGATTTTTTCAAAATCAAGAGACCCCGATCTGGTTATCGGTCGAATGTCAAATAATGCCTCAAGAATATTCCGCGATGGAGGCATGCTTTAATTATATCATCAAAACGATGGGCGAAAAAAAGAGCTTATCCCCATATCAACCCCCACACTCAATCGCGATTGAGTGTGGGGGCAAGCAATTTGAGAATTTTCTCCTTGAAGATGGATTTGTCGAAATCCAAAGCGTGGGCCCGGATAACGTTGGGATTGAATTTGGTTTCGTAATATCTGCTGATGGCCAAAGCCATCGAGATTTCCGTTTGCTCGTCAAAAAATATTCCAGTCCGGCCATCAATGACCGTTTCCAGCGCCCCGCCGGCGCGATACGCGATGACCGGCCGGCCCGAAGCCATCGCTTCCAGCGGCACCAAACCGAAATCCTCTTCCTGGGGGAAAATCACCGCTTGAGCGCGGCTGTAGAGTCCGGGCAATTTATCATCGGAGACAAGACCGAGAAATTCGATATTTTTTTTGGCCATTTTTTCAAGCCGATATCGCTCCGGCCCATCGCCGACGATCTTCAATGGTTTGCCGATGGCGTTGAAAACCTGGATCGCCAGGTCAAAGCGTTTGTAGGCAACTAAGCGGCCGACCATTAAAAAATATTCGTCAACTTCGGGGCTTATATGATATTTGCTGACATCTATCGGCGGAGTGATGACTTTCGCGTCGCGCTGATAATATTTGGCGATCCGGGTTTTTACATGGTTGGAAATAGCGACGAATTCGTCCACCCGCAAGGCGGCCTCTTTGTCCCAGATCCGAAGATAAGCGATGACGGCTGGTGTCATTTTTCTGATCAGCCAAGGCAATTTGAACTCATCAATAAAACGATGACTGTCGTCCCAAAGAAATCTTGTCGGGGTCATGCAGTAGTTGATGTGGGTGGTTTTGGGTTTGGTGATGACGCCCTTGCCGAAGGAAGCCGAGTTCGATAAAACAAAATCAAATTCCGACAGATCGAATTGTTCGATGGCCAAAGGCATCAAAGCCGCGAATAATCGGTGGTGTCGCCGGGCGAAAGGAATCTTTTGGATAAAGGAGGTGTGGATCTCGCGGTCGCGAAAAACCCGGCCGCTGGCTTTCTCATCATAAAGTAAAGTGTAGATCGGCGCCTCCGGAAAAATTTCGCAAAGCGCCTGAAGAACCCTCTCGGCCCCGCCGTATTCGACAAGATAGTCCTGAACCAATGCGATTTTCACCCTAACAAGATAACAATCAAAGCAATTAATAGCAAGAATTTATCGGCCATATTTTGTCGGCTTATTGACTGCGGATATGTAAGGTACTAATATATTAAGTATCTCAATAATTTAACCGTTTATTCATGATAAATCGTAAAAATATCATTGAAGACCTCCTGCAAAATTTGCATGCCATGAAGCATAAGCTGATGGTGGGCTATACCGCTAAAAATGAGCTGGGTATTACCCCGTCTCAAGGTTTTGTGCTGCTTTTCGTGGCTAAAAATAATTCCACGAATGTAAAGACCATTGCTGAAACGCTCCACATTTCCAGTAGCGCGGCGACACAATTGATAGACGGCCTAGTGGACAACGGGTATTTGATCCGCAAAGGCGCTCCCGATGACCGCCGAGTCATTGCCTTGTCATTATCTGAAAAAGCGAAAAAGATGTTCAACGAGTTCAAAGAACAAGGATTGCGGAAAATGATGAAACTTTTCGACGCGCTAACTGATGACGAGCTGACCCAGTTCGCCGCTCTTAATAAAAAAATCACCGAAAATATTGACCGATAATTTCTTATAATTTATAATAAAATTACTGAATTACGACAAAATCATGGATCCCGTTAGAAGTCACCCTAACGGGTTCGCGAATTGGAATCAATTATAAAGTCATTCTGTAGCAGGTTTTATAACTTATGTGATTAACTGTGCAACAGTGACTTCTAACGGGATGGATAACATTATGGATGAAAATCAACCGATTATGAAGCCGACCTTTTTCAAACGCCCCCGGACATATGTTTGGGCGGGAATTATCGTTTTGGTCTTGGCCGGCGGAGCTTTTTTGTTCCGGGCTAAACCGTCAACGCTGAAAACCGTCGCTGTTCAAAAGGGAAATATTGAGCAGGTTATTTCTGAGACCGGCCAAATTTCCGCCAATGACCAGGTCAATTTGTCGTTCGACCACAGCGGAAAGGTCGTCAGCATCTCCGGCGCCGTCGGCGACAAAGTCACTGCCGGCCAAGTTCTCGCCAAATTGGATTCGTCCGACCTGGAAGCCCAGCTTCTTGGCGCCACGGCCAATGTCCAGTCGGCACAGGCCAAATACGATCAGCTTCTCCAGGGTCCGCGGCCGGAAGATGTCAGTGTTTTGCAGACAAGTTTGGACAGCGCTAAAAACATTCTTAACGACACCTTGACCAAGGACTCGCTGGCAGTGGCAAAAACAGCTTTGAACACGGCAATAAATGCAATGGTTTCCGTTTCCGACTCCGCCCAAAAATATCCCAACATTGATTTTGACCAATTTCAAAAGATCATTGGCGATAAAGCCGACGCTCTGTTCGCTATTTATGACAAACCTAATTTGGGAAACTACAACTCATCGGCATTCTTGGTATTGCAAAGCGGGCTAGTGGCTGAAATTTCCGGTTATGAAACTAATCCGTCACTGGTGGATGGCAATCAGCTTATCAAGGATGTAAAAAATGTTTTGGTCCTGACCCAAACCGCGCTCGATGATATCTACACTGGCTTAAACGGCATCACGGCAACCGATGCTGACAAAGCGGTCATTGTTTCGGCCAAAGCCGGTGTCCTAGCCCAAATCACCGCTGTTACCGATCAAGGCCAAGCCATCATCACCGCTCAAAATAATGTCGCCAGCTTGGAGTCGCAACTGGCTTTGAAGATCGCTCCGCCGACCCAATATGACATCGACATTGCCAAAGCGGCTTTGACACAGGCCCAAGCCAGTCAGGCTCAGATCCAAAGCCAGCTCGACAAGAATACTTTGCGCTCGCCCATTGCCGGCACTATTGCTACTTTCGATCTCCAGGTCGGCGAGATTGTTGCTCCCGAGGCCACGGTTGTTTCTGTCATCGGCATGAACAAATACCAGATCGAATCCAATGTTCCAGAAGCTGATGTTTCAAAGATCAAAGTCGGCGACCCGGCAACGGTTACCCTCGACGCCTACGGTCCGGATGTGACTTGGAACGCTGTCGTTTCTCAGATCTATCCTTCAGAATCGGTTATCGAGGGCGTGCCGACATACAAAACTATTTTCACTCTCAGCCAAAACGACGACCGGATCAAACCCGGCATGACCGCCAATCTTGATATCTCGAACGACAACCGCCAAAATGTTTTGTTTTTGCCCCAAAGAACGATCATCCGTGAAAATGGGAATAAATATGTCCAATTGCTTTCGGCGGACGGCGTCCACTCAACTCAAGTCCAGATCCAGACCGGCCTTTACGGTTCCGATGGCAAAGTGGAGATCCTTAGCGGTGTTCGGGAAGGCGACAAAATAATAACCGACTGATGTCAATCCTAATTGAAACCAAAAATCTCGAAAAAATATATTATGACGACGGCCAAGCCACTCCCGGCATAGTCAAAGCCAACCTGACGATAAACTCCGGGGAATTCGTGGCCATTGTCGGACCGTCCGGCTCGGGCAAATCCACTTTGCTCCAGGTTTTAGGTTGCCTTGACCGGCCGTCGGGCGGCCAATATTATCTCGACGGCAAGGAATTGAGCAAATTCTCCGACAATGAATTGGCCGATGTCAGGAACAAAAAAATCGGCTTCGTTTTTCAGTCGTTCAACTTGATGCCGAAATTATCGGTCATGGAAAACGTGAAACTTCCGCTCGTCTACGGAGGAATTGATGAGCCGGAAAGAACTCGGATTGCCAAAAAACTGGTGGACCTGGTCGGCCTTCATGATCGCGAGGACTTCCAAGTCACGAAATTATCCGGCGGTCAGAAACAGCGGGTGGCCATCGCTCGGGCTTTGGTCAATAATCCGAAAGTTATTTTCGCCGACGAGCCGACGGGAAGTTTAGATTCAAGATCCGGCGAAGTTATTCTGGAATTTTTTGAAAAATTGCACAACGATGGCCACACCATAGTTTTGGTGACTCACGAATCTTATGTCGCCGGCTGCGCCGAGCGTATCATCCATATCCATGACGGCACCATCCAAAGAGAAGAAATAAACACCGAGAGAAGAATAATTTCCAAAGACGGATTTGTGAAATAATCTTTGACCCGTAAAATATAATTATGCAACTAAGAGATACCGTCAAAATGTCTTTCATCGGGCTTTCAAGCCACAAGTCGCGTTCGGCGTTGACGATTTTGGGTATTGTCATCGGCATCACTTCGATAATTTTAGTAATGTCCATCGGCCAAAGCGCCCAGCAACTTATCGTCGGCCAGATCCAGGGCTTGGGTCCGAACAATATTTACATTCTGCCCGGCCGCCAGCCCAGCGGCCCGTCCGGTTTTGCCGGAAGTTTGCTGACCGATTCGATAAAACAAAGGGATATCGACGCTTTGAAAAAAACCAGCAATGTTCCCGATGCCGTCATGGTTGAAGCTATGGTTACCGGCCCCGGCGTCGCCAGCTACGGCCCGGAGGTTTACAGCGCAACGCTTCTTGGCGGTGATGAAAATATGGCCGCCCTTTTTAATATCAGTATCGGCGAGGGAGCGATGTTCACGGCGGAAGATGTCGCCGACAAAAATGCTGTAGCCGTTATCGGTCAAACCGTCGCCCAAAAATTATTTGGCCTGTCAAGTCCCATCGGCGAGAAAATAAAAATAAAGGACAAGTCATTGCGAATCATCGGTGTCGTCGCGCCCAAGGGTTCGTCATCCATTATAAATTTTGACGAGGCCATTTTGACGCCATATTCCACGGCCCAGGAATATATTTTGGGCATCAATTATTTCCAGCGGGTCATGATCCAGGCCAGTTCGACCGACACCATCAGTAATGTCATCTCCGACGCCACGGCCGTGCTTCGGGCCGACCACAACATCACCGACCCGGTTAAAGATGATTTCTACATCCAAACCCAAGCTGATCTGGTCAACACTATCGGCACGATTACCACCGTTTTGACTTTGCTTTTGTCGTCCATCGCCGCTATTTCACTTATCGTCGGCGGAGTCGGCATCATGAACATCATGTTCGTCTCAGTGACCGAACGGACGCGAGAGATCGGCCTTCGGAAAGCCGTCGGCGCTACTAACAACGACATTCTTCTTCAATTTTTGATCGAGGCGGTGATGCTGACCTTCACCGGCGGTTTGGTGGGTATAATCTTGGGAACGCTTTTCAATATTGCGACCGTTTTCATTGTTAATAATTTTCTGGGCATCAATTTCCCGTTCATTTTTTCTTACACCGGCGCGATCTTGGGGGTGACGGTTTCAACGGCCATCGGTTTCGCCTTCGGCATCATCCCCGCCCGGACAGCGGCAAGGAAAAGCCCGATCGAGGCGCTGCGATACGAATAACAATAAAAAAACCGCGTTTGATCGTAGCGGTTTGTATTTTTTAAATCAAAGATAGTTATAAAATAATATAGGTATCCAGCATACCAGACAGATCAGAAACAACCCCGGGAAAAGAATACAAAGTTCGGGATCGCGTTTGGGATAGGCGATGATCACTTGGCCATTCCGGTCAACTCGGTCAATGATGAATCCGAATAACCATTTCACCGGTAATCGCTGGCTGGCATGATAAAACGATTCGCTGTCTCGTCGAAGCCAATAGTCAACAATTACTTCAGGATTGGCAGGTTCGTTCTTTCCATAAATCGAAGTTATTGGCGCAGAATTGGGATTCATTTTCATAAAGTTCTGAAGCGCCATATCAGCTTTGAAACCGGGTATTGTTGGATCGTTCAAGTAAACCTCTCCGGCAGGAATTTCGACATTAAAAAACAGGGCCGGTTTCGGATTCAAAACAAACAAACATACCGATAATATTGCTAAGCTCAAGGTTGCGACAAAGAACAACATAAGAAAAACACCCTTAATGACCGATTTGACAGTTGCCCATGCCATGGCTTTCCCCTCCCAAAATGTGAAATTGCTAGTTAGAGGTTACTACTACCCGAAACCATTGTCAAACCGCCGATTTGTCTCGGAAGAGTTTGAGGATTGTCAGGATCAGGATTTTAACATCCTGCCCGAAAGACCAGTTCTCGATGTAGAGCGTGTCAATGGCAACTTCTTTTTCGAACGGCAGATCGGAACTGCCCGATATCTGGGCCATGCCGGTTACGCCGGCTTTGATGGCCAGAAGCCGTCGGTGATGCTTCTGATATTTTTCGATTTCGTCCGGCTGATGCGGTCGCGGGCCGACGAGCGAAATATCACCTGTCCAGACATTATAAAGCTGGGGCAATTCATCCAACCGGAGCCGGCGCAAGAATCTGCCGACGCCGGTGATGCGCGGATCATTTTTCATTTTGAAAAGCGGACTGTCGCTTCGCTCGTTGAATTGCCAGAGCTGGTCTTTGTATTTCTCGGCATCTTTTATCATTGATCTGAATTTCAATAATTTGAAATGCTTGTTCCGGCTGATTCGTTCAAGATGAACGAAAACCGGTCCTTCGGTTTCCCATTTGATGGCGAAAGCGATGATTAGAAAAAAGGGTGATAATATCACAAGTCCGATACCCGAACCAAAGATATCAACTATCCTTTTTATAATCCTTCCCCAGCCATCGAGAGCGGTTCGTTTTAATTCTATCAACGGCGCGCCCGAAAAAGTGTCAACGGCGAAATTCGCGGTCAATGTTTGAAATAGATTGGGCACAAATTTAAAAACCAGATGATTCTCGTGACAAAAATCCACGATCTCGGTAACTTTGTCGGCGGGATAATTCGGGTTGGCGAGAATGACCTCGTCAATTCCCGGATTACCGATGGCCAATTTAACTTCAATGACCTCGGGGTTAGCCAAATGCTTAACGATCCGATAACCGTAGGCGGGATTTGTTCTGATGTCATCAACGATCTTTTGGGAAAGTTCGTCATCGCCGATGACCATAACCTTGTGGATCCCAAAATCATATCTTGAGACCAAAAATCTTTGAAGATACCGCATGACAAGACGGCCAAACGACACGAAAACTATTGCCAAAAACCAAGCGCCCAGAACCAAAAACCTGGAATTGAACAATGATTGACTCAAGAAGATATAAATGATGACCACCATTATCGCCGCCGAAGAAGCGATGACCACGCGGAAAAACTCGGCAATGGTTTTGCGGGTGCTCTGCAAACTGTATAAGCCGGAGAGGGCGTAAGCGGCTAGGAAAATCAGGGAAACGAAAACGACCAACAGAAAATATTTTTCAAAAGGCAGATTGAACTCGAACAAAACCGGCCGGAAAGCGTTCAGTATCCGGGTACGCAAAAAATAGGTCGCGACTCCCGCCACCAAAAGCATCAGGAAATCCACCGGCAAAAGCAACGCGCTGAAAAATAGTTCGGATTTTTTCATGATCTAGTCATTTTAGGTCGGGTTTACTATACCCCAAAACCGCATATAATTCAACAAAAACAAAAAGCCCATCACTTTAAGATAGGATGGGCAAAGCGCATATTCAACGAGCAAACTTTTTCATCTAACCGCCGTGAACCGGACACTTGGGATTTGGCTGTGGAGATTTATTGTGAATTGGGCACTCATCACCAATCTGATACGCGCCACCTTCAAAAACGAAATCTAACCTACCATTAACCTCAATTGTCAAGGGCGGGTCCTCGCAAATGCAGGTTTTTGGACAGGTACACTCGGTTGCCTCAATTGTGTCTGTCGCCATCTTTTCCTCCAAGGAACAAGTGAATATCGCTAGTACAATATACACCGGGGTTAATTTAATTTCAATGGCAAGAAAAAAGCCCTCCTCGCGGGGGACGGGCGGATTCTTAAGTTTCACTAAAGAATCTCGTGAAATCTGGAAATCAGATCTGGTTTATCACTTGCTAATTTCATGAAATAATCTTTCAGGGCCCTTCGTACTACGTCTGCTTTGCATCCCTCTGTCATCTTTTCCAACTCGTTAAGCATCTCGTAATGTTTCTGCCCAAGGTCTAAGGTTACCCTAATCTTTCTTTCTTTTCCTGTTTTCCTAGTGGCCATAGTGAATTCTCCTTACATTTTTCAAATTTCAAAAAACCATTGCAAAGATAGCACAATACTGGTATAATTGTAAAGTCCTGGTAAATCGGGTGATTACTCTACGAATTCTTATTGGATTTGGGGCTAAATCAATTCGCTTTGCGAATTGATCGCCCGAACATTTTGCGAAAGCAAAATGTTTTAGGGAGGAAAGTCCGAACACCGCTTACGCAATCATTAATTGTTAACTAAGATCGCCAATGGTTTTATTTGAGATTAGAGATTAGCAGTTGGTGATTGCGTAAGCAGGGCAGTGGCTAATGGCCACCGAATATAAGATGGATAGTTTTTGTTCTTAAGACAAAAGTTATTTATCAAAATTCAGGGAAAGTGGCACAGAAACTATTCCGAGTCCGCGCAAGCGGATCACGGGTGAAAAGGCCCCGAACGGGACCGCTCCATGGCGACATGGATGCGCGCTAAACCCTGCCCGGTGCAAGTCCGTGTCCCCCACTTTTAGGGCAACTTAAAAAGTGGGGGAAGAGACGCTAGATCCCGAGGGTAACCGAGGGACCAGATAAATGATCGCCTCCCCCACTTTTGGGGCAACTCAAAAAGTGGGGGAACAGAATTCGGCTTACAGATTTGCCAAGACATCAAAAAATCCGCTTTCAAGCGGATTTTTTGCATAAAAAAAGCGGCTGTTTAAGACCGCTAGTTGATGAGGTCATCAATAATTTCTTTAATATCGTTTCTCGTGTAACCAATGGATGGATCCATAAATACTTTTATTCGATAAATCGGAATCTCGACTTCATCATCGAATACAAGGTTTTTCCCGTCGCTAAATGGGATTTTGATCCTTCTCGTGTCTCTCCCTCGGTCGATATAAACACAGACGTTTTCACGCAACAAATGCAGGTCCAAACAGATCGCATCAGCCAAGGCCCTCCTGCTTCGCCAGCCAGTTGATGCTTTAATCAACCATTGGTTGGGATTTGTCGTCTGATAATCGTAAGCCAGATCATACCACTGCCATCTCGTCGCCATATCCATCAGTTTAGCCGTTTTTGGATTGCATTTGGTTCGAAGGAAATTGACCGCCTCTTCGTCATTCAGGAAGAAAAAATCGTGGTTCAGCTCGCCTTTTAAAAACGCGAGTTCAAGCGCCCGATGCACCATTGAAACCACAGACAAATGTTGAGAACTGTAAATCTTACGGTAGACCATTCCCCGATTCATTTTCCATGCGGCAACATTGCTTTGGCATTTTTTATCCAAAACCCAGCGGTTATTTTTAAACCGGAAACTTCCGGCGATCTTGACCGGGTCGTAGTCAATTCCACCCAATTTCGCGAAATAATCATAGCGGAGAGTGTCCAGATTATCGAGATCGAGCGAACCGTTCAGAACATCTGAATACGGCCTTAATGTTCCGGCAATGAAATCAAGAACATTTTCGATTGGAATATCATATTTCTCGAGAATTTCCGGAATATCCGTACCGGCGATAATGTCCGCGGCGAATGTTTCACCATTTTTACCCCAAAATTCTATTAAAAATGGTTCAGACAAATGCGGAAAAGACGGATTGCCGATATCGTGAAGCAGTGAAGCAACCAACAGTACCAAAGGATCGAAAACTGCTTCGGGCCATGAGATGCTATTTCCAACGACCACCTGGGCCAAAAAACAGACGCCCATTCCATGATGAAATCGGCTTGGAATTGTCCCCAGCGGTTCCATGGAATTTGGCAACAAAGACATGGTGATCTTCCGGTATCTGTCCATCGCTCGAGATTGGACCAATTCTTTAATAACCGGTGGTAATTCCCATTCCCCATACAATGGATCGCGATATTTCATGTTTTACCCCATAAAAGATTGTTAATGATGCTCAAGCCATGAAAGCATAAAACAAAAACTTCGGCAAGATTTTTTCATTGAAATAAAAAAAGACGGCGCAATGGCCATCTAGACAAAATCTTCTTCTTTCACAAAACTGGTCAGCGGTTTCCAAAAAACGAAAACCATTTTACTATAGGACGTAGAGTTTAATTTTTTAACGGATCTAAGCGCTCTATCCGGATCCTCGGGAATAATTTTGAGGATCTTATCCAACAGCCGACCTCTATACTTAAAAACCTTGCTGCTTCGATACAAAAGAAAATGGATCGTCAACACAAAGACAACAATTTCGACAAGCACAAGCCAGTCAGAAATGCTCATGGGGTCCTCCTTTTTTTTAACGTTCGCAATCCAACTCCGCTCGCATCATATCAGCTTATTTAATTCCTTGTCAAGTGTCGCATTGACCATCTTATCGGCTTCGCGGTTTCGCTCGCGCGGAACGTGTTTGAACTTAATGTCGCCATAATCAATTCTCAGATTCCACAATTGCAAAAATAACGGTTGGATATTGGTATCTTCAATTTTGAAAAATCCGTTGATCTGGCGTTCTAAGAGTTCGCTGTCCACCCAGACCTCGACTTTCGCCGTTTCGATGGCTTCTTTGCCGATAAGTTGTTTTAATTTTTTTAAACCGAATATCGCCGCCTGATATTCGGCTTCGTTGTTCGTCGCCCGGCCGATATATTCGCCGTATTGTTTCTTGAGCGTGCCGCCGATTTCTTCAATGACCACGCCGATCGCTGCGTCTCCAGGATTTCCCCTTGACCCGCCGTCAGAATGAATAATGAGTTTCTTCATGGTAATTCAGCTTACTCCTGATAGCCCAAAGCAACAAGTCCGGGCATGGGTTTGCCGGCAAGAAAATCAAGCATTGCTCCCCCGCCGGTGGAAACAAAAGTGAATTTTGATCTTATCTCTTCAGAAAGCGCCGCCACCGTGTCGCCGCCGCCAATGACAGAATAGCCGACTTTTGAAACCGCAACGCCCACAGCGTTGGTTCCGTTTTTAAATCGTTCAACCTCGTTCAAACCCATCGGTCCATTCCAAACCACCATTTTTGAAAGGCCGATGATCTCAGTGAAGTTAGCTATACTTTCTTTGCCGATGTCGAGTATCGATTCTTGAGCCGCGATGTCGGGTTTTTTCAGGTCAACAAATCTGACATTACCATTTCCGGTTCTATCGTCGGAAACCAACGCGTCAACCGGCAAAACAATTTTATTCATATCCAGGTTTTTTATACTCAAAGTGCCATCGTCAACCAAGGACGCGCCGACATTAATTCCATTTGCCTTGAAAAAATTGTTGGCAATCGCTCCGCCGACTAGTATTTTCTCCGCTTTGTCCAAAAAATTCTCAATGACCGGCAACTTAGTGGCGATTTTGGCGCCACCCAAAATCACGGTTTTCCCTTGAACCGGCGCGTTGAGCGCTTTTGATAATCCCTCGATCTCTTTTTTTATCAGCAATCCGCCATAAGCCGGGAGTTTTCCGGCCACCGCCGACACCGAAGCGTGCTTGCGATGACTGACCGAAAAAGCGTCGTTGACATACAAGTCAAAGCCCTGAACCAGTTTATTCGCCAATTCGTCGCTATTCTTTTCTTCGCCCGAATCTTGGCGGATATTGTCCAGTAAAAGAACTGAACTGGCACTAAAAAGTTTTCCAGAATCTGAAATATGCTCCAACGGCACTAGGGTCAGCGTCTGGCCGAGAATTTCTCCGATATTTTCCACGATCGGCAAAAAACTGTTTATCTGCGAAATGTGCGCCACCAGCATCACTTTCGCGTCATTGCCGGTCAGATAATCAATTGTTTCTTTGTGCGACTTTATCCTGAAACCCTCGGCAATTTTGAAAGTCGGCGGCTGGTTGTTGACAGCCGGAAGTTGCGATAGCGCCACATTAAAATCAACCCGCAATAAAACTTTTTTGCCGTTCAACTGTTCTCTATTCAATTCGGAAATGTAACGAATCATTTGAAATTTGGATATAGACCTATTCCCACGATCGTGGAAATATATCTATATGATAAAATTGGATTAAATTGTTGAAACTAAGTTTAACATTTTTCCAAATTCTTCTTTTCGCAAACTGGCTCCGCCGACGACGGCGCCGGAGATTTCCGGATGTTTGAGAAAATCAACGATATTTTTTTCATTGACCGAACCGCCATAGAGACAGCTTATGGCTGGTAGTTTATAGCTGATAGCAAGAAGATTATTTATAAATGTGATCGCCTTCAAAGTGTTTTCGGGCGTATCGGGTTTTGCATTCGGATTTGTGCTTATTGCCCAGACCGGTTCGTAGGCAAAAAGGATCTTCCCCAAATGGGGCGCCGAAACGCCGGCCAGGTCAGCGGATAATTGTTTCCTCAAAATTTCTTCGCGGTTCTCGCCTTCTCTCTCGCCAACTAGAAGCACCGGGGTTATATCGGTCAAAAGCGCGGCTTTTATTTTTTTATTAATTTCCTCGTCCGTTTCGCCGATGACATATCGCCGGTCGGAATGGCCGACCAAAACATGGCTAACGCCGAAATTTTTCAGCATCTCGGTGGAAATCTCACCGGTATATGCTCCTTTGGATTCCCAAAAAATATTTTGGGAACCGATGCTAGTTTGTAGTTTGTAGTTTGTAGTTTGTAGAAATTTGGACAATTCCTCAATAAAGACGAACGGCGGACAAATTATCGTTTTGACGTTCGGATATTTGGCCGATTCGGCGATGGTGTATTCAAAAAGTTCCTCGGCTTCAGCCAATTTTTGGGGATTCATTTTCCAGTTTGCTACTAATGTCTTCATTTATTTTTTCTACCGAAATGTCTGGCAAAAAAAGCAATGATATAAATGATTATCGCTGCCAGAATTAAATAATCAAATTTTCTGACGTAGGGTCCGAATATTTCCCAGCGGTTTCCGGTGTAATATCCGAGATAGGCCCAGATGGAATTCCAGATGACCGAGCCCAGAAGCGTATAACCGATAAACGTCCGCAATCTTGACTTGCCCGAACCTATCACCAATGAGCTGTAGGTCCTGACGCCGGGCAACATCCTTGAGAAAAAAGCGACCTTGCCGCCGTGGCGGTCAAGCCAACGCTCCATTCTCGAAATTTCTTTTTCGCGTATAAATAAAAAGTGTCCATATTTTCGTAAAAATCTCGTGCCGCCAAAATATCCAATAGTGAAAAAAATGAGCGCGCCGGTCAAGTTGGCGGTAGTGGCCACTACGATCACCAATATCAAACTGAATTTCCCCGAAGCCGCCAAAAAACCGGCGAATGGCAAAACGACTTCTGAGGGGATCGGAACGCCGGCGCTTTCCAACATCATCGCCAAAAACAAGCCCAAATATCCAGTCGCGCCGATGATCGCCAAAGCCCAGTTAATGATCGCGGTAAATATTGACATCTCTAATTTTCAACTTCAGCTTCGCGTAAAAGTTTCGCCGCTTCGTCGGGATCAACTACATTCACCTCCACGCCACTGCCAAGTTCGAACGCGCCTTCAATTTTCATTTTGGGTAAAATTTCAATATGCCAAGCGTAAAAATCATGGACATCTTGGCTCATGCCGTCGGTCGGCGCGGTGTGGATGAAATAATTGAAATCCGGAGCATTCAAGGCCTTGCTGACCTTCCGCATAACTTTGCTCATAATTTCCCCCAATGTCTGAAGTTTGGGGTCGGGAATTCTTTCAAAATGGGCGTGGCTTTCTTTGCCGAATATCCTGACTTCATAAGGGGTTTTGGAAACGAACGGGCAAAATGCCACAAAATCGTCATTTTCAGCCACGATCCTCTTTTTGTCGTTCATTTCCCAGTCAAGCATCAGGTCATAGACCCGTTTTCCGTTCTCGCGGTAAAAGCGTTCCGAACCCAAAATGCTCCGCTTGATGTCGGGTGGCAAGATCGGAATGGTGATTATCTGGGAATGGGGATGAGGGATGCTGGCGCCGGCGGCTAAGCCGTGATTGTGAAATATCAAAATATATTTGCTGCCGCTGTAGCCGGCCAAAGTCAAATAACGGTCGCGGTAGATCCTGATAATTTCTGAAAATTCTTTTGGCGACAAATGATATGGAGATTTATTATGATCTTTGAAGATCAAAATTTCGTGCAAACCCTTGGCATCGGTCACCTCGAAAGGGCCAACTTTCTGGCGGGGCGCCATTTCGCCTTCGGAAACCGCCGGAAATTTGTTTTTGATGATCTTAGCGAACCAATCCGAGCCGTCGGCGTTTTTATAGGTCATCAAGACCTCATTGCCCTTCGCTTCCGGGTCATCGAAAGGACAATCCTCAAAATTTTTGCCGATGCGGATGCCGTTGCCGTTCGCCGTTGGTTCGCCCGGCCTCTTCGCTCTTCCGGTCGCGAAAAGCACCCATTCGCCCGAAACCAGATCTTGCCTAAATTCGTTTATCAAGTTAGTAATTAGGACTTAACCATTAGAACTTAGGATTTTTCTAAAAACTAATGGCTAATAACTAATGGCTATTATACTTCCCGATCAATAGATTCCATCTGACTTTTACGGTTTGCATTAAAACTTGTGGATAGGCCCAGAAATTCACCGTTGAATTTGGGTCGTTATCCCAGATTATCGGAATTTCTTTTATTTTGTATCCGTATTTTTTTGCTAAAGCCAAAACTTCGACATCAAATCCCCAGCCAAATATTGTCAATTTCGGAAATATTTTTTCCGTCGCTCTGGCCGTGAACATTTTGAAACCTCTTTGGGTATCGTTTATTCCCCAGACCGCGAAGATCTGGATCCATTTGTTGCCGAGTTTCCCCAAAAGCACTCGCCACCACGGTTCGGCTCCGCCTTGGAGAATCTTTGCGCCTTTGACCGCGAGCGATCCTATGACAACATCGTAACCGGTCGAAATGAACGGCCACATTTTTTCAATATGATCTATGGAGGTGGAATTGTCGGCATCCATGAAAACCCGATAATCGCCCCATGCTTCAAGCATTCCTTTGGCTACGGCATTGCCTTTGCCTTGAATTGGCTGGGAAATTAATTTTAAATTATAAATTTTAAATTTTAAATTATTGACAATATCGGCCGTTTTGTCCTTTGAATTATTATCCACCACGATAATCTCAGAATCGTATTTTTGTCCCGATAGATATTCATCCACCGCCAAAAGCGTCTTGCCGATCCTTTTTTCTTCGTTGTAGGCGGGAATAATGACGGATAAATACATAATAATTATTATATCAGAAAACTGATAAATTCAAAATAAAACGAGGGCGTTCGCAAAGCGAACGCCCTCGGGGCATCAAGGGTCAAGGGACCAAGAGTCCAAGGGACTAGGAAACGAAACTCACCAGAGGACGAGCGGCGATGTCATCGTTCCAATCGCAGAACCAAACGCAGCAGACACCCGCGAGCCCGCCAACGCCACGGCTACCGCCGACAAGCCGGCCGGAGCCCCCGAAATGATCGGCAAACCATTCCCACATCTTGAATTTCCCACGATTAGGATCATAGAGATTTCCAATCGCATTAAATTCAATCGCCCGCTCCAGACGGATTTGAGATCGGGTAACATTTAGAGCGGAGGCAATGTGAGCTAAAACGCAATCTTGCCATTCGTTCCGGGCGATTGAGAAGCGTGAACCTACCGGCGTGTTGTCATATTTGCCAACGAGCTTCTGCTCCCGCAGTTTCGCGATTATCGGCGCGAACGGGTCGTCAATAAAGACCTGGGTGCCGTCGGTGTAGTCCGCGCCAATCGTGAAATCGGCGAGATACCAACCGCGTTGGAGTTTCGTTGGCGATAAATCGCCATGGGATTTGATTTTACCGGCAAACACTTGGTTGTAAAACCAGGCATTCGGCATAATCCACTTTTTCAGCCGGAGGTCCGGGATCATATCTTTGCCTGGCCAAAATACCGGCCGCATATTGTATTTCACAGCATTGGCCAGAAATTCCGGCGTGAATTCTTTCGGATAAGGATTCACATAAATCCTCTCGCCGAAACGGCGCGAGAGCATCCGATCAAGTTTGGCAAAAGGACGCGGGATGATCTTAACACCTTCTGCTGGCTGAAGTTTTCCAGCCAAGAATAACTTGATCCGTTCTGGAAAACCTTTCTCCTTCCGCAAACGGCGAGCTACATCTTCCACGATGCCAAGATTGTCATCCGGCACCGCCCCGACTAGATTATCAGTCATAGTCAGTTCTCCTTTGTTAAAAAGCTTGTTTTAGCTCGAGAGTGAGCCCTTTCAACAATTTTATTTCTACTCTTTTTGGGCTATTCTGTCAATACCCATGGACCATTACAAGTAACCGCCACGGTGTGCTCGAAATGGGCCGAGAATGAGCCGTCTTGGGTGACGTAGGCCTGGTGGTCGGAGGCAAGTTTAATTTTCCAGTCACCAGTGGTGATCATCGGCTCAATGGCGATGACCATTCCCTCGGCGAGCTCAGGGCCGTCGCTGGTTTTGCCGAAATTAGGCACATCCGGTTCTTCGTGCAAAACCCGGCCAATGCCGTGGCCGGAGAGATCTCGGACAACGCCAAAGTTTTCCTTTTCGGCAATTTTTTGGATCTCATGACCGATTGCGCCGATACGATTGCCGACAACGGCTTTTTTTATTCCGGCATTGAGTGCGTGTTTTGTGACCTCAATTAATTTCGCGTGTTTCGGATCTTTTTTCGCCCAATCTTCATATTTTAAATTTCCGAGAACCGGCACGGTGATGGCGCTGTCGGTATTGAAACCGCCATTGATAACGCCCATATCAAGTCCGACAATGTCGCCCTCCTTAAGTGACCGTTCCGAGGGCACGCCATGGACAACTTCCTCATTCACCGAAACGCAAAGCGCCGCCGGAAAATCATTGTAACCCAAAAACGCCGGTTTGACTTTATATGACAAGCAAAGCTCGCGAGCGAGCTTATCAAGTTCAATTGTAGCGATGCCGGGTTTGACGGCGGCAGATAATTTTTGCAAAATCTCGGCCAAGATTTTCCCGCCTTCGGCCATTATTTCAATTTCATCCGGGGACTTGATATTAATCATTGAAGTTTTTCCGAATATCTTCAAAAACTTTCTCTATCGGTTGTTCGCCGTTGATCTCCGTTACCGGATAATTATTTTCGTGAAAATAGTTTAGTATCGGCGCGGTTTCTTCAAGATAGACCAGATAACGCTGTCTGATCACTTCAGGTTTATCAAGTTCGCGTCTCATCAGCTCAGAGCCATCTTCGGGGCACATGGTAAGACCTTTATATTCCGGAAAATTCGGTATTGGGTGGCGATGGGCTTTGCATATTCTTCGGCCAGAATTTCTCTTTATCGATTCTGTTTCGCTTAATTTGATATGGAATATTTTAATATTTTCTTTGCCGAACAACCGGCTTAATATCGGCATATCAAATTTGGCTTCATACAAAGTCCGGGGAGAACCTGACAAAATAACGCTGTTATTTTCGTCGGCCAATTTAGTGATCTTTTCCAAAAACCATTGGGCAACGACCTTGGGCTCGACCAAACCACCGTCCAGCCATTTTTCTTTAGCCGCTTTTATCACTGGATCTTCGGGTATGGCATTTTTGAATTTGTCCTCTATTATTTTCGCGGTTTCAAGATGAAATAAGCCAAATTTTTTGGCCAACAGATTGGCTTGAGTTCCTTTGCCGGCTCCGGGCGGGGCAATTAAAATCACCAGTTTCTTCGTCATATTTGCCTAAATCATACCATTTCGCCGTTTCCTTTTCCAATCCCGGAGAAAAAGAAAAAGCGGCTCCGTGGAACCGCCGATAAAGAACAGTTTATTCTAACAACCTCACTCGCCCAGTTGACGCCATATGCGCTTTGATTTTCTCAAGAGCACCAAAATAAATACGAATTACTTCCGTGCTCTGTCTTCCCGGACCGAGTTCGCAAGCAATCTCTTCATTTGTAAGCTGTTCGCTTCCAAACAATCCCTGCCGACCAACAACGACGATCATCTCCTCGCTTCCCAAAACAGGTCCGAAAATTTGTTCAAACGACTCTTTGCTTTTTATCGTTTGCTCGATTTCTACCGCTATTTTCGCTAAAACCGCAACACTGCCCATATCCTCCCCCTTAACTAGAAGCTAGTACTCATACATGGATAATTGAGCATCCAATGCCTTGATGACTTCAAGAACAACCGACACTACGATCAGCACCGAAGTGCCGCCAACGGTGAAGGCCGTCACACCGGTGACGCCACGAACGATTTGAGGAAGAATGGCAATGAGCCCCAGAAAAACCGCGCCGACCAAAGTAACTCTATTCAAAAGATGGGTCAGAAATTGAGCGGTCTGCTCGCCCGGCCGGATGCCCGGAACATAGCCGCCTTGTTTTTGGACATTTTCGGAAATTGATTTCGGGTCAAAAGTAACGGCCGTGTAAAAATACGTGAAAGCCACGACCAGAATGAAATACAGAACGGCATAGATGGTTTGGTTTTGGATGAACGCCGCCACGGCTTTGGCGGCCGAGGCGATGAAAGCGATTCTTGATGCGCTGAAAAAAGTGGCGATCATACTTGGAAACAAAAGCAAAGACAAAGCGAAGATTATCGGCATGACGCCGGCGTTATTGACCCGCATCGGCAGATAGGTCGAGACGCCGCCATAGACCCGCGAACCGCGGACCCGCCGAGCGTAATTGATGGGAATATTTCGCTGAGCTTCGGTCAGATAAACGACACCGGCAATGACCACCAAGGCGATCAAAATGAAAACAATACCGGTGATGATATCGCCCGAGGTCCGGGTGGCCAGCGCTTGGCCAAGTTCGGTCGGGAAACGGGCGACAATGCCGGCAAAGATCAAAAGTGAAACGCCATTGCCAATATTTTTTTCGGTGATGAGTTCGCCAAGCCACATCAAAAACACCGAGCCGGCGGCAATAGTGATGAGCGAACTTGCCCAGGCGGTCAGGGACAAATTGCCGATGATGCCTTGGCGGGCAAAAAGAGTGATGAAAGCGTAACCTTGAACGATCGCCAAAGGCACAGTCAAAATGCGGGAGTATTGATTGAATTTCTGGCGGCCGGCTTCGCCCTCATATTTGTACATTTGCTCCAGTGACGGAAAGATCATGGTCAATAATTGCATGATGATCGATGCGGTGATGTAAGGACCGAGGCCGAGCATGACCACCGAAAAATTATTCAAACCGCCGCCGGTGAAACTCGAGATCAAACCGAAAAGCTGGTTGTTTTGGAAAAAATTCCTCAAAGCCACGGCGTCTACGCCCGGGATCGGGATCGCCGCCGCCACCCGGAAGACGACTAAAAGCGCCAAGATGAAAAATATCTTGTTGCGAAGGTCTTTTATCTTGAAAACTTTCCAGATTCGGTTCATATTATTCTACCGTTCCGCCGGCTTTCAATATTTTTTCCCGAGCCGGTTCGGAAATGGTAATGCGAGAAAAAGATAATTTTTTATTGATAACTCCGCCGCCCAAGATCTTCACGCCTTTTTTGGCGGTCTTGACCAAACCTTTTTTGACTAAAATTCTGGCGGTTATTTTATCGCCGTCTTTAAAATTCTCACTCAAAACATCCAAATTCAAGATTGCCGGTTTGACGCTCCGGGTTTGGAATAAAGCGTGTTTGATCCCGACTTTTTTGCTGGCGCCGCGTTGTTTCGGGAAAAGTTTCCAAGCCGGATTGTCGCCACCCCGAAAACCGGGACGGATCCGATGACCGGCCCGCGATTTCTGGCCTTTCGAACCACGGCCGGAAAAAGTTCCCCGCTTGCCTCCGCGTCCGACTCTTTTTCTGCTTTTCGATTTAATTGTTGGCTTTAGATCATGAATTTGCATATTAGAATTTGAATTTTACATTGTCATTTTGCATTTTGATTTTTGATTTTTAAATTTTTTAGGGCCTCGATCGTCGCCCGGGCAATATTGATCTTGTTGCCGGTTCGTTCAATTAATTTGGCGGTGATGTTGGCGATGCCGGCAAGTTTGGCAATGACCCTGACCGGACCGCCGGCTTTGACGCCATTTCCCAGACGGGCCGGTTTGAGCATGACCACGGCGCTGTTGTATTTGCAGGTTATTTCATGGGAAATGGTCTCTTTGACGATGTTGACCGTGATCATGTTCTTTTTGGCCTGATGAGACGCCTTGGCCATTGACTGGGCGACATCGATGCCCTGGGCTACGCCGACGCCAACTCGGCCTTTGCCGTCGCCAAGCGCCACCGTCGCCCGAAAACTGAATCGTTTACCGCCTTTGGTAACGCGGGTTACGCGGGCAATATCAAGAACCGCCGTCTCGAATTCGGATTTTTCCCGAGGCGGGCGATTGTCGCGTCTTGGTCCGCGGTCGCCAAATCCGCCGCGATTTCCGCCGAAACTATTTCTGTGTTGGGTCTGGGGTTGTGGTGTGATATTATCCATAAAATTAAAACTGAAGTCCGCCTTTTCTTAATCCGTCGGCTAAAGCTTTTATCCGACCTTGATATTTGAAGCCGCCGCGGTCAAAAACGATCTTTTTGATTCCCGCTTTCACGGCTTCTTTGGCCAATGTCTCACCAATGGCCGCCGATCTTTCTGTTTTTGTTTTTTGGGCGGCGTCCTTTGAAACAACTGTCCCTTTGCCGCTCAAAAGGGTCCTTCCTTTTTCGTCGTCAATAAATTGAACGAAGATATTTTTATTGCTTTTGAACACGGAAACCCTGGGAACATTTTTTGTCCCAAAGATCTTGGCTCTCACTCTTTTATGCCGACTCGTCCTTTTTTGATTTTTATCCCGTTTCATTTTTTTTGAAAATTGTCCCGATTTTTCTTTGAAAAATCGAGGATCCTCGATTTCGTGAAACGAAATCGGGAAAAATTTTTGCCATTATGCTCCCGTAACCGCTTTCTTTCCGGCTTTTCTGATCACGACCTCATCTTTGTATTTAATGCCCGTGCCTTTGTAGGGTTCGGTCGGTTTGGCTGCCCGGATCTCGGCGGCCACATGGCCGACGGCTTCCTTGTCTATGCCCGTGACTTTGATGACGTTCTTCTCAACCGAGAAACTGACTCCGGCCGGCGCAATGACCTTGACCGGATTGGTGAAACCCAAGCTCAATTCTATCTCTTGACCTTTGACCTGGGCCTTAAAGCCGACGCCGGTGAATTCCAATATTTTTTCAAAACCCTTGGAAACGCCCACAACCATATTGTTGAGAAGCGCCCGGCTTAAACCCCAGTTCACTTTGTTGTCGGCGATCTCGGTTTGGACTGCGACCTTTTTATTGTCAACTATGAACTTCACTCCGGGCTTGAATATTCTTTTAAGTTCGCCTTTCGGACCTTTGACAACAACGACAAGCCCGTCAATTTTCACATCAACGCCCGCGGGAATATCAATTGATTTTTTTCCGATTCGACTCATGCGAAATTGTCCAAGAGCGAAGCGATTGGGTAACAATTTCAGCACCCCCACACCTATCGGGTTCAAAGTCAGATGTTAGCGATGAGTAGAAGCCGTTAGGCGGCTACGCCTTTGGCCTTATACT
>JBEKBN010000005.1:0-72144 GCA_050015375.1 Minisyncoccia bacterium | reverse complement strand
TCAAACCCCATTAGAAACCCTTCGGGTTCTAACGGGGCAAGCAAAAAATCATTCACCCCGTTAGAGTCCGCCCCAATAAAAAACCTTCCAGACATGGAAGCACGAGCGCGGACTCTAATGGGGGCGATTCCGCTGAAAAAGCTTCCCGTTCCCGTCCGCAATCTAATTTTGCAAGTTGACCTAGAATCTCACAATTTTGCCATTCGATATTACAGAAAGCTGCACGGCAAGGCACAGTTTACCCCGTAGCTCGCCGGAGGCGATGGTATGGGGCCATCGGCTACTATCGCAAACTCCACCGAAGAGCTAGTTTGTAAATTTGAAAGTGGAGAGGATCTGATTTATTGTCGAACCATCAGATAAAGGTTTTTTATCGGGGCAAGGAATAACACAATCAACATAGCTCGTATTTCTTCCAGTATAAAACTCCAAAACATATGTTTTATTTGGATTTTCGACAAACGCAATTTCATAACTTCCGCCCCCATCTCCAGTTTTGACAACATAGAATTTTAATCCCGACTCTGATGTGAAAAGTTTGGGCGCAAATTCGTTCTTATTGTCATAACCATGTATTTCAACCCATTTTGCGGTTATCGCATCGTATTTATATTCGAGAGAAGCCGACTGATCAATATAAACAAACCCATTAAGAGATTCGCTATATAATCCGATCTCAAGCTGGTCGTTTTTTACTGATTTCAAATTTACGAGGGATTTTACGGGAGATGCGGAAGCTCCTGATTTGGCTGAACCTTGGATTGAATAATAACCCGGGTAATTAACCTTAAACTCATACTGGCTGTTGGTATAAATTTGCCAGGAAGAGGTATTAAGAATCAAGGATGGGGATGCAGTCGGGCTGGGACGAGGATTGGTAACAATCGGTTTCTCGATTTGAAATGGCCAGAGATTGCGCTGGACGGCGAGAGTCGTGTAAATGGCGACGATGGTGAGGACAGCAACCAAGCCCCAGATATACCATCGGGGATTGCCAAGAAAGCGGAAATAGCGTTTTTCAGTCGGCTCGGGATTGGGCGCTGGCTCCGGCGGGGCCGGTCGCTCCGCGACCGGCCCCGCCGGTTGCGAAATTTGTTGATCGCTCATGTCTTCATTGTATCAACAACTGGATTTGAAAAAAAGACCTACAACTGGTATCATAAATCAGCTAGATAATATGCGCTTTTTACTTAGATTACTATTCACTCTTTTGGGTTTGTGGCTAGCCACGAAACTGCTGACCGGTTTTGTGGTTGTCGGTGGCTGGGAGAGCTATTTGATTGTCGCGGTAGTTCTGGTAGTATTAAATCTGCTCCTGCGTCCGATATTGAAACTGATTTCTTTCCCGATAATTCTGCTGACTCTCGGCTTGTTCAGCATCGTTATCAACGCCATCATTTTGTGGCTGACATCGCAGATAACCGGAATGCTTTTGATAAATAATCTTTTAACATTGCTTTGGGCGACACTGATCATTTCGGTGCTTAACATGTTCGCTAACTGGAAAAAATAAGTATTTGTCCGAGCGCAGGCGAGCGAAGCGAGCCGAGCACGGAAACAAATTCTTATCCAGCACATAACGCTTTATGTGCTGGGTCATGAATTGTTGCCTGTTCGCCGCGACTTCGTCTAGCTCATAGACAATTCTATGACTCCAATAATCATAATCCAATCAGTTTTGGCAATTCTGCTCATCGCGTCAATTTTGGTTCAGCAAAGAGGCGCGGGACTGGGCAGTTCATTCGGCGGAGATGGTAGCGGCTATTCGACCCGCCGAGGCGCCGAGAAATTTATTTTCATAGGAACGATAGTTCTTGCCGTTCTGTTTTTCGCGGTTTCAGTGGCGAGAATACTTTTATAGATAGTGAGTAGTTAGTAGTGAGTAGTGAGTAGAGGCATGCATTCTACAAACTACCAACTACAAACTACAAACTCGCTCACATTCCCTCCGACCCCAACCAACTAGATAATTTTTTCATGTCCGGCAAACAGCCAAAGAGCAAGCGTTTTAATTTCAAAGCGGGATTATCAAAATTGGCCGGCAAGCTGGCGCCGACCATTGACCAGCTGCGCCACCTGCCCAAGGTCCTCTCGAAAAACGAGCGTTATTTTTTGCTGGCTCTTGGCGTCATTGCCATTGGTTCGCTGGTGTCTTTGCCTATCAGCGCCTTTTATCATTTGACCGTGCCCAAACCCGCTTTCGGCGGGACATTTTCTGAGGGCATGGTCGGTTCGCCCAAATACATCAATCCCCTTTTGGCCCAGGCGAGTGATGTTGACCGCGACTTGTCGGAATTGATCTACTCGGGTTTGATGAAATTCGACGACAACGGAAATTTGACCTACGACCTGGCAAAATCTTACACCGTTTCCGGTGACGGCCTAACCTATTCATTCACCCTCAAAGACAATCTCAAATGGCAGGACGGCGTGCCTTTGACCGCCGACGATGTTGTTTTCACTATCCTTACCGCCCAGAATTCGGATTACGGCAGTGGCCAAAGTATTAATTGGCAGGGCGTGGACGTCAGTAGCACCAATGACCAAACCGTCGTCTTCACTTTGAAAAATAAATACGCCCAGTTTTTGAGCAATACCACCTTAGGAATTTTACCCAAACATTTGTGGGCGACCGTTAAGCCCGCTGGTTTCGGTCTTTCCGACATGAACATCAAAGCCGTTGGTTCCGGCCCGTACAAATTTTCAAAAGTGAAAAAAGATTCGTCGGGCAACGTGACCTCTTATGAAGTCGTCGCTTCCGACAATTACTACGCCGGCAAACCCTATATCGCCGGCATCACTTTTAATTTCTACGATTCCGAGGACAAGATGATAACCGCGTTCAACAACGGCCAAATAGACGGCATGAGCGATATTTCGGCCGAGAACATCGACACGGTTAAATATCTCGGCCGGCTCCAGTTATTACCCCTGAAAATGCCCAGATATTTTGCCGTTTTTTTCAATCAGAATCAGAGTCAGGTTTTGTCCGACAAAAATGTCCGGCTGGCGCTGAATTACGCCACTGATAAGAATTCGATCCTCAAGGATATTCTGGGCGGCAGAGGTTCGGTGGTGGATTCGCCGGTCTTGCCGGGAATCATCGGCATTGACGCGCCGACGACCGTATACGATTTTGACATCGCCAAAGCAGAAAAAATTCTCGATTCTGCCGGCTGGAAAATGTCGGCTACCGACGGCGTCCGAGAAAAAGCGGCTCCGGCAGTCAAAACAACAAAATCCAAAACCGCCGCTCCGGCGCCCGCGCCCCAGAAACTCGAGGTCAGCATCACGACTTCCAATTGGCCGGAGCTTGTTGCCGTGGCCAATGAAATCAAAACCCAGTGGGGAAAGATCGGCGTTAATGTTAATATAAATGTGCTGGCTTTGACCGAACTTCAGCAAGCGATAAAAGACCGGAATTACGAGTCGTTGCTTTTCGGCGAGGTTTTGGGTCTCGATCCGGATCCGTTCAGTTTCTGGCATTCGTCCCAAAAGAAAGACCCGGGCCTGAACCTGGCTCTTTATGACAACAAAACCGCCGACACGGCTCTTGAGACCGCCCGCCAGACCCTTGATCAGCCATCGCGTTTCGGTATTTACGCCAGTTTTCAGAATACGGTTATCGCCGACGCGCCAGTAGTATTTCTTTACAGCCCCGACTATATCTACGCTTTGCCCGACTTTGTTAAGAACGACAACACTCAGATCATTTCCGTGCCCTCCGACCGTTTCAGCAACATCGGGGAATGGTATATAGCGACGCAGAGGGAGTTCAAAAAGTAATTTCCAATTTACAATTAATGACCGACCTAAAAATAGATTTCAATAAACAATTTAAAGATGGCGCGGATTGCGCAAAAGGAGTAAGCGTCAAGGGTCATTTTGACCGCGTTGTTTTTTGTGGCATGGGCGGTTCGGCGATTCCGGGAGAAATTATTTCCATGCTTTGGCTCAATGGTTTTATTTGTTATCTCAACCGCGGGTTTGGTCTCCCCAATTGGGTTAATGATAAATGTCTGGTCATCTGCACATCTTGGTCGGGTAATACCGAAGAAACGATTTCCTCTTTCAACGAAGCTATCGCCCGCGGTTTGCCCGTCGTCGCCATTGCTGACAAAGGAGAACTTCTTGATCTGGCGAAAAAACATGGGACGCCTTTCGTCGACCTGCCCGCTAGATCAGAGCCGGCTCGGTTCGTGGTCGGCCAGATGTTGTCGGCTATATTGACACTGCTTTTTAATTCTGCTATCATTGATAATACCCTGCCGATAATAAGCAAAAAAACAGTTATCGGCGACGACCCCATTAGAAACTCTTCGAGTTCAAACGGGGCAAGTTTCTCCTCAAGAATTGGCGACAAGATCCCCCTGATCTATTCTTCATATCAGTGGCGGTATCTGGCCAGATTTTGGAAGATCCATTTTAACGAAAATTGCAAGATCCATGCTTTTTCAAATTTCCTGCCGGAAGCGGCCCATAACGAGATTTCCGGCTTTACTGAGAAAGACAAGGATAAATATTTTCCGATAATTTTGATGGACGAACAGGAGGAGAATGCCGACATTAAAAAACTTGAGAAATTCGCCGCCTTTTTGAAAGATCAGAATATCGACCATGAAATTGTCAGAATTGAGGGTAAAGACCGCCTTGATAAAATTCTTAACAGCTACAACCGCGCCATTACGGTCTCTGTCGGTTTGGCGGAAACCAATGGCGTTGAACCCTTCGACACCGCAGTCATTGAAAAATTCAAAAGATCCTAATTGCTTCGGGAGTGTGGCGGAATTGGTATACGCGTACGCTTCAGGAGCGTATGGAGCAATCCTTGAGGGTTCGAGTCCCTCCACTCCCACAGAGTGAGCAAGCCGACCTCAATATTCATGAACAGCCGAAAAGTTTTAGATGTTAAAATCATTTGGTTTGATTCGTACCTTCAGGCGATCAAGAATAGTATCGGTTCGAATTTTTTCCGGAATTTATTCGCCTATGTGGATGGCGTTCGAATGGACATCCGCGACGAGGGCCGTTTGTCCTGTGCGGCTTTTGTCTCGACCATTCTTTTCATTCACAAATTGAGCGGCGATGTCCACGCAACAGTCGAGGGCACGCTTAAAGACATGGCCGCTTCCGGCTGGCAGGAAATCGACAAACCACGGCCGGGAGCCGTTATTATTTGGCAGCCGTTACCGCCCGAAGATGTCCACGACGATCTTTATTGGCAACATGATCATATCGGGTTTTACATCGGTGACGATATGGCGGTCAGCCATCTGGGTAACCAGCGCCATCCGGCAATGCATCACTGGACCTATGGCGAGAAAGACGGACAGCCGGTCAGAAAAATAGAAAAAATATATTGGAATAATAAATTAAACGAAAAATAAAATGGATCCCGTTAGAAGTCACCCTAGCGGGTCCGCGAATTATACTTAATTATATAGTCAATCTGTGGCAAGTTTTATAACTTATGTGATTAACTGTGCAACAGTGACTTCTAACGGGATGGATAACATATTGAAAGAAATAAAAACACATTTGATCTCAAGCAGCGCATCCAACAGCAATTCTAACGGAGGCGGAGATTTCAATTCGTCGAACAATAATAACGGCAACGACCGGCCGAGACGGCCCAGGCCCACAGGTATCAGGCGCCGCCCGCGCTTCAAAGACGGCCGTGACCGGCCTGCCAACCGCCGGCTCCAGGCAATTTCGGACAGGCCGACCCGAGATGATTTTCAATCCGATATGACAATGAGAGTCATCCCTCTTGGCGGACTTGGCGAGATCGGGCGGAACATGAACGTCATTGAATACAAAAACGACATCGTCGTCATTGACGTCGGTTTCGGTTTTCCCGAAGACGACCAGCCCGGTATTGATTACACCTTGCCCAACATCAGTTATCTCGACGGCAAACAAAACCGGATCCGGGGCGTCATTTTAACCCATGGCCACATGGACCATGTCGGAGGCATCCCCTACCTCATTTCGCGTCTCGGCAATCCTCCGATCTACGCCGCCAACATGACCCGCGGTATTGTCATTAAAAGGCAATTGGAATTTCCGGCCTTGGCCCAGCTCGATATCAATATAATCAAAGCCGGTGATATCATTAAATTCGGCGAGATCGAGGTTGAGTTCTTCCATGTCAACCATAACATTCCCGATGCCACGGCTTTGGTCATCACCACGCCGGCCGGCCGGGTTGTCCACACCGCCGACTTTAAACTCGACCCGACGCCGCTCAACGAAGCCCCGGCGGATCTGGATTTCATCCGGAGTGTCGGCGATCGCGGCGTCAGCGTCTTGATGTCGGATTCGACCGGCGCCGAAAAAGAGGGCTCAACCATTTCCGAAAGGTTGATCCAAGATAATTTGGAAATAATTTTCAAAGAAGCCAAAGGCCGGATCATCACCGCTACCTTCTCTTCCCTTTTGAACCGCGTCCAACAACTTATCACTTTGTCGGAAAAATATAACCGCAAAGTGGCATTTGACGGATTCAGTTTGAAAAGTAATGTTGAATTCGCCAAAGAATCCGGACAATTACACATTTCAAAAAATACTCAAATACCCATTGACCAGATAGACAATTATCCCGACCAGAATGTGACCGTCATCGGCACCGGCGCCCAAGGCGAAGACCGGGCCGTTCTGATGCGCATCGCATCGGGTGAACACAAATATATCCGATTGAAAAAAACCGATTCGGTCGTGTTCTCGTCATCGGTCATTCCCGGCAACGAAAGAACCGTCCAGCGGCTGAAGGATTTACTCTATCGGATGGGTGCGAAGGTCTACCACTCGGGTTTGATGGATATTCACGCGTCGGGCCACGCCCAGCAGGAGGACTTGCGGAAAATAATTACCTTGATACGGCCGAAATTTTTGATGCCGATCCACGGCTACTACTCAATGATGGTCAACCACAGTTATCTGGGGCTCAAAGAAGGCATGCCCGATTCAAGCATGATAATCGCCGACAACGGTTCGATAATCCACATTGACGATCCGAAACCGGAGGTCCGGAATTCGGGAAGTTGGTTTTTCGACAAAAGAACCGCGCCGTCGGATAATATCATGGTTGACGGCCTTGGCATTGGCGATATCGGCAATGTGGTTTTGCGCGACCGGCAAGTTTTGGCTGAAGATGGCATGTTCGTTCTTATCACGCTCATTGATGGCAAAACCGGCAAGGTCCGCGGCAGTCCGGATATCATTTCCCGCGGGTTCGTTTATTTGAAAGAGAACAAGGAACTTCTGGCTACGGTCCGCAAGAAAATTAAATTCATCGTCGAGAAAAAAGCCACCCATCCGATAAACTGGGTTGACCTGAAAGACATTCTCCGCGACGAAATCGGACTGTTCCTGTTCCAAAAGACAGAACGGCGTCCGATGGTTCTGCCGGTGGTCATTGAAGTCTAGCGCGAGCCCTTAATCCTCAACCTGGGCTCGTCCCGGTCTCTCTGGTCACCACTCCAAAACCCAGCGAGTTTTACCGTTCACTTAAAAGCGTGGATTTTGCTCGCAGTGGCTCACGCCGACATTATACTGCTCGCAAACCGTGCAATCCACTCTTTTGAGCGTGCCCAGAGAGACCGGGACTCGCATGGATTGAGGGGCTCGCTCAGGGATTCGTATATTCGTACTAATTCGTAATTTCGTAGTATTAAAAAAGAGGCGTTTCCGCCTCGTGATGTTTGCGATAATTGTCTTGTTAGGTACCTTGATTTTCAGGGGGAGGAAAAGACACTCCACCCATTCTTCTGAAATCTTCGTCGCCCAACTTTTCTTCCAATTCGTTAACCCGTTTTTTTAAAAGTTCGTGTTCCCGAGCCATGGTCTGGGTTTTTCCGATTGATTGCTCCAAATCTTTTTCCAGCTTTTCCCGTTTGGCTTTCTCGCATTCGCTCGAATCGGCCACGCCCATTTTTGCTCTATGTTCTGCTGTTTCCGCAAAAAAAACCTGCCTACATTTTCTGCAAATAAATACGCGAATACTACCGAGAAATTGGCGAAATAGAAGCTCTCCGCCGTCATACGTGCAATACCTCTCCCCTGCCATATTCACCTCCAAAGAACAATTTTGTCATCAAAAGGATATCACGACCGCAAAATATTTGCAAAAAAAAGAGGCGCGGGGGGCGCCTCGGTGCAAACTCGGTGAAAAATGGATGAGATATTAACGGATTCGCTCTACTGAAATCAAGTCATAAAGATCGGTTCCATAGGATACGCAATATCCCACTTTATTAGAAACATAAGCGTTCGGCTCGTTTTTTCCGGATAATTTGTATCTGATTTTGGCATGCAAACCTTGCCAAAGAACTGGCTCCAGTGAAAAAAATGTAATTTGAAATAATCGGTGGTCGTCGCCTTCGAATGCAACAACCATGTGCCGATAATTCGTGATACTACCTATCTTGTGGTCCAGCGTCCAAACCGACCGGACATAGCCGTATGCGACAAATTCCCCTACCGTTTTTTCGACTTCCTGGTCTTTGTCAGATGGAACGCTTGAAACACTGACCGACCCGGAACACGCCGAAAAAGTTAAAAGCAAAACCACTAAAAACACGACTGTTTTTAAGGTTCTCATGGGTTATCTCTCCTTTCAGAGAATAGTATATCATTAGCAATTACTTGTCAATAGTTTATATTTTGAACAAATTATTGTATTCTTGATATATGAACCGCATATTCAGTGGCATCCGGCCGTCGGGGAAATTGCATCTGGGCAATTATTTGGGGGCGATAAAGAACTGGATAGCATTGCAGGACGACCCAGAGACCGAACGGGCGATTTATGGCGTGGTTGATTTGCATGGCATTACCACGCCTTACGACCCAAAAACATACCATCAGCAAGTCATGGATGTGGTTTTAGATTATCTAGCCGCCGGAATCAATCCGGAGAAATCGCTTCTCATCCGCCAGTCAAAAATCCCCGAGCACACCGAGCTTGCTTGGCTTTTCAATACAATCACACCAGTCAGCTGGCTGGACAGATTGCCAACTTATCGGGAAAAACTTGAGCAAGCGGGAAAATATAATCACATGGGTTTGCTTGATTATCCGGTTTTGATGGCGGCAGATATTTTAATCTATAAATCGAATATGGTACCGGTTGGTGAAGACCAACTGCCTCACATTGATCTAACAAACGAAATTGGCCATAAATTCAACTCAATGTTCGGCGATGTATTTCCGAATGTGAAAGCCCATGTCAATACCGGCGCCAGGATCATGTCGCTTCAGGAACCGACAAAGAAAATGTCAAAAACCAATGATGAAGGCATTGCTCTGACCGATGAGCCCGATGTCATCCGCGCCAAAATAAAAAAAGCCGTAACTGATTCGGGGAAAGAAATAATTTTCGATGAAGAGAAAAAACCGGCGATTTCAAATTTATTAACCATCTATTCCCTTCTTGCTGGAAAGCCCGTGAAAAAACTTGAGGATGAGTTCGCCGGAAAAACATATGTTGATTTCAAAAATGACCTGGCGGAAATGGTAGTCGATTTTTTGACACCGTTTCAGAAAAGACGGAAAAAATTTGAAGATGACTTGCCTGAAGTTGACAAAATCCTCACCAAGAGTGAAAATAAGGCCAAGGAAATAGCTACTTCAAATATGGCTGAAATTAAGGCCAAAATGGGGCTGTAGGAGGGACTATGCTCTTTCTTAAAATTTTTTTGGGTGGTGGAGTTATTGCGTTTCTCTTTTCGTTCATTTTCGACGAATCTTGCTTTCTGTTCGATGAAGTTGACGATGAGGAATCAATTCTCAAACATTTTGAACATCCCGATCCTGACGATAGAATCATATTAGATAAAATAGCTCATGATTGGGGAATTGAACTCCCTCGTGCCGTGTGATCTACGCGGCATTTTTTTCTTCAATAATTTGCGAGATCTCGCCGACCTTTTCTTTCAATAAGTCGGCGTTTTTCGCCTCAACGATGAGACGGAGAACCGGTTCGGTGTTGGAAGCACGGAGATTGAACCACCAAAATTTGTCCGGCGTCAGGTTGTCTATTTTTTCCGGGTCGGTGTATTCGATGGTAATGCCGTCTAATTCGTCCTTTTGGCCGTCGGGATATTTGCCCGCGATTTTTTTTATTAATTCTCTGGCGGTCTGCAGATTGTTGACCCTGAAATCCAGCCGGCCGGAACTGAACCATGTCTGGAATGGCTTAATCATTTCGTTGATGCTCATTTTACTGGCGGCTAAAATTCTCAAAAGCCGCAACAAAGCCAGAAGCGGCAATTCATTGCGGTTATTTTCTTTGAAATAGATATGGCCGGAGATCTCGCCGCCGATATCGGCGCGGTGTTTTACCATGGCATCGCGAAGATAGAACCGGCCGACTTTTGATCTGTATGACTTTATCCCCCACTCTTTGAATTTGCCGATGACGCCTTTGGAAAAATGGACATCGTAGACGACTTTCGGTTTTGACAAGAACCTGACCGAATTTTTCGCCAACAAACCGACGACGAAATCGGTGCCTATCTTGTTGCCGGCGGAATCCATGACTATCAAACGGTCCGAATCCTCGTCAAAAGAAAAAGCGATGTCAAAGCCGTTGGGTGTCAATCGCAAATCCAATTTCTTCAGTATCAACTCGACTTCGGCCATAACACTTTTCCGGCCGGTGATATTAAATTTGAGATTGCTGAGCTCACCTTTCCTCAACTTTGAACCGGTAACGATACGGTTTGTGTATTTTTGCAGGAGTTCTGCCACGGGAACTTTTAAATATTCGCCCTTTTTGTCGGCGGTTTTAAAATTTCCGGAATCAACCCCGTTAGAGACAGCCCGCCCCATAGGCCCTCCGGGCGCGCCAGCGCGGGCGAGGTCTCTAACGGGATCAATTATCTTTTTTATCTCGCCAAGCCCCGCTGTCAGGCCAATTATTGTTCCCGAACCGTCGTAGATCTTGAAACCGCCGTATTCGGTCGGGTTGTGCGAAGCGGTAACCATGATGCCGGCGTCGGGCTTAATGCTGGAAAGGACAAAATTGAAAAACGGCGTGGTGACCAGACCGATACTCGCCACATCACAGCCAAAACCGGTTAAACTTTCGGATAATTTTCCGGCCAAAGCCAGCGATGATGCCCGGCTATCATGGCCAACCAGAATTTTCCCGGCTTTGAAATATTCTACCGCCGCCTTGCCCAATGCGACCGCGAATTCATCATCAAAATCCCTGTCATAAATTCCCCTGATATCGTATGCCCTGAAAATTTCCGAGTTGTATATCATATTGATATTTTATCAGAATATGAGATTATAAAAAAGGCAAAGCCGAGAACTGGTCTCGGCCTTAATAAGAAAGAAAATATATGAAAGAGCGATGATGGCGGGCCGCACACCGAATATTGTAGGCCGGCGTGCGGACTTGGAAATTTCATCATCCTTACTGGATAGCGATCCTAGGCGATGAACTCCACCGTAAAGCTGTTAAACGCATTCATAGGCAATTCTCCCTTTTTTCTCCCAGTTCTCGCGGGTAACGCCTACTCCGCAACGGCGTCAATCTAACACTAACGCCACTGCATTTCAATAATATCAAACTATATGAATCAGAGCAATAACCAGTTATAAATATGCTCTCCGGCAAAAGAAGATATGATTAAAAAGGAAGCCCGGCTATGGTATGCCGGGCTACGGGATCGAACCGTGAAAAACTTGTAAAAAAGAACAAATGATAGCGGGCCGCACACCGAATATTGAAGGGCCGGCGTGCGGACAATGAGAGCAAATCACCTAAAGGGCTCGAGGCCGCTCGTTATATGCTTAGGCGATCGTCTCCACCGTATTCGAAGCTAAACCACTGTGAAATAGAGTGTTTAGCAAAGTGCGTACATTCATAAGCTACCCTACCTTTCGCCGTCAGAACTGTCCACTCAAGAAAAGGTACTACCTACTCCGGAATGGCACAGGTTAACACCCACGCCACTCATATTTTCATGATATCATCCATTGAAAACATAATCAATAACCACTTATAAACATGCTCTCTATCGGCATCGTGGGCCTACCAAATGTGGGAAAGTCAACGCTTTTCAAGGCCCTGACGAAAAAACAAGTTGATATCCAGAACTATCCTTTCACAACCATTGATCCGAATGTGGGCGTTGTTGCCGTCCCAGACGAACGGTTGGATTTATTGGCCAAGATGTCTCATTCGGCGAAGATAATTCCGACGGCGATAGAATTCATTGACATTGCCGGCCTGGTCAAAGGCGCGGCTCAAGGCGAAGGTCTAGGTAATAAATTTCTGGCCAACATCCGCGAAGTGGATGCCATTGCCGAAGTCGTCCGAGTTTTTGAAAATGAAAAAATACTCCATGTTCATAAGAAAATAGATCCAGCCAATGATATCGGAGTTATCAATACCGAGTTGGCGCTCGCCGATCTGGAGACAAAAGAAAAACGAGACGCGAAAAAGAAAGGCAAAGAGGAACTGCCGAAACTTGACCTTTTGACCGATAAAAAGATCATTTATGTTTTCAACGCTTCCGAAGAACAGATAAAAAATAAGTGGCGGCCGGATGAAAAAATATTGGGAGCGGTTGGAAAAGACGAGTTCGTCATTCTGTGCGGAACATTCGAACTGACGCTTTCGGAATCCGCGCCCGATGAGCAAGCGTTATTCATGGAGGAATTGGAAATTAGTCAAAGCGGACTTGACTCGTTGATAAAAAAATCCTATGAGACATTGGATCTCGTTACTTTCCTGACCACCGGCGAAGACGAGACCCGAGCCTGGACGGCGAAGCGCGGCGACTTCATCCCCCGTGCCGCCCGGGCCATTCACACTGATTTTGAGCAAAAATTCATCCGCGCCGATGTAATCAATTGGCGCGAACTTCTGGCCGCCAGCTCCTGGTCTGCCGCCAAAACCCACGGCAAAATCCACACCGTCGGCAAGGATTATCTCATCCAGGACGGGGATGTGGTGGAAATCAAGATCTAGCGCGAGCCGATCAATCCCCGACCTGGGCTCACCCTAGTCCCTTTGTCGGGACGCTTCGACTCTATGACCCCTGCGAGGTCTTTGTCTTTCGAAATCTCCGCTCATTGCCAGATCCCGTCGATTTTCTTTTGCTGATTACAGCTCAAGAAAAACCTTGCTCGACGGGACTGGCAGTGCCCTCCAAAGGAACCAGGGTTCGCAGGGATTAATCGGCTTCGTTCATCCGCATTCCTAAACATCCGTATCGCCTTCTTGTATTTTTTTCGGGTTTGGCATATAAAGTATTTGCGACGATGATGTCGCCAGTTCTTTAATCTAAATGAGGAAATCATGCCGAATATAATATATGAGAAAAAATCGCCTCACGAGGTTATTGTTTCAAGAATAATGCATAACCTGTCCCTAACCAGTAATCGTATCAATCACATCACTATTCAGCATACGACCCGAACCCTCATTCATGTGATGCGAGAAATGACAATACCCGAAAATGATTTACAGGGGGTAATTATTCGGCTAGCTAAAATAAGGGTCAAAGAACCTTACATAGGCTTTGGATTAGACGATGAGATTTCTAGATTATTGGGCGATCTTGAATCCCGGTCGTAACGCCATCCGAATGGGTGGCTTTTTTGTGTCTAAGCCGCTCACCTGCAAACTCGGCGGTGTCAGTTGAGAAGATTTAGGCAGGCCCGCATCATTTCCGGACTTCAATAATATTCCAGCGATCAGGCGAGGTGATTGCCTCTCGGAGCACGCTCAAAAGGGTGGATTGCACGGTTTGCGAGCAGTATAATATCGGCGTGAGCCACTGCGAGCAAAATCCACGCTTTTGAGCGAACGACATTTCTCGCTGGGAAATGGAGTGGTGATCAGAGAGGCAATCGCCGAAGCTAGCCGGAAAATAGAGATGGAGGTTCGGAAATATCAAAAGGGGTTCGCGTCAGATCCCTGCGACTGACCCGAAGAGTTCCAGTTTTTCTCTGATGGCTTTTTTTGTGGCTTCGTAAGAATCGCCGAAAACTTTGTAGGGCGTGGTTTGTTTCGGATCTTTTTGAATGGCTTCTTTCAACGCGTCAATATATGCCACCCGAAGTTCGGTATTGATGTGGACATTGGTAATGCCGTTGGCGATGGCTTCTTTGATTTCCACCGGCGGCAAACCTGACGCGCCATGCAAAACCAGATAGACATCCGGTACCGCTGTCACGATTTTTTTTAATAAACCGATATCGAGATGTTCTTCTTGTTTGGTAACAATGCCATGGATGTTGCCAAAAACAATCGCCAGCCGGTCAACGCCGGTTTTTTTAACGAAGTCCGTAGCTTGTTCCGGTTGAGTGTAATCCGCCGGGCTTATCTCGACATTTTCCTGAATTTGAGAATCGCCCCGAAGATAACCCAGCTCCCCTTCCACCATCATGTCCGAATCTTTTTTCTTGGCGTAGGTGACGACCTTTTTGGTCAAAGCGATATTTTCTTCATATGGCAATTTTGACCCGTCGAACAAAACCGTGTCAAACCCGGCATCAATGGCATCTTTGATCGTCTCCCATGACTTGTGATGATCGGCGTTGAGATAGACGGGATTGCCGGTTTCCTGAAATGATTTCACCAGCGCCGCCGCTTGCGGCCGTCCGAAATACTTGGCCTCGCCTTCCGAAACCGCCACCATGATTGGAGATTTTAATTCCGCCGCCGCCTCGACGAATGCTTTCAATTGGTCCTCGGTCGAAAAATTAAAATGACCGATTGCCCACTTTTCCGCCTTTGCCTTTTGAAAATATTCGTTTAATTTTTTCATTTTAAATTTATATATCCACTGATGAGATTTTCCTCGATCAACTCATTCATCCGGTCGCGGCCGACATATTCTAGAAATATTTTGTTCCACAGCGCCTCTTCCTGATGATATAAATATTTTATCTCACCCTTTTTGACCAATGACATCACCAGATCGATCAAATCAAAACTTACAAGCAAATCGCCGCCGCCTTTTGATGGGAAAAAGTCGCCGACGAAATCTAAGTCCTGCCAGTTGCCCAAAAAATCCAAACCTGACAGATTTCCAGCGGCTTTGAACCAATGCTCGGCTTCGGGATTGACATGAGGTTCAAGCAATCGGAAATCATCAACGTCGTCTTTGGCGAGATAGCGCTGGACGATCCGCCATTTGGCGCCGATGTCGTCGTTTTTATCTTCCGGCACATCGCCGCGCAAAAGCGATTTTAGTTTGTCGGGAAAATCCGCGTCATGAGAATATTTGCGGAAAAGTTTGGAATAGAACGGAACTTCGTTCAAATAGTGCAAAAGCAGGGTGAAAACTCGCATCATTTCCCCGTCAGTATCGATCTCAAGCGGAATTATGAAGATGACGCCGAATTCTTTGAGGTGGCTGAGGTTGTGATATTTTTTCTCAAGAAATTTTTCGGCAACTTTAAGCCATTTGGTGTCGAGAACTTTTATCTCGACGTTTCTTTCTTCGAAATCATCGGCTTTCAGATCGGAATATGCCTCGTCAAAAAACTTGTGCATCCATTTCTGGTCCTGGGCAAAACGCAAAGCGCTGAAAACGGATGAGAAACCTTCTTTTTTAACAAGTTCGGCCACGGTCTGATAGCCAAAGAATTTCAAAATATTCTCCGGCGGGAATTTTTCGAGCATTTCAACGGCTTTTTCTCTTTTGATGAAAAATCCGGTCGAGGGATGGCTCAAGCGCAAAGCCACTTCGCCGAGTTTGCCGATGTTCTCGCTCATACCCCCGAGTTTCGGCTGGTCAAGATAGTCATAAAGTTTTGCGTCAAGCTCTTTTAGGTTGCCCACAAGTGTGGCATAAACGTCCTCGGCGCTGGATTTTCTATCCAAACCGAACTTCAACAATGTCTGATCAATGCGAGCTTCGTTCTGGCCCATAATCCGCTCGACAACACTGTCGTGGCCGCAAATCTCAATCATTTTTTTCTCCAAATCAACTAAAACCTGCGGCTCAACCCGCAAGATTTTGGCTAATTTCTCATGTGATTGCGACATATGACGTAATTTTATCAAAAAAAGAATAAACAAGCCAGCGGCGCGGCGGCGATGCCGCCGCACCGCTAGTCACTCCTCAAAAACCCTTATTTTTCACGGTTTTTTGATGATATTGACACAATCTACCTTTCAGGACTTAACCCCCACACTCAAATTTGAGTGTGGGGGTTGACAGGATATATGGTTGTGCTATACTGGATACATTAACAATTAAATATGTTTTGGGAGATGTGGTGGGCCGGGACTACCCCGCAAATAGGGTCTGGCGCGCTTCCCACCCGCATAAATGCCAGACCCAACTTATCACATCAGTGTTTTTCTCTGAAACCGTGGTGGCGCACAGCCGTGCCCACCCCTTTTTCCGCTAGCATAGCGAGGAATACGCCTATGAAGGTTTTGACCCTTTCCATTTCTTTGAAAATGAAGAGTTCCTGACGACCGGCGCCCTGGCCTTCTCCACGGCAAGACCGACTTGTGCGAGAGTTATCAGTGCAGGCACTTCGTAAAAAAAGGCACGAAGTAGCCACTCAATGTATCGGTAGCTCCCGTACACCGGCGCGAGTTACGCTTGGACATAGGGTTCCCGTTCAATCGGGTCACCCACAATCTGGTGTAACTCGCACCACCGGCACGAACATCAGATGATGACGGGCCACCCATTTTTTGGAGCGGTCGCCCACTGGTTCATCATTGTTCGTGTCATTTCCGGGTCGGGAACTCCGGAAGGTTCGCCTCCCAATGCGAACAAATGTTCCCATTTACCTGTCCTGCCGCAGTTTTTGTCGGGTTTCCCGATCTGCGGCAGGCGGGCCCGCAATCATAGATCTTTAGAAGGTGAAAATCCTTCAGGTGCCTGACCTTTCGGTTGGCAGACATCGTGAGAAACCCGTGGAGTAAAATGGGACTCACATCATACATAATCCGAACCTGCCGACAAACAAAAGGCAAAGAAGCTGAAATAACCGAACGGCTTCTGTAGGGTTCCGGCCTCTGATCCATTTGGACAGGGGTCTTTTGTTTTAACCAACCGAATACAACAGCAAAAAGTAGTTAATTGAAAATCCCTGCGAACCGGATTGCTTTCAGGGGTCGTTGTCGGTGCCGTCGGCAGGGTCTGATTGACGGCTTTTTGTGAAATCAAAAAGCCGTCAATCAGCGACGGCAACCGACAACCGGATGACGGAAATCTCGCTGGGATTTCCTAAGTCCCCGGAAAGCAATCCGGTGAGCCTGGTCCGGGATTTTAATTAACTACTTTTTGCTGACCTCAACCAGCTTCCACGGTCCCCAATCCCCTTTTTTGAGAATCCCCGCCTTGGCCCCGAATTTCGTCACTACCGATGAAGCGTTGGCCGTCGCGAATTGAATGGCCTTGGTAATATTTCCCACCCGCATGAACTCACTGACGAATCCCGAACCGAACGCATCTCCGGCGCCGGTTCTCTCAATGACCGGCGAATCGGGCACGCCGGCGCTGTAAATATTTCTTTTGTCCGATACCCGAACTCCGTTGTGGCCGTCCGAAACGATGGCTACGCCTTTCACGAGTTTCGACAATTTTTCCAAAACGATCCCCCAATTCTGGGATTTGACTTTCAGTAACTCAGCGCCTTCTTCTTTGTTTGTGAGATAAACATCAATGTGGCGCAAAATTGGTTTCAATCTTTCCAGTCCGTGCTCGAGTTCTTTGCCGCCGGGATTGAAAGCGATCTTGATCCCGTTCTTGACGGCGTGATTGACCACCGACCACATCAAGTCGTAATGGCCGCCCATTGAATCCAGATACAGCCATTCCGAATCCATTTTTTCCAAAGGAATTTTTTTGACATCGAAATGCTGGCCCTCGCCTTTGTAACTCAAAATTGTCCGCTCGCCGTTCGGATGAACCATGATTATCGAGTAGGCCGAATGGCCTTCGGCATGTTTCTGGAACATGTCGGCGTTGACGCCTTCTTTTTTCAATTCCCAGATTATTTCCTGACCGGTGATATCGTCGCCGATGACGCCAACGCAAGCCGTTTTGAAACCTTGCCGGGCAAATGTCACCGCCGCGTTGTGTCCGCCGCCGCCAGTGGTAAAATATATCTCTTTGATCTCCAGTTTCGTACCCAAAGGAAAACACTGCTCCACTCCCGTCGGTGAATCGCCATGTTTGCGCGTCTCAAAGTAACCGCTTTTCAAGAGGACATCGCGAGTCGAGGAACCGAGGGAGATGACATCAAATTTATGGGGCATGATCAAATCAAATTTTTTAAATTTTCAATCGCTTTTCCGGCATCGTGATTTTGCCAAATATAACTTCCGACGACTAAAAGCGTCGCGCCGACGGCGATGAGTCGCGGCGCGGTCTCAGGCGTCACCCCGCCATCAACTTCAATTTCCTTGTCGGGATAGAAATAATGAAAATCGGAAATTTTATCAATGACGCTGTCCACGAACGCGCCGCCGTTGAAACCCGGCTCAACGGTCATGAAATGAACGAAATCAACCGAATCAACAAAAGGTTCGATCTCGGAAACCGGCGTTTTGGGATTCAAAGCGATACCGATCAATTTTTCGCCTTCCTTGGCGGCGTCAATTATCTCTCGGGATTTTTTAGTGGCCTCGATATGAAAAACTATTCTCTCAACTTGGGTTTGGAGCCAGCGATGGATGTGATTTTCCGGTTTGGAAACCATCAAATGGACGCCAAATCGCAAACTTGATTCGACTTCTTCCAGCTCTTCAACCCCGTCAATGGTCATGTTGGGCACGAATATCCCGTCGGCAACGTCAATGTGCGCCTGATCGGCGTAAGGTTCAATCGTGATAACTTTGTCCAGGAACTCTTCTTTGGTTTTGACCAAAATTGACGGAATTATTTCAACGCTCATTGAACTGGATTTGGCGGGTTTCGGCCCTCCAAAACTTCTATTATATTTGTCGCGGCCATGATCGCCATTTTATCTCTGGTTTCTTCCGAGGCCGAGGCCGTGTGGGGAGTCATGACGATATTATCCAAAGCGATCAATTCGGGCGAAATTTTCGGTTCGAATTCGAAAACATCGATCGCCGCGCCTTTGATGGTGCCATTTTTCAGAGCGGCCGCCAAAGCAAGTTCGTCCACGATCGGTCCGCGGGCGGTATTGATTAGATAAGCCGACTTTTTCATTAGTTTAAATCTGGCTTCGTTCATCAGGTGCCTTGTTGATTCAAGCATAGGGACATGAATGGAAACAAAGTCGGCTTGAGGTAAAAGCGCATCAACTGTCGGCGCGAAAACTGCTCCGTATTCTTTTTCAAATTCAGGATTGGGTTTGGTATCGGTGTAAATGACCTTCATCTCCAAAGCCCTGATGGCAAAATGGGCGACCCGCGAGCCGATCCTGCCAAGACCGATAATGCCGAGGGTTTTCCCGGCCATGTCAGTGCCCAAAAGCAGTTTCGGTCCCCAAGCGGTATATTTGCCGGCGCGGGCAAACTTGTCCCCTTCCGGGATCCGCCGGCTGATGGCCATTAAAAGACCGAAGGTATGTTCGGCCACCGTTTCGGTCAGAACGCCGGGCGTGTTGGTCACAAAAATATTTTTTTCTTTGGCGGTTTTGACATCAACATTATCATAGCCGACGGCGAAATTGGCCACGATCTTCAATGCCGGTAATCCCGCCGCTATGACATCAGCATCAATATTATCAGTTAGGACCGAGAGTATTGCATCGGCGCCAGCGGCACCGGCAATCAGTTCTTCCTTTGTCGCTACCCGGTCAGCCGCCGCTTCGTTGACGACGATCTCAAATCCTTTGCTTTTCAGCAAATTTATTCCGGCTTCGGGAATGGGTCTTGTCACAAATACTTTTGCCATATTATGAAAAGTTAATTATTTTTTTCTAAATTATTGATCTTTTCAATTCGTCTGACGAACCTCCGGCCGTTGGAAAATTTGGCCTCCAAGAAAATTTTGACGATTTCTTTGGCCTGTTCTTCGTTCAGATAGTCGGCGCCGATCGTTAAGACATTTATATCGTCATCATAGACCGCCGCTTGGATCTGCTCGGCGATGGTCGCGCCGCCGGCACGGATGCCTTTTATTTTGTTGGCGGCAATGGTTACGCCGATATCGGAGCCGCAAAGCAAAATTCCCTTGCTCCCGGCATCGGCGGCGACTTTTTTAGCGACCAGTTCGGCAAAATCCGGGTAGTCGTCGCTTTCATTGTGCTCAAAAGCGCCGACATCTTCTGATTGGTAGTTCCAATTCGCCAGCCAAACTTTTATTTTTTCTTTCAGGGCGAATCCTCGATGATCCGCTCCGATATAGATTTTCATATTAAGCTTTCTTGTGTTGTTCGCCAAACTCGGCTTCGATCTCTTTGATCTTCGCCAATCTCCGGATGTGTCTTTCCATTCCGCTGAACGGTTTCTCAAGCCACAATTTTATCATTTTTTTCAAAGTTTCTTCGTCTAAGAACAGAACTCCGATGGAAAAGATATTGGCGTCGCTGTGGTCGCGGGACAAAGCGACAATCTCTTCCGGCCCGCCATAATAAACACTACACCTGACGCCGTTATATTTGTTGGCCACAATGGCTTCGCCTTCGCCGGTAGCGCCCAATATTATGCCCTTGGTTTCTCCAGGATCGGCGGAGACCTTGGCAGCCACTTGGGAAGCGTAATCCGGATAGTCGTCGTCCGGATCCAAACTGTGGGCGCCCACATCCTCGATGTCATAACCCCAGTCGGTCAGCCACGCTTTGACCTTTTCCTTTATTCTGAAACCTTTATGATCGGTACCGATATAGATCGTCATAATTTCAAATTTTTATTTTATTCAAATATTGCACCGCTGATAATGTTGCGATCGTCCCCTGACCGGCGGCAATGATGATTTGCTTGAAAGGCGTATCGGTGACGTCGCCGGCGGCGTAAAGCCCGGGGATGTTGGTCTCACAATTTCGATTGACTACGATCTCGCCGACTTGATTTTTGACAACGTTATCGGGAACGAGCTTATTGTTTGGCGTCATGCCAATGTGGACGAAAACGCCATTGACCGCTGCCTCTTCCGACTTACCGTCCTTGATATATTTTAACCCAGAAACGAATTCATTGCCAATGATTTCTGTGGTTAACGCGTCATAAATGATCTCGACATTTTTCTTGGTTTTGAGGTTATTGATCAGCACCTCTTCGCCTTTAAAAATATGGTTTTTATTGATGACGATGACATTTTTGCAAATATCCGAAAGCATCAGGGCCGATTCCAGCGCCGAATTGCCGCCGCCGATGGTCGCCGCCGTCAAACCAGCGAAAAGCGGACCGTCACAAACGGTGCAATAGCTCAAACCTTTGTTGCGGAATTCTTTTTCGCCGGGAATACCTAAAGTTCGGGGATGAACGCCCGTGGCTACAATGACGGTTCTCGAAACATAATCGCATTTGGGAACAGCATCGGCCTCGACAAGCATTTTATCGGAAACCATTTTCTCGCCATCGGTCTTAACGGTCACGCAAAACAGATCGTCTTCTTGTTTGGTGATCTTCGCCACTTCGACGCCTTCCCGGGGTTCGACTTTATACGACTTGAGGTGTTCTTTGAATTGCCGCGATAATGTGATGCCGTCGGTTTTGTTGACGCCGGGCCAGTTGCCGATCTCGCCCGATGTCGCGACTTCCCCGCCGAATTCTTTGGTCAGGATCAAAAAATCCAAGCCGCGTCTGGCGGCATAGATGCCGGCGCTGGTAGCGGCGGCAGATCCTCCGATAATGATCAAATCATAAACTTTCATAAAATATGGGATTATTATATCATAATTATATATGAAAAAACATCTTCTGCTGATAATTCTCATCGTCGCGACCCTGGTCGTCCATTTCGCCTATTACGGCCATCCCAACGAGACCGTTTTCGACGAGGTTCATTTCGGCAAGTTCATTTCCGGCTATTTTACCCATCAATATTTTTTCGATATCCACCCGCCGCTAGGTAAACTGCTCATTTCCGGCGTCGGTTATCTGACCGGATTCAAGCCCGGTTTCAGCTACGCCGAAATCGGCCAGAAATTCCCCGACAATTCATATCTTTGGCTCCGACTCCTGCCGACGTTGGCCGGCGTGCTTCTGCCGATAATTATTTTCTTTCTGGCTTTGCGACTGGGAATTTCCAAATTCGGTTCCTTCGCCGCCGGTATGTTCGTTACTCTTGAAAGTTCGCTTTTGGTCCAGTCACGATTCATCCTTTTAGATTCGTTTCTGCTTTTGTTCGGCTTTTCGGCATTGCTCGCGTATTTCAAATATCACCAGGAGAAAAAAATAAATTATCTTTATCTTGCCGGCATCTTGGGCGCGCTTTCAATGTCGGTCAAGTGGACTGGCGCGTCTTTTTTGGGGCTGATCTTCATCCTTGAGGCGATCAATATCATCAGAACACTGAAAGAACGGAAACTCCTTGTCTCCATCGGCAATATTCTGGCGGCGGTAGTTGTTGTTCCGGTCGTCATTTATTTCTCGATCTTCGCCGTTCATTTGAAACTTCTGACCAAGAGCGGTCCGGGCGATGCTTTTATGACTCCGTCATTCCAAAAAAATTTGGTCGGCAGTGTCTACGCCCAAAATCCGAATGTGAAACCGATCGGGCTCATCGGCGAATTCGTGGAGTTGAACATTGAAATGTACCGCGCCAACGCCACCCTCACCGCCACCCATCCGTACCAGAGCGCCTGGTACACCTGGCCGTTCATGACCCGGCCGATATATTATTGGTTCCACGACAATTTTAACGGCATGGCTTCGCGGATATATCTGATCGGCAATCCGCTGATCTGGTGGCTTTCCTCGGTGGCGATCTTTTACGGTTTGCTGATGTGGGGCTGGAAGCTCATCCTCGGACTCTTCAAAAAATTCATTGGGTCGCCTTTTCCGCTTCTCATCGCCGGCGGTTATTTGTTCAATCTCCTTCCTTTCATCGGCATCACCCGGGCAATGTTCTTGTATCATTACATGTCGGCGCTCATCTTCGCCATTTTGGCCCTGGTATTCATTATTGACCGGTTCAAATTCAACAAAGCCATCCTGACAACCATAATCGTTCTCTCGGCGATCGTGTTTCTTTTCTTCGCGCCTATTATCTATGGTCTGCCGTTGACCACGAAAGCGTACAACGCCCGCGTCTGGTTCTCGTCTTGGGAGTAGTGGCACTTATTCACAATTGACATCTTTTTTCAAAAAGAGTAATATACTCAATAGTTCATTTTGTCAACCACACACGGAACACTAGAGAAGGAGAAAGATAGATGTTCAATATGCTGATAACTGGTCCGGCGAATAGATCGCTTGATCACGCCCTTGCAAACATCGAAGACATGGTACAGGAAGCCGGGCTAGAACTTATCCCCAGAATTCCAAAAGACGCTGAAACTCCAGTCCAGGGTCAAGCGCTTATTCACGTCAAACCGATTAAGGGCCGGGATCCCGAGAGCATTACCCTTCGTGCTCCGACCCTGGAGAATTTCGCGAGGAATTGTTTGAGGTGCGGGTCATATGAGGTTCTTGTCGAACCGCTGAGCTGAAGTTGTGTGGTAAACGCAGTAGACAAAGCCGCTCATTCGAGCGGCCTTTGCTTTTAATATGCCTGTTAAATTTTTATCTCTCTGACTTTTTTGAATAATTCCTCGGCTTTTTGCCAATCAAAATTCTTCCAAAACGCTTCGATGTAGGCCTTGCGGTCGGAACCAAAGTCAATAAAATAGGCGTGCTCATAAACATCCAGTGCGATTATCGGAATACAGCCCCAAACCCCGCCCTGATTATGGGCATCACCGTTGTATTGCATTATTTTCTGCTTCTTAATATCCCACGCAAGCACCGCCCAGCCGCGTGCCGCCATAGCGCACTCACTAAAATATTTCAGCCCGTTTTCCACACTCCCCCATTTTTCCACAAATGCCTTCGACAATTCCGGCGCTAATTTCGCGTCGCCGTCTCCGCCAAGGTTGTCGAAATAATATTCGTGGAGATAGGCGCCGTTGACGGCAAAAGTTTCTTCGCTTTTGAGCGCGCGCAAATCACTGAAAGTGGCACTGCCTTCGAACGTTCCCGATTTCCGCAAAGCAACCAACTTCTCAGCAATCTCACCGGCTTTTTTCACATAGCCGGCGTAAAGTTTGTCGTGATGGATCTCAATGGTTTTTTTTGAAATTCCATCGAGATCTTTTGTGAATGACAATGGTTTGATTTCCATAAATTAAATCCCCAACAGCTCGTTTATCTTCGGCTTATCAAAGCCGATGACTATCTGGCCATCAATGACGATGACCGGCACGCCGAACTGACGGGTTCTATCCAGCATCTCCTGCCGCTTTTTAATATCGGCGGCGACATCGTATTCGTGATAGATGATATTGTTTTTCTTGAAATATTCTTTGGCCAAATTGCAATAAGCGCAAAATGGCGTGGAATAGATCTCGACTTTTTTGTTTTTTGTCATGGATTTAATGATAACAAAATTATCTATAGGAAAAAAGAGGGCCCAACTCGCGACTTCATTCCCGACTCTTCCCTAACTGCCAAATGAGAATGAACCCCTCGCAAGTTGGGCCCATGCCATACATTATACCTCGAACATGAAATTATTAGCAAGAAACCAAAAGGCGCCCTTTCGAGCGCCTCTTGAGTTTTGGCTTGTCCCCACACTCACGCGTGAGCGTGGGGATGAAAGGTTAGTAGTCCCTGCCGCCGCCAAAGCCGCGGTCGCGGCTTCCGCCGCCTCTGTTGAAACCGCCGGCGCGAGGAGCGCGGGGTTCCAACGGTCTCGCCTCGTTCACGACAATGTTCCTGCCGCCCATGTCCGCTCCATTGAACATCTCAATGGCTTTCTGAGCTTCCTCGTCCGTCGACATTTCGACGAAACCGAAGCCCTTGGACCGGCCGGAGAACTTGTCGGAAATGACCGTCGCTGTTTCCACTGTTCCAGCTGCGGAAAAGTGTTCTTTCAGCTGTTGATCGGTCGTGCTGTAAGGCAAGCTGCCGACATATAATTTTTTACCCATTTTTCGGGGATAAACATCGGAAGTTAGAATCTAGAAGCTAGATTCTCGCAACCGCTAGATATCCCGTTTTTCCTGTAGGAAAGACCTGTCCAATCGCCTAGGCCTTTGAGGATAAACCTACAGTACCAAGGGCTCTTAGAACACAACCTACAATAGAACCAGCTTACTCCTTTATTTTTAGTTTGTCAACATGACGCTCGCCTCGAAATCTCTCTATCAATTTCTCCCATAGCTCGCCAATATGGCTCTTGCGGACTTCGCATCGCCCAGCGAGCGATTTGCTCATCCGGTTGTCGGATGCCGTTGTCGTTTTTTGATTACAAAAACCGAACCGTGCCAACGGCACCGACAACGGCCGCCAGAACCATATTGGCGAGCTGTTGTTCGGGAGGAATTATGGAAGATTTCGAGGGCGGGCATTGGGATTATTACAAAATATAAAAACCGCGTATTTCAGCGGTTAGATTTTTGGGGGTTGTTTCATCACCTTTATAAAGTCTTTGATTAAAAGGCCCAACGCGTCGAAAGCTTCAGGATCGTAAAGGATTTTTTCCAAACGCTTAATCACATCGGACAATCCATCTTCTGGAATTTTACCCTGAACAAATGATTGTTTGAGAATATCTAGGGCGGCCATGCCGATTTCTCTCAACGGCGGCCAAGTGATATCCCGCATCGAAGTTCCGTAGACGGCCTCTATACATTCAACGGCAAAAAGATAGGGAGGTTTCCTCTTTTTCGCCGGCAATTTCCCGATGTGGCGGAGGATGGATTCGGGAACAATTTTTTCCACATTACCTTCGGCGATTTTAGCTTCGGCATTTTTTAGGGTGGCCTCGGCATTTTCCTGAATTTGTCCCAAGAAGAATTCCCGCCATTGGTCCGCCGTCCAGGTCTCGGTAGTTTTTTTGTCGGTTTCCGGCCAAAGCCACTCGGCGATTTCTCTGCATTGGCTATCGGAATATGGCTTGCCTGCTACATGAATAAAACCAGCAACGCAAATGTCGCCGAGAAAAATCCGACAAAACATTCTATCAGGATGTCTGGTCTCATGAATCCAGTTAATACCGACATTCGCCGATATGGCGGAAACGAAACCGTCAAGAGATAACAAGGCGTAAAGGACATTTCTCAATATTACCGGCATGCCCCAGCGCATCATTTCAGGCCTAAGTTCCTCGCCGAAACGAAGACAAAGTGTGATGTCGGGTGCCAAAAAATCAAATGTATTTCCACATAATAGCACTTTGCCTGGCATGACTTCTCCTTTCGGAAATGGTTGTTATATTGTGAATATGTCAACGAACTGCGTAATCCTTATACCAAATCAGATTAATACTGTCAATCGGGCAGAAGAATGGGTGTCGGCGGCTTTTTGTAAACAAAAAGCCGCCAATAAGCGGCGGCGACAACACAACAGAAGCCAGATTTCTACTGTTCGACTTCCTTCCAGACGGGAATCTTGTTGTTTGGACTCACGGTTATCATTTTCGACAACGAACAGCTTTGACCAACCTCATCTGTCGCCGTCAGGGTGACATTATAAATATTTTCAGTTGAATAAATGTGGGTCGGATTTTGCAAAAGCGACGAACCATTATCGCCAAAATTCCAATTCCACGATCCCCCGCCTGAAGCAAAAGTGGTCAGATCGGTAAATTGGACCGATTGTTTATCCAGGGGCACATCCGGTGTCCAGCTGAAATTAACATTCGGATAAGCGTGAATGGGTGTTTTCCAAGCTAACTGGCTGGGAAGGCAACCTGAACCCGCGCAAGCCGATTGCACAGACCAATCTGATTCATTGTCATTCGCGTCCCAAACCTTGACCCTTGCCTGATAGGTCGTGTTAAATGCCAAGCCGGTGAGGGCGGCAGAAGTGCTTGTTGACAGAACTTTGCCGGTATCAAAATCTGGCGAACCGAACAAAGATCCAAATGTGTCAATTTGAACCTGATAAGCGCCCTGCGCGCTTGCCCCAGGATGGTTATAATTCCAACTTATATTTATCGGGACTCCAAAACAATAATCAAGTTCGGTGGCTGTGACATTGCTCGCGGTTGGCGGTTGATTGGTTGGTGTAGGAGTGGGGGTGGGGGTGTTGCTTCCACTCGGCGGTTGAGTGGGGGTGGGGGTTGGACAGGATGTCATCGCGCCCGAGGTTGTGACTTTTGAGGATTCACCAGCATCATTATAAGCCGTAATCGCATAGTACAATAAATCGTTTGTGGATGGGGTATAAGTAAAACTCCTGTCGGTCGGACCGGCTTGGCCGATTAGACTAACCGGAAAAGCGAGGTCTGCCGTCATATAGATATTAAAACCCGTTTGGGCCGTCCACGGATTGTAACTGGTGAAAGACCAGTTCAGGGTTATTTGACCGCATACGGAATTGTCCAGAGTCAAATTGGTGGGAGCGGGGGGTACGCCATCAATATATAAACTCATCTTGACATAACTCGTGGACGGCACAGCGCTACTGAATTGCCCGTATACAATTATAGAATAACTATATGGGGTAGCCGACGCTTTTGCCTGTGCGGTAAGAACAACGGATCCATTACAACTTAAGGAGGTAGAAGATAAACTTGTAGTAACCTGGTCGGTGGGAGTTTCGCTATCATATGGAGACACGGAAACCTGATAAAGTTGAATCGGTCCTGAAACATCCGTGCAAATAACTGTAATTGTATATGACGTCGCACCTCCCGGAACAATATGTTGTGAAATAGGCGAAGCGAATAATCTAAAATTACCGGCTGCCATGGCAACTTTGGGCAATGAGACAAAATCAAGAAACACTACAAAACAAAAAGAAAGAAAGAATAATAATTTAAAATTTCTCATACAATTTTAATTTCCCGTATCCATTTAATAAACATAACTTAAATTCACCGTCACCACGCCTGACACGCTGTTTTTGGAAATATTGACGGCAAGCTGACCTTGTCCGTTCGATGCGAAAATCGAGTCCAAAGATGCCGATTGGTATTTGTTATCAATCTTCCAGCTATTGGCCTGAAAGAAATTCGTATAGATCTTGTAATTCTGGTCCAGGGTCAGTTTTGACTCAAAAACACGGGTGGCCTGGCTCCTGCCGTCGGTTCCCGTCGCGTTATAATTCTGGACGACCTTGGCATTTTTTTCGAGCGGGATATTGGTCGGAAAACCCACCGGCAATTTGTTTATTGAAACCTCGGTCTCTCCCGTCCTTGATGGAACAACGACAAGTCCACTGCCGATCTCCGGAACCGGCTTGGTGTAAATGCTCACAATTGTCAGGACCACGACAATAACAACGACAACGCAAACCGCCGCAACGGCGATCTTGATCAATAATTTCTTGTTTTCGAGTGGTTTCACGATTTTTGACCTACTCTACCATTTTACTACATCTGCAAAATGAAATGTAATAATTATCCACAGGTCAGGCGCTTGGGAATCAAAAACCGCCGTGTCTTGGCGGTCAGAGAGTTTCTGCCGGAGCCGGCGGTTTCTTCGAAAATTTGTCCTCTAATATTTGCAACTCTGGCAATAAGATCCCGAATGAGCGGAGCTCGTGGATTTGTTTCGCGGCATCCAGCTTGTCCCTCTCGAATACGATCATCTCGGAAAGCACATCAATAAGAACCCTTGCCCCATTCGATGTTTCGCAAAAGAAATTGGCTGACCCGGGAGATTCCGTTTTAAATTCCAGGTATGCTCGCAAATCCGGCAAGATTGTTTTGAGTTTGGAAAGTACTATTTCATGTGCCGGTTTTCCATCAACCGGTTCCAGTGAAGAAACTTCATCTTTGATCATGCGTCCCAAAACGATCTTCTTCAAGACCGCCAATCTTTCGCTGTCATGACCGTCAGATGATACCGGATTATTGCCGTGCTCTATCTGATAGACAATTCCGGCTATCCGGACAAATTCATCAATGAGCTTTTCGTCAGTCGAATTGCTCGGATCATAATTTTCGATTTCCATATCCCCTCCAAATTCCGAAAATTATCGCAACTGATTTATACAATAACCGTCCAAAATTTGCAACAAAAAGCCGCATTTTTCAGCGGCTAGGATTTTTACCACGGAGAACTTTTCTGGATTTTCGTTCGAGTAATTTCATCCCTTCGGTTACATTGTGGAAATCAGAAGCATCAAACAGAAGATCCTCGCCATCATGTTTCGGAATTCCTTTTAAAACCAAAGACCACGGGCTGAAATTTGAAGCCGGGTAATAATGAACTTCTTCGACGATATAATTTGGGTGGGACATCGTCACCGCAATCGACTGACCGCGAAATCCTTTGCGAGCTAAAACCTCTAATGCTCCCCACTCTGCCCGTCCCGGATCAACTTTATCACCAGGAAGAAAGGGCGGCTTTTTCCCCATTTTTTTCACGATTAGCACATTTTCGAGATATTTCAGGGCTTCTTTTAGTGACCGGATTTTTCGTTCCAAATATCGCACCGACAACTTAAATGGATCGAATCTTTTGTTTTTCAAAGAGCGTCCCATTATTCAATCTCCTTAATAATTACGACCCAATTATCGCAATTGACTTATACCAAAAAACAGAAAATAATGCAACAGCCCCCAGCGAGCTACCGTTTTGAAAATCCCTGCGAACCGGATTGCTTTCAGGGGCCGTTGTCGGTGCCGTCGGCAGGGTCTGATTGACGGCTTTTTGTGAAATCAAAAAGCCGTCAATCAGTGACGGCAACTGACAACCGGATGACGGAAATCTCGCTGGGATTTCCTAAGTCCCCGGAAAGCAATCCGGTGAGCCTGGTCCGGGATTTTCAAAACGGAGGCGAGTTACTTTTTTCCTTCTTTGATCAGTTCCGCGATGTTGTTCGGTACTTCCTCGTAATTCGAGAACTCCATATTATAATTTCCCCGGCCTTCGGAAAGCGAACGGATCGTGGTCGCGTAACCGAACATTTCCGAGAGCGGAATTTTGGAATCAATGACTTTGAGATTCAACGGCGAGCGATCCGAAACCTGTTCGATCTTTCCCCGCCGTGAGTTCAGATCACCCACGACTTCGCCTAAAAACTTCTCCGGCACAATGACCTCAACCTTCATTATCGGCTCAAGCAGGACCGGTTTTGCGCGTCTGGCGGCTTCCTGGAGGGCCATGGCGCCGGCTATCTTGAAGGCGATCTCCGACGAGTCAACTTCATGATACGAACCATCATAAAGGGCGACTTTCAGGTCAACAATCGGAAAACCGGCAACGATGCCTTTGTCGAGCGCCTCGCGGACGCCTTTTTCAACAGCCGGAATAAATTCATTAGGAATGACGCCGGATTTGATCTCATCAAGAAATTCAAAACCCGCTCCCCTTTTCTGGGGTTCGATGCGCAACCAAACGTGTCCGTACTGGCCGCGGCCGCCGGATTGGCGGATATATTTGCCTTCGGCTTGAGCGTTTTGGCGGATGGTTTCTTTGTAGGCGACTTGTGGCCGGCCGACATTGGCGCCGACGCTGAACTCGCGTTTCATCCGGTCAACGATGATATCCAAATGCAACTCGCCCATCCCGCCGATGATGGTTTCGCCGGTTTCTTGGTCGGTCCTGATCTTGAAAGTCGGGTCCTCGTCGGAAAGTTTCTTCAAGGCCAAGCCCATTTTTTCCTGGTCGGCCTTGGTCTTGGGTTCAATTCGCATGTGAATGACCGGCTCGGGGAATGAAATTTTCTCAAGAACGATCGGATCCTCCGGATCGCAAAGCGTATCTCCGGTTTTGGTTCCCTTCAGGCCGACAATGGCGGCAATTCCGCCGGCGTAGATTTCTTTTATTTCTTCCCTGTCATTGGCGCGCATTCGTAAAAGCCGGCCGATACGTTCCGTTTGTCCGCTGGTGCTGTTCAAAGTATAAGAACCAGCATTGAGAACGCCCGAATAAACCCTGATGAAAGTTAATTGGCCGACAAAAGGATCGGTGGCGACTTTAAATGCCAAACTGGCGAAAGGTTGGGTATCAATTAATTTTCTGGATATCTCGCCGCCGGTTTTTGGGTCAATTCCCTTTACTACCGCCCGGTCGATCGGCGAAGGCAAATAATCCACCACGCCGTCCAAAATGAATTGGACGCCCTTGTTCTTCAACGCCGAACCAGCGTAGACCGGCACTAATTTGTTCTCGATGGTCGCTTTGCGGAGGATCCTTTTAAGTTCGGCAATGGGCACTTCTTTTCCTTCCAGGTAATTCTGCATGGCAACATCATCGTTCTCGACAATTTTTTCGACGAGTTCTGCTCGGGCGGCTTCGGCTCGTTCCCTCAGATCCTCGAACGGGATCGGTTTCTCGATGACTTTCTCGCCATGCTCGCCTTCAAAAATATAATATTTCATTTCCAGCAAATCCAAAACGCCGTGGAATTTGTCTTCCTCGCCGTCGGGCAATTGCATCCGGACGGCATTGGGCGTTAATCTTTCCAAAATTGATTTGTAGGAGCGTTCAAAAGACGCGCCCAGTCGGTCGAGCTTATTTATGAAACAGATCCGGGGAACTTTGTATTCATCGGCGTAGCGCCAGTTGGTTTCCGATTGAGGCTCAACGCCGGCCACGCCGTCAAAAACGACGACTGCGCCGTCTAAAACACGGAGTGATCTTTTGACTTCAACCGTGAAATCAATATGCCCCGGGGTGTCAATGATGTTGAAACGGCTCTCGTTCTCTTTGTCTCTGGGCAGGCCCACCGGATACCAATAACAAGTAACGGCGGCGGCGGTGATGGTGATGCCCCGCTCGCGTTCCTGTTCCATCCAATCCATGACTGCTTCGCCTTCGTGGACCTCGCCAATCTTGTGGGTCAAACCGGTGTAAAACAAAACCCGCTCGGTTGTTGTGGTTTTTCCGGCGTCTATGTGGGCGACAATGCCTATATTTCTTATCTTTTCTATTGGGTAATCTGACATGTTACTACGAAATTACGAATTGCTACGAATATACGAATCAATTTATATTAACAATCCTCCTATACTTCAAACCTTTACTTGAAAAACGTGCGAGGATACCAAGCTGTAATTTTGATTTTTTCAAGTAAGAAAGAATTTGTGATATATCGTTTGAAGAAAAATTGTCTCCTCTTTTAATTTCAAGAATAATTTTGTTTTCTACTAAAAAGTCGAAAAAATAACCACCAATATTTTCTCCTTTGTATTCAATTGGCGAGTATACCTGCTCTTTAAAATTTACTCTTATTTCTTTGAATGCTTTCGCAATCGCTCTTTGATAATACTTTTCTCTATATTCGTAACCTAAGTAATTGAAAACATCGAACAATACTCCTATAATTTTATAGCTTAGTTCTGGAAGTATAAGATCTTTTCTCTTCAATTCCATTCGTATATTCGTAAAGATTCGTAATTTCGTAGTAACTCACCAGGCGAAATGCGCAAACGCTTTGTTGGCGTCAGCCATGCGATGAGTGTCCTGTTTCTTTTTGACGGCCACACCGGTGTTGTTGAAAGCGTTTATCAATTCTTCGGTCAATTTTTGTTCCATCGGTTTGCCTTTGCCGTTCCGGGCGGCCTCAATGATCCAGCGGAAAGCCAGGGTCATCCGGCGATTGCCTTTTATCTCGTAAGGAACCTGATAATTGGCGCCGCCGATGCGCCGCGATTTCAATTCCAATTGCGGACCGGCATTTTCAATGACCAAGTCCAAAACCTCCATCGCCGGTTTGCCGATCTTTTTCTCGGCATTTTCAAGGGCGCCGTAGACGATTTTCTCGGCAATATTTTTCTTGCCATTTTGCATAATTTTATTGATAAAACCGGCCACGAGAATGGAGTTGTATTTTCTGTCGGGTTCAAGCGGTTGTCGACGTTTGGTGGCTCTGCGCATATTTATTTGGGAGCTTTGGCCCCATATTTACTCCGGCCTTGTTTGCGGTTTTCAACACCGGTGGCATCCAGCCGGCCCCGGATGATATGATACTGGACGCCGGGCAGATCTTTGACTCTGCCGCCTCGAAGGGTGACAACCGAGTGTTCCTGCAAATTATGGCCGACGCCAGGAATATAGGCGGTGACTTCCATGCCGTTGGTTAAGCGGACCCGGGCGATCTTCCGCAAAGCGGAATTCGGTTTTTTTGGAGTGATGGTCGTGACTTTGGTAGCCACTCCCCTTTTGAACGGCGAGTTATATTTCATCGGACGGTTCTTTTTGGTATTGAAGCCGAACGACAAAGCCGGCGATTTGGTCTTCGCCTTGGCTTTGGTTCTGGGTTTTTTCAGCAATTGGTTGAATGTCGGCATGCCATTTTATCCAAGAGCAAAGCGATTGGGTAATAAAATGAGCACCCAGCACATATTTTACCGCAAACAAAACCCTCAATAGCGAGGGCAATTACCAATAACCTCCATTGCCAAACTGGTCTCGCCTCTTATGGTAAAATATGTGCTGGGTTAATTATCGTTTCTGTGCTCGGCTCATTTCATTCGCCTGTGCTCAGACGCTAATTAACTATAACTCTATAAAGAAAATTAATCAAGGGCAGGATGAACGGGAAAATAAAGAACAGGAAGATCAGTAATATAAAAATGCCGTAGCGGCTAAGGGTTTGCCTGACATGGTCGAATCTGGCCGGCAAAAAAGTGAACAATATCCAATGGCCGTCAAGCGGCGGAATCGGCACTAAATTGAATATCGCCAGCAACAAATTGATCTGGACGATATAACCCAGAAGGATCGGCAAAGCTGGACCGGTGGAACTCGGCAAAAACCTCAAAACCAGCCCGAACATGACCGCAAGGATGAAGTTGACTATCGGGCCGGCGATGGCAACTTTGGCCGGGCCGTATTTTCGGTCATTGAGATTCAGCGGATTGTAAGGCACCGGCTTGGCGTAGCCGAACAAGAACGGCGAGCCCACCAGAAAAAGAAACAACGGCAAAATTATCGAACCGAAAAAGTCCAGATGTTTGAGCGGATTAAGGGTCAATCGGCCGAGATCCCTGGCCGTGTTGTCGCCCATGCTGTAAGCCACGAAACCGTGGGATACTTCGTGCAAAACCACGGAATACAGGAAAACGACGATTAAAAATATGATTTCCAGCGGGGACATATTGCTAATTTAGCATCTTTAGGATATGATGTAAATCATGACTAAGTGTCCTATTTGCGGAAAAAAACCGGTGATGGCCAACAAGCGCAAGCTACTGCGCGGAAATTATAATATCGTGAATCGGTACAAAAAATATCCGAATTTGCAATGGGCACGAGTTGACGGCAAGCGAATCAAGATCTGCACTTCCTGCCTCAAAGCCCAAGCTAAAGTCGCCAAGACCTAGCGGTTCGTAAATCTCCTCAAAAAAATTGAATAAATTCAAAATGAACAGTTTTGAAAAAACCACGCAGGAACCGAACACACCGGTGAAAAAATTAGAGGACGTTGATCGGTCTATAATAACAACTCTGGCTAGACAATTAGAAAACTCAAAAACTCCCGAGGAAGCTAGAGAGATATTGAAGAGGGTTTTTTTCTTTCTTGAAAGTATTATAAAGATGGAACTCACGGGCGATGTCGCCAAAATTTATGATTCAATGAAAAAAGAGGGGTTAATGTTGCGATGCGAGAGTATGAGCAAAATCTTTGAATCAATAATTGACCACCGGCCCATTCATGTTGGTGACAGAAAAGATCATTACGCTAATGCGGTGATCCCTGAGCTGGAAGGCGTAAAAATCGCCTTTGCTGAAGCCCGAGCGCCCGGGCCAATAAAATTATTAATTGCTTTTGATATCCGATCCTTGATCGGGTTTGAACCGGGAAATCTTCAAGTTGAACCAATAGAAGTTGGAAAAGCTAAAGCCGGCGATACAGATATAAGAGATACCGCTTTCAGAGAAAATTTTTGCCGGCACGTGAGCGGAGATTTGCTGCCTCAACAAATAAAATATTTAATTTTAAGAATGCCTAAATCGGTATTTCCGGAAGAATATTTGGGAGAAAATGAAACCGAAGAAACGCGTTTCGTGTTTAGGGGAGGGAAATTTCCGGAAGGTTTGTGAGAACAAAACAATAATTTCGGGTCGTCGTATAATGGTAGTACGCGAGGCTGGGGGTCTTGCAGCTGGGGTTCGATTCCCCACGGCCCGACATTTCGACACGCAAAGCGTGGCGAAATGAGCTGAGCTTGTCGAAGCTCTGCTCATTTCTTTCGCTTTGCTGCTCAATGTCTTCGACCAACAATTCTAGTTACTTCGTTTATATTCTCCGAGGACCGCGAGACCATATTTATATTGGAACAACTTCCAATATTGAAGCTAGGATTCAAAGGCATCAAAAAGGAGAAGGAGCTGAATTTACAAAAAGAAACAAAACATTTCAACTGGTTTACAAAGAAGAACATCCAGACCTGCTCAATGCTAGAAAAAGAGAAACACAAATTAAGAAATGGCGTCGTGAAAAGAAAGAATATTTAATCAAGTACGGAAAACCATTCAAATAACAACAAAACGGAATGAGATCGAAGCCGATTCCCCGCAGCCCGACTAAATCAAAATCCCGCAATCAGCGGGATTTTGATTTGAGTATCTTTTCGACTTCTTTGATTTCGTTCCAAATGCCTTCGATGAGGTCGTATTTTTTGGCTTCTTTGAGGGTGACCCAGGCGTGGTCTGTTAAATCTTTTCCGGGTTTGGCAATGCCTTTTTTGTATTTGGCGAAATATGAAAGGGTTACCACCGGATAGCCGTCCGGCCTGACGAAAGTCAGGTCGCAGAGATATTCCGGCTGGTGGATCTCAAGATTGGCCTCCTCTTTGACCTCTTTTTTCAAGACCCAGTCAACGACGTTGTACCATTGTGAAATAGTTGTCTTGGGCAGTTTCTCGTATTCGTGAAGGACCAGTTTTCCGCCGGGCACGGTCCAGCGGTTGGGAAATGCTTTTTCATGCGCCGCCCGCTTCAATATTAAATACTCGCGGGTCTTGTCTTTTCTCTTTCGGTGGATTATAGCTGTCGCAACCACGAAATGCAATCTGGGATCTAGTTTATTTTCGTTTTTGTTTCCCATCAAGAAAAAAGCTGACCCGAAAGTCAGCTAGTTATTCGTCTTCACGCAAGGTCAGTCGAGTATAATAGGGTTTGTGGTTCACTAATTCTTCGGGTTTGAACCAAACTCCGATTTCAACCTCCGCTTCTTCCGGTGAAGCCGAAGCGTGTATCAGATTAAAAACGCCGATTTTCTTCGCGTCTGAATAAGCATATGAAACATGGGAATAGTCGCCTCGAATTGTTCCCGGAAGGGCTTTTTGGGGCTCGGTTTCTCCGACAATTTTGCGGGTGACTTCAACAATTTCAACGCCTTCCCAAACCATGGCTACAATCGGGCTCGCAGTCAGCATTTTTATCATAAGCTGGCGAACCCGTTCGCCCCGTCGTTTTGCCAAATCCTCGGTATAGTGTTTCTCGGCCGTGTCACGCTCCGAAACCAACAATTTCAGACCGACCAACTTTGCCCCGATCCTCTCGAACCGGGTGATTATCTCGCCGGTAATTCCCCGATGGATGGCATCGGGTTTTAACAAGACCAATGTTCTTTCGAGTTTATCTTTGCTCATATGTTCTCCTTGGTTGAAAAGGACTGACCGTCAAGAATCAGTTCTATCGTGCCGTCCTTATCTGTACGATAATATTTTATCCCGTGATTTGCAAGCCGGTCGAGGACTTCCTGATTCGGATGGCCGAAAGTATTGCCGGCTCCGACTTCGATAAAAGCGACTTTTGGCGTCACGGCGTTCAAGAAATCCTCCGTTGTCGAAGTCCGCGAACCGTGATGGCCGATTTTCAAAAAATCAGAATCAAGGATACTGCCATTGAGCGTCAATTTTTTCTCCACCGGCGCTTCAATGTCGCCGGTGAACAAAACTGACTCATCGCCATACGTCAGCCGAGTGACGACGGAAGTATTATTGGGATTGCTGTTGAACTTGCCGGCCTCGGAAACACCCGGAAACACCACGGTCATCTTCACTCCCCCGCCAAGGTCAACGACTTGCCCGGCCACTGCTTGAGTGACGACAGAATTGGTTTTTATTTTATTCCATTCGTCGTAAACGGGCGCCTGGTAGGGATAATTATTTTCCAAAATTTGTCCGACCTGGTATCTTTTCAAAACATCGATGAGGCCGGTGACGTGGTCGGAATGCGGATGGGTCAGGATGACCATGTCGATAGAGCGGTCATTGATGGGCATGACCTTGGCCAAATCGGACAAGACCTTGTCGTCTGGTCCGCCGTCTATCAAAACCTGGTTGCCGTTGAAATTTTGGATGAATTCGGAATCGCCCTGGCCGACATCGAGAAAATATATCCGCAAATATCCGTCGCCGATGGCCTGGGCATTGACGGCAATGAAACTTAGAATTGCCGCGACCAAAATCACCGAAAAAACATACCATTCGAGTCGGGAGATCGCTTTGTGACCATTCGTCAGATCATTTTTGTTTTGGTTTGGGCCGAGCATAAATCCATTTGTAGATCACAAAAATCATGACCACATAAGTTATCGCCAAAGCATACCACGGAAAAGCAACCGCCGGCGCCGCCCATGACGGCTTGGCAAAAAATTCCACCAACCAGAGCTGTATCGCAGTCAAAAACCAGGCGAAATATCCGATAATGACGCCCAAAAATGGCAAGATCATCCCGGCCAATCCGGCGACGAAACCCAAGAGCATCGCCAGGGGCACCATCGGCAAGACCAGAAGATTTGTTGGCAGAGAAACAATTGACAATCGGTTGAAATAAAATATCAGAAGAGGAAGAACGGCAATTTGCGCCGATAATGTCATGGCTAGATTCTCTCGCAGACCGAAAAAATTTGTGATCTTTTTGAATTTGTCGGTGAAAAACGGACAGAGATATATCAGACCCAAAGTTGCCATGAAAGAAAGCTGAAAACCTACATCGTATCGTAAAATTTCCGGGCTTAGCAAAACCATCAAGGCGCCGGCGAATATTACGGCGTTTCGGGCAGTGTAAGGCCTACCAACTCGCGTTGCCAGCAAGAACAAACAGCCCATGATCGCCGCCCGAATGACCGAGGCCTGGGCGCCAGTCAGGATCGTGAAAAGTGCGATGCCGGCGATGGCGAACCAGAATGCCGTCCGGCGTTTGAAAAAGAAAAGAAAAAATGAAGCGAGAATTCCGGCGACGATGGTAATATTGAAACCGGAGATGGCCAGAATGTGGGTTGTGCTGGTGATGGCAAAATCATTTTTGAGAGCATCCGGAATTTGGGCTCGACTGCCAAGCAAAATTCCGTTGACGAAAGCGGCGTTGGGTTCGGGAATGGCTTTGCTTACGGCTGTTTCAAAAGCCGATTTGAAAGTGAATATTTTTTGCAAAATCGCAACTTTATATTTTTCAAAAAAAGAAAAATTGAAATCAACCTGTCTTATCATCGGCTGATACATCGTCGTGAAAATATCATCTTTGGCGAGATAAGCGGCGTAATCCACCCCGTTAGAGGCCCGCCCCGCCGAAGGCGTGTCGGCAGACACCTGGGACGGTGTCTTGCCTCTAACGGGGTCCATCGAGGAACTGGCCCCCACACTCAAATTTTGAGTGTGGGGGCTGGCCGTGCTCGACGGCAATTGCAATTCTCCGTAGATCTCGAGTTTTTGGCCATATTTGTACTCCGGAAAAAAATCGGTGTTGACCAAAACGCTTTCATCGGTATCGGCGGAGTAATTGCCAGAGATCAATTCCTTCGATTTAAAAACAAATGATTGCATTTTGGCGCCGCGGGATGGTTCGTTGTTGATATAGCCGATGAGGTCAATCTTAACTTTGTGTTTACCTGAAGGATCTTTGATGTTGGCGGCGGCTTTGGCGAATTCTTGGAGCAAATGTTTTTCAGAGTTCGTGGTGTTGATGCGGGAAAAACCGAACAGGAAGATCAGGGCCAAAAAAGCGTAAAAAGCGACCTTCGGACGAAGAAGCTTGGAGTCGCGCCGAAAAAAAACAGCGACCGCGGCCGCGCAGATCGCTATGGCGATCCAAACATATTTTTGATCAACCGAAACGAACGAGCCCAAAAAAATACCGCTGATGAAGGCCAGCATGATCAGCAAAAAAACTTGAGAACGGTGTAGCATTATGACAGCGCCCCCAATTCTCTCAACGCTTGTTCGAAGGCCTCGATGGCCATGACCGCTTGGCGATGATCGAGCTGGTAGTTGGCGTCGTGAACCAGAAGATTCCTTAATTTGTGGGCGTCCCACAGATTTTGCAAAGACAAAAGCTGGCCCGGTTCGATCAGCATCAGCCGTTCGCCCATGGATTCTCCGGCGTAGCCGCCGGCCTTAAGCGCGTCATCTGTGAATTTGTCGCCTTCGATGACGGCCATTTTCCATTCAGCTTCGTTGAATGACTGGACATGTTTTTTGATCTCGTCCCAACGAATATCATAGGTCGTTATGGCTTCAGCTGGCGATTTTAGTTCGGTCTCGATCTCCTCGACTCTGCTTTTTATCAACGACCGAAGTTTAAAGATCAAGACCACAAACAAAATCCCAAAAATTATTGAGATGAATATCATTACATCTTTAAAATATGAAAGCCAAACCGCCAGATCCAGTCCGGAAATAAAACTTGAAATGGAAGCGGTGATATTATGGAATAAGATCATCCAACTCATGGTAAAAAATTATGAATTCGAGTAAGCATTGGCTATTCGTAAAATCGTTTCTTCGTCAAAATGTTTGCCGATGATCTGCAAACCGACCGGAAGTTTTTTGCCACCGGTTTCAATGAACCCGCAAGGCACGGAAATCGCCGGCAGTCCGGCCAGATTCGCCTGGCAGGTGTAAATATCAGCCATGTAAAAAGTCAATGGGTCGTTGTATTCCCCGATCTTAGGCGCGATCGTAGGCATGGTCGGACCGATAATGGCGTCATAATGTTCAAAAATTTTGTCAAAACTTTGTCTGATAAGAGTCCGGACTTTTTGGGCTTTCAAATAATAAGCATCATAATAACCGGCTGACAAAGTATAAGTGCCGAGCATTATCCGGCGTTTGACCTCGGCGCCAAAACCTTCCTCGCGGGAATCAAGATAGGTGTCAAGCAGATTTTTACCTTTCACCGACGAATGGCCGTAACGGATGCCATCGAACCTTGCCAGGTTCGCTGAAATTTCCGCCGGCACGATTATATAATAGACAGCAATGGAATAGTCCGTCAACGGCAAACTGGCATAGTCAATATGAGCGCCCTGGGATTGGAGTTTTGAAATCGCTTTCTCGATGGCATCGGCCACTTCTGAATTCAAACCCTTGCCCCCACACTCAGTCGCTGAGTGTGGAGGTGAACCGAAAAATTCTTTGGCGATGGCGATTTTTAATCCTTTGATGGATTTGCCAAGATTTTTCGTGAAATCGGGGGTGTCTTTTGGCTCGCCCCCACACTCAAATTTTGAGTGTGGGGGTGAACTCGTTGAATCCATCGAATCGTGGCCGGCAATGGCGTTCATGACAATGGCCGCGTCTTCTACATTTTTGGTAATGGGTCCTATCTGGTCCAAACTGGAAGCCATAGCAATGAGACCGTAGCGCGAAACTCTTCCGTAAGTCGGCTTCAAACCCACAACTCCGCACCAAGATGCCGGCGCCCGGATCGAACCGCCGGTATCCGAACCAAGAGCAAAGACGGCCATCCCCGAAGCCACAGCCGCCGCCGAACCGCCTGATGAACCGCCGGTAACGCGATCATGGTCATGAGGATTTCTCGTCGGCCCGAAAGCGGAATTTTCGGTGGTCGAACCCATGGCAAATTCGTCCATATTTGTTTTGCCCAAAAAAATCGCTCCGTGTTTTTTCAAAAGTTTGATCACCGTAGCATCGTATGGCGCTTTGTAATGCTTCAGAATTTTTGAGCCGGCGGTGGTGATCGAATCCTTGGTCATAATATTATCCTTGATCGCGCATGGAACACCGGTAAGAATTGAATCATGAATCATGAATTTTGAATCATGGGTGAGATTCTCGGAAACAGACAAGAAAACGTTGAGTTTCGGATTTTCTTTCTCTATCAATTTCAAAAACTCCTTCTGGATCTCTTCGGGTGTGAATTCTTTTTTGGCGTAGCCGTCGCGCAATGATTTGATTGTCAGATTTTTCAAATCCATGATTCTTGATTCATGATTCTTTTTCACCAAACACCGCTCTCACTTTTAGGAAATCGTCTTTTTTGTGCGGAAATTCATCAATTATTTTCTGCCGCTGTTCGGGATCGGCCGGAGTTGTTTCATCTTTTCTGAAAGCATTTTCCAAACCTGTCACTTGCGCTGTCGGTTCCACTCCATCAGTTTTAATTTCTTTCAATTTATTTATATAATCCAAAATCTGGCCCAGGTCCTCGGCCATTTTTTCTTTCTCCTCCCCCGTCAGCTTTATCCTCGCCAATTCGGCGATATGCTCAACATCTTTAATGTTTAAAATCATATCTTAAAAATATCACGAAAATACCTTGCGAAACAATACCAACTAATATCTTCATTCCATAATGAACATATGTTCATTATGGAATGAATGTGGTTTTTACCTAAACTGTTTCCTTGAATCGTTTTAACCAAAGGTGGCCATCTTCGATTTCCGAAGATTCAATATATGTTACAAATTTGCCTATTTCAAAATAATTCCTAATTATCTCAACTTCTTTTCGGCACTCATAAGGATAAGCCCAGACACTTCGTTGAACCATTATAAAACCAAGGTCCTTTAACTCTCTAATAAAAGCTAAGCGATTCTTGCTTTTGTCGTTGGGGACGTCAAATATAACAATCCTCCATTTCCCATCCCAAATGGAATTTTTTCGAAGTTTTAGATTCGTGACATCGACAAAATCCGCAATTTTCCGACCCTCGTCAGTAATCTTTAAACCAACACTATTAATATCGCGGGTTATTATCTGAACTTGTCGCTTTTTCTTAAGATACCGTAAGGTTTGATTGATCTTGTTCCATTCTTTTCTTTTATTCTTGCCGGACAATTCTTTTATCGCACCTTCTACCAAACGCAAACCAAAATTTGGACTCGTAGCGCATAATAAAACAATACCGGTAACTTTGAGCGTGGATAATAATTTCGTGGCGAATGAGTTTTTCTTAAACCTATTAATGATTCGGTTCGTTCCATTACGAACATATGTTCATAATGGAACGAAAACTATTTTATCATTTTCAAGAAATCGGGTTCGGAGATGACTTTCACTCCGAGTTTCTTTGCTTTGTCGTATTTCGAGCCGGGTTCATTTCCGGCGACGACATAGCTGGTTTCTTTCGAAACCGATGACGAAGCGTCGCCGCCGTTTTCGCGGGTCATTTCTTCCGCCTGTTCGCGGCTCATGGTTTCCAGCGAACCGGTAAAAACGAATGTCAGGCCTTCGAGTTTTTTTGATTTTTGGGTGGATTCCTGTTTCAAAATGTGAACGCTGACATTTTTGAATTTTTCCAAAAGTTTCTGATTGTAATTTTGCCGGAACCAATCATAAATGCTTTTGGCGACAATTTCGCCGATATCTCGGATAATATTCAACTCTTCAAGTTCGGCTTGGCCTACTTTTTCCAGCGTTCCGAACCGCCGCGCCAAGTCCACCGCCGTTTCCGAACCGACATGGGGAATGCCAAGAGCGAAAATGAATCGGTCAAGCGGAATTTCTTTTCTGGATTGGATCGACGAAATGACATTGTCGGCGGATTTGTCGGCAAAACGTTCCAGATTCAGCAAGTCGTCTTTTTTCAAGACATACAGATCGGCGGCGTCTTTGATAAGACCCGTGTCCATCAGCTGGTCAATGATCTTCGGGCCGACGCGGTCAATATCCACGGCCGCTCTGGAGACAAAATGATAGATCGCCTCGCGCTTGATGGCGGGGCAGTTTTTGTTGACGCATTTGTAGGCGGCTTCACCCTCGGATCGTTCGACAGGCTCACGACAAACCGGGCATTTTGCCGGAAAATGAAAATTTTTCTCCTTGCCGGTTCGAAGTTCGACAAGTGATTTTTTGATATCGGGAATGACATCGCCGGCCCGGCCGACCACTACCGTGTCCCCTATTTTCACATTCAGGCGTTTGATCTCATCTTCATTGTGAAGCGTCGCCCGCGAGACCGTCGTGCCGCCGATCTCAACCGGTTCAAGCACCGCCACCGGCGTCAAAATTCCCGTCCGGCCAACGCTGACAATGATGTCCTTCAATTTTGTCGTGGATTCTTTGGGCGAGAATTTATAGGCGATGCCGCCGCGGGGCGCTTTGCCGACGACACCGAGTTTTCGGAACATTTGGTTGTTGTTGACGATGACCACAATGCCGTCAATTTCGTAATCTAGGTCAACACGATGTTTCTCCCAGTGATCGCGGAATTTTTGGACTTCGTCCATGTTTTTGCAAAATTTGCAATGAGGATTGGTTTTGAATCCGAGTTGGTGGAGAATTTTGTGCTCGTCCTCGTGAACCTTTTGGCCGAGATCGGTGATAAGAGAATAGGCATTGGAATCAAGTTTCCGGCCGGCCATGACGGCGGGATCGAGCTGGCGGATGGAACCGGCGGCAAGATTGCGCGGATTGGCATAGACCGGCAAATCCAATTTTTTCTGTTCTTTATTTATCCGAGCGAATTCTTTTTTCGTGACCAGAGCTTCGCCGCGGACGACGAGAGTAGTTGGTAGTGAGTAGTTTGTAGTTTGTAGTGAAAGCGGAACGGCTTCGATCGTTCTCAGATTTTGGGTCACGTTTTCACCGATCGTCCCATCACCCCGTGTTGCTCCGGTCGTAAAAATTCCGTCTTTATATATCATTTCAATCGCCAGCCCGTCGAGTTTGAGTTCGCAATAAAATCCGCCGTCAACGGCGCGTGAGTCGATCCTTTTCAATCTTTCGAGCCATTCCTCCATGTCCTCACGGCTGAAAGCGTCGTTGAATGAAAGCATCCTCGCCGGATGGGCGAATTTCTCAAATTTTTCCAGCGGTTTTCCGCCGACGCGCTGGGTCGGCGAATCCGGCGTGACCAGATCGGGAAATTCCTGCTCCAGATCGAAAAGTTCTTTTTTAAGCGAGTCCTCGACCGATTCTTCAACCAATTCTTTATTCAAGACCAACCGGCTGTAGCGGTATTTGTTGATGAGGACTTTCAATTTTTCGATCCTGGTTTTGGCTTCAGATTTGGTCATGGATATATGCCAAATCTATCACATTCAGCGGCAAAAAAGAAGCCCCTTGGGACTTCTTTTTGAAAATATATTTGTCGCGGCAACCGGCTACTTCGCAGGCGGAACTTCTATCCAGGAAGGAACGGGAACATTGCCGACATTGACAAAGATGTCTTTGGGCGTGCAAACGGCGTTGCAAGTACCCGAGCTGCAGGCGTAGGTCCCTTTACTGGCAACTAACGACACGGACCAAAGTCCGGCTGTCGGGAATGAGAATGTCGGAGTAGCGGAAGTGAAAGTCGTCGCCGGAGCTCCGGTGGAAAGATTCGCGAAAGTCCAGAGCTGGGAGGGCGTGCCGCCGGAATAATAATTTGTTTTATCTGTGAACTGGGTCGAGGTATTGGCGTGGGTAATATTTGCCGGCGTCGGAGTGAAATCAGCCGGACCCGGATAGTGATAGGGCGGCGTTGTCCACGAGACAACCGACGACCAAGGACTGGCGGCGTTATGTGAATCCCAGACCTTAACCTTGGCGCTGTATGTAGTTGCCGGGGCTAATTTAGATGGATCAATGGAATATGAGTTGCCGCTACTCATAACTTTGCCAGTGTCGAAAGAAAAACCAGAAGCTAATATGTTTACATCATAGGCGCTTTGGGGATCAGTCCCAACTGGATTATTGTCCGTGTCAGAATATGTCCAGTTCACACTCGCCGCCAGACCGGCGCAATAATCAACACTGCCCGGCGCGGCGACACTTGAAGGAGTGTTGGGATTGCTGTTGCCCGGAGGAGGAGTCGGGGTTGCCAGAGTATTGAATGTGGCAGTGACACTATTGTCCGGCGAGCCGGGATACAAATAACCATTGGCATCGCCAGCCGGGGTAACAGCGCAACCGCCGGTGCCCGAACAACCGCTGCCAGACCAGCCGGCAAAAGTAGAGCCGGTGGCGGGAGAGGCATGAAGCTGAGTTGTGACATCTGCTGCTAGGACATAGACGCTAGATCTATTGACCTGCCTAGTGCCAGCGTTACAGTCCGACCATGATGTATCAGACCCACAAGTTAAGGTATCAAATATGCTATCATCCCAATTGAGCTGGACAGTGCCATCGCCAGAGCCGTTTTTATAAACATGAAGTTTCCAAAAAGTATCGTTAATCGTGATGTCGGCTTCGGCAATACTTGACCAGGTTCCACCATTCTCCTGAACTCGAACATAGACGCCCTTAATGCCGGGTGTAGCGAAAGACCACTTCATTCTTTTATAGACAGCGTTCCACGGAATGCCGAAGCCGTTGTTACTGATCGTCCAATCATAGACATTCGTCCATGAACTGTCGCAAGAATGGTCGCCCGGCGTGTCATCGGAACAAAATTTCACATTAGTAATATGTTGCCCTGTGTCGGCAGACGCATCGACGTAGAGATTAACATAGCTGTTAACAATGGCGACATTGATGACGTTTTGGTCATCGTCTTTGATGGTAAGATTGGCGGCTAGGACGCTTGATGGCAACCTAACATCAACCGTGGCGGTGGCGTTAGCTGTGCCATCTGAGCCGGTGCAGGTTATGTAATAAGTTGTAGTGCCAGTCAGGGAACCGGTGAAAACGCTCCCGGAGTCGCCGGTTGACCAATTGCCGGCTGGCAGATTAGTTGAGGTGCAAGAGGTAGCATTGGTCGGAACCCAGGTCAGAGTAGAAGAGTGGCCGTAGTCAACAGTATCGGGGTCTGCGGTCAGAGAAACAGAAACTGCGCCAGAAGGCGGCGGCGGGCTAGAAGGCGGCGGCCCGATAGATAAGACATTTGAATTGTCCAAAGGACAATTTGTTTTGCCGCTGGGATCGGTCCAGCCGGTGCCGCTGATACTGGCGCTACCGACTTTGTTGCCAGTAACTACGCCGCTTGTTGGACCAACGGAAGCGACAGTGGCATCACTAGAAATGAAAGCGCCACTACCGCTCCAGCCGGATGGGATTGAAGCAGTAACAGAATCACCAACGGGAATGGAATAGCCCGAAAGTGAAACCGCGCCGGGGAGACAGCCAGATGGCGGCTGGCCGATGTTCACAGTCAAGAAAGCGGAAACGAAATTGCCTGAATCGGTTGCGTAGTCGTCATTGGAAACACCCTTGACTCGAATCTCGTAAATCGTGGTAGAGGCGGGAGCGTTGAAAATGCAATGGCCATTCAAGCCATAACAAATACCGGAAAGGTCGGTATAACCGGTTGTTGAGGGAACAACGGTAGGAGTCGTAGTATTAAGGTTTCCGCTAGAGATTACGATATTAAGTTGCTGGCCGGAAGTTGCCGAAATTGTTTCGTAAAGTTTGCCGTTTATCTTAATGTATGGATCGGGGATGTTGTAGATAATCGAGTGAGAAGCGGTTTGGGAACCAAGGCAGCCACCCACAGTTTCACAAGTTTCAGTAATCACAGCAACAGGATTATCTCCGCGATGCAAACCAGCAATGTCGTTATCGCTGAAACTCCCATCATACCACCCGGCTCTCCATACATCTTTAGCTAGGGGCACACCGCCATCACCTAATAGACCATCGTGTAAATTTACCGTGGCGTCAGCAATATTAATCAGAATATTTTTAATTTTATCAAGCCAACTGTAATTATTATTTTGATCTGAAGCATCTTTAAATTCAAATCTTGAAGCTAAGTGACCGTATTTTCCATAACTATAATTTAACAAGCTTCCAGCATCTCCATCATTTGTTACCGAAACGGAATTATTTCCTAAATCCTTAGTCGGATAACTGAAATAAGACATAATTGAGCTAAGATCCACCTTCGGTTTCGGATTAGAAGTGGCGCGAAAAACCGCTGTTACACTTCTTGATATCGACATGGGCATATTACATGTTGTGGTTGTCGAGCCGTTACAATCACCAGTATTAGGAACTCCGCTCCAATGGTCAAAAGCATATCCGGTATTAGGGGTAGCGGTTAAAGTAACACTTTCGGCAGTTGAGTAGCCGGTGCCATTACCCCAGCCACTAATAAGTTCGGAATCTTCATCTGTACAATTACTCGGACAATGTATATCGTGGCCTCCGGTTACAGTCCCGCCTCCCGCCGGACTGATTGCTACGACAAGTGAGTTGCCCATTATGGTAAAGCCAAAACCGTCGCACGGACCGTTATATGTATCAATCTGACACATTCCTCCGCCAACATTAACGACGCTATCAAATGAGACGGGATAATTTCCGGGCGGGACATCTCTTTGAACCGAGATATAAATCCAATCCGGGGAATCAACAGAGCCCTTTAGGCTGTGCGTAACATTAATATTGACACCCGGGACATAGGTTCGATCCGAAGGTGTTATCGAAATAATCCCCGAGTTTCCACACAACGGTGGTTGATACGAATAATCAACAGAGCCAATTTTCGCTCGGTAACCGTCAGCCGCAAAAGGCGCGGTTTGGGTGCCGTCACCATATAAAAAGGTTGGATGAACGTTATTTATCGAGCAGGTCCTAGCTTGAGCATCGGAAAAAGATAAAAAGATGACAACAAAAGACAAAACCAAAACCGAAATCAAAACTACTCCTTGTCTTCTATAAGAAATTGCCCCGCTTCTCATTGTCTCAATTATACCAATCCCGGAAATTGTGAACAACATCATTTATCAACTTTTTGAAAATAACCAGGGCTTCTCTAAATTATTCCCCGAGGCGGTGAAGATGTTTATTGCCTTAATTATACATGGAAAAACTTCGGAAACCCATAGTGGCAGTTGAAGTGGTAATGTTTTTTATTATTCTAAATATTCTAATATATTTTGACAAAAATGCAATATTCTAGTATCTTTATAATTGTTCGTTTACAACACAATAAAAAACATTTTTGCTATTATTCGGAGGTATTTATGGCTGAAAAGTTGCAAAACGTCGTACCAAATCGAGTATGGTTGTCACTAACTGGGATTTGCGACAACGATTGTTTGTGGTGTTTGCGTAAGGGGTCGGAAATAGCAACTTTTTTGAATCGCGATTTTATTGTCAGGGTTGCAAAAACCTTGTCCGAATGCGGGACGAAATCCTGCGTAATTACGGGCGGCGAACCGACTCTTCATCCAGAATTTTCTTCAATTGCAGATGACTTGTGTAGTTTTTTTCAGTTCTGTAATTTAATTACCAACGGGAGATCGTTTTCAAATGGCATTCCCTTGTCAGTAATAAAAAACATCCCTCATCTCAGTATTTCTGTTTCTATGCACGGAACCAATCGGGAGCACTATTTTGCAAACACGGGCGCATCGGAAGGATTTGATGAAATGTGCCAGGGATTGAAAAATCTGCGTGATCGAAATATTGGTTTTTCGGTCAATGTCGTTCTATGTCCGGAAAATCTGGGCAATGTTGGAGATTGCATCGCTTTGGCAAAAAAGTTCGAAGCAAAATCGCTTTGCTTCACTTTCGGTCTTCCTTCCTTGGATGATACCAGGCAATATAAAACCGATCCGGTCTTGATTGCTGATGCGATCCCAGACATTTTTCGACTTTGTAAAAAATTGGAGCAGAAATGCTGTTTCGTCATTAGCTTACCGTGGTGCCTTATAGAGGAAATGACATTGAGAGAAATAATGGCGGAAAAGTCATTGATGTTTAACTGCCCGGTTTTTACGGGCAACGCGGTAACAATTAAGGAGAACCGTGCGATTTCTTTGTGCACTCACACGACGGGATTTGAGCTTGTTTGTCCATCCGAAATTGATTCTGTGATTTCCAGCTCACAATCATTCATTGATTTTTGGAGTGGCTCTGAAATGAGCCGTCTTAGAAGAACGATTGATGTTTTTCGTCATCGAAAGTGCACAAATTGTGATTATAGGTGGTGGTGTCGTGGAGGTTGTCCACTGTGGTGGAATAGTTTTGACTTTTCTGGTATGATCTCGAATAAGGAAGGAGATCCTTAGTTATGGTCAAAAACAGGGGTAATCGTGGTATGCAGGAATTGAAGTTGCTCTTCGTAAATTTGGCCGGGGATCATCTGAAGAAAGATTCGAAAGATAGCACCCAGCCGTCTTCTGTCCTGCAAAACCGGTTCGGCATTAACTGTTGTGATGTCGTGACTGGCGACTGCACTACCGGGCAATGCGTTTAACCAGACGCGGTTGCGCTGTTCTCTCCAAAAGGGGTTAGTATAAGCATAGCTTATGCTAACCCCTAATTTTTTATGAACAAACAGATTGAAATCAAAATCAAATTCTCTCTCAAGTTTGAAGTGGAGAGAGTTTTAGATACATTAAAAAAGTTAAAATGGTATCGAGAGAGAGGGTATAACATTAGTCTACCTGCCAGAATTTCTGAGATAGTCATGGATGGTTATGAAGATGTTAATTTGGACACCATCACTGACAAATTGGAAGACGAATTTGATCGAAACGAATACCAAAAATTGACTAATTCGATTTATGCAGAATGGGGCAAGATCTCAGATATTCTTGAAAACAATATAGAAAAAAACGGTCTAACGACAGGATTTGGATTATATAAAATTATTCTTACAAAATATGGAGTCGGCGGGAGTTACGATCCTCCCAGCACAATAATTATCAATGTCAATAATAGACAACCAAACGAAATTTGCAGAACCATTATTCACGAAATTTTACACCTAAATATCGAATCTTTAATAGTTAAATATCATATTGGTCACTGGGAAAAAGAAAGGATTGTTGACCTAATATTCTCGAAAATCATGCCGGAAATAAGTAAAATGCAGAAACTTCCCCAAGGGTTTAATATCGAAAAAATTGACGAGATCTTCAACTCAAACTTTCCAAATCTAGAGGAAATACTCAAAAAAACCTCCAAATCTTAGAAAAAATCAAGGGAATTTATGGCAAAAAGGAAACTGGTGTTTCCCGATAAGATATTTCCAAATTGCCCCCGAGACGGCGAAGATATTTGTCGTTTTTATTATATCTTAAAAAATTAGATAAATCTATAATTAATGTTTGGTTGGACGACTCGAGAGTCGGAGAATTACATCAAAATTATCATCTTTTGACGTCTTATTCCGTTTCTCAAAACCGCACGAAACACAGCGATGGAGGATAGTATATTCCCCACTCTTGAGCTCAATGCCCACGGGTTCCATAAACCCTTGGCATATTGCCTGGCGGTCGCTAGGATTTATATCAACATGCTTACTCCATAGGCATTGCGGGCAGTGATTAGTGTAGCCGTTTCCAAGCACAGTAAAAACACACTTTCCACGGGTAAATTCTTCTATTGTTCGCTGGAATTTCTTAGTCATTTTTCCTCTTTTCTTTTGTCTTTGGTTGTCAAAAAACAACCTAGATGATGTCGTTGGTATAATAGGTCATTAACATAGGAATGTCAATGTTTCATTTAGTTAAAAATTCCAAAAAAAATCCCCGACTGAGAGTTCGGTGTGAGCTCACCAATCGGGATTGGAAAGGTTATTTGACAACGAAAGCCGCTCCGCCGCCCATATTGAAAAAACCGGGAGCGGTGTAGGACTTCAGCGAAAGAACGGCAATTGGTGTGTCAGAAGAAATCCTTAACTGGCCGGATGTCAGCATATTGCCCAGTCCATCCAATGGTAAATTTGGAAAAAGCTGGGATACAAACTCACTCAACTGATAGGCGGCATTAAGTGTCAGTTGCTTTGACCCTTTCAGTTGGCCAACATCATTAAAAATCTGGAATGACAAGTTGGCTAGTTGGTCAGAAGGATTAACTATGGCAATACCCGAATCAATTCCGCCGGTTGTCACTGATGCCGGAATGATAAAAGAAGTGTCAAGCTCAACAACGGGAGCATCAGCAACGATTTTTGGAAACCCGAGATTGTCTCGTCGCTGAAAGACAACGGAAATCAGGGTGTCGTATTGCCACCCAGACGCCACTGAAAAAGTTTGTCCCACCTGAAAACGCGTCCAGCCGCTACGTATGTTAGTATTTGGGCATCCGCCAAATTGATTATCTTGGCAATAGGAATATGTCAGAGTAATACTCCCCCCGGGTACAATACTGCCCCCCGACTCAGTAGCCTCAAAACTGCTACCGTTGACGCCTGAAATCCTCAGTTGCATTTTCTTCCCGGACGAATCGAAATGCCAGGCATAAAAACTACCAGGAACACCGGGTCGCACGGTAAATGTCATAACTGTTAAATATTCGTAAGTATTTGGATTCCCGGCCGGTCCATCTAATCCTACAACTTGAGTAGGAAGATACACATAGATCTGCCGGGTATCCCCGTCTTTCTGGCCGAAAACGGCCTGCGGAAACAGGGTAATAAGCGCCAGCCCCGCCAAAATCATCAAAAATAATCTTAGGCCTTTCATAGCCCCTCCTTCCGACGAATCTTGAACCCGTCTGATGTCAAATAAATATTGCGTTGTTAAGGTTCTGGTAACTAACCAAAAACCCCACTTTCACTACTCTGTCAATATACTACTCCTAAATGAAGAAGTCAAGAAGATATGAAAGATAAGTGCATAATTAAATTTATCAAATAAAAAAGGGATCAAACATGATCCCCGGAAATAGCAACGAAAATCTTTTCCTTGAACATACGGTTGAGAAACTTGGTGATGTTTACGGAAGATAAAGAACGATTTATCTCTGCGGTCAAAAAATCAACTTCATAAATTTGCCTTTTATCTAGCCTACCAACGAAATCCATCACTGGAGATTCCACTAAACCAGATGACTTATCCCCCACAAAAAACACTCCTCCAAAGGATTCATTCCGCACCCGTAAGCTTGGGTTTATCCTGCAGAATTTTGGTAGCTCATCTTTTTTCGCAAGTTTTCTTCTGTGTAAAATGGCAAGTTGTTCTGTCGCATATTCGACATTTGCCGGTTCAGCAAAGGGATCGATTTCATTTATACCTCCCCCGAGCGTTTTTGCTTCCATCCTGCACCCGCCACCACAATAGTTAACGATTCTGCATGACTTGCATATGTCTGGTAGCAACGATTGATGACGCCATTCCGTCATTCTGGACCAAACTTCACGGATATTTTCCTTGAATATATTTCCATAAACCTTATCCAAATGGGAACAGGGTCTGGCTTCTCCGGTCGGACCTATGGTCATGCTAGTTATTCCGGCCAAACATTTGCGACCCAGAAAAGAACTGTATCGTAGTAATTCTTTCATGCCACAAAGCGGGTAGCACTCCAAAAAACCCGTACGCAAACCCATCCGTTCTTGAATAGCGTGGAGTTCTTTTAAGTAACCTGTAAACTGTTCTCTTGTTAAGCGTAGCTCGTTGAAATCAATACAGTTACTGGGACAAGCCGCCCTAGTAATGAAGAATTTCTTAAAACCGAGCGATTTAACAAGTATCGAAGTCGGGATTATGTCGTCAATATTCAAGGCGGAGACAACCATATTTGCGCTAATGGGGATGTTTGTGTTTTTCAATATTTTTATCCCATCAATTGTGCGGGAAAAAGAACCCCTGCTTTGGGTAATAGCGTCATGTTTTTTCTCGTCTGACCCCAATATCGAAATCAGGACATTCATAACGCCACTTTCCTGAAAATATTCGGCATCTGATTTTGTGAGTCCTGATAATGTCGAATTGATGCCGCAAGTCAATTTTCGGGCTTCCACGCCTTTGAGGAAACTAAAAAGAACTGGTTTATTGGCAAGTGGTTCGCCACCGGTTATGACTAAGTGAAATATTTTTGCTTCTGCTAATTTATCCAGCGTCTGGTCAACCATTTTGGCTGGAAAATTATTGAACTTGCCAGTATTAAATGTCCGCCAATAATTGTAGCAATGTCTACATTTATTGGGACATTTTTCAGTCAACTCAACCTGTGTGATGAGCGGAGCGCTTAAAGTCCTGTACATACAAAACCTCTTTCTGGCTAGGATTTCGTTGTTAAAGTGCAGTTGCTATGCTATAATTTACTATACAATTATAATAAAGATTTGTAAATATTAAAGAAATGGGCGTATCCCCAACAATCAAAATTATTAACGACCCAATTAAAGATGCTGACGCCTTCGTTTCTTTTATTTGGCATAAATATTTTATTCAAAATCGAGAGAAGATCCTTAAAACATACCCGGAACTTACGGACATAATAAACAGTTCTGATGCGGAAAAAAAAGTGCGTGATTTTGTTGTTTCACTTCATCAAAGCAAGGGTAATCAATTAGAAGAGATAATCAAGTACAATCAAGAAATAATTAATAAAAAAAATAATGCGGCTTTTAAATTCTTGAGCGGATTTATGAACTATTCATGGTCTGATCCTATAGCATATAACGCGTATCTGTCTCTCCTGCCGTTTTCACCATTCAAGAAAGATTATTTTTTTTATTCTGTATTGGCAGAATTAAATAATAAAAATCCAGAAAACAAGTCGGTTCTTTCGACTGCAATTCATGAAATTTCTCATATTATTTTTTTAGAATATATCGAGAAAATGGGCTGGAAAATTGGGCAAAATGTTTCAAAGGATGTGGTTTATGTTTTACAGGAATCAATCACCTCAAGTATGTTTAAAAATCCAGAGTTATTAAGCCTTTTTAATATGCCTAAATCTCCCCGAGGCAATCCAGAGATTGTAGAGATACACATATCGGAGGGAGATAATAATATGACCCTGGTTGATTTTGTAGACAAAAATATTATTTTTAACAAAAATAATAACAATGATATGAATCAGATTATTAATAAATTAATAAAACTATTTGCTTCTATCGGCGACCAAATAAGCAAAAAAATCGAGATGTGGCATAAATTTGGCTACAAAACATTAAGAGATCAGGAGCTTCTAAAAAAATTTAGACAACCCATCGTCATTGAATAAAAAAGAAGAGGCGCCAAGAAGTGGCGTCTCGGGGACATTGGCTACAAACGGGGCAAACTGTCAGTCGCTTTTGTCGCAGTCGCATTCCTCACAGTTGTAATCGCAATCTTGGCAATCGCAATTGGTATCGCAGGCGATATCATCGCAATCACAAGTCGGTTGCATTTCGATGCCGGAAAGTGTGCCCTGCTCTGGCTCTCTAATGTCCAAGGTCAGAAAACCAGACATAAAAGACATAAAAACACCTCCATGGAAGTACTTTCTGGATTTTACAACTATATACAGTTTAGTGTCAACTACAAGGCTCGGAAGAGCAACTTATTATTTTCCGGGGACGAAATCGATTTCGATGACGGTTTTTTTGATGGAGTTGTCGTTGATTATTGAGCCAACGCCAATTCTGCGATTCTTTTTTTTATTTTATCCCAAGATATGTCTTTTATCATTTTGGGCTCTCCCCCTTTTTCGGCATCGTCAAAATAGACCAAGCTTTTCAGTATATGAATTCTATTTTGTTTAAGTAACCCGAATTTTTTATCATATAACTCAAGCGCTTCTTCCAGCGTCAATGTTTTCTCCTCTTCTATTAAAAAAAATAAGTCAATAAAATCTCTTTTCGTCCCCCTGTCCGATATGGCCGCTATTTTCATGGGGGCGATATCTTTTATGTCTGCGATTTTAACTCCCATGAAATCGTGAGTTTTGAAAAGAAGAGGATAATTGTAAAAAAACAAACTGAAACGGGTTTCTCCAATATATCCCAAAATGGTTCCCCATTCCATCCTATCCAATTTAAAATCAGGAATTGTTTTTTGCATCCGTTGAACTAGAATATTTTCGTCAAATTCTTCCGGAGTGAAAAAATCAAAATCAACAGAAATCCTGTGTCCTATTTGTAGGGCTAGAGCTGTGCCGCCGGCCAGATAAGCGCCATTCAGTAATCCGCTCTTGCCTAATATGGCCAATGACTTTTTTGCATCTGCTGGTAAGACCTGTTCAAACATGAAATTTTATCTTTAGGTATATTTAAAATCAAAGACCAATAGTTAGCGCTTTTTTTCGAAAAACCCTTTCTTTCCAGCAATGTTTGCTTTATTTGCTCTTTGCTGAAATTATCCAGCATCCAACTCGTTGCGGTTTCGTCTCCGTATTCTAATATTCTTTCAACGATAAAAAGCGAATGTGTGTTGGCATCGAGACCGTTAAAATCAACATCCCAAAAGTATTTTTTTAGGAAATCGGGTATTTTCATATTTCTATTTCTATTATAGCACAAAAACAAATAGAATCCAACCGCAAAATGGATGGAAGGTTGTCTTAATTAATTTGCCAAACTCCTCGGCAGTTTGATAAAGAATTTGCCGCTTTTGCTTTTTTACTCAATGAAAAAAGTGGCCTAAATCCACTTTATAATTTATAAACAGGGATGTCTCTATTTCGTTGACGGAACGAAATCGATTTCGATGACGGTTTTTTTGATGGAGTTGTCGTTGCGGATGTTAACGCTCAACACTCCGCCGTGGCCGGTGGCAACTAGAGCCATCAGACCGGCAGGTGCGCCCGAATCAAGTTTGGAAACGATTTTCCAAGCCGTGGATTTCTGGAATTGATTATAGAAAAAAGTGTAATTGTCGCTGACCGCTTTTGTGCTCGTAAACATCTTGGTCAGCTGGACTTGGCCGGTGGGACTGGTGTATTTGAGATTGTCCGTCAAAATGGCGCTGGCCGGGAATGTAATATCGGTCGGGAATCCGGTCAGAACGGTTTTCAAACCCTCATGAATAATGTTGACTGTCGGTCTGGCCGTCGCTGTCGGCGTTGGCGTTGGTATGGTAACCAGTCCTTTCGGATTGCGCCAAATTACAATTAATCCAACAATCAAAATGACCGCGGCTAAAATCACCGTTAAAATATTTCTCCAGTTTTCTTCAACTTCCTTCACCGCCCAATTTTTTGGATGATTTTCGTTAGTTTCCATGTTTAATTTTTCATTTCCTGGTAGTTATATTTTATCACACCCGCAGTTTTTGGCATTGCTAGGTGTTCATAACTCCCCCCGTTAGAAGCAAGAAGCGCACGGGCTTCTGCCGGCTCAAATCTGTGAACCGGACTTCTAACGGGGCTAGTATGAGATCTCGATGGCTCGGGAAACATTCCGGAAAGAACCTACCGATCTAATGTTGCCGGAAGCGCAAGTATCGCCGGTATCAAAGGTCGCGCCGTTATCCAGAACCGGCGGGTCCGGAACCGGAGTCGGCGATGTTCTCAGGTACAGGCAGTATTCAACACCGCTCTCGGCGGCGTAATAGGCGCTGACCGAGTACCTCGTTTCAGCCGACAGTTTGAGCTTGATGGCAAAAATATTCGACAAAACCAAAATGATCGAGAGCAAAATGCCGATCATTAATATCGTGAACAAAAGGGCGACGCCGGAGTCCGATCTTTTTTTGGATGGGTTATTTATGCTCATGGATTTGTTTCCAGATTTCTCGTGGAAATCGTGGTTTGAACATCAACGACCGCTTGCTGGTCACTGGAGTTCTTGGTTGAAACGGACGAAATTATAGTTACCCTCTGCTGGATCTGGTCGCCGACTTCAACGCCCATTTTGCAAAATTTGAAGCCGGTCAATTGAACCGAATCGGAATTCAGCATCGTCGTGGTCGTTGCGTTGGTTGTCTGATTTTTCACGGTCCGGTAAAGATTGCCGTTATCCCATTGGTAAGTAACCAAGCCGTTGATCGGATGCTCGATGTTCAAAGTCGTCGAATACGTTCCCGGGCAATTGTCGTTGCCGACATCGAGGATTGTGCTCATCCTGATCTCTTTGGCCATGGACTCGAAGATAAAGTTGGAGTTCTCGATCGCCTGCTGGATGTTCATGGCTCTTCTTTGGGAGTTCAGGAACAAACTGAAAGCGCCGCCGATGATAGTCAAGATTATCGAGAAAATAAGTGTGGAAACTATGGCCTCGATCAATGTAAACCCCGTTAGAGAGTCCTTTTTAAAATTACAAAATCGTCCGTTAAAAAATTTCTTGATTGAGCTTGCACTCTCTAACGGGGTAAAGCCCTTTTGAAATGGTTTTTTCATTTTTGGTACCAGTTGAATAAATGATCTTCGGCGGATAATTTTTTATCCAGTCCCCTTTCGGTCCAGGTGACATCAACTCTTACAATAATCTCAACTCCCGGATCTGTGGTTTCATCAATAGTAATCGCCCTTTTGAAAAGAGTGTCACCGCCACCATCATATGAGAAGACGCCGTTCGAATCTTTCTCCAGATATTCATCGGCAAACTCCGCCGGCAAAAGCGTGGTTCCATCCCACTCAACGGCAAAGGTACCATCGCCTACTGGTCCGCCTAAACCTCCCAGCGAACCAAATTCCCGTCCGGCAAGCCAATCGCTATCCCTGAAATTTCTCACCAATTCCACTCCTTCCTGAGCCAGCATGCTGGCGGTGTAATTGTTTTTTGAGGCGGTGGCGCTGGCCATGTCAACGGACAAAATTCCATAAATAGCGGCCAGGGCCAAACCCAAAATAAAAATGGTGACGATGATCTCAACCATGGTGAACCCCGTTAGAGAGTCCTTTTTGAAATTGCGAAACCGCACGCTAAAATATTGTCCTAATGATTTTGCACTCTCTAACGGGGTGAACCCCTTTTCTTTTGATCTTTCCATCTGGGTCATTGCGAATCGGTTATGTCTATTTTTCCAGACGCATAAACGGTTATGGTGCTCGAAGACAGATCGCTTGGATCGTTGGAGCGAACTATCAATATGGTCTCGGAGGGCTCAATATTGCCGGCGACGGTTTTCTCGTTGTTTATGTATGTCGTCGGGTCGGGCGGTTCGAAATAAATGTCGCTGTTGTCCCAACCGGAGGTCGTTTGGATGGCAAAATTCGGATTACCGACGATCTTGGTATCCAGAACCTGGTCGTTGCCGGCGCCAAATTTCCGGTCGTCGGTTTTTGAACATAACACCGGATCCGGTTGGCGCGTAAAGGTCAGATAGCTCTGGGAATTGACAAAATGAATGCCGTAGCCGCAAACGATCGTCCCGGTCGCTGAAATTCCGGCTAAAGCCCGGGCCTGGAGTTCTCTGATGTCGGCGACAATGACCGAAGCCACCTGATGGCGGCTGGTGGTATTGGTGGACGATGACCGGAAATTAAAAACCATCAACGTCGAGAGGATGACTATAATAGTCGTGACAACGAGTATTTCAACTAATGAGAACCCCTCGCTTGAAAACGACCAGCCGAAAAGCGGCGTTTTTTTTAAAATCGCTTTCAAGTGAGGGGCAAGCCCTGTTAGAGAGTCCTTTTGATAATTGAAAAATTGTGAACAAAAAAAACGCCCGAATAATTTTGCACTCTCTAACAGGGCAAGCCCCGAATTATTATTGATATTTTGCCTCAATTAAGTCGCCTTTGTTTATTTTTTGCAGGTCAATGTCTCCGATATTTATGGGATTGCCGTTGAGGTAAAAATACCATTGGCCGCCAAGATCATTGATCTTGTCGCCGATCTTGTAAAGCTGGATCTTGCCGGACTTTTCGACGGAATAGCGGAAATCAAAATTTCCGGCCAAAGAAGAAGCGTAGAGCGCCTGCAAAACCGACATGTTGTCAGTAACATCGCCTTCAAATATCCGTTTTTGGGTCTGGTCGAAATAAAGGACGAGGGCGGCTTGCTGGTTCTGAACCTGGCCCTTGTTAAAACTGGTCTTTATCAAACTAAAACCAACCCCAATAATGATCACTGCCACGGCTGCCAATATGACTTGTTTTGGCGAAATCTCCGTTTTCATCCCGTTAGAAGTCACTGTTGCATAGTTAATTACATAAGTTATACAACCTGCTAACAGTTAACTTTTTACATATAATTTTAATTCGCGAACCCGTTAGTCCCGTTAGAGAGTCCCGAATAGGTGGCATAAACCATTTTGTTTAAAACTTTTGATTGGTTTACGCTCTCTAACGGGATTAGGGTGACTTCTAACGGGATTCATTGTTTTTACTTAAAAATGTTTAAGATCAAATATATCGACCCCAACTTACTTATTATAACATTTCCAAAAAAGATATACACACTGGCCGAGAAACAGATAAAAGCGCCCAAGGGCAAGCGGGTTTTGAGATTGGCTTTCTTGAACAGTAAAAGTCCGAGGCCGATGATGGTTCCCAAAATAACCGCCATATACAAAACGACAACACTCGCCACCGCGCCGAAAACCAAGCCGACGAGAAACATCAACTTGCCGTCGCCAAAGCCGAGCCACTTCCCTTTCGACAAAAACCAGACAGCCGAAAAAAACAACAAGTAGATCAAAGCCGTCAAAAGATGTTCAACGGAAATTGAATTGAATGTTTTGAATCCGGCGAGAGCGATGACAATACCAGCAAGAATCACGGAGTCGGGTAAGATTAACTCTTTGATATCGGTCATGAACAGGATCAGAAAGATCTCGAGGATGGCGACATTGGCCAGCCAGAGACCGACACCGAAATTGCCGAAAACCATGAACGATAAAAGAAAGATCAAACCGGAATAGAACTCAACCCAGAAATATGACCAGCTGATCTTCGCGCCGCAGTTCCGGCACTTGCCGTTCAGGACCAAAAAACTTAAAAGCGGAATGAGATCATACCACTCGATGAAAGCGTGGCAATGAGGACACTTGGAACGATCGGTCACGAAGTTCTCGCCCCGCGGGATCCGATATATCAAAACATTGACAAAACTGCCAAAGACCAAACCGAAGATGAATGTTAACAAATATGTCATGGTCATCTTCAATCATTATAGAACAAAGTCGGCGGATGCAAAACAAAATCCGCCGGTGAGGCGGATTTTGTTTTGAAGTTTAGGATTTACCTCTGGCCAGAATCATAGACACAATCGGCGGTTCCAGCAGCGATAGCTCCGGGACCTGTCGTGGCCGCTGTGGAACAAAGTTCATGTGCGGCATTACTATTAACTTTTACACCATTGGACCAACCCGTTGAGTCAATCTTGGTATCGCCGGAAAACGCCGAAGCGTTACTTTGCTCTAAATTTGTCCAAATCTGAAACTGTAATATCTTGGTTCCACTTACATTCCACGCATACGGATAATTAACTGCTGCGTCTAGGGGATCAACCGGTAACTTTAAGGAGGACATGTATTTGATCATTTTTGTATTCGTTGCGACGTCGGTGTAGATATCGGCTGACGGGTAATTTCCGCTATTGTCATCAAAATACAGTTCGATAGCTGTCCGGACCTGGTTAACATCCGCGATACGTTTGGCATCGCGTGCCTTGGCGCGCGCTACTCCCAATTGCAACAAAAGCAAGGTGGCCAAAATACCAATGATGGCAATAACCACCAGCAACTCGACCAATGTGAACCCGCGGAAATCTTTCAAAGATTTCCTAAATGGAATCGTCACTTTGAAATCAGCGGTAGGCGGATAACATTGGCGTTTAGCTTTTTGCTCAACGCAAACGATCGCTACGCTTTATTAACTAACTTAATTATACAATCTTTGGTGCACGTCAACAAAATAAGATATCAACAGCTTCACCCCCGCACCCAATGAGCATTTGCAAGTCATTCTGTTCTGCTTAACTGTCCATATTATTGTTCGCATAGCATTATGTTTGCAAATGGGACTGGTTTGTTGGGACTTGTGGAATGCAGAACTTATGCTTGTTGGGTGTGGGGGCTAGCCCGATGTGCTTATCGTGTTGTATATCGGCAATAAGATCGCCGCCACCAAAATACCCACCGCCAGGCCCAGGAATAGGATCAAAACCGGTTCGATCAGGGTGGTGAGATTCTGGACGGAGTTCTCGGTCTCCGATTTATAGAATTTGGTGACATTGTCAAGCATGGTATCGGTCCGGCCGGTTCTCTCGCCGATAGACAACATCGAAGTGACCAGAGGCGGAAATTCTTTGTATTTCTGGAAAACCTCGGAGATGGTGCCGCCGTTTTGGACATTGGTCCGAGCTTCGAGAATTATGCCCTTATAAGTATCATTGTTGACGACCTCGGAGGTGATGCCCAAGCCGTCGAGGATCGGCACGCCGGATTTGATCAGGGTGGAAAGCGCTTCGCCTAGTCGGGCGATATAAAAATTCCTGATGATCTTGCCGAACTGGGGTATCCGGAGCTTGAATTTGTCCCACATAGCCCGACCGGTCACGCTTCTAACATAGTAAGTGATGCCGATGGCCAAAGCCAAAAGGCCGACCACAAGGTACCAAAGATAATTATTCACAAAATCAGTGGCGGCCATCAGAATTCTGGTGGTCAGCGGCAGATCGGTGGCGCCTGAGTCCTTGAGAATTACCAAGAGGTTCGGCAAGACCGTGGTCATCATGATGATACTGACAAGAACAATGGCGCAGACCACGAATATCGGGTAAGTCATGGCGCCTTTTATCTTCGAGTTCAGGGCCGCGCTCTGTTCCAGATAATCGGCGAGATAAAGAAGGGTGGCATGGAGTTTGCCCGACACTTCCCCCGATCTTATCAAACTTATGTAGAACGAACCGAAGATCTTCTCGTGTTCGGCCAAGGACAAGGACAGCGACGCTCCTCCTTCGATCGAGTTGGCAATGGTCGAAACGATCTTTTTGAACGGCGGTTTTTCTATCTGCTCGGCCAAAGCGTGGAGACCCTCAACCACCGGCACATCGGCATCCACCAGGGTTGCCAGTTGTCGGGTGAACATGACAATGTCCTTCCGGTTCGGCCGATTAAATATTGCCATCAGGTCCATCGAGAAAAGCGGTTTGACCGAAGACCCCAAAGAAAGGATGATCAGTCCTTTGCGGTGAAGGATCGAGACCGCCTGATCTTCCGATGGCGCCTCGACTCTGCCTTCAACCAACGTTCCTTCCTGATTTTTCGCTTGATAATCGAATTCCACGGAAAAATTATTTTAGAAAATCAATTTTGTTCGCGAAGCAATGATCTCAGCTCGACCGGATTCAGGGAGAAAAATTCCGCTTGTTCGATGCCAACCTCTCCCCGCCTGACCAGGTCGGCCAATGATTTATTCAGCGAGATCATGCCGATATCGCCGCCGGTATCAATGGCCATGTTCAATTGCTGGGTTTTTCTTTCTCTTATCAAATTGCGGACGGCGGCATTGGCGATCATGACTTCCACCGCCGGGATAAGTCCTCCCTTCAGCCGAGGGATCAAACGCTGGGAAATGACGCCCGAAATGGTATTGGCCAGCTGGCTGATGATCTGGGCTTGCTGGTCGGGCGGAAACGAATCAACGATCCTTTCAATGGTTTGGGCGGCATTGTTGGTGTGGATGGAAGCGAAAACCAAATGGCCGGTTTCGGCCGCCGACACCGCCGCGCTCATGGTCGCAAAGTCGCGCATTTCGCCGACCATGATGACGTTGACATTTTCCCGGAAAGTAGAACGGAGGGCGTTGTCGAAAGAATGAGTGTCAAAATAAACTTCGCGCTGGTCAATAATGCTTCGCTCGGGGCTGAAAATGTATTCGATGGGGTCTTCAATGGTGACGATCTTTTCGGCCCTTTCTTTGTTTATCAGATCTATCATAGCGGCCAAAGTCGTGGATTTGCCGTGGCCGTTGGGGCCGACAACCAGCACGAAGCCCTGTGAAATTTTCGTGAATAACTTGATGCTCTCGGGCAGATTCAATTCCTCGATGGTCATGATACGCTCGGGAATAAAACGGAAAACCACCGAATAATTTCCGCGGGCGGTGTAAATATTCACCCGGCATCTGACCTTTTGATTCAACTCATAAGCAAAATCGATCTCTCTTTCTTTGAGAAATCTTTCTTTGTGCTCATCGTCAAGGATCGAAAAAGCGATGCCTTCGACGAGGCGCTTATCAAGAACCCTATGGTCATCCATCGGGATCAATCGGCCGTCAACACGGACGGTCGGATAATAACCGGTGGATAAGTGAAGGTCGGAACCGCCTTTTTCGGCCGCGATCTCCAAAAGTTCATCAACAATTTTTTTATAGTCCTCCATGGAACTAGTTTGTAGTTGGTAGTTAGTAGTTGGTAGTTTCTGTTTTATTTTCTACTCACTACTCACTACTCACTACTAACCATCCTCATTTCTTCGAATTTCCCGCTGGTGTTTTCACCGGCGCATCCAACTCATCATCCGCCGCTTCTTGAGCCACGGTCAAAAGCTCCTCGAGCGACGTGACGCCCCGCAGAACTTTTATTATACCATCTTGGAACATGGTAATCATCCCCTGTCGTTTCGCTTCCTCTCTCAACCTGGCTTCGGAAATATCGGTCAAGACGATATTTTCCAGTTCATCGGTCATGGCCAATGTCTCAAAAATCCCGATCCGGCCTTTGTAAGCCCGGTTGTTGCATTCGCGGCAACCGCTGGGGCTGGGTTTGAACAATTCAAAATCATTTTTGGGCAGATCCCTCCGGGCATCGGTCGGCATATCGGCGATCGCCCGCCTGATCATTTCGGCCTCGGAGTCCAAGGCCTTGACCTTCACCTTGCAGGCGTTGCAAAGTTTACGAGGTAATCTCTGGGCCAAAGCTAAGTTCATCGTCGGCGCGATCAAATATTTCTCAACGCCCATGTCAATGAGCCGAGGGATGACGCCGATGGTGTCGTTGGTATGCAAAGTTGACAGGACGACATGGCCGGTCAAAGCGGCCTGGACCGCTAATTGCGCCGTCTCGCCGTCGCGAATTTCGCCGACCATGATGACATCGGGGTCTTGGCGTAAAATGTGGCGCAAACCGCTGGCGAAAGTGTAACCGATCTCTTCGTGGATCTGGGATTGATTGACACCCTCGACATAATATTCGATAGGGTCTTCAAGGGTAACGACATTGATCTCGTCGTCGTTGATCTTTCTCAAAATGGCGGCTAAGGTCGTGGATTTGCCCGAACCGGTCGGACCGGTGATCAGAACGGCGCCAAACGGCTTGCCGATATTTTCGATGACGAGTTCCAGCGATCTGCCTTCAAGCCCCAGGTCGGTTAACTCGACATTGCCAACCAACGGGTCCAAGATCCTCATCACGACTTTCTCGCCATTTCTTGTCGGAAAGGTTGAAACCCGGAAATCAATCCGCCTGTCGCCGATCTTCGTTGAGAACCGGCCGTCTTGAGCCAGACGGGTCTCGTCAATCTTCATATCGGCAAGAATTTTTATGCGGGTAACGATGGCCGATTGCAAATTAATGGGCAGGGTCAAGGTTGTATGGAGTAAGCCGTCAACCCGGAACCGCAGCCGGATCTTGTCTTCGAACGGTTCGAGGTGAATGTCGGAAGCCCGCGTTTCAACGGCATGCTTGACGATGACGGCCACGATCCGGGTGACCGGCGCTTCAGCCGTGATCTGTTCCAGACCGCCGGTCTTGTCGGTGATCTGTAGATTTTTTTGAGTATTTTCTTCCGATAGATTTTCAAGTTCTTTGCCGACCTCGGTACCCAACGTTTGATAACTCCGGCTCAAAGCGCCAAAGTCCTTGTAAGTTATCAGGTATTTCTCGGGGATCAGGCCACGATCGGACGCCAGAAATTTCAGGGCCTCAAGGGCGTTGATGTTTTCGGGGTTGATCATGGCCACCTTAAGAACGCCGTTGCTCTTGGCAAAAGGAATGATCTTGTAAAAATTGATGACCTCGTCGGAGATCTCTTTGGAAAGTTCGCGGTTGATCTCGACATTGACGATATCAATGATCGGCAATTGATAGATCCTCGACTTGATCTTCAGAAGATCTTCGTCTGTGATGACGCCGCGGTCGATGAGAACTTCGCCGAAATCCTTATTGCCGTCGGCCGCTTCTTGTTCAAGGGCAACCGATGATTCTTCGGTCAAAAGGCCGCTTTTGATGAGTTCATCAACTAAAATTGATGGGGTTTTGAAAGCCATGGGGTAGCAAATAGCGGACAGTCATTAGCCGATAGTTATTAGCTGCTATTTCCAATTCACGAATTGCTATTCGCTATTGGCTGATCACTATTCGCTAATTAGCGGGGCGAAAAGATCGGTTCTTCCGGTAACGCCGGGCTGGATCGGAATATTGCCGAGAATTTTGAGGGATTTGAAGGTCGGGTCGTTCAAAATCCCAAAGTTATAGGAACTGAAATCCTGAAACTTGTTCAAGGTGTCGGACCTGGGGATATCAGGCAAAGTAACGGCCGTCTTCGCCGGTTTGATGATCTGGGAATAATAAATATAGCCGCCGACGAGGCCCAAAAAGATGATGGCGATCTGAATGAACAAACTCGAATTCCCTTTTTTATTTTTTACCGGTGTGCCGTCCATTTTAATTTAAACTATAAGTATTGGCTTTGATCTCGATATTGAACAGGTTAGCCGCCAGAGGAGCCTGCTGATTCCGGGCGATGCTGATCTCGGTGACATCATAGATCCGTAAACTTTGCTCAAGTTGTTTCATATAATTGACCATCAAATCGTAATTTCCCGAAACCTCGATCTTGATATTCGTTACCACGTAGGGACTATTATTGGTGCTGGGCTGTGACGCAAGACTCATGTCTTTCATCTGAATGCCGGTCGAACCCGCCGTTGATTGAAGGGTTTCGATTATTTGGTCCAAACGGCTTTGGTTCGGCAAAAACATCATCAGTTTGGCGATCTCGGCGCTTCTGGATTCGTATTGTTGCATCAGGTTGGAGACATTTTGGCGCAAGGTCGTCCTTTCTGACAGCAATGATTGCATATCGGCGGTGGCCGATTTGATATCTAAAATATTGTCATAGACCGGAACGGCCAACCAAAAAAAGATGAAACAACTGGCTCCGAATATGATTGATGCGATGATATCTTTGTTCATCCCGTTAGAAGTAGGAAATGTTTACATTTCCGTACTTTATTTAGATATCCGTTAGAAATAGCCATAATTATTAATCGTAAATTGCTTATAGTATTTAGTTTTAGCTACTTCTAACGGGATTCATTGAATATGATTTTCCGGAATTATCATTTGGTTGCTTTGGTCGGGTCAAACCCCAATTGGACTGAAAACTCAACAGTGCCGTCTGGCTGGGCAGTAATGTTTCCCATCACGATATTGGTGATGGCGCCGTCGGAATAAAAAGCGGCGACCTGTTTCGCCACCGCCGCGTAACTGACGGCCAGGGCTTTGAATGAATATTGTTTCTGATCGAACTTGACCGTCAGGTTTTCGAACTGAACTTGGGGAACGATCAGGGCTTGGATATGGGTCAGGGCTTGCGACCACGGCAGGTGCTGGGTCAGCATATTCGAAGCGACGGCCAGATTGTCTTTCAGATTCAAAAGCATATCTTCGTCGGTCTTGCTCCGGGCTTGCTCGTTCTTGACCAAGGCGCTGTTGATAGTATCAAGCTGGCCCTGAACAGATTTTTGATAATAGACCAACCCGCCGTATACGGCGAAAATAAATGCCAAGAAAACAACAGAAAAAATCAAGAGCCGATTATGCCCCGGTGCGTGATATTCTATTTTCTTCCGGGTTTCCGGAAGAAGTTGTAACCCGCCTGCGTCGGCCACTAGTTATATTTTAACTTATTTAGCTTGGGTTGTTATGCACACCCGGCGTTACGTTCAGATCTCCCTCATGCCAAGTCCCAAAGCAATAGTGAATGTTGAGTTTAATTCGTCCTTGATGGCGTCAAGAGGAGGTGGGTAGATGATCCGGGCCAAAGGATTTCCGGCTGATACCGCCATGCCCAGTTTGTCGGCGAAATATTCCATGAACATCGGCATGTTCGCTAATCCCCCGACCAAAAGGACTTTGGCAATTTGGGTTTTTTTCAGGTCCTCATAATTGTGAATGGTTTTTCTGGTCTCAAAAGCGATCAGATCCACCAGCGACGACATGGCGCTGGTGATCATGTCCGTGTTAGCGTTCTTCAAACCCATGCTCCGTTTTAATTCTTCGGCTCTTTTCAAACTGATGTTCAGTGAGCGGGCAATGGCTTTTGTGATCTCAAAGCCGCCAACCTCATAATTGTGGCTGATCCTTTCGTAGCCGTTGTCAACTATCAAAATGGATGTGCTCCGGCCGCCGATATTGATGATGGCAATGGGACTCAGATCGTTTCCGACCAGCGCTCTGATCAACGCCGAGTTCTCAAGTTCCAGGGCCCGCAGGTTTACGCCGGCGTTCGACATGATCTTTTGGTATCTGGCGGTTTCTTCCTTGGGTACGGCGGCAATAAAAACCTCGACGATCGGCGATTTGGCTTCGGACTGTTTGTTCGGCAAAATTTGGTTTTGGTTCGGCGGAGCGACATTGATGATCGTCCAGTCCATGATGACTTCGCTCAAAGGAATGGGAATATATTTGCGGGCTTCGTAGGGAATGGTCTTGGCGATATCTTGCTCCGAGAGATAGGGCATGGTTATAATGGTGGAGAAAGTGTTGAACGACGGGATCGAAGCCACGACGTCGCGTGCCGTGATCTTGCAGCGTTTCATTGTTTCCTTTATCCCCCAAGCCAGGTCTTCTTCCAACAATTTCGGCGGGTGAGCTTCCACAATTTCATCCGAACCGCCGACCGACGCTTCGACGGATTCCAATTCAAAAAGACCATAGTTCTCCAGTTTGTAACGGCCAGCCGATTTGGAAAGCTCGACGATCTTGATCGAAGCGGTGCCGATATCAATACCTAATTTGCTTTTTGAGGCAAATTTAAACATAATTTCAGACAAATAAATTATACCATATCAAAGGCGCAAGTTATTAACATGAACACCGCCCGGACTTTTCTTCTCGATCTCATTTTTCCCAGATATTGTCTTGGCTGTTCGGAATTGATAAACAAACTCGACGAATCCCACGTTTGCCCGTCCTGCTATGCCCAAATTCCCTTCAAAACAAATTTCATCTGCGCTTTTTGCAGCTCGCAGGTGATTCTCGGAAAAACATGCCCGTTTTGTCGAAAAGATAATTATTTGGATCGGCTCATTGTCGCTTCCGACTACGATTACCCACTTGTCGAAAAAATGATCAAAGCCGTCAAATACCGATATTTGCGGTCGTTGGGTAGCGACATCGGAAAATTCATGGCTAATTTTTTCGAGAAAAAGGTTTCTCCGAATTTACCTCTTGAGCCGGGTTCAATCGTGATAACAGCGGTTCCGCTTCACCGGCGCCGGCTTAATGACCGGGGTTATAATCAGTCAGAATTGGCGGCGCGGGAAATCGGGAAACATTTCAATTGGCCATATCAAGAACTTTTAGTTCGCGGTCGCAACAATCCGCCGCAAGCTGAGATCAAAGACCGACAGACGCGGGTGGATAATATGAAGGGGGTTTTTGAATTGGCGTCGGCTGGGTCGGCGGCACCGGCCGCGCTCGCGGCCGGTGCCGCCGACCTCTCCGGAAAAACCATAATTTTGGTTGACGATGTCTCGACTACCGGTTCGACATTGAATGACTGCGCCCGAGTATTAAAAAGCGCCGGCCCCGACTCCGTCGGGGCCGGCGCGAAAGAAGTCATCGGATTTGTCTTTGCCCGAAACAGATAGTAATAAAAATATCTTAGTGGATTATCAGCGGTGGCAATATTTCTTTTATTTTATTGACCAGATCGTCCAGATCGAACATGCCTTTGGAAAAAAAATAATACGGTTTGCATTTGGCCATCGCCCGCACCGTGTTCTCGTCAGGATCGATGTTGGTGATGATTATTATTGGTTCGTTTTTGCCCCACTCGTTTTCCCTCAATTTGGTCATCACGCCGACACCGTCAATTTTCGGCATTATCAGATCAAGCAATATCAGATCCGGCCGCGCGGCGTCCGCCGACTGCAATCCAGTTTCGCCGTCTACGGCCTGAATAACATCAAAACCTTCGGCAATTAGCTTGTCGGCTAATATCTGCCTGACCTCGGCGTCATCATCAACAATTAAAATTTTCTTTCTTTCTTCCACCCTTTTATTATATCACACCTAACGAGCAATTTATGCACCGGCGGAAGGGGTGGGATTCGCCCGCACCTCTCGTCGCGCCGTCGCGCTCCTCGGGTTGGGCACGGCCTCGCGATTTCGTCAGCTGACGAAATATCGCTTCGGCCTTCTCATCCCAACGCGAGTCGCGCAGGCGACTCGCTCCCTCGTCTATTGAATTGAAACAGCCAAATGGTTGTTTCAATTCAATTAGCGGAAGGGGTGGGACTCGAACCCACAAGTCCTTGCGGACGCCGGTTTTCGAAACCGGTGGAATAGCCATTATCCGACCCTTCCAAACAACTGAATCATATCCTATTTTTCGGGCTTTGACAAAATTACCCAGAAATCTGATAAAATTAAATCCCCCGATGATTGGGGGATATGATGGCTGGCGGCCGGACTGAACGGAGTCCGACCGCTCTCGGGAAAAGTGAAACTGCTAAATCAAGGAGCAACGAATCAAGTCAAGGACCGGACCTTGCTGTCGCAAAAACCGGATATATCCGATATTGGATCATCGCAAGCTCCTTTCTTTCTCCGGTCCCCAAAACGGGCCATGCGAGGACCGGGCCGACGATCTGATTAACATGCATGAAACAGCTACCTTTAATAATACGCAAATTCAAAAATAATTGCAAGGAGAAACATTAACAAAAAGTGCCCGGGGTCGGAGTCGGTCGCGGCTCTCGGCGACTTCCGCCGACTCGGCCTGACCACCGCCTCGTGATTCGGCTCGCCATTTGCTCGCCGAATATCACTCCGGCGTTCTCGTCCGACACGCAAAGCGCGCAGGCGCTTTGCTAATGTGCCCGGGGTCGGAGTCGAACCGACATGAGGTGTTGCCCTCGAAGGATTTTAAGTCCTTTGTGTCTAACCAATTTCACCACCCGGGCGATGATTTATTTTGAGACGGCGGGGAGAATCGAACTCCCGTATAGTTCTTTTGCAGAGAACCGCCTTGCCACTTGGCTACGCCGTCGTCCTAATCTCGCTTCCATCCTATCACTTCTCCCCGACTTTTTGAAGAAGCTCTTCAATGTGTTGGGCCCGGAGTTCGGCGGTGTCAATTTCGAAACGGATCTTCGGCACGGTGCGGATCTTGAGTTTTTTATTCAGTTGCTGCTGGATGTCGTAAATTTTGAATTTTAATTTTTTCAGCATCTCTTTTGATCTGTCTTCGGGCAAAACCGAAATGTAAATCGTGGCGTGTTCCAGCGTGACCGAAATTACTGCCCTCAAAACGGTTATTAAAACGCCTTCGGGCGCGATATTTTCCCGGAGAATTATCTTCCCGACCTCATCGCGCAACAAGTCGTTCAGTTTTTTGATTCTCTCGGACAAATTAGATAGAGCGTTTTATTTTTTCTTCCTGATAGATTTCCAGGGTATCGCCGACGGCAATGGAGTAATCAGATTTTTTCAAAACATCGAACCGGATGCCGACTTCAAAACCCTCGGCGGCTTCGGTAATATCGGCTTTGCTTTGCTGGAGCTGGCTTAAACGGCCCGACATTATCAACAAATTATTCCGCAAAACATCAATGAGCGCGCCTCGGACGGCTTTGCCTTGGACGATCTTGCCGCCGACGATCTGGGTTTTGCCCGCTCCGCCCGACCGTGGCGAGCTGTCGCCGCCTTTGAATAAAGCAAGAATTTTGACCTTGCCCAACGGAATTCTTCTGATTTCTGGCTCAAGAAGTTCCGACATCACCGAGCGAACGCCTTCGACTAATTCATAGATGATGTCGTTGGTCGCGATCTTTATATTTTCCCTCTCGGCGGCTTGCTTGATGCCCGGATCAATTGAAACATGGAAACCGACAATAGCGGCATTGGAAGCACGGGCGTTTTTGACATCAGCATCGCTGATATTGCCGACGCCGAAATTGATAACTCTGTAACCGACTTCTTCGGATTTGATAGTTTTCAAAACCTGGTCAATGGCCTCAAGGGAACTCTGGACATCGGCTTTTACTATTATATTCACGATTTTTTTCGCCGGCTCGCCGGGTTCAATTGATTCTTCAGAAAACAAAATTCCCGGACCAAGCTGGGTCGAAGCGGCGGATATTTTTCTTGCTTCGGCAGAACTTGTCACAACTTCAAATGTATCCCCGACTCGTGGCGCCAATTCCCAGCCGACCATGACGCAGGGCTGGGAGGCAATAGCAACCCGGATGGCTTTGCCGGTGAAATCCTCGAGCGATTTCGCTTTGCCGACAGCCGGTCCGGCCGATACCCAGTCCCCTATTTTCAACTCTCCCTCCTGAACTAAAAGCGTCGCCACCAGACCTCGTCGGCTGTCAAGATGGGATTCGATGACCAGTCCCTTCGCTGGTGTTTGCATCGGCGCGGCCAATTCTTCCATTTCCGAAAGAAGCAAAATTATTTCCAAAAGCGAATCAATGCCCTGATTTTTTTTGGCGGAAAGTTCCACCACCGGCACCGTTCCGCCATAATCCTCAACCATGACATCGTTTTCGGCCAATTCTTGGCGGACTTTTTGAGGATTGGCATTTTCTTTGTCAATTTTATTGATGGCGACGACAAAAGGAATTTCGGCTTGCTTGATGATGGCAATGGCTTCTTTGGTCTGGGGTTTGACGCCCTCCTCAGCGGCGATGACCAGAACCGCCACATCGGCGACTTTGGCTCCGCGGGAACGGATGGCCGAAAACGCCTCATGGCCGGGAGTATCAAGAAAGGTAATTTTTCTTCCTTTGGATTCCGCTTGATACGCGCCAATGTGTTGGGTGATGCCACCGGCTTCTTTTTCGGCGACATGAGTTTGGCGGATCTTGTCCAAAATCGAGGTCTTGCCATGATCAACATGACCCAAAATCACCACCACCGGCGGTCTCGAAACTAGCCCCGAATTTTCGGTTTTTTTATTCGGCATATAACAATATCAAATCATAGCAGATTTTCTTGCTTTTAGCCAAATCGTGAGGTAAAATTGGAAAGTCAGGAAGGGGCGCATATCGGCTGGTGCAGAAGATTGCTAATCTTCGACCGCGAAAGTGGTCAGGTGGGTTCGACTCCCACCCCTTCCGCCTTCGTTTAATTATCCCGTCAGGGAGGGGTCGGATAGTGGTTCATTCCACCGCACTTGAAATGCGGCGTCCCGCAAGGGGCTCGTGAGTTCGAATCTCACCCCCTCCGCC
>JBEKBN010000004.1:0-86028 GCA_050015375.1 Minisyncoccia bacterium | reverse complement strand
CCTGCGGAGGGACGAGGACGGATTCGACGATAAGCGAGAGATATCATATATAGAGCCGAACATGTGAGGCGAGATGAAGCGCCCGCTGGGCGCGTAGAGTCGGAGCGTCTCGAGAAAAGACCAAGGGGACGCGAAGTTTATCAAATCACTTGGCCAACAATGTCGTCATCAAACTTTGTCCCGACATTTCGGGAGGAACTTCAATTTTCATGAGTTCGAGAATAGTCGGGGCGACATCGGGCAGAATGCCGTTGATCTGCGAGAGTTCGCGGTCAATGCGAGATTGATCTTTGGATGTGCGATATTCGCTGCCGATGAGGATGAATTGAACCGGGCTGTCGTCATGTTTGGTTTCGGCTTCGCCGCTTTTGTGATAGATGAGCGATTCAGCGTTGCCGTGATCGGCGGTGATGACCATCAAAAAATTATTTTTCAGGACTACCGATATTATCCTTTGAAGTGCCGCATCCACGGCCTCGACCCCCCTGACTGTTGCTTCATAATTTCCGGTGTGAGCCAAAAGATCGGCATTGGCGAAATTGAGAACAATGAAATCGTAAACATTCAATTCAAGCGCCTCGGTGACCTTGGTGGCAATTTCAGCGGATGACATTTCCGGCTGGGCTTCAAGATTTTTCACCGATTCAACAAAAATATCGGTCTCACCCGGATATGCGGCATTTTGCAAGCCATTGAAAAAATAGGTCACGTGGGCGTATTTGTCGGTCTCAGCAATGTGCATCTGTTTCAAACTATTCGCGCTCAAAACCTCGGCCAGACCGTTCTTGATCATCGGCGGGGGAATGGCAACAGAAACATCGAGACCGTCAAGATAGAGGGTCATAGTGGCGATGTTAAGGCCGGAAATTTCTTTTCGCGGAAAAAGTGAAAATTTCGGATCGGCAAATGAAGCCAGGGTTTGTCGCATACTGTCTTCGCGAAAATTAAAAAATATCAAAGCGTCATTGTTCTGGAGACCGGTGAAACCGGATTGGCTGGAAACAATGGCCGGCATTCCCGAATCGTTGATCCCTTGTTGATAATAATTTTGAATGGTCGCCAGAAAATCATCGCTTTTTTCACCGGTGGCTTTGGTGATGAGTTCGGTGGCTTTTCGGGTCTTGTCCCAATTGTTGTCGCGGTCCATAGCAAAATCTCGGCCGATGAGCGTAGCGATCCTGCCGGCGCCGATCTTGGCGATCTCATCGTTTAATTTTAATATCATATCCGCGCCTTCCTGAAGACCGGAATCGCGGCCGTCGAGATACAGGTGAAGATAAGTCGTCATCGGGTTGAATTGTGAAGCCATATAAAGCAACGCGAGGAGATGATTGAAGGCCGCGTGAACGGTGCCGGTGGTCAGAAGACCAACCAGATGAACGGAGGAATTTTTTTCTTTGGCGTAATTAAAAGCGCCAAGCAATGCCGGATTGGTATAAAATGTCTGGTCTTTTATTGAGCGATTTATCCGCGAATAATATTGTTCGACGATTCGGCCGGCGCCCAGATTCAAATGACCGACCTCGCTGTTGCCGCATTCTCCCCAAGCCATGCCCACGGCTAAACCGGACGCCTGCAAAAGGGTCAGGGGATATTCGTAGGTTATCTGATTCAGCGTCGGAGTGTTTGCCTGCTTGATGGGATTGCCAACTTTTCGGTCGCTGTAACCCCAACCGTCCAAAATCGCCAAAACCATGGTTCGCTTTTTCCCGTCTGCCATAAAATCATTCTAGCACACCCGCGATACGGATTTCCACAAAGAGTTGACTTATTTTGTGAATAGTGATAAACAAGGGTAATCTTTGACAACTTTGAGAGGAAAAAAAGCCATGGAAATAACGCCGAGTTCACATTGTTCCTTTTGCTGTAAACCCTGCGAACTTACAGTTACGGGGAAAGATATCATAGTTCGCATTTGTCCTGGCTGCGTAGCTGATATCGTCAAATTTCTTGCTGAAAAATCGCTACTTCCACCTGGTATCATTTTTCGCGACAAATTCATCGACGATTTAACGTTAGGAACTTTCATGAGTGCATCTGGTATAGATGGCCACGAAAAAGTCTCGGCATTCATAGATGTATATTGTTTGGCAATCTGTAGAATAGTTTGTGCGAAGGATGGACTTGAGAAACTGGACCAGGCTATCGCCGGTTTGGAAAAAGAGAAGGATGATTTGATTACAAAAAAAGAAAAGCTGACCAGTGAATTGATCGACCGAGCATTTGAGTAAAAAACGAATTTCAAAAACCCAAGCAACCAACCGGTTGCTTTTTTAGTTATTCAATGACGGAATATGAAATAAAAAAACCGCAGGGCGAACCATGCGGAAAAAAATATCAATTTTCTAAATAAGTTCTGATGTCTTTCAGAAAGGAACGGATATGAGTAAAAAACATTGGCCTGTTTGACTTGGACGGCGAAGGTGGTGGAGACGTCAGAGCTTCACATCTTGGCCTTCCGCATTTTTCGCAGAACTTTTGAGTAGGCCATATTTCATTTCCATCATAATGACACTTTGGTAATTTTTCCATTCTTGAACCGCATTCTGTACAAAAAGGTGATTCCCGTAAAATCGACGCCGTTTCATTACATTTTGGGCAATACCCACTTGGGAATATGATATTACTCAAAGACATGGCAACCTCCATTGGGGGTAAATTGATTTGAAAAAGATCACAACAAGATAATGCTATCCAAAAATCGCAGTCATGTCAAATAAAGCAGGCGGGTCTCGCGGTATTTACAATTGAATGCGAATTTCATATAATGAATCCAGGTCAAACAAATTAACTTCATTTAACTCATAACTTAGCTTTTAACCATCATATTTCAAACATGGTAAAAATGCTCAAACAACATGGTTCTAGACAAATATACTCTACTTTTGATCGGAGGAGCGGTTGCGTTAGTAGCCGGCTTGGTCATCGGCTATCTTCTTAGTTTATTTCTCACAAACAAAAAAATAAGTTCCGCCCGCTCAAAAGCGGAGAATTTGCTTGCCGAAGCCAAGAACAAGGGCCAGGAACTCATCCTGGAAGCCAAAAATACGGCCCTGAACACCCTTGAGGAGTCAAAAAGGGAAGAACAGGCCCGCCATCAGCAAATGGTCAGAATTGAGTCAATTTTGACCAAAAAGGAGGAAGAGCTGGAAAACCGCGACCGCGACATTGAAAAACAAAAGAACCAATTGACGGCCAAAAACGAGGAAATGGAAAGAATGAGATCTGACCTGGAGTTAAAGCTCAAAAAAGAGATCACGGAATTGGAGAAAGTTACCGGTATGAATCGTGAGGACGCGAAAACGCTTTTGTTCAGGAAGATCGAGGATGAATCAAAAGAGGATTTGTATAACGGAATGCTGAAATTGGAGCAGTCGAATGCCGAAGAGTTTGAACGGAAAGCCAAAGAAATCTTGACCTTGGCCATTCAACGCTACGCCGGCTCGCACATCGCCGACGCCACCACCACCGTGGTCGGCTTGCCTTCCGACGAGGTAAAAGGTAAAATTATAGGCAAGGAAGGGCGGAATATAAAGACGATCGAGAGATTGACCGGCGTAGACATTATCATTGACGATACGCCCGAGACGCTGGTCGTCTCCGGATTTGATCCGGTCAGACGCCAAATTGCCAAATTGGCCATTGAAAAATTAATTGCCGACGGCAGGATCCATCCGGCCAGAATTGAAGAAATGGTTGAGAAAGCGCGGCTGGAAATAAATGACAAGATCAGACAGGCGGGTGAAGCGGCGCTGTTCGAGGTCGGCGTGGGCGCGATTGACCCGAAACTCACGTTTTTGCTCGGCCGGCTTGCATTTCGCACCAGTTTCGGTCAAAATGTATTATTGCATTCAATTGAGATGGCCCATGTGGCCGGGATGCTGGCTTCCGAGATCGGCGCCAATGTCTCGGTTGCCAAGAAAGCCGCTTTGTTTCATGATATAGGAAAAGCGGTGGATCACGAGGTTCAAGGAACGCACGTTGAGATAGGCAGGAAACTTTTACAAAAATTCGGAGTGGATGACAAAGTCATCAAAGCGATGGAGGCCCACCACGACGAATACCCGTATACCAGTTTAGAATCGCGGATAATTCAAGCGGCCGATTCAATTTCGGCGGCCAGACCCGGCGCCCGGCGCGACACGGTTGAAATATATTTGAAACGGTTGGAGGATCTGGAGAAGATCGCCAATTCTTTTGAAGGCGTTGAGAAATCATACGCCATTCAAGCCGGCCGGGAATTGAGAATATTCGTGACGCCGACCAAGATTGACGATCTATCAGCCATGAAAATCGCCCGCGATATTGCCAAAAGAATTGAATCGGAAATGAAATATCCCGGAGAGATCAAAGTAAATGTGATTCGAGAAACGAGAGCAATAGAATTTGCAAGGTAAATAAATGTCCGAGCGCAAGCGAACGAAGTGAGCCGAGCACGGAAACAGTTATTTACCCTGACACCTATCGGAGCCAAAGTTTAATGAGGCATATAGCCCAAAGACGAAGTCGCCTAACGGCTCATACTCATTATTAAATGGCTTTGAACCCGATAGGTGTCAGGGTCATGAATTGTTTCCCGCTCGCTGCGTGCTTCGCACTAGCTCGCGGACAATTCTATGAAGGGAGGTGTTTCATGATATCAATTAAAAAAACACAGTTTATTGCAGAATTAGCTGAAGGTCTTAATATCCCCAAAAAACAAGCCGGTGAATTTGTTGACGCTTTTGTTAACGGCGTCACGATGATCTTGAAGAAAGGCAATAAGTTGAACGTTTCCGGTTTGGGAATTTTCAAGGTTGCCGACAGGCCGGCCAGAATGGGCAGAAACCCCAGAACAGGTGAGAGCATCCAGATCAAGGCCTCCAAGAAAGTTCGCTTCACCCCGAGCAAGATGTTGAAGGAAGCCGTTTTGAAATAAGAAAATAATAGTCAGGATCCTGATTATTAACAAAATCCGCCGAAAGGCGGGTTTTGATTCATTGTGAACGGGGTGGGGTCGCTCGAGCAATGACTCGCATGCTAGCATTGCTCTCGCTCCTCGACACCTTGCGGTTTCGATTCTTCCACCACGGGGGCATACCCGTTGCCCCCGATCCCCTCCGACCCCTTACCCGCTCAATTTTGAGTACAAACTTGAGCGGGTAAGGGGAGTCGAACCCCTCTCAACAGATTGGAAATCTGTGGTAATACCGATATACGATACCCGCGATATTTGTTAATATAACATTATGAAGAAGTTTTTTCAAAGGAATAAAATCATCATCCTTTTGATTATCATCATCTTTCTTTTGGTGATTTGGTATTGCCAAAAATATAATTTGAGTTTTGCCAGCATCTACCAAAAGAGCTGTGAGATATTGAGAAAAAAACAATAACTGACTCTGATTAAAATAAAAAAACCGCCTACGACAAGTTTTTTGTCAGGTGGTTTTAATGGTTAGGAAGTAATTCCGAGCTTTCGCTCAAGTTTCGATTTCCTCTTGGTAGCTCGTTTCAGCCACTGCTCCACATCATGTTGAAAGTACTCATCACCGATGTCTTTAAAGTCGGCGATTCTTTCAATCCCTCTTATGGTTTTCGCCAACCGCCAGCTTCTCAATTTTCGCAACCAGTCACTAAGCATTTCCGACCTCCATTACGTATCAAAATACTCCATCGCTTTTGTTAATGGTATTCTCGTTATCTAATATTGTCAAAACAAAACTAAGCCTTCACCTCGCTTCGTCATGGGTTGTCGGCTCTAGTGAAGGAAGTCAGAACCCTTCAGCGAGAGAACATCTCGTTTTTCGAGACGATGGAAAAAATCAAGCGGTTGCTGGCAGATGCCAAACAAAGCGGGCATTCATAACCGTTACGAATTGGTTTCTAATGCCAGGATTCGCTTCTCAAGGAGTTTCTGATCCTTAAGATCCGCTTTCTTGTTCAAGCCATTCTTGATTTCCGAGACGTCAACCTTCAACTCGCCGAGGACGTCCACCACAATGTCCATCTTCTTTTCAAGAGTATCCACCTTTTTATCAATCCTCTGAACTCGAGTGTCGGTATCCTGATACTGGTGCTCCAAGTTCCTGACCCTGGTATTTGTGTCCTGGTGCTGTTCAGCGACAAGTTTCACCTCTCCGGAGAACTTCTCGTAGAGGGCGCCGATATGAGTCTTGAAGTCCTCGTTCATTCCTTTGCGCAGTTCGGCGAAATCAGATTTGACGATGTATTCGTTTTTTGATGTCTGCTTGGGCATATTTCAAATGTAATCGCAGCCGAGAGTTGCGTCAACCGCTAGAGTGGATATCGAAAGACCCGAAAAGTTTCTTTTCCTATAATTTGCACGCCTTTACAACAGAGGATTCTTATTGTGTCGGGCTGGGCGGATTCGAACCGCCACTAAAACGTCCCAAACGTCTCGTGCTACCGTTACACTACAGCCCGTTCTTCACCATTAAAAATATCACAAATATTCAATTTTTAAAAATGGAGAATGGACTGCTTTAGCCGAGCAACAAGCTGACGGCTTTGAGACCATGGACCACGCCACCAGCCGCTTGACCGCGAGCGGCTGGCAACAAAGGCCTTTCCGATTCATCAACGGGAAGGCCTTCTTAATTTTACGCCAAGCTAAAAATATGCTATATATTGTATAATTGCCCCGATAGTTCAATGGATAGAACGAGGGACTTCTAATCCCTAGATGAGGGTTCGATTCCCCCTCGGGGTACGGAAATTTTACATTTTGATATTTTAATTTTACATTTCGTATATGGTGCCCATAGCTCAATCGGTAGAGCATCGGGTTGTGGTCCCGAGGGTTGCCGGTTCAAATCCGGCTGGGCACCCCAAAGGTTGGTTTCTAAACTTAATACAATCTAAATCTGACAATTGTTAAATATTTAAAGGTTTTATGGTATACTCTACACATGCTAAAGATCACGGACGAACAATTGGTTAGCCAATATTTGAAAGGCGACGAAACAGCTTTGGAAACGCTTTTCCAACGGTATCTTACGCCGATTTTTAATTTTTCGCGGCGCTATGTCGGCAATGTTGATGTGGCTTCCGATGTCACTCAGGAGTCGTTTGTCAAGGCCTGGAAAAACCTGAAAAGATTTGATATTTCCAAAAAATTCAAATCTTGGTTGTTCACAATTGCCAAAAACACGGCTTTTGATTGGTTGCGGAAAAATCACGCCTTGCCATTTTCAGCATTGGAAAGTGAGGACGAAATATTCGATGTCGCCGATGAAGCGCCGTCGTTTCTGAAAATGCTGGAATTGAAACAATCCAGCAAAGAACTTGAATATGCCATCAACGACCTGCCGACCCATTATCGGAAGGTTGTCAAGCTTCGCCACCACGATGCGCTTTCGTTCCGTGGAATCGCCGATCATTTGAAGGAACCGCTCAATACGGTCAAGAGCCGTTACCGCCGGGGCGTGATCATCCTGAAAAAAGCTCTGGGAGACGATTTCGAATAAATTTTCGCCTGCACCAAAACCCTTGTTTTAAGCGTATTTATGACTGGTGGCAATACTAAATAAAAACCAGAAAACCCGCCTTTTCAAGGAGATCTTTGAACGTATCGGACTTGAGAAAAAACTCGAGATCGTCAGGAAAAACATTGTCTCATCTTCGATCATCGCCGTTGTCATAGTCGGCTTTTTTGGGTTTGCATTCATCACCATGGGGCGGGAGATCGCCAAATCGGATTTTTGGCATTTTTTCCAATTGATATTCAGTGATCCCCGGATCGTTATCTTGTACGGTAAAGATTTCGCGGCGTCCATTCTGGAGTCAATTCCGGTTTTTTCGATAGTTATAATTTTGGTTTCGCTATCGCTTGCGCTTTTGGCTTTGAGAATGTTTTTCAGTTTCATCGACAACCGAGTTTTTTTGTCCCATTCCGTAAAAAAATTGCATCATGGAGTTAAATAAATTTTTTCAATCAAAGTTGGCCGTTAAAATCGCCATAGCCGTTGTGTTAGCGGCGGCGTTATTGTCGGTTTTTGCCGCCGGCGTTTATATCGGTTATCGCAAAGCTCAGTTTTCATATTCCTGGGCCGAAAATTATGACAGAAATTTCGGCGGACCCCAAAGAGGAGTTCTGGGGGTTTTTGGCGGCGGCGGACCCATGGCCAGCGGGAGCCAGGGATTATTCCGCGATCCCGGCATGATGGGAGGCCATGGGATTTTCGGCACTATAATTTCATTAGACGACGATTCCGCGACCGTTAAGGGCGCGGACAATAAAGAAAAGGTTGTTTTAGTATCAGATGACACCAGCATTGAAAAACAAAACAATTCAATAAAGATCACCGATTTGAAAATAGATGATCAAGTGGTAATAATCGGTTCGCCGGATAATCAGGGGAGAATTACGGCAAAATTCATCCGCGTTTTGCCCGGTCAGCCGCCGATACAAAATTAACATGTCAAATATCATTGCAAAAATGCGTGCCCATAAAATATTGTCCGGAATTGCCGCTATTGTTTTAATTATCATTATTTATTTCAGCTATCGTTCATTCACCAGTGGTTCAACGACTAGCTATGTTTTAACAACGGTTCAGAAAGGCACGCTCATCTCGACCGTTTCCGGCAGCGGCCAGGTTTTGGCTTCAAGCCAAGTGGATGTAAAGCCGAAGATTTCTGGCGATATTTCGAATATAGTCGTGAAAGAGGGCCAGCAAATTAACGCGGGGGCTCTGATCGCGCAGCTTGATTCAACCGATGCGGCAAAAGCCGTCAGAGACGCTCAATTGGCTCTGGATAGCGCTAAAATATCACTTGAAAAATTTAAAATTGATCAGGGAACCACTCAACAAAGTCGAAGCGAAACGTTGAAGAACGACTATAATGACGGTTTCAATCAAATGGCCGGAGCTTACTCAGACCTTGTAAGTATTGTCACAGGAGCCAACGGCGTGCTATATGACGATGTTTTGAAGGGAAGTTGTTCGCCTAATTTATGCCAATATGATAACTATTTTTCCGATGCCGATAGTTTGAGAGCGTTTAATAGTTTGTCCAGTGTCGCGGTGAGTGATTATAATACGGCGAAAAACGCCTATGATGTTTCTTTGGAAAAATTTCGCCAAATGAGACCTCTTGAGACGACCCCGGATACCTTGAAACCGATGATGGACGACACCCTGCTTACAACTCGTCTGGTCGCCCAGGCAGTCAAAAGTGAACAGAATATGCTAAATTATCTTATCTCATATTTGAACCAAAAATATAATTCAAGCTCATCAGCCGTTCCATCTCAGATCACTACTTACCAAAATAATTTAGCAGCTTACACAGCCACCTTGAACAGCCGGATCTCGGGCTTATCCGGATCGATCGATTCAATTAATTCGCAAGAAGAAGCCATAGCGAGCGGAACCCTGGGTGATCCGGTTGATCTGAGCGATCAAGAAAATACAGTTTCGCAAAAAGAAGCCGCCCTGACAGATGCTCAAACGAATTTGGCTGACTGTTATATTCGCGCACCGTTTGACGGAGTTGTCGCGAAAGTGAGTGTAAATAATGGAGACGTCGTCTCCGGCAGTACGGCTATTGTCACAATGATAACCAACCAGCATCTGGCCTCCATTACTTTAAACGAACTTGATGCGACAAAAATTGTGATAGGTCAAAAAGCAACTCTGACCTATGATGCCTTGCCTGACTTAAGCATTGCCGGTCAGGTCTCCGAAGTTGACGCCATTGGAACAGTTTCTCAAGGGGTTGCCTCATATAACATTAAGATCGCTCAGCTAACCCAGGATGATCGCATCAAACCCGGCATGAGCGTGACAGCATCTATAATCACTAATGTCGCCAGCGATGTCTTGATATTGCCAAGTTCGGCTGTTAAAACCCAAGGCACTCAAAAATATGTCGAAACCCTGCCGAACGCGGTGACTTCAGCGACGTCCGGCACATCCACCTCATCGTCAACGCCAATCAATGTTCCAGTCACCGTCGGCGCCACCAACGACACCCAATCCGAGATCACCAGCGGTTTGAATGAAGGCGACAGCGTTGTCTCCCGAACTATATCCTCGACCACGACAACCTCGACCGGAACCACCACCGGAACCGGTGCGGCCGCCGGCGCAAGAGGTGGTGGCGGCGGAGTCAGGGTGTTCGGTTTGTAACCAAAATGATCGAACTTAAAGGTATAAGCAAAATTTATAAAGGCGCCAATGTCGAAACCCTGGCTCTCAAAAATATCTCATTCAATATCACGGACGGCGAGTTCGTAGCCATTATGGGACCGTCGGGTTCTGGCAAATCCACTCTTATGCACATCATCGGCGCTTTGGATATTCCGACGGAAGGGGAATATATTCTCGACGACAAAGACGTTTCAAAAATGTCCGAAGACGAGCTGGCCGACATCCGAAGGGAAAAGATCGGTTTTGTTTTTCAGGCCTTCAATCTTTTACCGCGAGCCACGGCTATCAGGAATGTTTGTCTGCCCTTGGTCTATGAAGGTGTGCCTAAATCCGAAAGAGTAGACCGAGCAAAAAAAGCGTTGCTAAGCGCCGGTTATGATGAGGAAAGATTCTACCATTTATCCAACCAGATCTCCGGCGGCCAGATGCAGAGGATCGCGATTGCCCGAGCGTTGGTCAACGATCCGTCACTGATCCTTGCCGATGAGCCGACCGGAAATTTGGATTCAAAAACCGGCGATGTCGTTTTGGCGACTTTCCAGCATTTGAACGACGAGGGAAAGACCATTGTCATCATCACTCATGAACTTTATGTCGCTGAACATGCCCGAAGGATCATACATCTAATTGACGGCGAGATCGTTGAAGACAAAAAGAATATCAATCAGAAAAAATTAAAAAATCATTATGATAGTATCTGATATTTTTGAAGAAACATATCTTGCCCTTTTAGTTAACAAGGCCAGATCATTCCTGACCGTTTTGGGCATTGTCATCGGCATCGGTTCGGTGATCGCCATGGTTTCCGTCGGTCAAGGCGCCCAAAATTCGATCCAATCAAGCATCGCGTCATTGGGCTCGAACTTGATTTTGGTTTCGCCTGGTTTTTCAAGAACTGCCGGACCGGTAAATGCCGGCCGGGGAAGCGCCACCAGTTTGACCCAGGCGGATGCCGATGCCATTGCGGCCCAAGTGACAAATGCTGTCGCCGTGGCGCCGGAAAATTCTCGGCGTTATCAGGTTGTGGCGCCGGGAATGAACACCAACACAACGATCACCGGGACCGTACCGAGTTACGCCTCGGCCCGGAATATTTCTATCGACGAAGGTTCGTTCATTTCTGATGACAATGTGACAAGCATGGCTCGGGTCGCCGTTTTGGGACCGACTACTCGCGATGATCTTTTTGGCACGGGAGGTGAAGCTGTCGGCCAGGAGATCAGGATAAATGGTCTTGTTTTCAAAGTTATCGGCGTAACGGTTTCTCGCGGTACAAGCGGTTTCAATAATTTGGACGACATGATAATCATTCCCATCTCTACCGCTCAACATTTACTGGCCGGCAATACCAATGTGACCTCGATCAGTATCGAGGCGCCGGACACGAAATCAATGAGTGCCATCCAGCAGCAAGTCACAGACCTTTTGATGCAAAGGCACAACATTTCTGACCCAACCGCGGCCGATTTCCAAGTTCAGAACCAAGCCGATATTGCCGCCGCTGCTTCGTCGGTAACTGGCACATTCACCATGCTACTAGCGTCAATTGCCGGTATTTCGCTTCTTGTCGGCGGAATTGGAATTATGAACATGATGCTGACGACCGTTACCGAGAGAATCAGGGAAATTGGTTTACGGAAAGCCATCGGTGCAAAAAAACGCGACATTAACCTGCAATTTTTAGCAGAAGCCGTGATGTTAACTCTGATCGGCGGAATTATTGGCGTAGTATTCGGGTTTGTCGCTTCGCTTGCCATCACGAAATTCGCGGGCATTAAAACGAGCGTTTCTCCGTCATCAATTTTATTGGCTTTTGGTGTTTCAGCGGCCATAGGAATAATATTTGGATATTATCCGGCCCGACGGGCGGCAAGTTTGAATCCTATCGAAGCGTTAAGATACGAGTAAAATAATTTCCAATTACTAATTTCCAATTTCCAATCAATTTCCAATGACTCAATGTTTAAAAATTAAAACATTGAAAATTCACTGAAAATTGAGAATTGAAAATGGAGAATTAAAAAATATGAAGAAGATAATTATATGGATAGTTGTGTTGATAGTTGTGGCAGGAGGTTCGTTCTATGGCGGGATGAAATATCAAGCGTCGAAGAAACCGTCAGCGGTAAGTTTTGGGCAATTTAGAAACGGAGCTGGAGTAAATGCCAGGACCGGTCAAGCCGCTGGAGCTGGGGCAATAATGGGTCAGGTGCTTTCTATAGATAATCAAAGTATGACCGTCCAAATGCGCGACGGCAGTTCAAAAGTAGTTATATTATCGTCATCAACCGGCGTATCCAAACAGGCATCCGGAGCGATTGGCGATGTCAAAATAGGCAACGAGGTCTCGGTTATCGGTACGACAAACACTGACGGAAGCGTAACCGCTCAAACGATCCAAATCAGGCCGAACATCCCTTCGCCTAGTCCGAGTCCGACTAAGTAGGAGTCACATCCTATTATCAATTCCGACGGCTTCAGCAATATTGCTGAAGCCGTCTCGTTTAAGAAGTCGAGACAAGCCAAAATTGATCTCACCGATGAGTTGCGGACCTTCATAGATCATGCCGGTGATGAGTTGAACAAGCGATGCGCCAAGACGAATTTTTTTGTAAGCGTCTTCAGCCGAAAAAATTCCGCCGCAACCGATGATGAGCATCTGGCCGGCTGTTTTTTTATAAACATATTTGATTTGTTCGTTGCTTTTCTCTTCAACGATCTTTCCGCTGAATCCGCCACGGTCGGGAATGCTCGGGTCAATTATTTTGTGATTATTTTGGGTCTTGGTCAGATTCGAACAAATTATCCCGTTTATACCGCCATGGACCGCGATTTCAAGAATGGCATCAATTTGCTGATGATCCAGATCGGGAGAAAGTTTCAATAAAACAGGAGCCGCCACCCGAACTTTTTCCAGTTCGGCCAAAAGCATTTTCAATCTAGCCGGTTCGGTGAATGGTTCCCCGCCAAAAGCGTTCGGGCAACTGATATTTATAACATGAAAACTGCCGATACCCGACATTTCACGATACGCCTTAACATAATCGGCAATGCCGTTTTTTATTTCAACCGTTTCGGAGCTATTGGTCTTGGCGATGCTGACGCCGACGGGGATCTTGAATATTTTATCTTCAAGCCGTTTTGAGAGAGTTTCACAACCGTCATTTTTCAAACCATAATTGACAAGTAGCCCCCGAGATTTTTGCAATCGCCAAAGACGTGGCTTGGAATTGCCGTCGCATTTCTCTCCGGTGATCGAACCTATCTCGGTAAAACCAAAACCGACTGAAGGCAAAATGTCGCTTAATACGCCGTTCTTATCAAAGCCGGCCGCGAGCCCGACAGGATTTTCGAAATTGATCCCCAGAATATTTTGCTTCAATGTTGGATCCGAGTATCCAAAAAAACCGGAAGTTAATTTTCTGGTAAATGGGTATTTTCCGAGAAATACTCCAAAAGCGACCATTTGGTCATGAACCCGTTCCGGATCCATTCTAAAAAAGATCGGTCTCAGGATCTTTTTATAACAGAAACCAATAACATCGTTTTTGAATTTAGCAGATTTGGCCATTTGATGACGAAAAAATCAAGATAATTTATCAAATAATCACGACTCAACGACACTGGACGATCTGACCGGTTGGACGATCGGCCCTTTAATGACCAATTTATCCGGATTTGGGAAGGTTACCGTGACCGACGTCCCTTTACCGATATCACTTTCAACTCGAATAGACGCCTGATGGCGATCAACGATCTTTTTCACGATGGCCAAACCCAGACCTGAACCTCCGGCGTACAAAAGTTTTGTAGTGTCGCTTTTATAGAACGGCTTGAAAATATTTTGGATCTCGTCCGGGTGAATGCCGATACCCGTGTCGCGAACCCTGAATCCAACCACGCCGTTGCTGCTTCGAATCACAGTCACGGCCACGGTTCCGCCTTCAGGCGTGTACAGAATGGCATTCTTGATGAGATTCATCGCCAACTGTTCCAGGGCGATGGGATTACCCAGGACTGGAGCGCGGGCGATCTCGGAAATATTTAGACGGATGGATTTCTGGTAGGCAAGCGTTTTGGCTTTGGCAACAATTGATTGAACGACCTCGGCGAGATCGACCCGGGTGAACGGAATTTCGGGAGCCGTGTTGTCGTAGTAGGAAAGGCGGAGAAGATTCTCGATCAACTTGGACATCCGGTCGATTTCTTCAATGTTGCTTTTCAGGACAACAGCGGCCTCGTTGGCGGACATTTTCTCGCCATCCATTAAAACGACTTCGGCGTTGGTTTTCATTATTGAAAGGGGGGTCCGTAATTCATGGGAAGCGTCGGCTATGAATCTTTTTTGGGCTTGGACGATTTGTTTTATCGGTCGTAAAGTTGCCCCGGCCAAAAAATATCCGACGACGACAACGGCGCCGCCTAAAATAGAAAGCATAACAATGGCATCGCCCTGAAGATCATCGCCGGTTTCACTGATGATCTGGGTCTCCACGGCTTTGTTCGGCAATTGGCCGGTTAAATGCAGGCGCAAACGGTAGTCATAGGCCTTGTCAATGATAAAACCGGCGATCAAAAACAGAACCAAGACAATGGCGAATTTTTCGAAAGTTAATCTTATCCGAGCTCGGAAGAACGGGTCATCCTTTAATCCGGTAACCCACCCCTCGAATTGTCTCAAGTAGTTTGTCATGGCTTTCGCCGTCAATTTTCTTTCGCAGATTTTTTATGTGGACATCAACCACGTTGCTGAACGAATCAAACGCGAAATCCCACAGGTGATCCAAGATTTGTTCTCGGGTCATGACTTGATTCGGATGACGCATCAGATATTCAAGAAGGCCGTATTCTTTCAAGGTCAACGGAATTTCTTTTTCTCGGCGGTAAACTTTCCGGGTGCTGGAATTCAATTGCAGGTCTTTGATCTGGAGTTCCAGCGGCAATATTTGTTCCGGCCTCCGCAGAAGAGCCCTTATCCGCGCTAAAAGTTCCTGAAAAGAGAACGGCTTGACAATGTAATCGTCAGCGCCGCTATCAAGGGCGTGAACCTTGTCGTCAACGGCGTCTCTCGCTGTCAAAACCAGAATCGGCGTCACGATATCCACGCTTCGGACATTTCGGCAAACTTCAAAACCGTCTTTCTTGGGCAACATCAAGTCCAAGACAATCAGGTCGTAATCCATATAATTCATCTCAATGCGTCGCTGGGCCGACTCACCGTCGTAAAGCACGTCTACGGCGAAACCTTCTTTTTCAAGGCCGGTTTTTAAAGAATTGGCCAGCTTTTCCTCGTCCTCAACAACTAAAATTCTCATGAATGTATTGTAGCAATTTTTTTCAAAATTGCAAAGTTAAAATGATGATATTACAAGAAAAACAATGGGGAATGAACACTTCATGAAGAACGCTCGCTCTTGATCTTTTCTCGAGACGCTTCGACTCTACGCGCCCAGCGGGCGCTTCATCTCGCCTCACATGTTCGGCTCTATATATGATATCTCTCGCTTATCGTCGAATCCGTCCTCGTCCCTCCGCAGGCCTGCGGAGGGACACCTTGCTCGGACGTGAAAAACTTTGATTACAAAGATTTTTCACTGCGGATTCGACGGTACTCTCGAAAAAGCCGAGGGGACGCTTAATCACTCCTGGGTTAGCAAAAATTGACATATACTATCATATTATATATAGTATACGCAGGAGGGATATTATGCCCGACGTCCATAGAGTGTTTACGCTCCTTGAAAAACTAAATAGATATTGGCAAAATTCACCCAAAGAACGAGTACTTCCTTCAAAGAAGGGATTGGGTTCGATATGGTTTTTTTTCCAGTATCGCCAGTTCAGAATTGCCTGTTTTCTTGAGAGGGGTCCTCGAGGCGGGCTCACAGAGTGGTGGCTGGTCGTCGATCCCACAAGGGAAATCGAGATAGATAGATTTGTGGGTTCAAGATGTTCAAAAGATGAAAATCCTGCTGAAATTCTCCTGCCACTTTGGGAAATGAGACGACAAATCAAGAGTGGCAGTAAGCTTATGGAAATATATGAGTCTGGTTTTAAACAAGTATTGGAACTGGTGAAAAATGATCCAGAAAGATTCCATGCGATTTTGTTCAATGATTTCTCGAGTGAATCTATTCCTGGATTAATAAATGCCGGGTTACCGAGTCTGGGTAAAAGGTAAATGATACCAACCCATCCGTTTCTATTTTAACCCCGTTATTTTAAGCGGGGTTTTTCTTTTTTTGAGCCCCTCGCTTTCTGCGAACCCCTGCCTGTTTTGAGGGCACCATCGAAGCCGAGCGGGCAAGGGGTTGTGGCGTAATTTCCGCAGAGCGAAGCGGGTGGGAAATTATGCCACAACGAGCGAGGCGAGACGATGAGCGGAGACTTCAATGATTGTCCCGTAACATGTGAAGGGACAATGAGGCGGCCGCCGGCCGCATAGAGTCGGAGCGTCCCGGAAAACAGGCAAGGGTGAGCCTGGTTGGAAGCGAGGGGCGAGCTATAAAATGACCCCGCCGCCGAGGAGTTCGGCGGCTTTGTAGAAAACTGCCGACTGGCCGGGGGTGATGGCCTTGACCGGTTTTTTGAATTCAATTGAATATCTGTTGCCGACTTTTTTTATTTTTGCCGGATTGGACACATTTCGATAGCGGATTTTGACTTGGCAATTAAGCGGAATTTTTAAATCATTTCTCAACCAATTCGTGTTTGTAACCTCGGCATATTTTTTCGCCAATTCCTGGCTTTTCAGATCGCAGGTTACGAAAATAATATTTTTCTTAATATCCTTTTTCGCCACAAAATACGGGCCGCCGCCGGTTTTGATATCAAGTCCGTGCCTTTGGCCGATGGTGTAATAATAGACGCCATCGTGTTTGCCTATAACTTTTCCGGTTTCAAGTAAAATAACATCCCCCGTTTTCGGTTTGATATATTTTTTCAAAAATTCTTTTACATCAAGCTGACCGACAAAACAAACTCCCTGACTGTCTTTTTTGTCGTAATTCGGCAAACCGAACTTCTTTGCAAGTTTTCTGACTTCCGGTTTCGTTAAATCCCCCACCGGAAATAGACAATATTTCAATCGCTCCTGGGTCAGCGCCCAGAGAAAATATGACTGGTCCTTGTTTTCGTCTAAACCAGCTAATAGCCGATAGCTTATAGCTGATGGCTTTTTAATTTCTGCCTTTCGTACATAATGCCCGGTAGCAATCATATCGGCCCCTTCAGAAAGCGCTTTTTTCAAAAACAGGCCGAATTTTATTTCTTTGTTACACATGACGTCGGGATTTGGGGTTGAACCGACACGGTAGGATTCGATCATGTATTTCACAACCTTTTCGCCATATTCTTTCGAGAAATCCCAGGTTTTGAATTTTATGCCCAAGACCGATGCCACCCGCATCGCCATCTCCCTGTCCTCTTTCCAATTGCAATAACTAACATCCGCCGACGGCGACCAGGGCTTAAAGAAAACGCCGACTACATTGTAGTTCTGTTTTTTTAAAATTGCCACTGCCACAGACGAGTCAACTCCTCCGGACATAGCAACATAGACTGTTTTTTTTATGTTTGATCTGGTCATCTTGATTTCACATTCTACAAAATTTCCCGGTTGTTGACAATTTGTTTGTTGAACTAACAAATACAAAGTAAAATAGTAATAGATGGAAAATCTCAAGGTCAAAGATATAATGACCAAAAATCTTGTAGTCGTCGAACCAGAGGACGCGGTTGTTTATGCCGCCAAGGTTTTGTCCGATCATAACTTCAACGGCCTGCCGGTCGTCAATAAAGAAAACGTCTTGATCGGCATCGTTACCGAATATGATCTTATCTCTCAAGGCAACGCGGTTCATTTGCCGACACTGATAAATATCTTGGGTAATATCGGGTTTTACAAAAAAGATAAAAGTTTGATCAAGGACGACCTTCGCAATTTATTGACACTGAAAGTCAGCGACATCATGAACACCGATCCTTTGTCCGTCGAGGAAGACGCCTGGATCCAAGAAGTGGCCGATCTTTTCGCCCATCACCACCGCGTCAATCCGATCCCGGTCATTGACAAAGACAAAAGATTGGTCGGCATCGTCAGCCGCTATGATCTCATCAGATTATTTGCCGATCAAAGATCGGACAAAAACGCGGTTGTTACTCCGTCCGAGCGTTTGGACAAAAAAGTCGATACTTTCATCGACGATTTCGAACATCGTTTCACTCTCGTTTCCAAAACCCGCATCAGATTATGGCCGATCATTTACCTCTCTTTTGCCATTATCGGTTTCATCATTGCTTTCGCCTTGATATTGCGGGTCGCTCTCAAATGATCAGTCCCGCGTTCGCGTGCCGGTTAAAATATTTTCAGCGCCGTCATGGATCTATATTTTTGGAGGTAATTGATAGTTTCAGGTTGGAGAATTCTCTGATCATCGGGCAAATTCACCTGGGCGCTTAGCCAATTTGCGCCGTATTTGTTTATGGATTTGATGACCGGCGTCGTGCCACCGTTATATGATGCCACCAGCATTTCGTCGCTGATGATAAGCGGGATATTTATTTTTTTCTGGATGTCGGACTTGTAATAATCAAAGAACAATATCATCGCTTCAACGGCGTTGACATGATCGGCCATGCCAAGATAATAATCGCCGTTGAGTCCGGCGGTCGGATAATTGGACGATATCTTATCATAGGTAGATTTGATGAATTGGGCCAAGCCGTTGGCGCCGGCCGGCGAGCCAGTATAACGATAGGCGTGGGTCTGATTTGTGCCGATGATGGTCAGGGTTTTTTCGGCCAGCGCCTTGCCGTTATCGCCCGCTACCGAATATGAATCCGGGTCAATATGCTCGATCAATAGAACATTTTTCAAAAATTTCTCATTCACCACCGAAGTCACGAAACCTCCAGGACTCGACAGGGCTTCAATATTTTTAGCGCTTAACTTTTGAAAGGCCTCGTCAACTATTTTATTCAAATAATTCTTGCCAGCTGAAATTATTTCGTTGTTTTCCAGCGCCGGTGAAAAGGGAACATAGACAATATCCGTGAATGTTTTGCCCGTTCTTTCCGGCAAACTTTGCAAGCTGGAGCTCAACAACAAATATTTATTGGCAACGATCATCATTTCCGGATGACCGATTATTTCAAAATAACTGTTGAAGCTGTTCCACTCCTTGGGTTGGATGTCCAAATATTCGTCGGCTAGATCGGGTGTGACCGTGATACTTCCGCTGACGCTGTAATTTTTGATGTCGGCCTCGTTCACCCAAATCCTTTTTTCAAAAACACCGCCGGTATTCATGTTCAATACAGCTAGAGCGATTTGTTTTTTGACCAAAGCGCTTGAAGAACTTTTTTGCAATACATACCCCAGAGGAGCCGATTTTTTCAGCATAGCCAATCCTTCCTGGATCTTTTCAGAAACGCTTATCACCGGTTTGGGCGTGGCGCTTTGGCTTGCTTTCGGAGTCGCGGCCGTGGTTGATGGCGACACCGAAATTTTTATCGTCACGCTCTTTGTCGCTTTGTCGGCTAGGACAAAACCAACAACGACAACCAGCAATCCGGCCGCCAAGACAAAAATAAAATTAACCAATGGATTTTTGAGCGAATTTTTTTTCAAGTATTAAAGGTTGGGCTCGATAGCCGCGGCTTTGTTAAGTACGGCTCGAGCGTATGAATTGCAGGCAGCGGTGGCACAGTTCGATTTGCCGCTGAAATATGTTTTGGCGGCGGCGGTTTCGGCGGCAGTGGTTCTGGTGGCGGCGCCACCATTGAACAGTTTCGCCGCCGCCGCGATGAACGCATCCTCTATGTTCCAGGGGTTAGGTGGATTGTGGCCGCTGATCTGAGCAACCTGGTCCTCATAACCCAGCCAGGTCGTCGGCAAAAATTGAGCAGGTCCCAACGCGCCGCCGCAACCGTAATTCGGTTCAGCCGAAACTTTGACCGTGTCTATGTTCAAGCCGAGCTGGGCGACTATTTGCAGAAGGGCGTCTTTTTGGGCTTCGGCTTGGCTGACTTTGCCGAGTTTTTTGAAACAATTGTACATGTCGTCTTCCCAATTCCCGGTGCCGACATTCTTACCCAGACCCGACTCGACTTCAAGAATTCCGATCAAGAACGCCGGCCGGATGCCGACGCGGTTAGCCGCTTCCTCGCCATATTGGATGGCTTCTTCGGCGGTAACGCCGTTTTGTTGTAAATAATAGATCTGTTGTTTGATAGCGTTGATCTGGGTTTGTGAATCCGTGACCAATTTCTGATATCTGGCTTCTTCGCCTTTGGTCGTTTTTAAAAGCTGGTCTTCGTATGATTTATCCGAACTCAAACTTTTGTTTTGGGCCACTTGAATGGATCGCATGTCTTCCAGATCACTTTTTTTGCCCTCAAGGTCGGCCTCGTTGCTTTCCAGATCATTTTCCAGACCCTTGATGGTCACAATGGACGCGCCAGCTTTGTTCTGAATGTCCTGAACGCCTTTCAAGCTGTCGAAAAATCCGGATAATGAGTCGTTTTTCAAAAGTATAGTGGCCAGATTTTCACGATCGTCCTGGTTCAAGATCTGAATGTAACTGGCCAAGGCGGCTTTTTGGATGCTCAATTGTTTGTTGGCAATATCAATTTGCGATAACGTCGCCGCGATCTCGGCCGCGGTCTGATCAATAGAAAGGCCCAAACTTTTTATTTCCAATTGAAGCTGGCTAATCCGGGTATTCAATTGGCTGATATCGGCTGACAATGTTTTCGCTTTACCACTGTTGGTGTCGATCTGTTGTTGATAAGCGTCGATCTGGGTCTGTATCTGTTGGATCTGCTGATTCAGCGCATCGATCTGGTCCTGATTCGTAGCTCGGGTACTAAAAAACGGCGCAAAAACCAGCGCTATCGAGAACACCGCGACTATAAAAATATTTTTACCTGATTTTACTTTCACTTTCATTTTAACTATATCACAGACGAAAAAATTATCCTAGCCATAAATCCACAATTTATGCTATTCTCAAAGTATATGTTCCGCCGAATATTCGACAGATTCCTGACAAAAAAAACTTTCTTTTTTGGGTCGGCAATTTTGTCAGTTACAACGGCTTTGAGTTACGCGTTCGGTTTATTGAGAGACCATTTGTTTTCAACCACTTTCGGCGCTTCCAGCGTTCTCGACGCCTATAATGCCGCTTTCACCGTTCCCGATCTGATCCTGAATATTTTTGTCGCCGGCGCTTTAACGGCCGCTTTTGTGCCGATATTTTCCGACCTAACCACCGGCAAAAAACACGACGAAGCCAAAGAATTCATCAATTCAGTTTTGAACGGCTCGCTTCTGATCGTTTTGGTCAGCGATATTTTGGTTTTCATATTCGCGCCATTTCTTAGCCGATTGGTCGTGCCCGGATTCGGCGATCAAGCCAGGCATACTTTTATCAACCTGATGCGCCTCCTTCTTCTCTCGCCGATAATCTTTTCCATCAGCAATACTCTTGGCAATATCAACGTCACCCATGAGAGATTTTTTTGGTATGGTATTTCGGCGGCGCTTTTCAATCTGGGCACGATTCTCGGAATAATTTTTTTGGTTCCGTATTACGGCATTTACGGCGCTGCTATCGGGACATTGTTCGGCGCATTGTTACATTTGGTCTCGCGTATTATCGGACTTAGTTATCCTTTCCGATATCATCCGAAAATAAAAATATCTCGCGATTACCGGAATTTTTTCCGGTTGATGCTGCCAAAAGTCATCGGCCAGCCGGTCGAGCAATTCACATTTCTTGGTTTCACAATAATCGCTTCGACTATCGGAGCCGGTTCTATCGCGATTCTTGGTTTCGCTCATAATTTTGAGAGTATGCCCATCAATGTCATCGGCGCTACTGTGGCGTTGACTTCGTTCCCGATATTGGCCCGGCTTTCAGCGGTAGAAAATCAGGGTGAATTCAGAAAGGAAATGAATTTCGCTTTATTGACCAACTTGACCATTGCTATTCCGGCAGCGGTGGTTATTTATTTGCTCCGTAATTTTTTGATTTCCATATTTCTAGGCGGCGGCGCTTTCAATATCACTGCGGTCGGTTTGACCGGAGCGACTCTGGGAATTTTCGCGGCTTCTATCCCGACCGAATGTATCGTCCAATCCATTGCCCGAGGTTTTTACGCTTTGAAGGATAGTTTGACGCCGGTTCTTGTCAGTTTGGCCGGTTTGGCGCTGGCTGTCGTTTTCGGTTATTACTTTTCCCGAACCATGGGTGTTCGAGGTCTCGCCCTCGGTTTTTTTGTCGGCAGTATCATTAAAACCATTGTTTTATATGGTCTTTTACAACTCAAATCGCGGGGCTTGCATTAATATCTGCCCCGTGGTATAATACTTTTATCGTCAAATAGCAGTTCTTTTCATTGCCTTGGAGGAGTTATGCCAATTTCGGGCCAGTTGGACCTTAGGATTTGTACGGAAGTTAGTAACGAAATACAAGAAGGCAAAGAACCTTCTCTGGCTATCAGGAACATTCTTCAAAATCACGAAATGTCGCCTGAAGACAGACAGGAATTATTTCTTGAACTTCGCCGCATTCATTGCATTTCGATGACAGAACCAGAGGTTCAGAAATCTCCCGTGCATGCGGTCGGACCGGATCAAGCACTCGCATCCGTGAGTCATAAACCGGCCAAATCGGGAGGGGTACCTCCTCTCGATTTGGACGATTCAAAGTATCGATGGATGAGGTATCATACTTAATACGTCGTTTTCCTACGGGGACCATTCAGTGGTCCCCTTTCTCTTTTTTCAGAAGCGCGGATTTCAGTTTTGCTCCGCGATTATATCCCCCGACTTTTCCATCAGATCTGACAACCCGATGACACGGGATTTTTTTATCGTAATTTTTGTTCAAAATATTTCCGACCGCCTGATATGCCTTCGGATTACCGGTAAGACGAGCGACTTGTTTATACGTCAAAACTTTCCCGCGGGGGATATTTTCTACGATGCTCAGTACTTTTTCAGAAAATTTCCTCGTCATTTATCCCTTAGAAATTTATTCACTTTCTCCATTGCGTCAATCGGATTTAATGTGGCGGGTGTTGTCTCGGGGGCGTTTACATTTAAATACCATCTTTGAAAGGTTTGATTTTCCGCAAAATCCCTGCGAGTCCCGGTCTCTCTGAGCACCCTTAAGATTGTAGACCTTCAATAATAGTCCGAGCCAGCCCTTGCCTCTTCGAGTGGCCGCGCAGGCGAGCCGAGGGACGAAATTGAGGCGGATTTGTCTTGGGTTCTAGGTCAATACCCGTCGCTGAATAGCCCGCGACGGTGAGGGTCACTTAGAACCCAAGGTAACAAACCCAGCCGAAATGAGTTCCGAGGCGAAGCCGAGCACTAAGCGAGAAGAGGCAAGGGCTGGCGCTAAACGTTAAATCCGGAAATAATTTTCCCAAATGAGATAGAGCTCGCGCGTGGCCCGCAGATCGCCGACATTGTATTTGGCGATGTCAAAATATTTTCCTTCTTTAAACAACCGTCCGACATCTTCGCCAGTAATCCCGCCTTCCTTCGGGCTTTTGATGCCAAACGCCCGCGAAGCCAGATGCAAATTCGGTTTTTTCCTGACCGCGCCTTGAAAGGTCAATTGATCCATCAGGTCAATGTGGTTGGTGAATTTGTCGTAGCGATAACCCATCAGATTGACCGTCGGCCTGACGCCATGAACCGCCGAGCGGACCATCATGAACGGGACATCAAACGCCCGGCCATTGTAGGTAATGAATTGTTGGTATTTTTGGGCGCCTTCCCAAAATTTCGCCAGCATTTCTTTTTCCGGCATCGGCTTGAATTTAATTCCTTCTTCCTCGGTTTCTTTTAATTTCTTGCTTCCATCTTGGAAATAAACACAGCCGACATTTTTCTCAACATCCAAAACTCCGATAGCCACGATACAACCGGTGTAGGGCGAAAAACCAAGACCTTCTTTTATTTCCTGCAATTCAACCTTGTATTCTTCTTCGCTTGAAGATTCTTTTTTAAGCCAGCGCGTTAAAACTTCTTGAGTGGTTTCATCGAGGGAATCAAAATCTTCGCCGATAGTTTCAATATCAAAAACGAGTTTGGACATTATTATGGCGTAATTAATTTAGGAGCGCCGTTTGTAGAATTTTTATAAAGTTGCGGGTCAATAGTCCGTGAAAAGCAAATCCTGCCAATGCCATGATCCCAGTTGCCATTATAAGGATAGCTCATCGGCACGGCCACGGGCGGATTTTTGCTATCATATTTGCTATCCGTTTTGAAATCAGCGCAAAGCTGAAACACCAATGGTCCTGAAATGATATATTCATAGCTAGCGCCAGTTTGCGGATCGGTCGGCGCCACAAATCCGCTAATGCTATTTTTCAAATCGTCAAGTGTTGCTGGCAATTTATTTTTACTTTGCCAATAACTGATGACTTGGTTCTGAATTGTTTGAAGATCGTTGATACGGGTCTCATCAAACCTCCGGTCGCGCTGGGTTGCCGGCGAACCGACGACAAAAAATCCACCAATGACTACGGTCAGTATTATGGCCGAGCTGATCCACGCATAAAGCTTCGGTTTTTTCGACTGAACATATTCCCGGCGAATATCCCAGAGATAATAGCCGAATACAACCGCAGCCACAATGAGCACCGACAATATTTTCATTAAAAACTGGACTGAATAATCACCGCTATAAAATCTGTAGATCAGTGTTACCAGGTCGACGATGACCGTTATGGCTGCTGCGAAAAGTGTAATATAACCAAAGACCCGCCGGGCGCGGATGCCTCTTTTTGCCGGGTCTTTTTTGTAATCACGCCCTAAAATCCATGAGATAAGAATGTAAACCGGAAAAACGATAACCAGTACTGAAGTCGCCAAACGGATCTGGTCGAGATAATCAGAGAGATAAAAGTTCAATTGATCCGGAAATAAAACGTCAAAATAACCAAAGAGGAGCGTCAGCAAGCCGATGACGCTGACGATGAGCATGACCGTGTGCAAAAGATGCAGAAAAATATCTCGGGCCGAACTTTTTTGGTTCAAATTGTTTTCCATATTCATACTATACTACAAAATAATAAAAGTGTCAGGCACCCCTTTGCTCGGGTTGACCACCTCGGATCTCATCATATTTCGCCGTATATTTATCCAGGGTTTTTTCCACGACATCGTGGGGAATGTGGAGCCGGAGAAGTTCAATGGCGTGAATAGTGTCATAAATATCCGACTTATTCTCCAATTTGTAAACTGCATCCCGCCAAAGAATGGCTTTTTCATACTCGCCGTTTTGGGCGGCTTCTTTCTCAAGATCTTTGAACATCGCCAGAAATGCTTCGTAAACCCCCCTCTCTTTCCCGCCCTTTTCAAAGGTCCGTTCTTTGAACGGGATCCGCAAAATATTTTTTCGTTCATTCATCATCTCGTAGATCTTCCCGCTTCTTTTCCACTGGAAAGCGGTAGAAACAATTTTTTCATAAAGGGTCCTGGCTTTCTCCAGATCATCGACTGAAGTATTTTCCGCCGATCGGACGATGTCCAAATTGCAATAAGCGCCGCTTTCGATCATTTCCAAGCTCCACCATGGTTTGGCCGATGCCCACCAGAAATGGTCGCTGGCCAAAGCCCGATCCATCTTCGCCCGGAGAACCGGATAATTTCCGCTTCTTTTGTCGGTGCTGTCCACGATCCTCAATGCCAGATTGACGAGCTCCCATTGCCAGCGGTGAATTTCGTTTTCAGGGTCGTCCCACGACAAAAACTGGATGCCTTTTTTTATGTCTTCGGAGCTGGAGGCCCAGGTCGAAGTCACCGGTTCGATTTCAACCGCGCCAGTCAATTTTTCACTCAATTCGGAGATCGTTAACCAGTCAACTCCCTTGACTTTGAAAAATTCAAAGAACGCTTTGTCCAAGCCCGGCCGGTGATGGCCAAAGGTCTCGCCGTCCATGGCCGTCACCACATAACGGCCCGAATTAATATCGTCTTTGATCACTTCGGCCAGTGAATCGCCCGAACGGACAATAGCGCTCATTATCAAATTGCTCAAACGCCTATCACGGAAAAAAACATTCAAGTTGGAATCCTTGATCTTGTATTTTTTGGTGAAGTCGACTTTTCCGGGTTCGCCGCAAAAAGCGATCTCGTCCAAGATCATCCACTCAAAACCTAAACTTTCGATTATCGGCGCCAAACCTTCCTTGTATGCCATTTCCGGCGGAAAAAAACCTTTGGGATTGAAAGTATTGCCCAGATAAAATTTCCCGGCTTCGTTGTTGATGTTGATCTGCCGGACGATCTCTTCTTCTTTCAAAAAAGGAAGCAGGGCGTGATATTTCGCCGAGCCGGTGAATTCCACCCGGCCTTCGACGCTCAACGCTCTTAATATATCTAAGAGGTCGCGATAGCCGTATTTATCAAAAAGTTCAAGAAGCGAACCGGTGATATTAAAAGTCAGACGAATGGATTTGTCTTTGAGAACGCCTCCTAATATCGGCCGATAGGATTGGACCGCGACCGCTTCCAAAATATCCGGCTGTTGTTCGGCCGGCTGATAGATATGAAGAAAATTAGACCAGATCATGACTGTTCACTGTGGAATTTGATGGCGTTTTGGAATAATTCGAGATATTCTTTGGCGGAATTGCGCCAGGAAAAATCGGCGCTCATCGCCCGTTTAATGATGCCGTTCCATTCTTTTTTGTTTCGAAAGGCCTCATAAGATCTGACGATACTGATGAGAAATGCGAAGCGGTCGTATTTTTCAAAAACAAAACCGGTACCGACGTCTTTGTCGGGGTTGTAATCGATAACCGTGTCGGCAAGCCCTCCTACTTTACGAACTACAGGAATACAACCATAACGCATCGCTTCCATTTGAACCAGACCGCAAGGTTCAAATAATGACGGCACCATCACCACATCAGAACCGGCATAAATGAGTTTTCTCAATTCAGTATCGTGAATGAGATGCAAGCCGATCTTGGTCGGATATTTTTTTTGTAGGTCCTGAAAATAATATTTCAGGTCATTGTCGCCATTACCGGTAATGACCATCTGAAAATCCAAATTCTCGAACAAAGAATCGGAAATTTCCCGAAGCAGATCAAGACCTTTTTGATTATCCAGCCGGCCAACGAATGAAATTATGAACTTCTCTTTGTCCTCTGGCAAGCCGACTCTTTTTTGAAGAGCGGTTTTGTTGCTTATCCTTTTTTTGAAATTTTCGGCAGAGTAATTGGCGGCAAGCTGTTTATCGGTTTCAGGATCGAAATAATCGTAATCAATGCCGTTCAAAATTCCGAAAAGGCGATTGCTTCGTTCTTTCAAAACATTGTCCAGTGTTTCGCCGTTGTCAGGCAATAATATTTCTTTGGCGTAGGTAGGCGAAACCGTGTTGATGACATCGGCGTAAAGGATGCCTCGGCGGGTGCCGTTCAATTTCCAAATATTGGGGTCAAAAAAATCCGGTATTTCGCCTTGGCCGGAATCGTAGTCAATTTCGGAGACAGAGCGCGGATCGAAGGCGCCCTGATGTTTGAGATTGTGAATGGAAAAAACCGAGGCGATCTTCGACAAAATAGGATCGTCTTTGTAATTTTTGTGCTGGAGGTCGGCGACAAGCCCGCTTTGCCAATCGCAGCAAACGATGACATCCGGTTTCCAATCCGAGTGGCGGATGAATTCCAGCGACCCCTTGGCCAATAATAGCCAGCGGGTGGTGTCGTCGTTGTAACCATAGATGTTCGCCCGCTTTTCGTAATATTCCATGTTCTCAAGAAAATAAGCGACGATATTGCCGTCTTTATCTTTTGCGCTCAAAACGTTGCAAACCATAAGCCCGTAAGGATCTTTTTCGGAATCGCTCATTTTGAGATTGGCCAATTCCATTTCCAGCGGGTATTTGACGGTATCAATGAGAGCATATTTGGGAATAAAAACCCGAGCATCGTAGCCAAGTTCGCGAAGAGCCGTCGGCAATGAACGCATGACCTCGCCAAGACCGCCGACTTGGGCGTAGGGACCGGCTTCAGAGGCGACAAAAAGGATCTTCAATGGTTTTGAATCGGTTTCAAGAGACAGAAAACTCATAAAGTATATTATAGCATACGCTTGGTGAATAGCGATGGGGTTATTCACAAGTGCGCGAGCCACTCAATTTATTAAATCTTGAAATATTTAAACATTTGCTGTGTCGCCCATTGCCTCTCGGGACGTCAAAAAACCCAGCGAGTTTTTTGACTCGCTCATTTCTGTGGATTCTGGGAACATCAGAAAGTTGTCAGGAAGAACATTATACAACTTTCCGATGTTCCCAGACCATGCAATCACGCCCTCATCCTCACCATTCCGGATATCGGGCTCACAGAAATGAGCGCCCTCGAGACAACGGCCGGTACGCTCAAATAAATTAATCAAAAAAAACCGCATATTGCGCGGTTTGCTAAATATAATGCGTTAGAACGTAATATTTCCCGTTCTCTTCCGATTGCAATTCAAAATGCAAATCAGGCGGAATACTGATAACGGTTATGAACGGTTCTTTGGGAAGTAACCGTTTTTTGCCATTTACAGTTATTTCGAGTTTCATGCCAGAATAAATTAAATTACTCCATTTTTTCAAACATGAAATGCAATTTTCGATACATCCCTTTTTTAACATGTGCATTTCTATCAGATAAAGTTCATTCACGCCCACCAAATTATGCAGAACATTTGCCATGTCGGAAAAATTTCTAACTTCGATCTCTTTTTTCATCGAATTCTCCTTGTTAAACAGCTGGTTTTTTGTGCTTGGATAAATATACCATTCCAGAGATAAAAAGCAAGGTGGAAGTGACGGCGGAGAGGAGGCAATATTCGCAAATTGATTTAATTAAAAACAACTGGACAGAAACAAAATAAGCTGAGGCGGCTAGGCCGATAACGGATAAATACGAAAGGTATTTCAAAAATATCGTTTTTCCCGAGTCGTAATACGCGACAGTCGCAACGAGAAATATAAAATAATAAATAATTCCCCAAAGCGGGACCGGAACGCCGAAAATGACAGAATAGGAACTCGTGAGAACTTTGTCGCAATTGCCAAAAAGCGTGCAGGGCACTGGCGCGCCGGTGAAATGTTTGGCGGTCAGATATACGGAATCTAAAAGGCCGACAAAACTAAAGATTGAAAAAAAGAGGGAGGTTAGCTGGGCGAGGCCCGACGGCATCGTCGGGCCTCGCCCGGCGCTGGATTCATCATTGTCCATTGATGGCTTGTTGGATAATATTGGTGAAATCATCGAAACTGGTTGGATTCATTTTTTGGCCGTTCAGGAAAAATGTCGGCGTGGCATCGATGCCAGAATTAATTCCGCCTTGATAATCATTGGCGATCTTAGTTTTAATATCCTGGGAATCAATATCATTTTTGAATTGGGCGACATTCAAGCCAAGCTCTTGGGCGTAACCGATGATGATATCACGGGCGTTCGATTTTTCAGACCAGTCGGCTTGGGTTTCGAACAATTTGTCGTGCATCTCCCAAAACTTGCCTTGTTTTCCGGCGGCTTCGGCGGCTTGGGCGGCGATTTCCGCGTCCGTATGCTGGGCCAATGGAAAATTCCGGGCAACAAATTCGATCTTGTCCTGATTAGCGCCGACGATCGCTTTCACGTACGGATAAAAAAGGCCGCAAGCCGGACATTCGTAATCGCTGTATTCGACGAGAACTGTCTTGGAGTTTTTATTGCCTTCCACCCAATCGGAAGCACCAACCGGCACCCTCAATGCCCCAGTGGTGTTATTTTGTGGATTCGGTTTTTGAGCCAATTTGACTGCGCCATAAATTCCTCCGCCGACTAATATTAAAACAACCAGCCAGATCAAAACACGCCGGCCGGTTTTTCCCCCGCCGGCGTTCTCGCCGGACCGTTTTTCCTGCCGCCGCAATTCGATCCTTTCTTTTCGGCTTAAATTTTCTTGATTTTGCTCGGTCTCCATGAGCGGAAAATCAATAATTCACGAAGTATTTTATGATTGCTTTCGCTTTCAGAGCGGCCACCCAATCATTTACTGCTGAATTGAATTTTGTTTGCTGAATACTGCCTTTGATCTGGGCCGTTGGTGCGGCGGGATCGGTCCCTTTCGGAATGGTAATTTTATTGTCCTTCATGTATTGGGTCACTTCGGCATCAGAGACGGTGATCTTGTCGGCCAATATTTTTTCAAGTTGGATCTGGGTAGTAACCCGATCGGTAAAATCTTTTTGGGTCATGCCTTGGGACTCTAGGGTCGCCGCCAGAGTGGTTCCCTGGCTTTCAACTTGTTGGGTGATGGTGTCGATCTTGGCGTTTAATTCGGCGGGGCTCACGCTGACCCCGCTTTTTTTGATGGCATCACTGACCAATTTCTGGGTAATGACATAGTCAAGCGCTTGCTTGCCCGATTCCTTTTCCAGCTCGCTGACGACGCTCAACCGGCTGATCAAACTGCCGTTGACCGACGCCGCTACAAAAATACTCTTATAATGATAACCGACTGCCAGGATCACGATAATGGCTATAATAATATAGGTCAGCTTCCGGTTGAATTTTTTCAGGAAATTCAATTTCGACTTTGCTTTTACCGGCTCGCCGGCATTTTCCACGATATCGGTCATTCCCACGTTCTTCTCTTCCTCAAACTTTTTTTCGTTTTCCATGTTGATTAAAAAACCGACCTTGATCGTTATTATTGATTGATCAAAGCATCCATTTAATTAAATCACACCGCCGGTTAAAAAACAAATGCCGACCCGGTCATTTCAAATAATCGGCGAAATTCAGCCAATTCGCCAACTGGGACTTGTTTTGGACATAACCAAGAATATTGACGCCGGTTCCTTTGTGGATGCCAAGATGCAAGTGTTTTCTTTCGCCGTCGGTTTCGGAACTGTAGCCCTTTCCAAGAACCGCGATCTGTTCGCCTTTTCTTAAATCGTCGCCGACGGAAGCAGTTACGCTGGTAATTTTTATATGGCCATAGATTACCGTTATTGGTGAGCCGTCGAGCATACAGCTTTCAACGGCAACTCCGCCATAACCACTGGCAGATTCTTTCAATGATAATTTTCCGTCGCAAATGGCAAAAATAGGAACATCAATATTCGCTTCGGCCGGCGTGGTTTCAAAATCAACGCCAGTGTGATAACCGGTAAACCTTTCCGGACTGACCGGCGAGTTCTGGGGCGTGACATAAATTCCAAAGGGCTTTTTGGTTATCCGGCTAGTGGCGGCGGAAATCGGCAAAGCAAAAACCGCCGATGATGCGGTGGATGACGATTGAACCGGTGAGATCGTTTGGTCGTTCACCAAATTCGAATTATTTTTTTGCCGGAACAAAAAAACGCCGGCGATTAAGATCATCAAAAAAGCGGTTATAATAATAATTTGCCGGTTCACAGATCGTTGGTCATTGCCTTGATGTCGTCCAAAACCTGGTCAGCGTGCTTTTGGGGCTGAACGTTTTCATAGATCCTGACGATCCGGCCATCGGCGTCTATCAGAAAAGAGGTTCGAGAGGCAGTTTTGGAGGCAAGAACGCCATAGGCCTTGACGGCTTCTTTTTTGTCGTCGGCAAGCAGGGTGAACGGCAGGGCGTATTTTGTGGCGAATTTAGAATGGCTTTTAGCCGAGTTCGTACTGATACCGATCACTGTGATCCTGATCTTTTGGAATTTCAGCAGATTGTCTCTGAAAGAGCAGGCCTCTTTGGTACAGCCGGCCGTGTCGTCTTTGGGATAAAAATAAATCAAAAACCACTTGCCGCGGTAATCGCTGAGCGAGTGTGTCTGGCCGTTTTGGTCAGATAGAACAAAATTGGGGGCGCTATCGCCTACTGCTAATTTTGTCATGGATTTTTCATGTAACCAAACGATTATAAAATACGAAGATTAAGAACTTATGTGGGATATTTCCAGATCGGTTTTAACAAAAAACCAGCCATGGTTCGGCCGGTGAAATGATTTTATTCGTCTTTGGATTCATCTTTGGAAATGAACGGTTCGTCCAAATTTGTGATATAGCTATCCGTGACAAAAGCACAATCTGTCCGAATTTTGTCGGCCTCCATGGCCTGCTTGATGGCTTCTGCGCTAGAATCGTCAACGGATAATTTCTCATCAATAAGTGCGACAAATATTTCGGGTTTTAATTTTCCTGTTTCCCGCTCTTTTTTCATCCTTTGAACTACAACGACCATAGCTTCTCCTTCTAAAAAGAACTTTAAATGGATATTGTGATCCGAAGCGATTCTAGCACAGAAATAGAAATAAATAAATCCTAATATAGCAATAAGTTTAAGTTGGCCATATTGGATTATTTGTCTGAACTTTACTAGAATTACGCCATGAGCAATGAACCATTGGCTTCAAAAATCAGGCCCAGAACTCTCGACGAATTCATCGGCCAGAAACATCTGGTCGGACCGGCAAAACCATTGCGTTTGGCGATCGAGAAAAAACACCGGTTTTCTTTCGTTCTCTGGGGACCGCCGGGTTCGGGCAAAACCACTTTGGCCAAAATATATTCCCGCTCTCTGGGCGGTGAACTTTTTGAGCTCTCGGCGGTGTCCGCCGGCAAGGATGATATCCGGAAAATTGTCGGCCGACGAACACTCGAACCGAAAATTTTATTTCTCGACGAGATCCATCGTTTCAACAAAGCCCAGCAGGATTATCTTTTGCCTTTTGTTGAAACCGGCGAGATAACCCTCATCGGCGCCACGACCGAAAATCCTAGTTTCGAGGTCATCTCTCCGCTTTTGTCGCGCTGCCGGGTTTTTGTTCTGGAAGATTATTCAGCCGACGAAATGAAAGAGATAATCCGCCGGACCGAATTGAAAATCGACGATAAATCCCTCGACTGGCTGGTCGGCATGGCCAACGGCGACGCCCGCCAAGCTATTTCAACCCTGGAATCGGCCCAGAAACTTTACGGAAAAATTTCGGTCAAGACACTGACCGATGCTTTGCAGTCAAAATTTTTGAGATACGACAAAAAAGGCGAAGAACATTACAACGTCATCAGCGCTTTCATCAAAAGTTTGCGGGCCAGCCAGCCCGATGCCGCGCTTTATTATCTGGCGCGGATGATTGACGCCGGCGAAGACCCGAAATTCATCGCCCGCCGGATGGTGATATTTGCAAGCGAAGATATCGGCAACGCCCAGCCGACGGCTTTGGTTGTTGCAAACGATGTTTTCCGGGCGGTGGAAACCATCGGTTTGCCCGAAGCCCAGATCAACCTTGCCAGTGGAACGGTTTATCTCGCCAAAGCCAACAAAGACCGGAGTTCCTACAATGCTTACATGGAAGCGGTGACCGACGTCAAAAAATATGGTAATCTACCGGTGCCGTTGAAAATTCGAAACGCTCCGACAAAATTGATGAAAGAACTCGGTTACGGCAAAAATTACGAGCGCTACACCAAAGATGATCTTTTGCCGGAAAAATTAAAAGGAAAGAAATATTTGAAATGACCGAAATTTTTAAACCGATAAAATTTCCCGAAGACGAAACGATCCACAACACCGGCCTCGAATGGTGGTACTTTAACGGCCATCTTTTTGACGCTTCAGGTAATGAGTACGCATTCATGAATTGTTTGTTCAGGGTCAATCCAAGCAAATCGAAATTTCCTTCTTCAATTTTCATTCCTAAAAAGAATAACTATTTTTCCCATCATATTTTATCTGATATCAAAGAACAAAAATGTTATCCGGCCATCAAACCGATCTGTTTTGTGACCGACGACAGTTTCCGTGACGGCCGTTTGGATGTCCGCTTTGCGTCGCCTTTCAGTAAAATGGTTTCCGAGATAACTGAGGTTGGGCCTTATTATTATCACATCAAAAATGAAAATCTCGATCTTTATTTGAAATCCAAAAAGAAGCCGCTTCTTGAAGGTGGAACCGGTTTTCTGATCGTGAATGACGAGACGACATATTATTATTCGCTGACCGACCTGGAAACCGAAGGCGAAATTTTTATTGACGGTAAAGTTAAAAAAGTTACCGGAAAATCCTGGTTTGATCATCAGTGGTCTGATCCGAAACATCAAAAGATCAATTGGGACTGGTTCTCCATCCAACTTGAAAACCACGCCGATCTCATTTGCGTGCGATGCGTCGAGGGCGACATGTCAACCCATTTGGCTAGCGCTATTTTTCCCGACAATCGGACTTTAAGCACCGATCGAGTTGAATTCATCAACGCCGATGATTATTGGACCAGCCCCAAGACCCTCACCAGATATCCCCTTTCCTGGACAATTAAAATTCCGAAATTTAACGCCGAACTGAATTTGAAGCCAATGATCCGGGCTCAAGAGATGCTTTACGGATTCATAAATTATTGGGAAGGGCCGCTGGCAATTGAGGGTATTTTTGAAAATAAAAAGGCCACCGGTCGTGGCTTCATGGAACTCACCGGTTATCCTTACGAGATCAACCGGGTAAAATTGATCGAAAGAGAAATTATGGATTTACTCAATAAGAAACTTGGAAAATCTAAAAAATAACTTTTTCTCTCATTGCGCTAACTTGTAACCGACCCAGATGCCGGCGGCGCCGCCGAGCGTTGAAAAAATAATTCCCGAAACAGAAAAATAGTCCGCGCCCCAAAGCGAAGGTATCAGCCCGCCCAAAGTTGTCCCTAGGATCAAACCGACAGTAATGAACTTGCCCACGGATCAATGAATTTTAATAGACAATAGGTGTATTGTAGTAGCCGACGTTGACCGTCAGCGCCGAACAATTGGTCGAAACCGAGCATACTGTGATGGCGTCAATGCTATTGGTCTCGCCGGTGATGTTCAAAATATTGCCCGAGATATTTGCTTGGATCCCACTTGAATTAGAGTTATAGGCAACATAATAACCGCTGCCGGTTCCGCCAAAAATAGAAACCGACGTGTTCTGACCGATGGATAATGTCGGATTATTTTGGCTGAATGTTATCGCTGTTTGATAGCCGTAATTATTGTAATTCGTTCCGTTGTAATTGACGGTGACATAAAGCGAGGCGCATTGGCCGCCTGACTGGCAAATTGAAATGGTGTCGCTGCCGTAAGCAACGCCATAAATTGAGACGTTGTTGCCGCTAATATTGGCCGAGGCGATGTTAGAATTGGTATTGGAGGAGATATAATAACTGCCGGAACCGCCATTGACCGAGATATTGGTAGTGGAACCGACATTGAGAGAGATGCTGGTCTGGCTCAAAGAAAGTTGGTTGCAGTAGGCGCTATAGCAAGAATTATAGTTGGTGTTGTAGCCGTAATTATAATTCTGGTAGCCAACTGTGACATACAAGGTCGCGCAACCGGAACTGCTGCCGCCCGACGAGCAAACGCTGAGTGTGCCTGATCCGTTATTCAAACCCGAAATAGTGAGCGTGTTGCCGCCGATGACCGAATTGAAAATATTTGGCGAACTGGGATACATTGTGTAGGGCTGGGTGCCGCCGCTGATGGTGATGTAGGTCGGCTGGCCGGTGGTCACAGTGATATTTGACTGACTGAGAGTCGGCGAGTTATAACTATAATTGTTGCTGTAGTTGTAGTTATAACCGTAATTGTTGTAATTCGTTCCGTTGTAATTGACAGTAACATAAAGCGAGGCGCATTGGCCGCCTGACTGGCAAATTGAAATGGTGTCGCTGCCGTAAGCTATCCCGTAAATTGAGACGTTGTTGCCGCTAATATTGGCCGAGGCGATGTTAGAATTGGTGTTGGAGGAGATATAATAACTGCCGGAACCGTAGACGGTAACATTGGCGCTGGCGCCTGCATTGAGAGAGATGCTGGTTTGACTCAAAGAAAGTTGGGAACCGTAATTATTGTAGCCGTTGTTGTAATTATACGGCCATAATGTCTGGGATGATTGCTGATTGTTGACAACGACATAAACATAACTGCCGGTAGAAATGCCGTCTCCGGATGTGCTAACCGTGGTCGAAAAATAGCCATTGGCATTCGTCGTGCCAAGATATTGGGATTGCATCCCGTAACCCGCTTTTTGATAATACAAAATCGCGTTAGCGTAAGCGTCGCCGTAGATCGTCACCGAGACCATGTCCCCATTGCCCGATGCCGAAAGCGATAAGGTCGGAACCATGGCGTTGGCCGCAAATATTCCGCCCCAAAAACCCGCAACGACTGTAATTATTACGAATAATGATAAAAATGTTCGTTTCATATGCTTATATTAAACCATAATTCGTCACTATACAATACCAGCATTAAGAATTCCTGAAACGGGCTAAGCCGGATTTTTCCGCGAATATCGGCCATAGATCTTGAACAAAAAATACATGATGATGGCAACGATGATAATTCCGCCGATGATGTCAATGGCTCCGGAAATATTTTGCCAATAATTTCCCGCCAGATAGCCGGCGTAAAGAACAATAAATATTTCAAGGGTATTGCCCAAAGAGTCGAAAAAAAGGAATTTCAAGAACGGCACGCCGGCCAAACCGCTCAAAAAATTCACCACCGGGTCCAATGAACCGGCGAATCGGGTGATGAATATCGTCCAGCCGGCTTTTTGGCGAGTGTACTTTTCCAGCTGGATAAAAAAACGGGATTGATCGATCTTGAATTTGTGGACGACGAGTTCGCCATATTTTTTTGCCAAATAATAATCAAAAGCGTCGCCGACAATATTGCCTCCGGCAACCGCGATCAAAGACAAAATAAAACTGAAATATCCCTGGCTAGAAAACGCGCCGACAGCCAAAGTCAGAGCGCTCAAAGGCAGGGGCACAATAATGCCGGCGGCGACGGCGACTACAAACAGGGTCAGGTATTTATAAAGAAGAAGATAGGAAAGAAGAAAATTGAATATTAAACTCATGGGCTTCTATTTTTTGCCGTTTAAGAAATCGCTTATCGCCCGTTTAACTTCAGTCATGACCGAGTTCGAGTCGAGATGATTGTTTTGGATAAAATGGGTGAGCGAAAGCCGCGGATACCGCGTATCGGAAACAGCCAGTTTGGTTTTAAGATAATCCGGCGGTAAGTTAAAGATGTGATTCAGATAATCAAAGGTCATCCAGGGCTGGATCATATTAACATCATTGACGGTCAGTGGCTGGCGATTTCGTAAAATATCAGGCGGCCGGATTCCGTGAAAACGCAAAAATGGCGATCTCTGCAAATTTACGAATTGCAATATCAGCGCCGCGCAAAGGACGACAAGAACCGCCGCCAAAATTATCAGAGCGTATTTAATGAATTTTCTAGTTTTGCCGGACGGGGTTTCCATCGCGGAATTATTTGAAAAACGCGAACAACTTATAGACGAGCACGGCCGGCCAAATGATGGCCTTGATTATCCCCAGTACGCCTACCCAAAATGTATCGGCGTGCCGGATATAATAGATCGCCGCCCCGAGAAACCCCAGTCCGTAAAGGGCTCCGGATGAACCTTTGCTCATAGCTCGATTATACACCATCTGCATCTCAAACAAAAGTCAGGGCCTTGCCTTTTTTGTCGGCTCTTCCGGTTCTGCCGATGCGATGAATGTAATCCTCGTATGTGTTGGGCGTGTCGAAATTTATGACATGGCTGACATTATCAATATCCAAACCTCGGGCCGCGAGATCGGTCGCCACCAGTACCTGAACCCGGCTTTCCTTGAAAAGTCCGAGAGCCCGCTGTCTTTGGCCATGGCTTTTGTTGCCGTGGATGGATTCCACTCTGAAACCCCGAGCTGAAAGAATTTTGGAAAGTTTTTCCACGCCATGTTTAGTTCTGCCGAAAATCAATACTTTGTTGAAATCCGGATGCTTCAATAATCTACTCAAAACATCCACTTTCAAATCGCCATTCTCGAGTTTAATGACATCCTGGTCGACATTTTTAGCGGTATCCTGTTTTTTTACCGATATCATCACCGGATTGTTTAAAAATTCGGCGATCAACGCCTGAACCTCCCAAGAAAATGTTGCTGAAAAGAAAAGCGTCTGGTGCGGTTTCGGCAAAAGGCGCGCCATGTATCTGGTGTCATTGATAAAACCCATATCCAAAAGCCGGTCAGCCTCATCGAGAACCAATGTTTTGAATTTCGAAAGGTCTATCAATCCCCGACCCATCAGGTCTTTTATTCTACCCGGAGTGCCAATAACAAAATTGTGTTTGCGCGAAAGGTCGGCGATCTGGCGGTTGATATTCGCTCCGCCGACGCAACAAGCTGAAAATACCCGCAAATTTTTCGCGAACCAACGGAACTCTTCGTCGATCTGAATGCCCAGCTCGCGGGTTGGCGCGATTATCAGTATTTTCTGGTTTTGGTCGAGCAAAACTTTGTTTATAAGCGGAACAAGAAAAACGGCCGTTTTACCGGTGCCGGTATTGGCAATACCGACAACATCCGCGTCTTTGAGAACCGGGATGATGGCTTTGTCTTGGATCGGCGTCGGCGTGGCGTAACCCTTGTCGGAAATATTTTTCTTCAATCTCGGGTCAATATCAAAATCGGCGAACGAATGTTCGGGAATAAAATCTTCAACCTGCTCGTTGATGACAGCTTTATTTATGAATTTTTTTGGGTCAATAAAACCGCGATTTCCGCCTCCTCGAAACGGCGGACGGCTTCTGCCCGGACTTGGCCGTTTGCCCCGAATCATCGAGGCTCGGCCGAAACTTCTTTGCATATAATTACTATTCGTCTCCTAAGTTTCCACTGGAGACATGACCCTTCGATGAGAGAAATGACGCAATCGAAACCTAAATGAGATGCGACTAGCATGTATCAAATATACCACCATTGCCCGCATTTTGTCAACAAAAGAAAACCCCGATGGATGAAAGCTTTTTAGGGCTTTATCCGGACGGGGTCAGATCCATTCAATCCACGGTAATTTTTGTCTCCATCTGTATCGAGCAAAAAGAAAAGCAACAAATAATCCGCTTGAACACATATACGACGGAAGAAAGTAGTTGGCAAATGTCCGATCAGTAATTGCGAAAACAACTAAACCATAACCAATCGCAAACAAAGTCCAGGCGAACGGACGGTCTTTTTCGGGCGTTTTCAAGGCAAGTTCAAGAGTCGGAATCCCGGCACAGCTATCGGCGATGATTGCCAGATAGAGCGAAAATTGAGCCAATTCTTTTTTTTGCCTGACATCGAGCCAGAGTCCGATCGCCAGCAAACAAAAGACGAGTGAAAATATTTCCACTCGATCTAATCTCTTCCTCATTCCATTCCTCCAAAAAGCAAGGATGGTAATAATCAGCGGATTTGTGAACCCGAATATGGCTGGCCAAATGTTTGCTTCGGCACCTGAACTCTTATATGTGATTAGGAGTGTGAATCCCAAAAGAGTCCAGAGAGACCAGGTAACAAGATTGGGTGTGATTTTCCGCTGATGCACTCTAATACTATACGGGATGCAACTTACAACAACCAGAAATCCTGATATCATACCAATCGTTTCCGCGCTCAAATTTCACCTCCAATTGTTAAGATAACTGCTACCTATAATAATATCACAACATGGTGGTATATGTCAAATACGGGAGGTTCTAACCCTTTTTTATCAAAATTTTTCTGCCAGTTTCTTTAGTAAGCGCCTCAACGAGTTTTTTCCCTTCATCGGAATATATCCATGCATATAAAGTCGCTTTGTCACTGTTTGGAATCTTTTCAATGGCGTTCAATAATAATTCTTTTGCGTATCCCTTTCTTCGATGTTCGGGCAAAACAAAAACGGCGCAAAGATACAAGGCATCGAATTTTTTCTCTTTTGCGGCAATGTCCAGAAGTTCTCTTTCGGTGATCTTCTTTTCGAGAAAAGAAGTCATGGTCTCTGTGCTTGTCGGAACTACCACTGCCCATGCTATTGGCTCCTCTTTTTCGTCCAATTTATAAATTATCGTATCCGTATGAATTGACAGAAGTTTTTGCTCCGAATCTTTATTTATAGGCATCTGGTTCGGATCGGTATTCGAACTGAAATATTCCTCCGATATCTTTAAAACTTTTTCAAAAGTGTCTTGGTTCATAGTTTTATAAATTTTGTAAGCATCTCCGGCCATTTCATGAAATATAATTTGAAAACTAACCTTTAACCCTCGTCGTCACGCCATTAATTTTTTCGTAAACTCGTTTTTTGTTTTTATCCATCTTTTTCACGATTTCTTTTCCTAAATCAATTTTGAGGATTTCTGCCAAACCCAAAAGATAAATGACGACATCAGCTATTTCTTCCCCGAGTTCCGGTGACTTTTTCCTGAAAGCGTGAAACGCCTCGGCCAATTCGGCGTAGATAAAATTGAATTCTCTATCAACGTCGGTAACATTAAACCCGTGTTTGACTTTATTTTTGTAAATTATTTTTTGTAGTTGTTTGAAATCTGCCATGTTTGATTAAATCTAATTTTTCTCGTCTCGGCCAATTTTTGATTTCCGCCTCCCGCTTTGACGCTTTACTTCTGGTTCTGAATTTTTCAGAATATAAGATCTTAACGGCTTTCTTTGCTCTGGTGTATGCCCCGCCTTTGCCGGACTTATGTTCCTGAAATCTCCGCTCAACACTGGTTGTAATGCCGATATATATTGACCCGTCACCGCACTTTAAAAGATAGACGAAATACATTGTTGCTGTCCGCTTGGTACGATATTAGAGTTAGTCTATAACAATTTTTGGTATATTAAAAGGCGCCGTATCCGTAGATCGTGCGCCTGTTGTGATAACCGCGGGGTTCTTTCAACTATGCTGCAAATACTTCGGCAACGCCGTGATCAACAACCACGACGGCCACACCGGTCATACCCAGCAATTTCTTGGCGGCTTTCTCGTCAAAGGTGCCAAGTACTTCTTGAATGCCATCACGCATAGCAAGTCCCCGTGCAAAAGGAACTTCACCTTTATCGCGGATTTCCTGCCAGTTGTGTCCAGGCATCAGCATATCGGCAAGTGGGCCACCGTGAACATCGTCAACATTCAATATCACGATTACCGCTTGATTTGCCGTCATACCGCGATCTGTCAGTCGCTGTTTAAAGTGTTGGACGCGATCCGCATTCAAGCCCAGTGTATTGCGACAGTTGTGCTTTCCTACCGCATGTATGACCGCCACGGCATCGGGATCATCCAATACCAATTGGCCATCAATCTCACGAACCACTGCTCGCGGATAGTCATCATTCTTTTTGCTTTTGTTCATTGCCCTTACTCCTCTCTGGTCTAGTATGCTTGATGTAAAACACCTAAATACAGATTAGCATATTATTGGAAACAAGTCAATGAAGCCAACCGCTTGGCACTGCCTGCCCACCTATGGCGGGAAGTCGGAATTATTTTATCCACAAATTATTTATAATAATCTCTTCTTTTATCCTCCGGCTCGCCAAGCTGTCTATAATTTGCAAATAGTTCTTCTCCGGCCTTTATATCACGCAAAGCAAAATAACCTTTTCCTTTCTCATATCTTAAATTCGGATTTTCTGAATGATTTAGATAATTCCCTATATCCATCCGATTAAAAAGTTTCGGACATAGGAGTTTCCCGCTTTCATGATGCAAACAGTAACCCCGCAGTTCCTTCGGCACATTTTTCTCGTCAAGTAATTCTTCTTGAAAATCTTTCAAAAATAATTCCATGTATGTATCTTTTGCGATATCATGCAATGCAAAAACTCCAACCCCACCATGAGTGATAGTTGATGGTCTTAGAATAAATGAAAGTTTGCCTGTAGAGTTTTTCATAAACTAATTGGCTGCCGGGCTAGGGTTCGAACCTAGTGTCTCCTGCTTCAAAGGCAGGCGTGTTACCAAATACACCACCCGGCAAAGTTACATCGCAAACACCTTCTATCCATCCAGCAATACGTCTAAGAAAAGCCGAACTTCTCCTGACTCTTACCTTAACAACCCCATAATAAGAATCACCAATATTTATTCTTTTTGTCCTTATTTTATTCTTCTTGTAATATACGTGATCAAATTGTTCTTTTGGGTAGCCGGTACAATTGCGCCAGAATTCTTTGACTAAATCAACTCTTTTCCTATGGCTTTCGTGAATGTATATATCAAAATATATCATGTTTTGCGGGATTTTGCACGTTTCGTCGAGCCATTTAAGAAAGAGAAGAATCATTTTTGGATCGGAATTTGAAAATTGAACATTTGATCCTGGATGTCTTTCTTTCTCCTTAGAACCTTCGGCCCAATATAAGCATACGCCGATAAGCCATAGCTCTCTCTTAGAAATATATTTGATTTCGTTTTCAGCATTATAAAGTATCTTTTTTGTTAAAGAAATTCTTTGTTCGTGTCTTTTTTGGGCTCCTCTTAATCCTGCAAGTCTTTTCTTTTCTGTTAGATTATATTTTATTTTCTTTGAAAGACCAACCGATTTAAGCCATAACCCTAGGGACGACTTTGCAACTGGTACTTTTGTCAATATCTCTGAATAAGATAAACCCAGCTTTCTCAATCTTATTGCTTCCAATTTTTCCTCCTCCTTTTTTATCATGTTAATGGTAGTATATATGCATTTCTATCGTAGCATCCTTGTCCGATATGTTCAACTGACTTATAAACTCCCAACTCAAAACCCGCCTTTCGGCGGGTTTGGATTTAGCTCATCAGATCCTTTTTCTTTGATTCGTATTCATTCTTGTCTATTTCGCCTTTGGCGTAGCGCTGGTCGAGAATATCGAGCGCCGAACCGCCCAAGCCAGGTCCGCCGTTCATCGTGTGCATGCCATGTTCATGCATGCCGTGCATTCCATGTCTCCACATCTTCCGACATTGATGACAACGACCGCAACCCCATAAAACCCGCCGGACTATCGCAAAGATTATACAGAGCACGAGTATTGTGACCAAAATACTTACCACAAAACCGATCACTCCGGCACTACCCACATATCCCGGCCCACCCCAATAATTCATCATATTTCCAAAACTGATCATCATCACCGAAATCGTGCGACTCTATATCGCCCAACTTCGCCTGACAATCCAATTTTATTTATTAATTGATATTTTAATAAACTATAATTTCAAAATTGAATATTTAATAAACTCTATGGTTCCGGACTCTCTAATTCCTGGCGATGAAGGAAGTAGCGATACAAGAGCCAGCCGATGGGCATGGGAATCCAGAAGGTAAAAGCACGGAAAAGAAGAGTCATGGTCAAAGCCGGACCGGCACCAACGCCAAACGAGATCAAAAGCAAAGTCATCCCGCCTTCGAATATGCCCAGCGCGCCGGGAACGAACGCGATAAGGGAAATGAATTTTATTAAAGTAAAAACGATGAACGCCACCAAAAAAGAAATTTTCGAACCGATGGCGTAAGAAATGAAGAACAGAGTTAGAATATTGAGGATCAAGATCAATCCTTGCCAGAAAGCCGCTTTGAAAAGCAAGCCCTTTTTCTTTGTTAGCTCCTTCAGATTCAAATTCTGGCGCATTTGGTCGAGTATAAGGGAAACATAATCGGTCCTATTTTTTATGTCGTACTTGTCAAAAAAGCGGTGGAACAAATTAATGAGCCACTTTGATATTCTGCCTTGTTTTGTTTTTTGAAAAGCGAAAAATGCCAAAATCAACGCCACGCTTATGAACAGGAAAATATACATGATATAAGCCACGACCCAATTGCTTGCCAATTGGCCATCAAACGCCAAAAGAATTGTCGCCATGAAAAATAAAACGCCAAAAGCGATTATCAGGGTCAGGATCTCGAGTATCGCTCGGCCGATGCCTTCAATGACCGACAAACCGTATTTTTTCAGATATTGGATGAAAAATATCTGGCCGGAGATCGTCGCCGAAGGAATAGCTTGATTCAAGAATTGAACAATAAAAGTTACCGGATACAAACTGATGGCTTTTATCTTCAGGTCTTTTATCATCAAAACATCGCGGTAATTCAGCGCCAGAGAATAGTAGCTGAGGATCTGGGTAATAATGATGCCGCCCAACCAGAACAAGTTCGCCGTCAAGAAGATCCGGCCGACTAGTTTCAATTCCGAGAATTTTAGAAAAACGAGTATCAGCGCCGCCGCCGTTATCAAATAAAAAATCAAACGGCGTTTGCTGAAATGGGGTTTGATCACCTCCGAATATATTTTTTCTCCGTTACTCATCCCGTTAGAAGTCACTGTTGCACAGTTTCATAAATAAGTTATAAAACTAGCCACAGCTGAACTAAAAAATAATTATTATTTTAATAAACCCGTTAGGGTGACTTCTAACGGGACTCATTTTTATCTGGTCAATTCCATCACGGCTAGTTCCAGCGGCAATTGCGGAACCGGTGAATTTTTCAATTCGGTTCTGGCGGCGATAAAAGCGTTAATGATCCTGATAAGCGTTTCGGCATCGGGCTTGGTTCCAGTTGAAGTTTGTTGGCTTGCCCCCATACTCATTCCTTGAGTGTAGGGGCCGGTTCCGGCAAGAGTAATAAGTTTTGCCCGAGTGAAATTCAGAAATTGTTTGATGAAATTATCAAGATCAACTCCCGATTCGTGAAGTTCGGCGATATAAGAGAGCGCCTTGGCGGTATTTTTGCCGATGATCGCCTCGAAAAATCCGGCGTGGATATGAGTCGGCACGATTCCCAAAATCTCCAACGTCTGGCTGGAAGTGATCGTAAGTCCCCCGCCGTCTTCAGCCGGTCTTGCCGGCAGAGCGAAGGCCATCAATTTCGCCAGCGCCGATTCGGCGTCGCGAAGCGAGCCGGAAGCGAAACCGGCGAGTTCCGTCAAAACCTCCGGTTCCAGAATGATTTTTTCCGCTTTGGCGATCTTTTTTAATTTCCGAATGATGAGTTCGGGGCTGATCTTTTTAAAATCAAATCTCTGAACCCGGGAAAGAATGGTCTCCAAAATTTTGTGAGGTTCCGTGGTCGCCATAATAAATATTACATGCGAGGGCGGTTCCTCGAGAGTTTTCAAAAGGGCGTTGAAGGCCGGAGGTGTAAGCATGTGAACCTCGTCCACGATAAAAACTTTATAATTTGACGAGGCGGCGGCGACACGGGCCGAGTCCTTGAGGTTTCTGATCTCGTCAATGCCGCGATTTGAAGCGGCGTCAATTTCGATGAGATCAAGCGAGCGGCCTTCGTTTATCGCCAAACAGGAATCACAATTGTTGCAGGGTTCGAATTTTCCGGCGTCCCGGTTCGTGCAATTGAGCGACTTGGCGAACAATCGGGCGACGGTGGTTTTACCCGTTCCTCGGGGCCCGCAAAAAAGATAAGCGTGGCCGACGCGTCCAGACAAAAGCGCGCCCTCCAGAGTGCGCACGATATGTTCTTGGCCCTCAACTTCGGCAAAAAGTTTCGGGCGATATTTGCGGTAAAGGGTCAAACTCATGGATTATTAATTTCGAGACGCAGATTGATTAAAAACGGCAAGCCGAAAACCGATAAAATTGAAGATCAAAGCTACGGCCGAACCGGCGATACTACCTATGTTTGCCCAGCTCACGGACGAAAAACCGAATTTCGGTCCGATGACATTAACCAATATCGTTGCGATGGCGGTATTGATGACGGCGCCGATGACCGAAACCACGACGAATTTGGCAAATTCACCGGCGACTTTTTTGTTTTTTGATTCAAAGGCCCAAAATTTATTCCAGATATAACTATGAGTGGCCGCGACTATGAACGAGATCACGACGAACGCCGAATACCAAAAACCGGAATCAACGCCGGATAAATATATCAAGAGGTTCAGGATGCCAAGATTAACGGCAAAATTCGTAAAGCCGATGGCCGCAAATTTGCCGAATTGATCGAAAAAGCCGAACCACTTGCCGAGAAAAAAACCGAGATTGACACCAATTATCCAAAGGATCGGAATTATGATTATCAACGAAACATAGGGAACGCCGAGGATCGGTTTGCTACCCAAAAAAGAAAACACCAACCACAAAATTATTCCCGCGATCAAACCGGTTGCTATCGAAAAGAATAGATCTTTTTTTGTGAATTTCATTTATTGTATCTCGCCATCAATTCTTTTTCGACCTCTTCCCGAGGGCGACCGAATTTCATGCGGGATAATTCTTTGATCGCAGTCGACATTTCTTTGGAACCGGCGCCGAACACTTTATCGGTTTCGACTCTGATATTGAACGGCCGCGCCGTTTGGCCGCTAATCAACAGATTAACATAGGCGTTGAGATTATCAATATTGCTAAGGTCCTGGGGCGTGAAGGTCGGCTCGAATTTCGTTTTCAAATATTCGGCGTCTTCGGGACTGACCCGGAAAACGGCCATTGAACCGACATTGCCGAAAACCGCGTTCTTGATCTCTTCTGGCAATTGTTTTATGAACTGGTGAGCCATTATCAGATCCAACTTGTATTTTCTGGCTTCCGACAAAATAGTGGCGATGCTGGGCGTGGAGAAATTTTGAAACTCGTCCATGTAAAGATAAAAATCAGGAAGCTGGTTCTGGCCGGGTGTATCCGAGCGCGAAAAAGCGGCCATCAATAATCTGGAAACAATGGTCAAGCCGAGTAAATTGGCGTTGATGTCGCCTATCTTGCCTTTGGACAGATTGACGACCAATATTTTCCGGTTGTCGATGATGTCGCGGAAATTGAAAGCGCTTTTCTGCTGGGTCACTATCGGCCGGATGAATTCGTTGGCCAAGAACGGCGCCATCTTGGAAGTGATGTAAGGAACCATGTTCGCTAGAGCCGCTTCGCCGCCGGCTTTCTCAGCTTCCATTTCCCAGAAATTTTTGACCAGATAATTTTTTTCGCGGCTTAATTTGTCTTTCCTGTAATTATCATCGGCCAGAACCCGCGAAATGTCGGCCAGAGTCGGAATCTCGTTCTCATAATCGTCCAAAAGAAGAAGGGCCGCGTTTTTGTAATAATTCTCGAACATCGGGCCGAAGGCCTCGGGCAGATCGCGATAGATCGTTTTCATTATCGAATAAAATTCATTAGTGATGAATGTCTTTTGTTCGGGTTTGCTTGGATCGATCTCCAGCAAGTTCAAACCCAAAGGCCGTTCAGTATCGGCCGGATCGAAATAGATGACCTCTTCGGCGCGCTCGCGGGGCACGACCGACAAAGCAAACTCGGCGAAATCGCCGTGCGGGTCAATGACGCAAACTCCGTTTCCGGCCTCGATGTCCTGGCGGACCATATCTTTCATCAGCGTGGTTTTGCCGGTGCCGGTCTGGCCGATGAGATATAAATGCCGGCGGCGGTCATCGTCGGTCATCCGGATCAATTTTTCCTGGCCCCGAAAAACGCTTTTGCCGAGAATTATTCCGACTTGGGGCATATTCGCCGGCGACTCGGACGGTTTGGCTTTCAGGAATTGGACATTGGGCGCCGATGTTGACGACAACGGAAAATGATAAATGCTGGCGATCTCTTCCGTCGACATGACCATTTTTTGTTTGTTGTTAAAAATGCGGAAGGAAAAATTATAAATGAGTTTGTTCAAGGCGCCGTTGAATTGCTTGGCCGCTTTCAGATTATTCAGGTCGGGCGCGCTATATTGGACAAATGAATTTTCGAAATCATCAAGAATTTCTTTGGCCCGGATCTCGCTGGGCGCGGAAGTCAAAAGCCGGATATTGACATCAAATATTTGTTTGCCGACTTTGGCCGAAATGGCTTTGATAATTTCTTCATCGGCCGGCGAAACGGTTTTCGGTTTTTCCGGCAGGACGGGTTTTTTCGGATCAGGTTTAGGCAGTTTCGGCGGGTGTTTCACCCGGCCGACGGCATCTTTGAACTGATGGCCCGACTGCATTTCCCGGACGACTTTGGCCGCCAGTTTTTTCTGTTTTTTGGCGTGGCTCGGCCGGATCAGCAATTGCAAAGCGGCGCCTTCGCCTTCGGCCTGAAGTTTGGACATTGAGGTCAAAATCGAGCTCAAAGGATCGGCTTCAAGATTTTGATAAGTCCGGATCGGCAAGATCGGATTGTTCGAGTATTTCAGATACGAACCGGAAACCACCCCATCGGGATTGAAAATATTGTAGTCCTTAACTGTTGATATCTCGGCTTTCGGGAAAAAAGCGTAGAGTTGTTTCTCAATGGCATCTTCGCTGGTCCGCGGAACCGAAACATAAAAATGGGTCTCCTCGCCGATGTGGTGAACGGCGATTTCCAATGCCAGATACGGTTCGCCGAAAATGAATTTGTTCCAACCCTTAGCGTGGAGATTGGAAAAACTGGAGATCATCTGTTCGGTGATGTTGATCAGTTCTTTGGCGGATTTTTTGCCGCCGGATTCTTCGTCTCCGGTCTCGCGCGGAACCTTCACCAAAAAAAGCGTCATGTTCAAGGCGCGCTGAACTTGGCCTTTGGTCCTCATCCCCCCGAGCGTCACCAAGCCGGCAATAAAAATTACAACTAGGACGGCAAGCAAAATAATTATCGTTATCAAACCCATGAGAAATTAAATAATTAAATTTTCTTGAGTTTCCGATGCTCCAACAACTGATTATAAAGTTCATCCACTAGCGCATCGTGAAAAGCGTCGATCAATGCGGCGTTACCGGTTTTCTTGGCGTCGCCTATCGCTTTGTCAATGGATTTCGTGAAAGCGACATCTATCAATGACCGGACATGCGGATTGAGCTCGTCGGTCATATACGAAGGCGTGTTGGGAGATACCGGAGTCGGCGCGGGCGGAATCGGCTGGACTGGCACGGGCTGACTTACCGGTGGCGGAGTGGATTCAATCCTCTGGCCGACGATCTCGTGGAGTGTTTCTTTCTCGGTTGGCAACTCAACGGCATTCCCGCTTTCCTTTTGCTGTTCCAGCGCCGCCCGCTTGGTCGCTAAATCCTGTTCGATTCTGGCAATTTCGAGTTCCAAATTAGTTTCAGGCATATACAATCATTATACAATAACCGCAAATTCCCCGCCAATTATTTTGGGAATAAAAAAAGACCGTCGCATTTTAGACGGTCTTAACGCGAAAATTCATTTTAAATCATCAACTTTTTAATTTCCTTGGTGTTTTGCCGACTCAGATTCCTTCATATCTTTTTCGTCAATGATCCGCAAAATATCGTTAGCGGTTCGTTTGTTGAAATCCTTGCCGAAAACAGAGAGGTTGTTCAATTGTTGCAATAACAGAACTACAAAGAGAACGGCCACGCCGAAAACAATTTTAAGAAGGTTGACCACAAGTGAATGCGCCGGAATGAAATTGAATGAAGCGATCATCAAAATACCTAGAATATAAATGATCGCCCAGTGCAAGGGCAAAAGTTTCTCTTCGTACAACATAACCATCCTTTTCCTCGATACCTGGATGCTGGCGAACGCTCCGCCGAATGCATCGCCGAATTGTCCCAATCTTTCGGCATCGTCGCCAGTGGCCTCGTTATAGGCGTTGAAAATTCTGGTAATGGTTGTGGACGGGTGCAATATGTGATAAGCCCAGTCGCCGCTGTCTAATATTTTTTGATAATGGTCTCGCAACGCTTCTCTGACCTTGTCCTGGACGCTGGGCACCGCGCCGGCTACCCGATATAACAAAGAAAAAAGACCATCCGTATTGGATATTTCATCGGCAATCGCCGAGTAACGATCGTTTTGCCTGGTGATGAAGAACCCCGAGAACAAAGTAAAGAAAAAGGTGGTGGCGACGACGATATCGGAATAATTATCTATGTTGAAATTCAAGTAAAAAACGTAAGCCGAGTAAACGACCAAAAAGATCAATAAAACGATTATAAAAAATGATTTGTTTCTCATAACTGACATTATAACATGTAAATTATCCACTTCGCCAGCCGTGGAATACTTTTTATAAAAGCTGTGTTAAAATATGAGCATGGAGAAAAACCGCTGGCTGATAGTTTTCCTCATCATGGTCGTGGCTTTTGTTTTTCGGTTCCAGAACATCGCTTCAACTCCGCCCGGACTTTATCCCGACGAAGCTATGGACGGCAACAACGCTCTTTACGCCAACGCCACCGGCAATTACCAGGTTTTCTATGCTGACAACAACGGCCGAGAAGGTTTGTTCATGGACATCCAGGCGATATCGCTGGCGATTTTTGGGAATCAACCCTGGGCTTTGAGAATTGTTTCGGCGCTATTCGGACTATTCACGGTCCTGGGCGTATATTTTCTAGCCAAACGGCTTTTCAACTGGCAGATCGGGGCCATGTCGAGTTTCATGCTGGCGATATCTTTTTGGCACACGCTTTTTTCGCGGATAGGTTTTCGAGCTATTATGGCGCCGTTTTTTCTGGTTTGGGCGCTATTTTTCTTCTGGCGAGGTCTTCAAGGCGGTAAGTTTTATAATTATCTGGTCAGCGGAATTTTCTGGGGGTTAGGTTTTTATTCCTATATTTCATTTCGGGTAGCGCCATTTATCCTGATAATCGCTCTGCTTGCCTATTGGCAAGCCATCCACAAAAAATTCGACCATGAAAAATATCTTCATGCCCGCAATTTGATAATCCGAGGCACGGCGATCGTCGGAGTTGTGGCTATAATTGTCGCCTTGCCTTTGGGCTATTATTTCTTGACCCATCCGGCGGATTTCTTCGGCCGCACCGGCCAAATCTCGGTTTTCGCTTCTTCAAATCCCATCGGAAATCTGGTTATCAACTCTGTCAAAACTTTGGGCATGTTCAATTTTGTCGGCGATTGGAATTGGCGCCAGAACTTTGCCGGTTCGCCAGAACTTTTCTGGCCAATAGGAATTTTATTATTGATCGGTTTCGCCCACGGGATATTCCGGCTGGTTCAAACCTACCGGAAGGAAAAACATTTTCCGACGGTTCAGGTTCTGTTGTTCTCCTGGTTCTTCATCGGCCTTTTGCCGGTGGTTTTTTCCAACGAAGGTATCCCCCACGCCTTGCGGGCGATAATTGTCGCGCCGGTAGTGTTCATTTTCGCCGGCGAGGGTTTGTGGTGGGTTTATGAAAAAATGAAAGTTGCCTACGAGATCCGCGATCCACATATCATCAATATCCATCGGAAGAAATATCTTGAGGGTTCGGTGGTGGCGATTTTCACGGTTGTGATATTCCTGACCGCTTGCATGTTCTTTGAATACGACAAATATTTCAACCAATGGGCCAATAATCCCAATGTTTCACCGGCTTTCAATACCAGTAACGTCACGTTGGGACAGGTTCTCAACCAAATGCCGATAAATATCAAAAAATATGTTCTGGTGAATGCGCCCGGTGTGGAAGTCGTCACGCCCGGTTCGGGTCAAGTTGTTCCGATGCCGGCTCAGACGGTCATGTTCATCACCGACACCTGGACGCCGGATAAGCAAGCGGCAAAAAATATTTTTTACCTGACACCGGCGGAATACGCCGCCGGTCAATATGATAAAAAATCCATTATAATGCCTTTAGATAATTAGTAGCATGTAGATATCCACCATATGGTGGATATCTACATGCATCGACTAATTTCTTATAAATGAAATATTACAAATGGTATGTGGGGATCATTATCGGGGTGGCAGTCGTGCTGGCGATCTCCAGCGCCTGGAATGATTCGATAATCGTTGACGAGGTTCCCCACATCGGCGCCGGCTATTCATATTTGACCCAAGGCGATATGCGCCTCAATCCCGAGCATCCGCCACTGGCCAAAGACCTTGCCGCTATTCCTCTTTTATTCCTAAATCTTAAACAGACCGTTTTTCAAAGTAAGTTTTGGCAAACCGACATCAACGGCCAATGGGATTTTGGCCGGATGCTTATTTTCGGCTCAGGCAATGATGCTGATTTGATTCGCCACGTAGCACGTTTGCCAATGATATTGTTTTTTGTCTTGTCAGCGATAATTGTCGCCAAGTGGTCGCGACGGCTCTATGGCGATCTGGGTGGGTTGATCGCTCTTTTCCTTTTTTCATTGTCACCCACAATTCTTGCCCATGCCAGATTTGTGACCACCGATGTGGCGGCGTTGTTTGGCGCTTTAACCGCTATATATTTTTTCATAAAATACCTTCTAACCCCGACGAAAAAAAATCTTATCATCGCCGGGTTGATATTCGGTTTGGCGTTATTGACTAAGTTTTCAACGTTTTTATTAGTTCCGTTTTTGGGGCTTGTCGCATTGATTTATGGATATATTCAAATTCAAAAAACAATCCCGGCAAAATTCATAAACGCGATAAAATACGGGCTCATTTCGGTTCTTATCTTCGCTATCGGCACGATCGTAATCGTTTGGCCGGTCTATTATTTTCATACCTGGCACTATCCGATTGAACGTCAACATCAAGATACGATCACCGACCTAGGCAGTTATGGAAATCGTCTTTACGCCAATACTATCATATGGATGTCGGATAAACCGGTCATCCGGGCTTTGGGACAATATGGCCTCGGGCTCTTGCTGGATGTCCAACGGGCAGTTGGCGGCAATACTACATATTTCCTCGGCCAAACCACCCAAACCGGCTGGCATTATTATTTCCCCATTGTCTATTTCATCAAAGAACCTCTGGCTTGGTGGGGATTGGTGCTGATGGCAATCGGTTTTCTCGGCTGGCAGATCAAAAAACGGAAAACAGTCAAGACCGCCCGATCGGGTAAATGGTTCCGTGATCATTTTGAAGAATTCGTCATGCTGGTCTGGTTGGCGCTCTATTGGGCCTCGAGCATTCAAAGCACGCTAAATATTGGGGTTAGACATTTGTTGCCGACGTATCCTTTCGCGATAATTCTGGTCAGCGGGCAAACTACAAGGATAATTGATTTTGCAAGATCGCATTCGAAAAAATTATATTATATCTTCGGTTCTGTTCTTTGCATTTTGCTCGCTTGGTATCTTTATGAAAACCTAAACATTTATCCATATTATCTGACCTACTTCAATCAAACCGTCGGCGGACCGTCGAATGCTTACAAATATGTCGTTGATTCCAATATTGACTGGGGCCAAGATCTCATCCGGTTCAGCGATTATGTCAAGGCCAACAACATCGCCCACATTGAGTTCGATTATTTCGGCTGGGCCGACCCTTATTATTATTTGAAAGACCGATACATCTGGTTGAACTCTAAAAAATATGTCAACGCCGAGGATTTCGTCAAACGCAATCAATCTGACGGCTGGATGGCGGTCTCGGCGACATTTTTGGAAGGTTCCGAAGGCACGTCGGAAAATCCCAATCCTATCAATTATAAAAACTGGCTTCAAGCCATCAAGCCCGTCACAGTTATTGGCCATTCCATCTTCGTCTATCATATCCAATAGTCAACAACCTCACTTGTATTTCATCTGGAAATGAGGTAGCATTGATTTAAACCGGGAAGTTACCGGCGATCTTTACAAATCAGTGTCTGGAGTGATTAGCGGTCTTCGACCTGCGAAAGCAAAGGGCACGCGAAACAAAAAAACAGGATCGCGCCTCAACGATCCAGAGGTGGCTCCAATTTTGAGAAAAGGAGAGCCAAAAAAGCGCAGACAAATGTGGCTGGATTTTGGCCACGGTTACTGCCAAAGCTTCAATCTCAAATTGGATTCACTTTGGGTCTAGAGACTTGTCGGAAATTATTGATGGGAGGTAACCTGTGAATCACTCCCCCTGACTCGTTCACCTCTCTCTCGACGGCGCATTGCTTTTACGCAGGACGTTGCTAGGAGCTCACGATGAACGAGACGAGTTCGGGTAAGTGCTTTCCTTGTAAGATAGGGTTTGGATATTCCGAGCCCGATATCTATGTATTCAAACTTGGCGAAACATTCTTGTTCGCACACTCTCAGTGCGGACCAGGTTTCGGCCAAAAGTACCGTATCCCCTGCGTAGCACGCGTGCAGGCGATTGCGGGTGTGGCAAAAATTATTCCCAGTAACGGGAACCAAGAAGCTGAAATCGTGATTGCGCCGCCTCAAAGAAAGGATCGCTATCACAATCACCCGAGTGTCCCGCATCACCGCCGACTCGCTGTTCCAAGACTCGGGGCCATACGTATTTAATGTTTTGGAATTGCGACTCGGGCTCGGTGCCCCCGGTGTTAAATACGCCGAGCCACCGCGGGGAGAGAAACGGATCATTATCCGTTTCTCTCCCGAAAATCTGTCCTTTCATGAAGGTGCCCAAGGAACCTCAAGGAACCTAACGGGCAAAAAGGGGTGACCACCATGGTCACCCCTTCAATTTTTTTATTTGTAATAAATCCTGTCGGCGACTCGCAGATCCGCGTATTGCAAATTACTCCTCTCATCGGGAGTCATTTTTTTATTATAAACGTCAATGAAGTCGGTGAGTTGGCGTTCGTAATCGGTTGTCGTGCTTAACATGATATTGAAACTTTTCGGAATCACCGGATTTTGACCGCTGGCGATATTGTTCGTTTGAGGAATGGTTTGGGGAATCGTTTCAACATCAAACTCGTCAAAAGTTTTTTCGGGTAAAACAAATTGCGCCGCCTCAAATTGGTTTCGATTCAAAAGGTCTTTGACCGAAATTATCCGGTCGAGCCATTCTTTTGATTCAACTTGCTGTCCCAAATCAACAGTCCGGTCGCGATCATCGGCGACATTCAAATAAATGAAACCCTCGCTCGGGTTGGTCTCCCGAAACGCGATACCATCATCGTCGAAAAAGAAACACTGGTTTTGCTTTGTCAGACACCAGACGCCGATCGGTTTTCTCTCGCTGACATTAATTTCAAGGTCGTGATTCGTTCTTGTGACCGACACCGAGCTGACCGCAAAAATATTGCCGGTCAAGATGGCTGATATTTTTTGAGGTTGGAAAAATAGATAATTCCTGCGACGCTCGATACCGAAATACCTTCCATTCAGCCAGGCCTCGGCCAGTTTTTGGATCTCGTCGGCGGAAATATTTTCCGTAGCGCTGACCTTGACCGCTCGGATATCAAACAATTTCGCGAAGAACAAAACATAGACCAGGCCGGCTAAAATCAAAAAAAACCCTCCCGAGATCAGATAGAATTTGCGCGAGGTTTTCTTGAATTGTTTCCGCCGGAGGGTTTTAAGATGTTGATTGTAATCGACGGCCATTTACCCTGTTAAATAAGATTTGAGCCTATTTCTCAAAAAAAATTTACCTAAATATGTTTTTAAATACTTTTCCCTGTGGGTAGCATCCTGTTGATTTAGACACCCTTCAAAATATATCAATTTTAATGGTCTCCTATTTTTTGTTGAGTTGACCAATCCTTTTTGGTGTTGCTCAAATCTTAACTTTAAATTCTTTGTATATCCCGTATAAAACTTTTTATCACGAATAGATTGAAGAACGTACACAAAATATACCATCAGAATTTAAAGTTATTTAACAGGGTGAATCTCTTTTTTCCCGAGCATGTATTTTTGTAAAACCTTCGGGATTTTCACCGTTCCCTCTTTGGTCTGGAAATTTTCCAAAATAGCCATGAGCGGTCGTGGCGTCGGCAAAGCGGTGTTGTTCAAAAGATAAGCAAATTTTTTTTCGCCGTGTTTGTCGGCGTAGCGGACATTTAGCCGACGGGCTTGCCAGTCAAGAAAATTGCTGGCTGAGCCGGTCTCGGCCCAGCGGTTTGACGCAGGCAACCAGGCCTCGGTGTCAAAGGCCTTGTATTTACCGGCACTCATTTCTCCAGCACACATTTGAATTTGCCTGAACGGCAAACCAAGTTCCTGATGCATCTCACGGACGATTTCCACCATTTCTTGCTGGAGCTTGTCGCTTTCTGCAATATCGGCCTTAGAGATGATAACCTGTTCAACTTTCATGAATTCATGGACCCGATACAAACCTTTCGTATCTTTGCCATAACTGCCGATCTCGCTCCGATAGCACTGGCTGAAGCCGACAAGTTTTATCGGCAAGTCCTCTTCCTTGATGATTTCGTCGGCATAATACGCCAGAAGCGCCGGTTCGGCCGTGCCGATCAAGAATTTCCGTTCCTTGCTTTTTTCTCCGGAACTTTCTTTGTCGCGGGTAGCCACTTCATAGATCTCATCAACTTCGGGATCATATTCAAGCCCTTTGAAATATCCACTGCCAAAAAGAGCAAATCCCTTGACCAGTGTCGGCGGAATTATTAATTTGTATCCTTTGGAGATCATTTTCTCCATCGCGAACATCATTAAAGCCATGGCCAACATTGCGCCCTCGTTTTTTAAATAATAACCCCTGAAGCCGCCGACCTTGGTTCCTCTGTCAAAATCAATAAGATCCAGTGATTCGGCTAGTTCAATGTGGTTTTTGGGTTCAAATCCGTCTTTGCTGGAAAACTTCGGAATTTCTCCCCAATGATAAATTTCAACATTGTCGTCGGGGCCTTTTCCGATCGGCGTGTCCGGCGACGGCACGGTTGGAATTTGGACCATCAATTTTTTGAATTCAATTTCGATTTCCGCCAATTCGTCCTCCAGCTTTTTGAATTCAAATTTCAGGTTTCTGGCTTTTTCGCGGTCTTCTGTTTTTTTCTGCTCGGCTTTGACCGATTCGCTTTTAGCGATTAATTGCCGCCGTTTTTCATCCACATCCAAAAGCTGATCAACATCAACATTGATCCCCTTGTCTCTGGCGGCTTTTTTCACTTGCTCTAGATTTTGTCGGATAAATTTAATGTCTAACATGATTAAGAAATAGCGAGGGGATGTTGTCTCGAGGGCGCTCATTTCTGTGAGCCCGAAATCCGGAACGGCGATTCTCTCGCTGGGGAAATCGATGTCCCGAGAGGCAATATCCGAGAGCTATTTTGGTTTCATCAATGGAAATAATATAATTTCTCTTATCGAGTGCGAATTCGTCAAAATCGCCACCAGGCGGTCGATGCCCAGTCCCCAACCGGCGGCCGGCGGCATACCATATTCTAACGCTTCCACGAAATCCTCGTCAAAAGGATGGGCTTCTTCGTTTCCTTTTTTGGCAGATTTTTGCTGGGCTTCAAACCGCTCGCGCTGGTCAAGTGGATCGTTCAGTTCCGAAAATGCGTTGACGATCTCCGTTCCGCCGACGATTAATTGAAACCTGGCAACGTGCTCCGGGTCATCGGGAATTTTTTTTGACAAAGGCGACAGTTCCAGCGGATGATTTATCATGAACGTCGGCTGAATAATATTTGACCGAACGACTTTTTTGTAAATTTCGTCGGCGATATTTCCTTTTGTCATCGCCCGCTCAATGGTGATTTTCAGTTCTTCGGCTTTTTTGGCCAATTCTTCTTCGCTGGCTTCATCGTAATCAATGTCGGCATATTTTTTCAAAAGTTCATTGAACGAAATCCGCTTGTATGGTCCGGCAAAATCAATTTCCTCGTCTTTGTATTTAATTTTGGTATTGCCGAAAATATTCGCCACCATTGTTTCGAGCATTTCTTCGGTGAATTTCATCAGCCATTCGTAATCTTTGTAGGCAATATAGAATTCCAGTTCTGAAAATTCAGGATTGTGGTCCTTGTCCATGCCTTCGTTTCGGAAATTTTTGCAAAATTCGTAGACCTTCTCAAAACCGGCAACCAAAAGCCGCTTTAAAAACAATTCTGGCGCGATGCGAAGATAGACGTCCATGTCCAAGGCGTTGATTTTGGTTTTGAATGGCCGGGCGTTGGCGCCTCCGGCTAATGTCTGCAAAGTCAGCGTCTCGACTTCCATGAAACCATTCCTGTCAAGAAATCGCCGAAGTTCACTAATTATCGAGGTCCGGGTTTTGAATTTCTCGCGAAGTTCCGGATTCAAGAGCAAATCCAGATATCTCTTGCGGAATCTTTCCTCGACATCCTGAAGACCGTGAAATTTCTCCGGCAATGGCAAAAGCGTCTTTGTCAGTATCCGATATTTTTTGGCTTCGATGGTCGGTTCGTTCTTTTTAGTTCTGAAAGCCGTACCGGTAATTTCAATGAAATCACCGATGTCTACGGTTTCGAGAAATAGTTTGTAATCTTTTTCGCCGAGATCGTTTTTTTTGAAAAGCGCCTGTAATTTTCCTGTGCCATCTACAAAATCCAAAAATGCAGACCCGCCATGTTCGCGCATGGCCATCACCCGGCCGACCAAAACCAAATTCTTCCCAGATTTCGCGAAGCCGTCAAAATCCGCCAGAACTTCGGCAATTTCGTGGGTCCGAAAAACCCGGGCAGGATAGGGATCTATTCCAGCTTTGCGAAGCTTGGAAAGTTTATCGATTCTTGATTGTCTTATATCCTCAAGTGGCATAAATGAAGCGACTAGCCACTAACGACTAGCCACTAGTAAAATCATATCAAAATTCCGACAAAAACACATCTACTTGACAAGCAAATCTCATTATGCTATCATTATATATGCAGGCTACCAATAGGGGTGAGCGCTGCAGACAAGGAAAGGGAAAGTATGAAAATCATTAGAGATCCGTTTGGCTCGTTTAAGATGTTCCTTCACACCAATGTTCTTTTTTCACCGGATGGCACAATGAGTGCCAAGAGTTCCGATGTCGCGGAAATGACGAAACAACTTCTGAAGCAAATCCTGAATGTGCCTGGCGTTCAGGACATCTATGTAGATCGCTACAAGTTTTGTATTGAGCGCGCTAGAGCATTTGAGTGGGACGATATACTCCCAACGGTCGAAAAGCTCATTTCTGAGACCGGGAATCAAATTATTACGCCTCCCAGCAACTAGATTACATATCCCGCCTTCTATTCCGCGCCCACCAGAATATCGGTGGGCTTTTTAATTCCTGCGGCTCATTTCCACCATTTGAGCCGCAGACCAAAAATATCGAAGCTGGTCATTTCCGAACTTCAATAATATTCCGGCGATTAGGCGAGGTGATTGCCTCTCAAAATGTCCGCGAAGAACTGGAGCGAGTTCGGAAATCCCTGCGAACCGGATTGCTTTCAGGGGCCGTTGTCGGTGCCGTCGGCAGGGTCTGATTGACGGCTTTTTGTGAAATCAAAAAGCCGTCAATCAGCGACGGCAACCGACAACCGGATGACGGAAATCTCGCTGAGATTTCCTAAGTCCCCGGAAAGCAATCCGGTGAGCCTGGTCCGGGATTTCCGGACTCGCGGCTATGATATTTCCACGATCTTGTATTTCACAATCCCGCTCGGGGTTTTGACTTCAACTTCTTCCCCTTTTTTATGCCCAATGAAGGCGCTACCTAGCGGCGATTCGTTCGAGATGAAACCCCTCGCCGGATCGGACTCCGCCGGTCCGACAATGGTGAATTTATGATCTCCATGAGGAGATTTTAATTTTACCGTCGAGCCGACTATGACCGCGTCATGCCGGCCGTTGGCTCCGATAACAACAGCTTCTTTGATGGTTTCCTCCAGCTCTGATATCCTGCCTTCATTAAAACTCTGCGATTCTTTGGCCTCGGCGTATTCGGCGTTTTCCGATAAGTCACCTAGTTCCTTGGCTGTCAAAATTTTCCGGGTTATTTCGTTACGAATCTCGCCTTTTCTGTCTTCCAATTCTTTTTTCAATTTTTCCAAACCCTCGGGGCTGAAATACTGTGCCATGGTAGATTAGTTAAATAATAAGTAAAGATTATATCACAACCGCAAAATTTGTTTCAACAAACTGTGGATAAGCAAATGTCCAAGAGAGCGAGTGTAATCATGAAGCTCGATTGGAAACAGTTGCTTATCCCTCACTTTCTGTGAGAATTACGCTTTGAAGAAAAATAAGTGTTATCTCAAAGAATATGTGTGATTTCCACAGAAAGTGAGGGACGCTCAATTTGTTACCCAATCACTGCGCACTTCGTGCTAGTTCTTGGACAAATTCGCGAAATACCACTGATAAAAATCATGGGCAATTCTTATGGCATAGCCCTCGTTCAAAACATTCTCAACCAAAATTGTCATCGAAATCTGGGGATTATCATAGGGGCCGTAGGTGATAAACAAAGAATTGTAACCGGTGCCGGTGATCTGGGCCGTGCCGGTCTTTGCCGCCACCGGCTGGGGTAGATCGTTCAGCAGTCGTGCCGTGCCGTCGGTAACCGCCAGCCGCATCCCCTCTTTCACGACTTGGATGGTTTTTGGGTCGAAAGGAATTTGTTCCAGAACCTGGGGCTGGTTTTCCTGGATGACTTTACCATTGTTGTCTTTTATTTCTTTAACCACGAACGGTTTCATCATTGTCCCGCCATTGGCGATCGAGCCGACATAGGTATTCAACCACAACGGCGTCACGCCCATGCCTCCTTGGCCGATAGAGATATTGTAAGTATCTCCGATATACCAGGGGGTGCCCGTGGTCTTAAGTTTCCAGGCCTCGTCCGGCACAAATCCGGTATTTTCGCCCGGCAGGTCTATCCCCATTTGTTTGTCCATGAGCATCTGGCGAAAATAGCTGATAATTTTTTCGTCGCCCAAACCGCTGATATTGCCGTAACCGCCGCCCAAAGAGTAAAAATAGACATCCACCGAATTGGCGATGGCCTGTCGCAGATCGACAATGCCGTGAACTTTCCAGTCCTTGAATGTATAGACCACGCTCGGATCGTATTTACTCCTGACCGAAATACTGCCTTCAGCGTCAACCTTCGTTTCCGGCGTGACCACGCCTTCCTTGAGACCGGCCATGGCCAATAATGGCTTGATGGTCGAACCCGAACTGTAACGACCGCTGACCACCCTGTCGAACAACGGTTGGTTTTTGTCTCCCAAAATATCCGTGATCTTCGAGCCGTTCTCGCCTTCCGACGGATTTTCAAAAATATTCGAATCGAAGGAGGGTAAACTGACCAAGGCCAGCACGGCGCCGGTTTTCGGATCCTGAACGATTGCCGCCGCCCGCGACAAGCCGGCTGGGGCAATAACATTTAGAATTGTTTGATAAAGTTGTTTCTGCATGGCGCTGTCAATGTTCAGATACAAATTATCGCCGGGCTGGGTTTGAAGGTCGGAATTATCACTGGCGGTTCCGCTGGCCGTGCTGTTCAATGTTATATTTCGGTGTTCTCCCCGAAGATCATCCTCATAATATTGTTCAAGGCCCAATTTGCCGATCTTATCGGTCGGAAGATAATAATTGTCCTGATCCATGTTGTCCTGACTGACTCTGGATGTGTAACCTAAAAGGTCGGAAAACGAATTACCGCCAAGATACTGCCGTTCCGAATCGGCGATGACATAAATACCTTTTAAACCCAACAGGTTAACTTTGGCCATTTCTTCTTTCGAAAGACCTTTTTTCAAAAAGAAAAAAGCCGATTCTTTGTTCTCGTCCAATATTTTATCGAGGTCGTCTTTGAAAACACTTATCACCGGACTCAGGTCGGATATGGTTTTGTCCAGGTTCGCCTGAACTTTCGGCAATTCCGCATTCACCACCACCAAGTCGAAGATCGGAATATTTTCCACCAGCGGTTTTGAATCGGCGTCGTAAATGATCCCCCGCAAAGCCGGCGCGGAATACTCCGAAGAAGTATTTTTTTCGATGGCGGCCACAAAATTACCGCCTCTAATGATCTGCAATTGAAAGGCCTTGAAGATCAAAAAAGAACAACCCAGAACGATCAAAATATAGACCAAACCGAAAATATTCCGGCTGATGGGCGTTTCGATCGGTGAGAGGTCGCTCAAAGAATCGGCCAGCGTTTCTTCCGGTTTGAGTTCGTCATTTTCGATCCTTTTTATTCTGTATTTGTCGGGTATCATTTTTTCGAGTTAGCGGGCCTGACCCTTTTCATAATGATATATAAAATCGCGTAGATAATCGAGCTTTCGATGATCGCCGCCGGCAGACGCGACAAAATATATTTCAACGGCAATTCAAATGAAAACATTCCGAAAAATATGATGACGAATAAAAGAGTGAAAATAAACCCAAAAATGACCGAGCGTTCTCCCAAAACAAATCTTTTCTTGCCGATATAGATCAACAAACCGGTTGCCAAGATCGCTAAAGTATATATCCCGAAAGAAAATCCCGAAAAAACATCGAACAACAACGAAGCAAAAAATATCCTTGGGATATCATGGCTGAATTTTTTGCTTGAGACAAGATAAAGGATGGCAAAAACCGGAAATATAAAAATCGAACCGGACCAAAAAAACGGAAGCGTCCGTTCCAGAATAAAGATTATCCCGACAATTATGATGAATCGCCAAAGCCGCATTTTAATTCAAGATGACAAAAAGATCTGAACCCAACGACAGGTCGAACAACATGTTTGCCTCGACATTTTTGAACAGATTGCCGCCTTTGAGCTCGACCTTATCAACCCTGCCCACAAGAAGCGACTCGGAAACATTGTCCAAACCGCTGGTCACGACCAGATCTCCCTCCCGAACCTGATCGGTATCGGTAACGAGATCGAGGACGACTTTGCCGTTTTGGGATGCGATACCTCTGGCATTGCCGATAACCCCCTGGCCGCCGATCCGAACGCTGACCGATGAACGCGGGTCATCCAAAAGGATCACTTTGGAGTGATCGTCAAAAACCTCACCGACGATTCCGGCTAAAACATTTCCTCCGGCGATGACGGCCATTGATCTTTTAATGCCGTCCCGGGCGCCTTTGTCTATCATGATGGTCGAGGACAATCCGCTCCGATCAACGCTGAAAATATTCGCCAAAACGAATTGCTGGTTTTTTCTGGCCGATACGCCGAGTTGGCTCCGCAGAGCGTCATTTTCCCGTTCCACCGATCCAAGAGTTGACAGTTGGCCCGATAATGCCAGATTTTCTTTTTTTAATTCTTCATCTTCGCTGATGATCGCCGAGCGCCCGAACAGGGCTTTGCCGTATTGAGATACTTTTTCGAATTTTTGGGAAAAAAATGTTCCCGGTCCGCGGGCAATGGTGTAAACAAGATCTTGCAAATAATTCTTAAACAAAAAACGATTGCCCAAATAAACAACCGCTATAACAAAAACAATGATGGAATATTTTTTAAAATTATTTCTCCCCATATATTTCCCGCCCCCAGTTTGAAAATTGAAAATTAAAAATTGAAAATTTTATTCAGATGTACGCTTCCTTCGGAGTCCAGACCAAAACCGACTTCAGGGTGTCAATGTGCTCAAGAACCAGGCCGCAACCCCGAACAACCGAAGTCAGCGGGTCGTCAACGATCTTGACCGGTAATTTCGTCTCGTGGCTGATGAGTTCATCCATGCCTCGGAGCAAACTTCCGCCGCCAGTTATGAAAATGCTCCGGTTCAAAAGATCGGCAATGAGTTCGGGCGGCGTTTCTTCGATGGTGCTTCGGATAGCTATCATTATCGCTCGGATAGAGCGGTGCATCGCCTTTCTTATTTCTTCCGAACCGACGGTAATTTCTTTGGGCAAACCTGTGACCATATCTCGGCCCCGAACTTGCATGAATAATTCTTCTTCGAGCGGATAGGCCGAACCGACGGTTAATTTGATATTTTCAGCGGTTGAATCGCCAATGAGCATATTGTGCTCTTCCCTTATATATTGGCTGATATCTTCGGTCATTTTGTCGCCGGCAACCCGCAATGATCGCGAAGCCACCACGCCGCCCATGGAAATCACGGCTACATCGGTCGTGCCGCCGCCGATATCGGCAATGAGATTTGCCGCCGCTTCCTGGATCGGTAGCCGAGCGCCCAAAGCCGCCGCCATTGGTTCTTCGATAAGATAGACCTCTCTGGCGCCGGCGTTGTAGGTCGCATCTTCCACGGCTCGTTTTTCGACTTCGGTAACTCCGGCTGGTATGCCGACCACGACCCTGGGTCTTGGAAAAAATGAAAATGATTTCTCGTGGGCACGGTCAATGAAATATTTTATCATTTGCTCGGTGACTTCGAAATCCGAAACCACGCCGGCGACAAGCGGCCGGGTAACGGTGATGTAGCCGGGTGTCCGGCCGATCATTTTTCTGGCTTCTTGACCAATGGCGAGGATCTGGCCGGTTTTTTGATTGACGGCGACGATGGAGGGTTCGTTGATGATGATGCCTTTGCCGCGGACATAAACCAAAGTATTGGCCGTGCCAAGATCAATGCCGATGTCCTTGAACCAAAAATTGAAGAGTTTGCCGAACATGACTATTCAGGATAGCAGAATATCAATTCACAATCAAAGATTAATATCGCCAACCCCTCCTCACGAAATCCTGAACGCATTCTGACAAATCGTGGTCGCTCATGTGCGCGGGAATCCCTCCCGACCATGCGGGCGGGTATTAACCCTTCCGAGTCGGGTATCCCGCTATTCGCTCCGCGCTACCCTTGCTGATTACAGCTCGGTCGCTCCCGATTTGTTACCAGAATGCTTATCGCGGATTTCTTAGAGGGGGGTTGGCGTGCCCTGATTTCTCGAAACAAAAAAGCCAATGCTTTCGCTTTGGCTTGTATCAATCAAGAAACTATTCGGGAAATTGATTCATGAATTCTTTTGCTTTGCCGATCAGATCATGAAATCGATTCAAATCCGCCTCGGCTGTTTCGGCTCTTTCCAAGAGTTTGGCTTTCGGAGTTGTTTTGATGTGCCGGAGCTTGGATAATTCCATTTCGGCTTTATAAAGATCTGATCCCAGCTTCCTAATTCTTCTCTCCGCTACGACTTCGTAATCATAGCCGGTTTTTATGCCATCTTTCGGGTTGCCTGGGCATTCACCGCCTATTGGATCTAATCCAAGCGGTCCATGAGAGCTCGAAGACGCCACAAAACATCCACATCCAAATTTGCAATCACGGCTCACTGAATAATCATGCGGCCCGTATTCCTTTGAATAATCGTACCCGTTCGGCATTTCTGCCTCCTTTTGCTTCATTTAGTTGTTCGTGAACTACGGGGATAATAACTCTGTTGGCTTCATAATGTCAAGATAAAAAGAGCTCTCCGGAGTAGGCGGAGAGCGGTATGAAAGGAGGGGGGGTCCTATGAACGAACTGATAAAAGAGCGAGGGATTCCGGGAAGGTTCGCCAAGCATCTTGCGGGAGCTGGCGCCGGAATCCCTTTTCCAACACCCAAACAAGGAGGTGCTACATCACTTAGCCTACCACTTCCATTAATTTTGACAAGTTAATAAGTTCCGACTTATCAACAGAGCGTTTTTTGAGTTCAAAGGAATTATTGGCCAGAGTTTTCTTGCTGACAAGAATTCTGATCGGACAGCCGATCAAATCGGCATCGGCAAATTTCTCACCGGCAGTTTTTTCGGTTCGGTCATCATACAACACTTCAATACCTTCCTCGCTCAATTGTTTATAAATCCTATCGGCTTCTTTCTCTCCGCCCTCGAGGGCGATCAGATGAATCTTGAACGGGGCGACATTCTCCGGCCAGATGATCCCGGCGCCGTCATGATGAACCTCAACGACCGCGCCCATCACTCGGCCGATACCGATGCCATAGGAACCCATGACCACAAATTTCTTCTCCCCTTTCTCGTCAACGAATTGCAAATTGAAGGCCTTTGAATATTTGGTGCCCAGCGGAAAAATATTGCCGACTTCGATCGCCTTTTCTTCCACAATTTTGCCATCACACTTGGGACAGCCGACGCCGGTTTTTAATTTTGAGATGTCTTTGTTCTCGGCATAGCCGCATTTTTGGCAGATAAAGATCGTGTCCTCGCCGACCGGCGACAAGACCTGAAATTCATGGGTATTGCTGATGGTGAAATCGCCGCCGCCGGCAATGGTATAAAACGCCTTCAAACCACAGCGATTGAATATTTTGTGATAAGCACCTTTGACTTCCTCATAATAGCGGAATAGGTCGTCTTCCGAAACATGAAAACTGTACAAATCTTTCATCGTGAATTCCTTGCCGCGCAAAATTCCCGATTTGGCTCGCGGCTCATTGCGGAATTTGGTCTGGATCTGATAGGCGTAAAACGGCAGGTCTTTGTATGAGTTGACGTATTTGGAAGCGATCTCGGTCAAAACCTCCTCGTGAGTCCAGCCGAGAGTAAAGTTGGCCTTGTCTTCGTTTTTACCTTTGACCTCAAAACCGATCGGCACATCCCAACGGCCAGTAGCGTCAAGATATTTTTTTTCAACCATCGCTTGCATCAGCATTTCCATGCCACCAATAGCGTTCATTTCCTCGCGGATAATGCCGGCAATTTTCTGGAAAACCCGCCAGCCAAGCGGCAAATACGAATAGATGCCGGCGGAATTTTTGTAAACAAACCCGCCGCGCTCAAGAAGCTGGGCGTTGGCGCTAGTTTCATCTTTGGGATTTTCCCGGAGAGTTCGGGTAAAAAGCTGGGATAACCTCATGAAGATATTGTAGCAATATTTATAGAAAAGAAAAAGCCGGCGCGCGAAGCGCGCCGGCTGCCTCGATTAATTGACTGCGATTTTTAGGAATCCCGAGGACATTCACCTGAAAGATGGCGCCTCAGACCGCGTATGCCAACGCGAACCATCCAATCAGACCGATGAATCAGAGTGTGACATATATAACAATCGGATTCTTCCTTTGCCTGAACGGTCTGACTCAATGTGCCAATCCGCGCTTCGGCAACGACATCATTTTCAGCAGGAATGAATTCGCCAATTGCACTCATTCTTGCAACCCCATCGAATGTCATATTCACCTCCAACTAGAAAACAATGAACAATTACTCACCTTCCTATTATACATGACCAATACCTAATAGTCAAATCAGAAAAATCTCAAAATATCTTTCGTCGTCACATATATCATCAGAAGAATAAGCAAGGCAAATCCAAATGTATTGACCGTCATTTCAATGCGCTTGGGGATCGGACTGCCTTTGAGTTTTTCGATGATGATAAATAATACCCGCCCGCCATCCAGCGCCGGAAACGGAATGAAATTCAAGACGGCCAAGTTAATTGAAATCAGGGCCATGAATTGCAAAAGATAGGCAAAGCCCAATCGCTCGGCTTGACCGGTAATGACGGCGATCCCCACCGGTCCCGATAGTTGAACTCCCGGCCGGCCAGTAGTGAAAACATTTTTGATGATGGTCGCATAGCCGATTGCGGTTTCATTGAAAATTTCCCAAGTATCCGACCCACCTTGATAGATTGCCCGATACCACGGATATTTTATGACTCCGGTCATGGCCAATGATATGCCGATGGCGCCTTGTCCGGCCGGCGGATTTTCGCGCGGCGTTATCTGAACGGCGACTTGCTGATTCCCTCTTTGGATATCAACCACGATATTTTTACCTTCGTTTGAACTAACGATACTCTGAACTTGGCCGACTTGTGTGATAGCCGTTTCGGTTCCGTTGACGGTTATTCCTTTTATCTGGTCGAGGACGTTTAAACCGGCTTTTTGGGCTGGGCTGCCATCGACAACTTCAACAATTTGAACCATTATATTTTTCGCGTTGTTTGGCATATCATTATCCGAAAAACCAACCCGCAAACCGACTGCGTTTACAAAAACGAGAAGAATAAAAGCTAGAATAATATTCATGACCACGCCGGCGGCCAAAACTATCACTCGTTTCCAAGCGCTCTTTGAGCTGAAGCTCCGGGAATCATTTCTTTTTTCCCCATCTTCGCCCAATATTTTTACAAATCCGCCAAAGGGAATCCAATTTATAGAATAGTCCGTCCCGCCTTTTTTTGTGCCCCAAATCCGGGGCGGGAAACCAAAACCGAACTCTTCCACTCTCATCCCGGCCCGCTTGGCGGTAATAAAATGCCCGAGTTCATGGACAAATATCAAAACACTCAAGACAACGATGAAAACAACGACGGTGAGAACCATATTATCAGCATACCAGTTATTTCATGATTCCTCAATTAACTCCCGCCCACCGTCTCTTTTTTGATATAAAAACCCATGCTAACTTGAGTATTGTTCCGTTCAAGGTCATAATATTGATATGCTCACTCTTCAATTCGACAAATTAAAAGGCCTCGTTTCCAAGGATGAATATTCTTCCGAGAAAATTGATGCAATTGTAAATATTCTCTCCCGGAATGGAACTTTTGAACTGAAACCAAATCTAAATAGTTTGTTCCCTGCCTCTTCCGGACAAAAATATGACGCTGTTTCGGGTTATCAACATGTGTGGTTTCGCGACAATGTGATGGTTGCAAATTATTTTATAGAAACCGGTCGAGCCGATGTCGCTTTCAAAACGATTCAATCCATTACCTTGTTTCTCATAAAATATAGAGGTCGTTTTGATGATATTATTCGGGGTAAGGTGAATATTCAAGACCCGATGATGCGTCCTCATGTCAGATTCAACGACAATAAACTTGAAGAATTACCCGGGCATTGGGCCAATGCTCAAAATGATGCCTTGGGATATGTGCTCTGGCTTAGATTTCGTTTGGCAAATCAATATGGGTTCGAGCTCTCAGCTGATGAATGCAAAATATATTCGTGCTTTCCGCCCTATTTTAATGTCATAGAATATTGGAGAGACCCGGACAGTGGCCACTGGGAAGAGAATCGCGAAATTCGAAATTCTAGTATTGGTGTGGTAGTCGCGGGCCTCGAAGAAATGGAAAAATATATGGCTGTTGTAAAGTTCAAGCCCTTTTCTTATGATGGCCAGGATATTGACATCGGAGATGTTTCCCGACTGATCGGATTCGGTCGAGCACAATTACAATCATTGCCCGGAGAAACTTCGAGTCGCACAGTTGATTCTGCCCAATTATTTTTAATTTATCCTTTGGGGATCCTCGATCGAAATACAGAAGACATCATTTTGAGAAACGTTTTGGAAACATTACAAGGCGAATTCGGCATCAAGCGATATCTTGGTGATTCTTATTGGGCTCCGGGATACAAAAACAAATTTTCAGAAAAAGATCGAACAAGGGATTTCAGTCAAGACATAGCAATTCGTAATGTGTTGGTTCCAAAAGAGAAGCGTGGAAAGGTTGAGGCAGAATGGTGCATTTTTGATCCTATCATTTCGGTTATTCATGGAAAGCGTTTCTTGTCGTTGCATCGAGATTCAGACCGGCAATTGCAGATCAACTATTTCAACCGTTCCTTGGCTCAACTCACGCGGGACGGCCAATGTCCTGAAGCTTACTATATCGAAAATGAATTGCAGGGCATGTATGTTCCGAACGACCATGTGCCGTTAGCATGGACTCAAGCCAATCTTGGCATAGCGCTCGAGTACATGAAACGCTCTTCTTCCTTATCGTAATAATAAAAGACCCGAGTTAACGGGTCGGGGGGTTAGAAATTGCATGGATTTGGATCGATCAAATCAGTCCCGGAAAGAACCCCTTTCCTAACAAATCTACATGAATCGAGAGACACCCAAGATCTATCGGAATACCCACCATAAATCACTTCGGCCGAAGTTCCCTCAATTTTTCTGACCTGGGCTTCGGTATCGGTTTCTCCGCTATTGGGAGCTATCTGTGTGGTCCTGATATAATCCCCGACCTCTATTTTTTTCTTCATTATGGTCATTCCCCTTTCTTCGATTCAAGAATTTCCGTTGCTTGTTTGAACAATTCTTCATAGATGGCGGTGAGGGTTTCGTTGACACAAATCACCGGACGCTTGATACGATCAATGTCGGCAAGAGTTACGCCTAGCTTTTTCCACATTTTTCCACCAGTATTGATATTCTGAAGCATCGGCTGAAGAGCGTCAATGGCTCGGGCAATTTTCGCTTCCGCTGACCATCCGCTAGTGAATTCAATCCAAAGAAAGTAATGATCAAAATCTTCGTTGCCTATCGCCTCGGAAACATCATCCATAAAAAGCTTTGAACCATCAAAAAACTCTTGCGCCTTTTGAACCTCATTCTTTGAATAACTATCAACTTCCGGGGAAAAGAGTTCGGGAAGGTCGTGAATTAAAAGCATGGTGATAACTTTTGCGCGGTCAATTTTCGGGAATCGGTCGGCCAATATCATAAACCACATCGCCGCGTGCCAGCTGTGCTCGGCATCGTTTTCCATTTCTTCACGGCCCGCGACCATTGACTTGCGCCGAATGGTCTTCATCCTATCGAAAAGCTTTTGCAATTCAAGAAATCGCTTGATTTCTTCGGGTTTCATGGGTATTTCCTCGTTGATTAATTGTGAATGATGCTGGAAAACAATATATTACATCGATGTCTATTTGTAAAGTTACGCATTTGTAATCTTCTTTTTTTATTTATAACGGATTATATTATTGTTATGCCGACCAATAAAGAAATCGTTGATTATTACGATTTCAGCAAGCTGGATTATCAGATATATAATCTAGCTTCTTCAAATATCTCAATGCATTTCGGGATTTGGGATGAAAATGTCCATAATCACAAAGAGGCCCTCTTAAATGAAAATAGGGCGTTGGCGGAAATCGCAAGTTTGACTTCAAACGATTATGTTATTGATCTTGGTTGCGGTTATGGTACTACGGCTATTTGGCTCGCAAAAAATATCGGCTGCCGGGTTGTTGGTATAACAATTAGCGAAAAGCAGGTTGAAGAAGCCAAAAAAGCCGCTGAAATTCATAAAGTAAGCCACCTCACGGATTTTCGCGTGATGGATTTTAACAAAACGGATTTTCCAGACGCGACTTTTAATGTCGCCATTGCCATTGAGAGCATTTGTCACGCATCTGACGAATCTAAAGTTTTAAAGGAAAACTACAGAATTTTAAAGCCAAACGGCAGGTTGGCAATTGCTGACGGCTATCTTGCCAAAGACAAAAACACACTCACGCCAAAAGAACAAGAAATAGCCAAAATTTGTTTTGAAGGCGTGCATGTTCCTCCATTACCTGAACGCAAAGAGTTTGAGCAATGGCTTGTTGAAACGGGTTTTTCGGGTATAAAATGGTTTGATAAAACCCAATCAATTTTGAAGATTTCCAATAAAATCAGCAGCTTAGCCAAAATATTGTACCCAATTTCAAAGATTATGGGACTTCTTGGTATCCGTTCAATTTCAACCCCGCATGTTAAAGCGTTCATCAATCAATACTATGCTTGGCGCGACGGATTGGGAGTTTACGGGGTTTTTTATGGTGAAAAATTAAATATTCTTTGACTTATATCTTATGTGGAGTTAGGATAAAGGCAGAACCCTAAAAAATAAGGAGTCAGTATGCTCAAAAGTATAAAGCTCGTGTTTTTACTGTCTGCTGCATTGGTTTTGTTTTGTATTTTCACTTTTATATTGTTCGGGCCAGCGATAAAATATGCGAATCTGCCATCTCGGCCTTTGGGATTGTCTGCCCAAAAAATGCCCGCATCGTCCTCGCCAGAGAAAAAGGATATATTTGAAGAAATATCTAGACAAAACAGGGTTTTAAAAGAGGCCGATGAATTCGGTATTTCGTGGGTCACTGATTCCGCGGAAGGTGAGAAATTTATTCAGCGAATACGCCACAATATCAACCTGCAAAAAGCTTTAAAAACGACGAAAGAGAAAGCGGGAATTCTCTACATTCATCGTGGAAAACTCTACCTGCCTTGGAGTGAGGCCGTAGAATCAATAGCTCTTACCGAAAATGACGACGAGATTATCAAATTTCTTTTGAGCCACCGATGAAATCGCTCTTTGATATATAAGTACCCATCGAAAACCGGGTACTTTTTATTTTAATCACGCGTTCCTACCCAATAAAAAAGCCGGGGGTAACCGGCAAAATGATCACGATGGGCAAGGATGGTCTTTGATGAATTTTTTGATTCCGTCGAGACGAGCATAACTCGCCAAGGGCGTATCGTCTATTCGAGGACTCACCCCGGAAATAAGTACCATACGAACACTATATCCGGCCTTCCGAAGTAGTTTTGCAGCTTTATTATCTTCACTAGGATTGTCACCTACAATAAGTCTGACTCTCCGTGAATGAAGAACCGAATTATTACCAATTCTCAGGAATGCGCTTCCCGCATCTTTGCGTGGCTTCTCGTCAGGTTTGCACCACCTGACAAGCAATCTCTTACTACGGTAAATTATCCGCTGTTCTTCCTCAAATTTCTTCTTCGGCATTATCGTGCCACATACGGGGCATTTTACCTTCTCGATTTCTTTGGTTTTCAAGGTACACCTCCTCTGAATAAAATAATTGTTGCACGATTTAAGATATTCCGCAAGAAAAAAAGACCCGAGTTAACGGGTCGTGGAATGGATTAACTTTTCGCGACTATTTCGAGATGGCCATAGGTTTCTATTTTTTTCCTTGCCCGTTCTATCTCAAAAGCAGTGATGCGACTATGTATCCAGTTGGCAATAAATAAGGCGGGAAAAACGAAATAACTAATTACATAAAACCATGTGCCTCTGAAAGAAGTAAAAATTAGCGCTACTCCCCAACAAACAAGAAATCCACCCATGCACCCATCAAAATGATCAGACGAAATCGTCCCCCTGTTCCGGACGATAAAAATCGCCATGAAACATATTCCGCAAATGCACGCAGGCGGAATAATTAGAACCCATGGTTCAAAAAGAAAGCTACCGACAACCTGAGAAATAAATACCGCCAATAAAACACACCATGTCGACTTGGCAATTGATTCAATGACGCGATTTATAGTTTTCAAGGTGCGCCTCCTTATCTATTCTTAATTTACTGCCCAATAATCTAATAGTCAATATCGCGATGTAGTGAGCTACCTCAATCCCTGCGAACCCCGGTTCTTTTGGGCACAATTAATGATGAATTAGATTGAGTGAAATCCGGAAGGTGTTGTTTCGAGGGCGCTCATTTCTGTGAGCCCGAAGGCCTGGAGGGCGAGATTGCACGGTCTGAAAAAAGGCGAAGTGGTATAATTTCATAACCGCTTCGCCTTTTTTCAGAATCCACAGAAATGAGCGAGTCAAAAATCTCGCTGGGATTTTTGACGTCCCGAGAAATGATACCTTCCTGATTTCACGACATCAGCTCGCCTTCTTTTTTCTTTTCGAGCTCTTCTATTTTTTTGTTGAAGTCGTCAATTTGTTTTTGCAAATCGTCTTTGGCTTTGAACTTTTCGTCCTCGCGAATCTCGTGGGCCTTTTCCATTTTCTGGACTTTGTCCCAAATCTCCTCGCGCACCCGGCGGATTTTGACCCGCGTTTCTTCGGTTTTTTGTTTTAATAATTTTATGAATTCTTTCCGGCGTTCCTCGGTCAACGGCGGAATGTTCAGACGGATTATTTGGCCGTCAACGGTCGGATTCAAGCCCAGATCGCTTTTCCTAATGGCGCCCGAGATCGCTTCCACCGCGCCTTTGTCCCAGGGCTGGATGACCACCATCCGCGGTTCGGGTGTGTTAATAGATGCCAGTTCTTTTATCTTGTATTTTTGGTCGTAATAATCAACTTCAATGTCTTCCACCATCGCCGGATTCGCCCGGCCGGTCCGGATAGTGGCGATGTCCGATTTGAAAAAATCAAAAATCTTGTCGAAATCGCTTTTCTTTTGGTTCATCAGTTCTTTTACGGTCATGATAAAATACTAGATATTAACCAAAAAACTTTCAAGAGCCAGCCGTTGATTCAATTGCGGCTGAGTTGATTTATAATGCAACGCCAAAAGTCCTTTCAATATTTTTGCTGAGCGCGCGTCTTTTGGTTTGGTTCTCATGAACAAAAGCCAGTATAGAATTTTCTTTTGCAATTCAGCTTTCTTTTTGGCGACCTCATGCTCGTCTTTTGAGTTTAAGGGAAAATTCACTAATTTTTGAGCGGTCATAAGTCGCGAATTAATATCCGATGTCATCAGGCCGGTGAATTCTTCGATTGCCATTTTTACCTCGCCAGAATTTTTTTCTTCAAGAATACTTTTGATGAACCCGATTCGGCCATTAGTCAACCTGACTAAAAAGTCCGCTTGATTAGCGCTAATTTTCGCGTCCGATAAAAATTTAATCACTATTTCCGGTTTGGGAGTCGGAAATCTTATTTCCTGACAGCGGGAAACGACGGTCGGTAAAAGTTCCGCCGGGTTGGCTGAGATCAAAATTATCATTGATGACGGGCTTGGTTCTTCCAATATTTTCAAAAGAGCGTTCTGGGCTTCATGGGTCATCAAATGGGCGTCATTGATAACGGCGATCTTCTTCCCGCCGCCGAATGCGCTCAGGCCCAGAAAATTTTTTATGTTTCTAACACCCTCGATGCCGATGGTTTTGCCGCTTTCCGAATCCTGCGGATCAAGGATAAAACGATTAGGGCTGACGGAACCCGCTGGCGCGTTCAAGATCTTTCCGGCAAGTTCAAGGGCAAACGATCTTTTGCCGATCATTTCCTGCCCGGAAAATAAATAGGCGTGATTAAAATCGCCCGACGATATCATCTTTTCAAAAAAAACTTTAATTTTATCAAAACCGACGATATTCCACATTTAAGCGAAACTTAAAAGCTGACTGGCGATAATTTGGGCCGCGTCAAGCCGCGCGAACCCACGAATCTTGCCGGACAGCTCGATGCGGTTATTGAACGCCGTCCTTATCTCATTGATAAAAAGGTGGGGCGTGATATTGTCCTCTTCGATAACGATGGCGCCGAATTTCTCGAATTCGCGGGCGTTGGCCAATTGATGAGCGTTGCCGGAAATTTTCAGGGGGATCAAAACCGTTGGTTTGCCGACTGCCGCCGTTTCAAATATTTGGGAGCCGCTTCGCGACACGATAACATCGCAAGCCGAGTAAGCCGAAGCCATCTGGCCAAGATCAAAAGCCGGATAAACGCGGTAATTCGCCGCGATCAAGGTACCATAAGTATCTTTGCCTTCTTTCTCGATCTCCTCAACTTGTTTTTTTATCGCTTCAAAATTTTTCGGGCCGGTTTGATGGATCACTTGAAATTCCTTGACCAGCTCAACCAGTGATAACAATAAAATATCATTGATGACTTTCGCGCCCTGGCTGGCACCGGTGATAAGAATGGTTGGTTTCTCGGGTTTCAATTCAAAAACCAGTGAAGCTGCTGTTTTGTTTCCGCCCTCCAATATCCCCGCTCTCACCGGATTGCCGACGGTTTCGATATTTTTTGTCGAAAAATATTTCCGGGAAACATCCAAACCGACGAATGTTTTTTTCGCCAGTTTGCTTAAAATTTTGTTGCTTTTTCCGGGAATGGAGTCGGTTTCGTGAACCACCAGCGGAATGGCCATTAGACGGCCGGCCAGCGATGGCAAAAAAGCCGCGTAACCGCCTTTGGCGAAAATGACATCAGGCATGAAAAACCAAACTACGAAAAATGATTGGATGAAAGCGAACGGGAATTTTAAAATATCAACGAAATTCAAAATGCTGAAATAGCGCCGCCACTTCGGGCTTAAAACGTTTTTGAACTTCACGCCTATCTTTTTGGCTTCAACCCGGAGAATGTCGCCGGTGCCGATGAATTCCAAATCAACGGTCTTTCCGTTTTGGCCGGCTTGTTTTTGAATTTCTTCGGCGACGGCAATAAGCGGGTAAATGTGCCCGCCGGTTCCGCCGCCTGCTAGCATTATCCTGGTTGACATTTTTTTTAAAAATTTATTCCTTGATCTTTTCTTGGTTTGCCATTGCTTGGCGTTTCAGCAATAATTTATCCAATTGGTTCTCCCTTTTTATTTGGGCCAGCGATTTGGCTTCGCGGTAGATCGGTATCAAAAGCGCCGATCCAATGTAGCCGAGCATCGCCAGCAATATCAGCACGACTTGAAAACCGAATTTTTCCGCCAAAATGGAACCAAGATAGGCGCTGATGGCCGTCGAACAACCGATGGCAATGTCTTCCAGCGACCACTCATAGCCCATCCTGCTCCGGTCAATGTGATCAACAAATAAAATCCGCCATGCCGGCACGGCCATCGAACCGGCGATGCCATAAAGAAATTGAACGATATACAAATGAAGCGGAGTTCTGACCAACAAGTAGAAAAGCGGCACTGACGCCATCAAAAACGAACCAATGATGATAAACCAAAATTCGTCTTTCTCACCGTCGGTCCGGTCCATGAGCTTCGACAACGGCACGGTGGAAAAAACCCGAGCCACCCAATAAAATGTTGCCGCCAAACCGATGACCTGGAGAGTGCTACCGGCAATATTTTTCAAAATAAAGACAGCAAAGATCGGCGCCAATAAGCCGAAGGCGAAATTGATCACAAAATCCGACATCACCAGCAAACGGACAACCTTGTTTACCATACAATAAAGTATACCAAAGAACACAAAACCCGCCAACGCGGGAAAAATTGTCAAATAGATCTACTTTATCGGAACCCGGGGCAAACCGAAGCCGGACATTTCATCCTGGCCGGGCGGAAGAATGTCAATGGCAATGGAATGTAGGAATTCGCGGGTGGCATTGGCGGGATTTTTGTTGTTTGCCTGCCAAAATTTCGCGGCCAAACCGCTGACGAAAGCCGAAGCCATTGAAGTTCCTGAAAGCGTGATGTAGCTGCCGTCATTGGCCGTGGATTCGATGTCTGCGCCCGGTGCAACGAATTCCAGATCATTCGGATCGATCGAAGTCGAAGCGGTAGAATCGTTCTTGCCTCTTGAGCTCCAATCAACCACGCTCAACGATTCATCCAGCGCCCCGACGGCAACCACCGAACTCAATGCCGCTGGATAATCAAGACCGTCATTGTCGGGGCCGTCGTTGCCTGCGGCGGCAATAATCAAAACATTTTTTGAAACCGCGTAATTGACGGCGCCATCAATGATTGACGAATCATCATCGCCGCCAAAACCCATATTGATGACGTTCGCGCCCTGATCCGCGGCTAGTTTGATGGCGGCGGCAATATCATCGGCGTAGCAAGTTCCGCCGTCCCCGCAAACTTTATAGATCATCAGCTTGGCTTCCGGCGCAACGCCATAAATTCCCGCGCCGTCGGTTCCGCCATCAGCGGCGATAATTCCGGCTATATGGGTGCCGTGGCCGTTGTTGTCGTCGCATTTTTTATCCTGGACCGGATATTTGAAATTTGTAAAATCTTCACACCGAGTGATCCTATTCTTCAGGTCGGGGTGACCCACATCGGCTCCAGTATCCAAAACGGCGACTTTCACGCCGAAGCCGCCGGATATCGAAGCGATATTCGAATCATTGTAAATGGCCTGAATGCCCCAAGGGACTTGATCGGTCGGAGCCGGACGGGAACTTTTGAGATTTGATTCCGGAGATGGCGTCAGCGTAACCTTGCTATTTTCCGCCGGACCTAAAACTGGCGGCACTGGCGTCGGTGAAACGGTTTTGATGTCGGTTGAAATATTACTGGTGTTTAAAATTTGATAAACCGTCACCGGTTCGATCTGGAGACCCATCAGTTTGACCAATCGAACCTGAAAATCGGAGAGATCGGCGGTAAAACCGTTACTGAAAACGTGGCGGACGGGCAGGATGCTTTTTACGAAATTTTTTGTGGAATGAACAAAATATCTTCCGTTATCGGCGGAAGCGAAGGAGGTCGGGATTACGACCAAGAAACCCACAAAAAGCGTACAAAAAGCAAGCTTTTTACTAATACTCATAAGTTATACCTCATTATAGCTTAATCTGGGGGAAGGGGCAATCGGGACATATCAACAAGGCGCGAGTCATCCCTCTCGCTCAACCGTTACGCATTCCGACAAATTGGGTCGCTTATGACGCGGGTCCCTCGGAGCTTTCCCTCGTCCCTCGCTTCGCTCGGGACTTGCGGGACTCCGTTTCCCACTATTCGCTCCTCGTCATCCGACCTTTGGATTACCAAAGGCCCAATTTGTTACCGGAATGCTCCACTAAGTTTCGTTGAGAGGGATGGCTCGCTGGGGCTATTTAAAAAAATACAAAGGCCGTGGAGGGATAAAACCCTTTCACGGCCAATGGTTGTCTTACTTGTTTGGGGGAGTGCCCGATACAGCCAAAACGAAAAAAAATGGCGGGCAGATTACAGCGCAGGAAAGAATATCAAACCAAGTGAAACACGACCAGCTGGCTCGTTTCTTTCTCAGTAAAACGACGGTGCTAATCCTTACAAAATTCACTACCAGAACTACAAACAACAAAAAGAACATATTCCTCCACATTCTACACCTCCTCGTTTTTACTCAATTTACGGAGAAATTATCTAACATTAGTAATATACATCAGTCCGTTTTGATTGTCAACAGCACTAGGGAAAGCCATAAAATAAAACTGCCTTGCTGAAGAGTCCAGAGGAAATGGTCGAAGAGGCCGGAGAGGAGGAAATAGGAAACAATGAGAAGCGGGTAGATGGCCGCCGGCGGGCGCGCCCGCCGGCGGCCATCAGTTTTCAACCCGATTTTTTCCCAAAAAAGAAAAAAGATAAAAAGAAGAAAAAATATCAAACCGAGAAAGCCGGTTTCGCTGGAAATTAACAGATAAATATTATGGGTCGGCTGGTAGAAATATTGCGGATAATACCGGAAGCGATGCATCAAGTCAACGACCGACTGGCCGATACCAACGCCAAGCAAGGGATTAGTTTTAGTCACTCCGCCGGCGATTTCATTGTATAGAATCCTCTGAGTCACGGCTTCCTCGTCACCTGAGATAAGAATTCTTGACCTAACTTGGGGCCAGAAAAAAATACAAAAAATAACTCCGACTGCCAATGTCGTCAAAATCACCGGATTAAACCGTTTTCGATAATTTTTTAAAAATATAAATGCCGCCAGCGCCGTTAGTCCCCAGAGACCGATCATTGTCCGAGAAAACGTGAAAAGAAAACCGAATAAAATTACGACGTAGATCGCTAGGGTGACGCCTGCGCGCGCGGGCGTCGCCCTAGCCGACCCCGCCCAGCTCGAATACCAGAAATAGAACGTGAACAACGCCAGTGCCAGCCATGCCGCCAGAACATTCGGATGGGGAGTTGTGCCATAGGCACGCATATATTTGACGCCATTTGATGCGATGAAAACCGCCACATTATAAACATCGACTCCGATCTGACTTTCGCCGAGAATTTTCAATCCCATACTCCCCTGCTTCGCGTATTGAATTATCGCGACTACCGCTTGAAAAAATCCGGAAACCGTAATTACCGCCGCCGCAGTTTTCAGTTTGAATATTTTTCCGGCGCTGGCCCTGATATACAAAAAAAGCAGAATTAATTCGCCGAGTTTGATCAGCCGAAATATCGCCAGTCCGACAATTCCCGCCCGAAAAATCGAAATAGTTGAAACCACGAAAAATCCTAACAGCATCCACCCCCAAATCGGCAATTTATGATAAATCATAATATCATAAACGCGCCCATCTTTTTTCTTTTTCAAAAACCATCTGATTGCCCACAAAATCAAAACCGCCGCCAACAAGATATCGGTCAGATACAAAAAACTGGCAGTCCACTCATTGAACGGCCGAGTCCATTGACTTAAAATTATCCGTGTCTGAAACGGAATACAAAACAAAAAAATATAAAACAGAAAGCGCTCGATTTTCGAAATTCCTGATTCCTGATCCATGATTCTTGATTCACTTAACTATGATCGTATACACCGCGGCCGAGGCGAATATCAGCATAATGAGATACAGCGACCAGTTCGGTAAACGGATGGAATATTCCGGAATGCGTTCGCCGTTTCGTTTGGCTTTGACATATGTGAGAACCAAAAGGATCATATGAATACTGATGGCAACGCCGCCAACCAAGCCGATAATGTCAATAAAATTTCTGACTCCCAGTAAAAACAAAAGATAGGGCGGCAACATAGCCAAGATCCATGTCCACCGGCGCCTGATCTTGAAGTCCTCTTGCAATGACTCTTTTAATGAGGTGGCAATGTTCAAAAATATCGTTGACGAAGTGATGAAGCCGACGATCGAGCCGATAAGAACAACCCTCGGGCCGATGAAGCCGAACAAACCCGAGATCGCTTCAGGTGAAGTCGCGTCGCCGGAAATTCCCAAAACCACCAAAGCGAAAAAAAGGAAAACCCCGGCCGAGATCAGCGTCCCCCAAGCGATGGCTTTTTTCAGTTGCCGCTCGGAACCGGTCAGGACTTCTCGCATCAAAGGAATGCCGGTGGTATTGAGGGAAAACAAAATGACGCCGAAAGGTAAAAACCAAAAATCAGTGAAGGCGAAGCTGTAATTTTTCAGGTCAATATGGCTAAAACCGGCAATGCCCACACCCAATATTATGGCAATAACAACGAGCATGACGGCAAAATCGAATTTTGAAATCGTTCTAAGTCCGGCTAAAACCAAAATCGAAGCCACGACCATGAAGAGGGTACTGAACATTGCCGGAGAAAAATTCAAATACGGCGATAAAATATTGGACAAGAAATCGCCGCTGACGATAATGACCCCGATGAGGGCACCGTAAATTGAAACCCAAAAAATAAAAATATTTACGTGCTTCGCCCAAACACCAAGATATTTATCAACATAGCCGACCAGCTGATGGCGCTGATGCGTCCGCAAAGTTATCTCGCCCATCAAGAGATTAATTATCAGGGTCAGGCCGGCAACTCCGAAAAAAAACAAAAGCCCGGCGGCAAGGCCGGCTTTTTCAAACGAAAAAGCGATGCCGTAAAATCCAACGCCGATGGTCGAACCCACCAGCACCGCCACCGCGCACCAGAATTTATTCGGCCGAAAGTTCATCTCGTTCTCATCTTATCACGCCGGCAAAAAAGAAAAAACCGCCTCTCGTTTCCGATAGGCGGCAATGCGGGCTAACTCCGGCCCGCTTCCATGGTTTTCGCAAATTCGACATCGTGCTTGCTTACCCGTTCCTCGTTAAGCCCATAAATCTCCAGCAAGATCCTATTGTATTGCCGGAATGCTTTTAAAACGTTCAGGGCTTCGCTCAACAACCTGGTGCATCTGTCCCTGGTTATGGAAAGAAGAAGCCTACGTAAAAGTTTTTCCTGGTCCGCAATAAATGCGTTCATATCCTTCGGGAAGCAATAACCGCCGGCACCCCGATAGCCGCCGTGAATGGCATCAAGCCAGGACAAACCGATCCGCGGATCAGAGCCGACACCTTTCATGACTTCAAAATAATCGGCCCGGACGGATCCATGGCCGGCGCCTTCGCTGATTGCGTCCGCGAAATCAAGGATCATATTGCCGAATACGACTTTGAGATACCCGAATATATTTGACAAGTATTTTATCAGCTCGGCTTCGGTAGAGGTAATAACCTCGGTTTTGCCATGTATCGGTTTTGGCAAAAGCCGCTTCAATTTTCCAATGACTTCCATGATCTCACTGCCATTACCGCCGGCGACGCCGATGAATTGACGGCTTGGTTTTTTGAAATCATTCCAAGCATTGGCCTCGGTCAAAAATTCCGGACAGAAAAGAAAATATTTTTTAGGATATTTTTCCTGAAACAAAGCCGTCGTTCCCGGCGGAATGGTTGACTTAATAACGATGGTTTTTCCGTCAGCAATCCTCTCCACGACTTCTTCGACGATGGAAATATCGCACTCACCGCCATTGTCCAAATCCGTCGGCGTCGGAACACAGACAAAGATGATGTCCGCCTGATTGACATTATCACAACAACATAGACCCGGATTTATATCGTCCAAAAAAAGGTTTTCACCTCTTTTGAATCTTTTTTTCAAGAAAAACCGCCTCTGTGTTTCCAGCAATCTTCGCAACGGGCTACCGACCATTCCCAAGCCGACTATTCCTATTTTCAGTTCACTCACGATTCCCTCCGCAAAATGAGTTATTAAGATACAAAAAGACCTGCCCAAATCTAGCACGAATATTCAATAAAAATCAAGGAATAACATCTAAAGCTCACCAACCTCTTCGAGCGGCCGCGCAGATAAGTAACAGCATGAGCGTGTGGATGTTGTCTCGAGGGCGCTCATTTCTGTGAGCCCGAAACTCCGGAACCTTGAGGATGAGGGCGTGATTGCATGGTCTGATGAAATTAAAAAGCGGTATAATGGTTCATAACCGCTTTTTAATTTCATCAGAATCCATAGAAATGAGCGAGTCAAAAAACTCGCTGGGTTTTTTGACGTCCCGAGAGGCGATGGCCACACGCTCAGGCTTTGCCGTTTTTGAGCGCTACCTTCAAGACATCGTCCATTGTTTTGGCGAATTTGAATTTAAGTTCGCGGCGGATTTCAGCCGGAATATCTTCCAGGTCTTTTTCGTTCTCCGCCGGTATGATCACTATTTTGAGCCCAGCCCGATGAGCCGCTAATATTTTTTCTTTGACGCCGCCGATCTCCAGCACCTTGCCCCGAAGCGTCACCTCGCCGGTCATTCCGACATCTTTCAAAACCGGATTGTTGGTCAATAAAGAAATTATCGCCGTCGCCATGGCAATGCCCGCCGACGGCCCGTCTTTGGGTATCGCGCCCGATGGCACATGGACATGAATGTCTTCTTTGTAGAAATCAATCTTAATGCCTAACGCCGCCGCTTTCGAACGAGCAAAACTCAAAGCCGCGTGAACCGATTCCCGCATGACCTCGCCCAAATGGCCGGTCAGCAAAAGTTTCCCCCGGCCCGGCATTTTCGAGGCCTCAATGGTTAAAACCTCGCCGCCGACCGGCGTCCAGGCCAAACCCGTGGCCACGCCGATCTCGTCTTTTTTTTCGGCTTGCTGATGGGTGTATTTTATCGGCCCGAGATATGAATGAAGCGACTCCGGATTCACCGCCACCGGAGTTTTAACTTTTTTCTCGACGATCTTCCGAGTGATCTTCCTGATAACGGTCGCGATCTGTCTTTCCAGATCTCGGACACCGGCTTCTCGCGTGTGCTGGCGAATGATGTCCTTGATGACTTTATCGTCAAATTTAATGGCCTTGTCCTTGAGGCCGTGTTCCTTGAATAATTTGGGCATCAAGAATTTTTTGGCAATGTGCAATTTTTCTTCCTCGGTGTAACCCGGAAATTCAATTATCTCCAACCGGTCGCGAAGAGCCGGCGGAACCGTGTCGAGCATGTTAGCCGTAGTGATGAACAATACATCCGAAAGATCGAACGGCACTTCCAGATAATGATCAGAGAAAGCGAAATTTTGTTCCGGATCGAGCGCCTCAAGCAAAGCCGCCGACGGATCACCGCGAAAATCCATGCCGATCTTGTCAATTTCATCAAGCATAAAAACGGGATTTCTGGTGGCGGCTGTGTTCACGCCTTGAATGATACGGCCGGGCAGAGCGCCGACATAGGTTCGGCGATGGCCGCGGATCTCGGCTTCGTCGCGAAGTCCGCCAAGCGAAACCCTGACGAACCGCCGACCGAGCGCTTTGGCGATGGATTTGCCGATGGAGGTCTTGCCGGTTCCGGGCGGTCCGACGAAACACAATATCGGCCCGCGAATCTTGCCGACTTGTTTTTGAACCGCCAGATATTCCAAAATCCTTTCTTTGGCTTTTTTCAGCCCGTAGTGATCATCGTTCAGAACCTTTTCAGCGCCTTTCAAATCCAATTTGCTGGTCGTTTTTTTTGACCAAGGAAGATCCACCAGCCAATCCAAATAAGTTCTCAAATACGAGACCTCGGGGCTGAACTGGGACATTTTTTCGAAACGACTTAGTTCTTTCAGGGCTTTGGTCTCGGTGTCGCGGGGCATGCCGGCGGCTTTGATCTTGTTTTTCAACGTTTCGATCTCGCCTTTCTCGTCATCCAGACCGAGTTCTTTTTCAATGCTTTTCATCTGCTCCCGCAAGAACATCTCTTTTTGCATTTTTCCCAGTTGTTTCCGGGTTTCTTTGACGACTTTTTTCTCGGCTTCTATTATTTCCAATTCGCGGGTGATGAAAAAATTTATTTTTTTGAGCGCCATGGCAACATCGAATGTTTCCAAAATATCTTGCTGGTCTTTCAATTCCAAATTCAGATTGATGGCGATCAAGTCGATTATCTGCTGGGGGTCTTTGATCTGTTCCAGAATATTGAACAAGCCGGGAAAAATCGCCGGTGTCGCGATCTGGCGAACCTGAATGAGTTTTTTGAAATCATTCACCGTTGCCCGCATCAACGCTTCAAGTTCAAGCCCGGAAACCGGTGGATTTTTGATAAGCTCGATCCTGACCCTGAAATGAGGATTGGTTTGAGAATATTCCTTTATTCTGACCCGGGTAATGCCCTCGACGTCAACTTTTGAGGTGCCGTCAGGCAACTTGTGAACCTCAAATACCCTGCCGACGGTTCCGATCTGGAAAATATCCCTTGGGTCAACGTCGTCGTCAATGTTTTTTTGGGCGGCAAAGACCACCAGCCGGTCCTGGGTCAACGCCTCTTCCAAACCGGCCATTGATTTCGGCCTTTGAACTAAAAGCGGGATCGCCACCCGCGGAAAAAGAACCACGTTTTTCAGCGGAATCAGCGGCAGTTCGTCTTTGATAATTATGTTGTTTATTGTGAATTCAGCCATATTTGAAAAATTCCCTAGGGCGGGATTTAATGATTAAATACTAGCAAAATTGAAGGGTCAAGTCAACTCAAAATTTTCATCGGTCACCGGAGCCAGAGAATCAATATCTAATTTTTCTCGGATAAGATAAGCCAGAGTTTTCGCCGCTGTTTCTTCACCCTGAACCACGAAGACCTTTTTTAGTTTGCCGCCGACGGCCGCGGCTTCGGTCCATTTCAAAAGTCCCTTCTGGTCGGCATGAGCCGAGTAGCTGGATATGTTTTCAATGTGGCAATTCACCGGCACTTTTGAACCGAAGATACTGACCTCCTTGTTACCTTGCTGGATGTGCCGTCCCAAGCTGCCGTCAACCTGATAACCGACAAAAAGGATGGTGCTGTTAGGATCTGGTAAATATCTTAATTCATGATGAAGGATCCGGCCGCCGTGGCTCATACCCGAACCGGCGATGATGATCTTCGGGGGCGGGACATCATTGATGGCTTTTGATTCCTGAACGCTGGGCGTGATCGTTAAACAGGGAAATTTGAAAATATCGTCGCCGGATTTTATCAGATAGGTCGCGTCTTTATTGAAATACTCGGAATGTTCCTCGTAAACCTCGGTCAGTTTTATCGCCAAGGGGCTATCTACAAAGACGGGAATTTTCGGGATTTGGTTATTGTTAAAAAGTTCATTGAATTCAAAAAGCAGTTCCTGGGTCCGCTCCATGGCAAATGAAGGGATCATCAGCACGCCTTTACGCCCTATGGTATCCTCGATTATTTTCATCAGCTTTTCTTTCCGGTCGGCGATATCTTCGTGAACCCGGTCGCCGTAAGCCGACTCGATGACCAGATAATCAGCGCCGGTGATATTTTCGGTCGGCTTTAAAAGCGGTGTCGGCGGATTACCCAGATCGCCCGAGAAAAATATTTTTTCGGCCTTACCGCTACTTTGCCAATCAATTTCAATAATGGCCGACCCCAAAATATGGCCGGCGTCGTGGAGTATTGCCTTGATGCCACTGCCCAGATCCAATTCTTGGTCATATCCAACGCCGACAACCAATGACATCATGCCATCGAGGTCGGCCTGACTAAAAAGCGGGTCGTGGCCATTTTCTTTGGCTTCCTCGACCATCCGTTCCAGAGAATCAGGCATGTTCACGGCCATCAAGTCGCGGGTCGCCGTCGTGCAAAAAACTTTTCCCCGAAAACCGTCTTTGAACAATTTCGGAAGCCGTCCGGTATGGTCGGTGTGGCTGTGAGTGACAAAAACATATCCGATCTGCGAAGGATCGTATTTAAAATTTTGGTAATTCAGGTCGTCGGCAAACTGCCGGCCCTGGAATAGTCCGCAGTCAACCAGTATTTTCGTATTTTCGTGCTCAAGGAGATAATTTGCGCCCGTTACCCATCGAGCTCCGCCGCAAAAAGTGATTTTCATATTTAAAATAATCGTGAAACGAGATAACCAATTATTGTCAACGTCGCTATCGGTGGCAAAGCCGCCATCGGCCGGCGGATTTTTTGGTTGACGAATATCAGGTGGGTCGCCAGAATTCCCAAAAGCGAAAAAACAAAAACGATCAGGGCCTGGGTTAATGAAGTCCGGACCAATGAAACCGTCATGATCAGCGGGAAGATAACATCGCCCGAACCTAGAACCATGAATTGCTCGCCCGGTTGAACGGTTTGCATCCGGTTGCCGAAATCTTTGACCGAACTGGGAATGATAAAACCGAATATCGCCCGTGAT
>JBEKBN010000003.1:0-87094 GCA_050015375.1 Minisyncoccia bacterium | reverse complement strand
GGTTTCAGCCGGAGTTGAGGTATCAATCGGAGTTGAAGTCGGTGTCGAAGAATCGGTCGGAGTCGGGACAGGACTGGCCGTCGGTGTTTCTGTCGGGGTTGCCGTTGGGGTTGCCGTTGGCGACGGCTCCGCCGTCGCCGACGGGGTCGGAGTTGGGCTTTCGGACGGCGGCGATTCAGTCGGGGTTGGACTTGGGGTAATCGTCGGTGTTTCTGTCGGGCTTGTCGTCGGTGATAAGGTCGGACTTACTGTCGGAGTCGGGCTTTCCGACGGTGACGAGGTCACAACATCAGATGGCGTTGGCGTCGGGCTCTCGGACGACGCCGGTATAATACCGTTCTTATCGAGTAATTCTTTCAATTGGTCTTGAGTGACGCAGGTATCGCCGACGCAAAGTTGTTGAGTAGTGATTTTGTCGACAATAATCCCCTTCAATGTGGCGATGCTGTCGGCAATTGAGACACCGAGTTTCTCCAGTGCGCTGTTCAGCATTGATATAAAACCGTCCAATACACCGTTTGACGCGGTTGTGGCGTAGCTGGCCGATGTCATGTTGCCATTAAACAATTGCTCCATTGTGAATAATTGCGCCGACAGCGACGCGATCTGGCCTTGCTGTTCCTGGATCGCTTTAGTGAGTATCGCCGTATAATTCGTATAATTAAAACCGCTCGGCAGGCCTTCAGTGTCAAACGAAATCAAACGCGGATCAACTGTTGCCGCTTGTTCGGCAATGAAACCGACTTGTTCGGCGGCGCCGTTATCGCCATAGCCGACTTTATATCGAAAACTGACTGGCTGTAAACCCATCACCTCGGCCAATCCCCCGCTGGCTATCGGCGAGATGTCGTCTTTGAATCTTTGGCTGGAAACCGAACAGGGGCTGCCGCCGGATTCAACTTCGCCGGTTGTCGTATTAATGCACAAATAGTTGCCGGTATTTGAGACAGTTGGGCCGGTTATAAATATTTTTGATGCTGAAGCTGTGCCGATAACTTCCAATTTGACTTCGGGACTGGTGGTACCAATACCGATATATCCGCTCGAGGCAATCGTCATCAAAGCGCCGGCGGTGCCGGTACCGGTGCCGTTTTTGAAATATAACGAGTCAATACCGGCGGCGCCGGAAGCCATGAGCGAGAAATATCCGTCATTGTTGATGCCGTTGACCGAGTTGAGGATGAGGCCAACATTGGCGGTAGCGGAGGTGGAAGCGGCGATATTACCGAAGACGTCGAGTTTTTGGTCTGGAGTATTTGTACCAATACCAACTTTACCGCCAAAATAACCGTTATTTAGGGAGGTAATGTCGCCATTGCTGTAAATACCGTCAGTGCCGACATTGATGCCGCCAGCTATCTGTAATTGGCCTTGGCCAATGATGTCGTTTCTGACTTGAAGATTGCCGGCTTCAAGAGAGTTGGCAATGGCAGAGGTGAATTCGGCTCCGGAAATATCATACACTTGCAGTTCACAGCCAGTTCGGTCAGAGGAAGAGCAGGTACCGGAATTGCCCAACTTGCCGATATACGCGTATCTGCCGGAAACGAAAATGGAGTAGAAATTATCAGCACCGGTTCCGGCTTTGACGCTATCTGTTCCACCGACATATGCGGGAGATGACGGTTTAGAGATGTCATAGATCTGGAATTCACAGCCGGTTCTGTCAGAGGAAGAGCAGGTACCGGAATTGCCCGACTTACTGATATATGCATATCTGCCGGAGACGAAGACGGATTTAATGTTAGTAGTTCCGGTTCCAGAATTGTCGCTATCAGCCCCGCCGACATATGCGGGAGACGTTGGATTGGAGATGTCATAAATTTGGAATTCACAGCCGGTTCCGTCGGATGAGGAACAGGTACCGGCATCGCCGGTCTTGCCGATATACGCATATCTACCGGAAACATAGATGGAGTTGGTGGAATCCCACGAGCCTCCGTTATCAGCTCCGCCAACATATGCGGGAGATGTGGGACTAGAGATGTCATAAATTTGGAATTCACAGCCGGTTCGGTCAGAGGAAGAGCAGGTGCCGGAGTTGTTCTTCTTGCCAATATACGCGTATCTGCCGGAAACATAAACGGAGTATATGGGATCAGTTCCGGTTCCGATGGCGTTGACGCTGTCAGCTCCGCCGACATATGTCGGAGACGTTGGATTGGAGATATCAAAGATTTCAAATTCACAACCGGCCATAGAAGAAGAGGAACAAGTGTCACTATCGCCATTCCTGCCGATATACGCGTATCTGCCGGAGACATAAACGGAGTTGATCCTACTTCCGAGGCCGGCATAGTCATCTTCTGCTCCGCCGATATATGAAGGAGATGATGGTTTAGAGATGTCATAGATCTGGAATTCACAGCCGGTTCTGTTTGAAGAGGAACAGGTGCCATCGAGTTCATCGTATCCGAGATACGCGTATCTGCCGGAGACATAGACGGAGTTGAGGTTACTATATGTGCCTCCGCTATTAGCTCCGCCAACATATGAAGGTGACGCTGGGATGGAGATGTCAAAAATTTGGAATTCACAGCCAGTTCGGTTAGAGGAAGAGCAGGTGCCGGTATTGCCATCTTTTCCAACATATTCGTATCTGCCCGAAACATAGACAGTGTAGATAGTATCGGTTCCTGTTCCGGCGCTGACGCTATCAGCTCCACCAGTAAATATCGGATTTGTCGGGGTCTGTCTGATACTGCCGCCGTTGACATGCAAACTGTCAGCCGGACTCGTCGTCCCTATTCCCACATTGCCGGTTGATGCAATCGTAATGAGGTTTGTCCCTGGGGCATTGTTAATTCTCAATTGATCAACACCCGCGGCGCCGGAAGCGGTGATGGTAAACTTACCGTCATTGGGAACGGAACCGACGGAATTGAGAATCAATGAGACATCATCCGAACCGGAAGCAATGATATTGTAATTGGCAAGAAGATTGCCGGCGGGAAGATAAGTATCGGCGTTGGAGACGTAGATGTAGCCAGGAGAGCTATCACCTGCCGTAATGATTTTACCATCGCTGGACATGGCAACGGAATACCATTTCCGAGAACCGGCCGAGGTTTTGGCTGTCCAGGTGTTGCCATAGTCGGTGGAGAGATAAATGTAGCCATTGTTCCGATCAACCGCCGACTGAATCCTGCCATCGCTGGACATGGCGATGGATTGCCATCTTTGAGAACCGGCCAAGGTTTTGGCTATCCAGGTATTGCCATAGTCGGTGGAGAGATAGATATAACCACCAGCTGGTGTAAAACCTTCATCAACTGCGGTTTGAATCTTGCCGTCAGAAGACATAGCGATGGATTGCCAGATAATTAAAACAGCTGAAGTTTTGGCTGTCCAGGTGTTGCCATAGTCGGTGGAGAGATAGATATCATCATTATAAACACCCGCAGTTTGGATCTTGCCATCAGAAGACATAGCGATGGTTTGCCATGTCTTACTTCCCGCGCTGGTTTTTGCCGTCCAGGTACTACCGTAATCAGTGGAAAGATAAATATATGAAGATTCATCAACTGCCGACTGGATCTTGCCGTCAGAAGACATAGCGATGGAGTACCATGTCCGAGAACCGGCTGAGGTTTTGGCTGTCCAGGTGTTGCCATAGTCGGTGGAGAGATAGATATAGCCATTGTTCCAGTCAACCGCCGACTGGATCTTGCCGTCAGAAGACATAGCGATGGAGTACCAGTAATGAGAGCCAGCGGAAGTTTTGGCTGTCCAGGTGTTGCCATAGTCGGTGGAAAGATAAATAAAGCCGGGGGATTCATCAACCGCCGACTGGATCTTGCCGTCAGAAGACATGGCGATGAAATTCCAGTGATAAGAACCGGCTGAGGTCTTCGCCGTCCATGTCTCCCCATAATGAGTCGGGGTGAATTGATTTTGGGTTAAACCAACTCGGCCAAAGTAAGCACCGCCGCCATTTTGACCCAGAAGCATATTGCCAGTGGAGAAATATCCTTGGGACATGGAGGCAAGGGTCAAGGAAGTCATGTTAGAATTATTCACAGTCAAAAGTTGAGTAGGATTAGTTGTCCCGATACCGACATTGCCAGTTGAGGCAATTGTAACTAAATTCGTTCCCAACGCATTTTTAATATTCAATTGGTCGATCCCCGCTCCGCCGCTCGCCACGATACTGAACATCCCGTCATTAGTGGAAGCCGAGCCGAGATTGGAGGGTTCAAAGGTAAGGTAGGAATTAGCGTTTGTTCCGGTGGAGGCGGTGGAACGGATGATGAATTTGGCCGATGTTGAGGAAACAAGTTCTAGTGTTGAGTCGGGGGAAGTGGTGCCTAGGCCGACACTGCCGAAAATATCCATTCCACCTTGATAGATGTTGTTGTTGGGGTTAAGAGAATAATCCTCTTTGCCGGAGGTCATAACGGCATTATCTGAATAGGCAATGGCGACAAATATTCCATCGCCGTAGGTGACAGAGTTCCAATTTTTAGCTGCTGGGCTTGTTCTTGATGTCCAGTTGATGCCATCGGGAGAAGTCATAATATCATTGGCAACTGTGCCGTCACTAGCAACAGCGACAAATAGTCCGTTGCCATAGGTGACGGAGATCCAACTTCGAGCCGACGGACTTGTCCGACTTGTCCAACTGGTTCCGTTAGAAGAAGTCATAATATCATTAGCTGCCGTGCCATTACCCGCAACAGCGACAAATAATCCATTGCCATAGGTGACGGAATACCATTCATTGGCTAATGGGCTCGTACTACTTGTCCAATTAATGCCATCCGGAGAGGTCATGATGTCATCGGCTGTTGTGCCGTCATAAGAAACTGCGACAAATAAGCCATTTCCATAAGTGATGGAAAGCCAAAAATTAGCTGTTAGAATTGTTCTTAACGTCCAGTTTATGCCGTCGGGAGAAGTCATGACTTCGTTGGCAGTTGTGCCGCCATGAGCAACGGCGACAAATGTTCCATTGCCGTAGGTGACGGAACGCCATCCATTGGTTACTGGTTTTGTTCTCAATGTCCAGTTGATACCGTCGGGAGAAGTCATGATTTCATTAGTGCCACCGTCAGCAACGGCAACAAATAGTCCATTGCCATAGGTGACGGATTCCCAATAACCACTACCTGGACCCGTTCTGCTTGTCCAGTTTATTCCGTCGGGGGAAGTCATGATTTGATCGGTTTGAAAAGCAACAGCGACAAATAATCCATTGCCATAGGCAACGGAGGTCCAGTTTTTAGTTGCCGAAGCTGTTCTGCTCGTCCAAGATGTTCCTTTGGAAATGATGTCTCCGACAACTTCTAGTTTTGCTCCAGGACTCGTCGTCCCTATTCCCACATTGCCGGTAGAGGCAATTGTCATCAAGGCGCCGGCGGTTCCGGTACCAGTGCCGTTTTTGAAATATAACGAGTCAATACCGGCGGCGCCGGAAGCCATGATGGAGAAATAGCCGTCATTGTTGACTCCGTTGACCGAGTTGAGGATGAGGCCAACATTGGCGGTAGCGGAGGTAGAGGCGGCGATGTTGCCGAAGACATCGAGTTTCTGGTCGGGAGTGGTGGTGCCGATGCCGACATTGCCGGTGGTTGAAAGAATAACCAAATCAGCCGTTCTCGAATTAGCGCCTAAACCAAGATAACCAGAAGCATATAATTGATTGATGGTAAAAGTGTTAGCATTATTATCAAATGTAAATTGCCCATAATTAGTGGCTGAACCATCATTGTTGCCTATAATTAATCCGCCTTTAGTCTCGCCTGCTCCTCCAAGTATACGAAGAAAGGCGTTTTGTCTCGCCGCTCCAACAATATCAAGGACGCGAGCGCCGCTTTGCAACGTTCCGCCTATCCCCGGCGTTGTTGTTCCTATCCCAACATTGCCGGTAGAAGCAATCGTCATCAAGGCGCCGGCAGTACCGGTACCGGTGCCATTTTTGAAGTAAAGCTTATCCACGCCGGCGGCGCCGGAAGCCATGATGGAGAAATAGCCGTCGGCGCCGCCGGCCGAACCTACGGAGTTGAGTATCAAGCCGACATTCTTGGTGAAATACGGATAGGCAGCGGAGGCGGCAATATTGCCGTAAACATCCAGTGTCTGGTCGGGAGTAGTCGTGCCGATACCGACCGAAGCGGAAGCGGTGAGACCCGTCGTGCCGTTGGATGTTCCGAATATCGTCAAGACAGGCGTGCCGGCAAGGTTGGCGGAATAACTCTCGATCGTGCTGACGGATGACGATGCAAGAGGCATATCAATCCAAGTAACCTGCCCCGAATCTGTATCAAACATCATACTACCCAAAGCAAGGTTATTGATGACCGACTGAGTTCCGCCGTTGGAATTGACATTGATGTTGCCGGCGACATCCAGAACATAGGCCTTGCTCTGGCTGGCGTAAGTGCCGATGCCAACATAGCCCGAGGAAGCGATGGTCAGAATATTCGTGCCGGCGGCATTTCTGAAAAGCAAATCGTCGAGGCCCGCTCCACCGCTCGCCACGATACTGAACATCCCGTCATTAGTGGAAGCCGAGCCAAGATTGGAGGGTTCAAAGGTAAGAGTGGAATTGTTTGAACCGGTTGACCGGATGATGAACTTGGCAGAATTGGAGGCGATCTCAAGGATGGAATCAGGGGAGGTGGTGCCGATACCGACGCGACCGGAAGTGTCCCAGATACCAGAATTGGGAAAGTTTGTATTGGAGGAGAAAGTTGTTGAGTTGGTATTAAATGTCCAGCCACCGGTAATGGTCTGAGTGATAGAACGACTTGCCGGGCCATTTATGTAGTCAATCGAGACAGTTGAGGAAGAAGCAACTGGGTTAGTGAGATTAAAACCATTGGCACTGAAAGTCAGGTTGGTGACATGGCCGGCGGTATTGGTACCTTCCTGCATTAAGAGGCCGTTGCCTAAGGCACCTTGGTTGTCAGAACCGCAGGTGAACTTACCGGTAGAGGCGTTCCATAAGAGTTTGGCGGTAGAGGCGCCGGTGCAATCACTTGTGGGTAGACCCAGACCAAAGAAGGCAGAGGCGGAGACGATATTGGCAGACACGGTACCTACGGTATATAGGTCGCCGCCTATCATGACATCGTTGTTAGAGGACATATAGTTGGAATGAGCTATGGTAGCGGTGCCAAACCGATTAAAGGCGGCAGAGGAATAACCGCCTACTTGGAGGGTATTACCCGTTAAGAGGTAGGAGGCGGAGGCGGTGCCTTCGACTTGGAGACGGGTGGCGGGAGTGGTGGTGCCGATGCCGACGTTGCGGGCAAAATATGAACCGGTGCCTTCGTAGATGACGAATTTTTCTTTTGACACGCCGGCGGCGTATGTGCCATAACCCATGGCAATATCGCCATTAGTCAGGGTGGTGGTGAATAACTTGTCCCAAAATGTATTCGCGCTGGCAAACACGGTTGGTGCTTTGACAAGATTTCCGGCTGAATCATAAATTACAAATGTGCCATAATATGAATTGCCGGCATCTTCATAAGCGATCAAGACATTGCCGTTAGTTAAGGCGACGGCGGAGTTGGCGTCAGCTTCATGAGTTCCGGAAAATACGGTCGGTGATTTGATCTGGTTACCGGCTGAATCGTAGATCACAAAAGTGCCATAATTTGAATTGCTGGTATCTTGATAAGCGATCAGAATGTTGCCATTGATCAAGGTGGTGGCAGATTCGAAATACGCACTATCACTTCCGGAAAATACGGTCGGGGCTTTGATCTGATTGCCGGCTGAATCGTAGATGACAAAAGTGCCGCGAGTTGAATTGGGGATATCTTGATAAGTAATCATGGCATTGCCGTTGGCCAAGGCGGTAGCGGAGTCAAAGTTTATTGAATGGGTTCCGGAAAATACAGTCGGGGCTTTGACTCGGTTTCCGGCAGAATCATAGATCACAAAAGTACCGTAAACTGAATTGTCGGCATCCCCATAGACAATTAGGACATTGCCATTGGTTAAGGTGACAGCGGAACTAAATTCTGTATCATGATTTCCGGAGAACACTGTCGGGGCTTTGACAAGATTGCCGGCTGAATCGTAAATCACAAAAGTGCCATAGTTTGAATTGTCGCCATCTTCGTAAGCGATCAGGATATTGCCATTGGTGAGGGTGATGGCGGATTTGGGGGTTACTCCATGAGTTCCGGAAAACACGGTCGGTGATTTGATCTGGTTTCCGGCTGAATCGTAGATCACAAAAGTGCCGCGCCAGGAATTGCCGCCATCCTCGTAAGCGATCAGGACATTGCCATTGGCCAAGGCGGTAGCGGATTCATTGTATGATTCATGGTTGCCGGTAAAATCAGTAGCCGCGACTTTTTGATGAATATCAGCCATATCAAGGCCGGTTGTGCCCTTGAGGGAGTTGATGGAATAATTCTGGACATCTTGGGGAAGAAGGATATCGTTAACCGGAGAACCGCCGGAAGTCATGAAGTTCTGGCCTCTGATCGTGCCGGCAACATCCAATTTGGCGAATGTTGAGGAGGGACTGCCGATGCCAACAAAACCGGTGGAGGCAACGGTAACAAGATTGGTATTAGTGGCGTTTTTGATAATTAAATCGTCTTTTCCCGCTCCACCACTTGCCACGACACTGAACATCCCGTCATTGGTACTCGCCGAGCCGAGGTTGGAGGGTTCAAAAGTAAGAGTGGAGTTGTTTGAACCGGTTGACCGGATGATGAACTTGGCAGAATTGGAGGCGATTTCAAGGACTGAATCGGGGGAAATGGTGCCGATGCCGACGTTTGTTCCATTGTCGTAAATCAGGGAGTTGCCAAAAGCGGAACCGGTCCATTTGGGAATGTAATTGCTGGTCAGAGAACTGGTGATTGATGAGCCCAAAAGTCCGAGAGAAGCAGTGGCAACAAAGGAAGGCAAGCCGCCGATGCCGGCCATAAGCACCTCGCCGTTGGTTCCAGCCGTAGTTACCGCGATGTTACCGGTACCATTTCCGTAAAGTATTCCTCTTGTGGTAAAACTCGACACGCCGGTGCCGCCGTAAGGAACGCCGACAATGGAACCGTTCCAGGTTCCGCCGGTTACCGTCCCCAGCTTGGACCGTCCGCTGACTTCAAGGTACGGAAAAGTGGAACTGGCGGTTGTTGATGTGGCCGTAAAATAGGCGGCAGTCAACTGGCTATCAAAAACACCTGAACCCGAACTTAAAACCGAACTGAATGAGCCAATACCGGCGGTCAGAGGTTTAGTTCCAATGTTGATCGAACCGAAGCCGGAGGTGATGGAACCGGTGTTAAGAATACCAACGGTATTAATTGAACTCTGGCCGACATATGTGGGCGCGATATCAATGGAATCGGCATTGGCGATGATCCTATCAGCGGTACCGACGACATTGATGGTGTTGCCTGTCTTGACCAAGCCGTTGCCGGCTATTATTTCGGCGGCGCCGGAAAATTGGGTGAAATCAAGAGGGGTTGTATTCAAAGCAATGGGATTGGGAGTGATCAAGCTCCAGCCGGTGTTGGCTTGGGTTGTTCCATCGGTCACAAAAGTGTACATGCCGGAAGTTACTTTCGCGCTTGTATCGGCATCGGCGGAACGAGACCAGGCGCCGGCGCTAACCACATAAATGCCATTGGTTTTTTTATCTGTTTCGTTTTTCACCAAAATTCTGTCTCCGGCGACCGCAGCTACGCCATCAATTGTTTGTTCACCGCTCAAAGTGATATCTCCGGTCGTCGCCACCCGGACGGCGTCTTTAACTGTCAGGCCTTGGGCCAGCGCGTCAACATATCCTTTGGTGGCGGCATCCTGCGCACTAAGAGGGCTGGCCAAGCCGGTGATGTAATGATTGCCCATTGCCAAATTACCGGAAAGCGCAACCGTGGCCGCCGACAAAGTTCCGGAAACACCGACATTTCCGTTGAATGTAGCTGTGCTGTTAACCGTTAAGGTGCTGGAGGCGGTGATCGAACTGAACGAGCCAACACCGGCAGTCAGCGGTTCGGTTCCGATATTGATGGCTCCGAAACCCGGGATAATAGAACCGGAGTTAAGGGTTCCGACAGTGGCAATTGAGCTTTGGCCAACATACGTGGGCGCGATATCAATGGAATCGGGATAAGCAATGATCCTATTGGCTGTGCCGACGACATCAATGGTGTTTGAATCGGATTTTAGGAGACCGTTGCCGGCGATGATCTGCCCCGCACCAGAAAATTGAGTGAATGTAAGAGGGGTGACGCCAAGATCTATCGGATTGGGAGTTAACAATACATAACCGTTTCCTATGTCTTTGTCTCCTTCAACCACGAATGTGTACATGCCGGAAGTTACTTTCGCGCTCGTATCGGCATCGGCGGAACGAGACCAGGCGCCGGCAGAAACCACATAAATGCCATCGGTTGCCGCGTCGTTTTGGGTTTTTACCAGAACTCTGTCGCCGGCAACTAAACTTACCGTGTCAACCGTTTGTTCGCCGCTCAAAGTAATATTTTCAATCGTGGCCGCTCGGACGGCGTCTTTTGGCTGGAGGCCTTGCGCCACCGCGTCCACATATCCTTTTGTGGCTGCCTCTTGAGAAGCGGAGGGCATCGCCAGCCCAGTTATTTTATAACCGCCCATCGCCAAATTGCCGGAAAGCGTAGTGGCGCCGGCAGCCAATGTGCCGCTGACCGACAGGCCAGTCCCATTCATAACCATTTCATTGGTGGAGTTGGCGCGAAAAGTTATCTGACCGTCGGTTGAAAAGTCCAAAAGATTATTAGCGTCCCGGCCAAGCTTGCCAGATGAGCCCAAATAAACAACACTCGGTAAACTTATCGTCGGATTGCCAGAAACGCCGTTGCCATTCGCGACTGCTATTTGATTGTCTGTTCCCGTTATGGTTCTCGAAGTATATGCGCCGGCTGATGTTCTGGCCATAAGACCGTTGGCGGTAAAATCGTTATCGCCAATCAAGCCCAAAGAAGATGTGGCAACTTGAACAATTGTATCGCCCGGGCCTCCGATCAAAAGCTGATTATTAGTAATAGCGGATAATCCGGTGCCGCCATATTGAGCGCCAATGGCTGTTCCGTGCCAAGACCCGCTGACCACAGTGCCCATGCTGATATTGCTAAAAGTATTGAGGGCGGTCCAGGTATTTTCTTGCGAACGCGATGCCGGTCCTCCATTTCCCCAATTAAGGTTTAGTAATGTTTCACTATCTCCGCTCGCCGTTGCGGTGAATTTGCCGCTATTAAAATTTAGGATTGATGATGACGCTAAAACTTCAGTATTGCCTGATTTTACGGTTACCCAGCCGCCACCCGAACCAGTACCGGCGATACCGCAAGAAAATTTTCCGGTAATTTTGTTCCACAATAACGCCTGACCAACACTACTGCAATCGGATGTCGGCATTCCATTTCCAAAATACGCCGAAACAGATGCAATATTAATGTCCGCTGTGCCGTTAACATCCAAGTTTTGTGTTGTCGTTGTGCCGGAGATATTTAGGTTTCCTCCAACACCGACATTGCCAGTAAATGAACTATTACCGCTCGAATCAAGAGTAAAGTTCTTGAAATAGGATGTCATTGTGACACTGCTCGGGTCAGATTGCTTGCCCAACCCGACATCGCCGCCGACGCCCAAGGTTGCAAAACTGCCGGCGCCGCCGTATAGCCCGCCATTGAAAAACGCGGTGTGGCTTGTTGAATTGCCGTTAGTGACAACGGAATCAAGGGTTTGACTGCCGGCAACGGTGTTTGCCACGGTATTCGCCACACCAGTAACAAAATCCGCCGGCGTCTTGCCCTGCAAATATTCGGCATTCAAGTTTTTCACCATCGTTTTGTTGTTGGTGGTGATGGTGCCGGTGCCGAGATTCAAATTGCCGCTGGCGATATTCAGATCACCCTTAGCAATTGTCAGAGAAGCTAATAATTGGGTCGCGCCTTTGACCATCAGAGTTTTTCCGACCTCAATATTTCCCTCCAATTTCACATCTTGATAAGTTACATTGCCGTTAGCCGTAACAAAAGCCAGAGTGAATTTGCCTGAATCCACGCCATTGATGTTTATCGTTCCGCCTTTCAGATTCTTCAAAAAATTCTGGTCAACGATGATCGGCGCTGAACCGTCGGTGGAATCTAACTGGACGGCCGTGGTCTCGACATGGCCGGCGATGGCGATGTTACCGTTAGCGTCAAGAAGTAGAACTTCGTTGGGATGAGTGCCAGCAAAATGCCCCTGAATGGTGTCGGCGTTCTTGAAAACCCCTTTGATGGCCATGCCGATGCCGTTGAAATTTCCAAAACTGAATCCGCCGACGAGAAGAAAAATAACAATGACCACAGAAAAAACCAAAGCCATGCTTTTTTTCCGGTCGCTGAATATTTTTTTACCTTCCTTGTCGAGTTTTTTTAATTTGTAATCAATGCTACCGGCCTGGACATCGAGAAATTCTTCAAGCTTCGGAGGAAGCGCGACGACTGGCGGAGTTGATTCGTAGATCGGCGTCTGAAATCTGTAAGCCGGAGTCGAAGGAGTGGGAACTTGAACTTGAATTATCTGGGGTTCGGGTCTAATTGTTTTTTCAAGCAATTGCGTTTCCTGCGCCTGAACCAATCTGTCCACCGAAGTGTAGATTTTTTCGAGAATCCTGTCAGTTCTTTCAGAAATGAATTCGGGATTAAATACTTGTGGCAACATTGAAGCAACAGGTTGAACTGCCGGCTGAGCGTTTTGACTTTGCAGTTGCTCCTGTTTTAATTCAAGATTTTGAATGATCGCTTTATCAAACGACTGCTGTTGCAATTGAATCTGTTTTAATTGAACATTCTGAATCAGCGACAGCTGCTTCAGGTTTTCGGTTATTTTATCGAGCGATTCCTTTATTTCATCCTGCGATTTTGTATCGTAATGAACATTGATAACTTTCGGCGCGGTTTCATGCTCAATGATTTGAACCGGCCTTTCAGCGTTATTTTTTTCCATTAATCCCGATAACCCCTGATTAATTTTTTCAAGTATTTTTTCGGTTCTTTCATTGGTTCCGTCGATTGATTTTTGAATTTTCTCAACATCAATAAGCTTCGGCATTTCAGCCATTTTCGAATCCGTCATTTCTTTTTGCATTTCAACCTGTTTTAATTGCAGGTCGTGAATCGAAGAAAGCTGTTTTAGATTTTCCGATAGTGCCGCGAGTGAAATAGCGATCTGCTCCGGTATTTCTTTATCCTTTTGGGAATGGATCTGTTCTATCTCCATTCTCTGGATATGCGACAGCTGTTGGTTTTGAAGTTCGGAGAGTTTTTCCAGACTCATGGAAATGCTTCCAAGATCACCGGCTACTTTTTCTTGAAGTTTCACTCCGCTTTTTATTTCATTTAACTCTTGTCTGCTACTCAAATTATATTCTGAAATGTTCGCAAGATCCGCGTGTATATTTTCCAGAATACTTTCCGTCTTTTTTTCTTTTATTTCTTCTTCATATTTTGCTTTTTCAATCGTGTCCTTAAGATCAGCTTCAGAAACCAACTTTATCACCTCTTGGCCGGTCTCTGATCCATTCGAAGTTAATTTGATTTCGGCACTCTGTTCTTCCTCCCCATTTGTTCCGGTAAATACACTTTTCGGAATGACAATCGTCAAACTTTGTTTGGCGACATATTTTTGAACCGCTTCCTCGGTTGTGTACCAATTTCTACCGATGCGTTTTGAAATGATCTTTTTCTGTCGCGCTAAAAGACGAAGGTACTCCGGAGAATACGAACAAAGTTTTGAGGCCTCTTGAAGAGAAATGTATTTTTTTTCTTCGAAATATTTTGGCATCAGACGTCTTCTTTTTTAGTGTTTACACGGGTACTTATTTTTAGTAAAATTGTTATAGTTTATGACTCACTAAAGTCATAAACGCGCGTTCCAGGCGACCCCGATATTATCGGGGTCGCTGTGCGTTATCGGATGTTTATAAATAACTTGGGATTCATTGATTTATTCTCATATATCGGATGCGTAATCCGATGCGATATCCGATAATAAAATCATGTACTAATTATAGAGCATCGTTTTTAAAATTTGTTGATAACTTTCTTCTTCTATAATGGGATTCTAATACCTGGTAAATCTTTTTACTTCAAATAATGTTAGGATGTTCCCGGAAATCAAAAAGTTATCCCCTCGCCTTTAAAATAAAAGAAAGTTATACTATCATATGTATACATTAATAAACATTGATAATACTTTTTTGATAAACATTTATCATAAATTAACGAATTTTTTTGTTCATTACATCAAAATTTAGGTGTTTTTAATAATTTATGATGACCCTGTAACATGCCAAAGAGATATTTGTCCGTTAATGAAGTCGCAAAAATTTTCGGTGTTACGCCCTTGACAGTCCGCAATTGGGACAAAAAAGGGCGGCTTGTTGCATTCCGCAACCCTGTGAATAACTACCGGCTTTATAAAGTTGAGGATGTTGAAAACCTCATGAAGAGAATCGAAGTGAGTGTGAACATTAATAAATAATTTAAACTGTTATAATTAAAAAGCCTCATTAAAGAGGTTTTTTAATTTAATCGTTTTAAGGGGTGCGCAATGAAATCTCCCTCGACTCTCGGCTTGCCGTCTCTCGCCTCGGTCTGGGCACCATCTCGCGATTTCGTCTTCTAACGAAATATCGCTCCGACGTTCGATTCCTTGCTCCTCAAATCAAAAACAGCCGCAGGGCTGTTTTTGATTTTGCGGGGGCGCAAGGAATCGTCCCTCACATTCTTAACGCGGGGATGGTAGGAATCGAACCTACAGTCACGGTTTTGGAGACCGTTGGTTTGCCGTTAACCGACATCCCCATTTTGAATGTGATGGGATTGGAGACCAGCGTCCTGCCACTGAACGACGCCCCCGATGCTCACCTAAGCGGTGAGTTTTACTTCTTTAAATAGATTATGCTTCCGACAAACATTGCAATATTTTTTATATTCCAATTTTCTTGTAACCAACTTCTTGTTCTTTGTTGTAAAGCTCATCCCCTTCTTACACACTGAACATCTTAATTTTATCAAGCTGTCTTGTGACATGAATATAATTTTCAATTTTCAATTTTCAATTTTCAAATAAATGATCATCGAAAATTTATAATTGCAAATAATTACTGAGCCGGAGGTGAGAATCGAACTCACGACTTCTTTCTTACCAAGAAAGCGTTCTGCCACTGAACTACCCCGGCTAATCATGTCATCTGTTGTTATAATATAAATTTCTTGTGGGCGGTGAGGGACTTGCACCCCCGAAGACCGATGGTCGGCGCGTTTACAGCGCGCTGGTATTGCTACTCACCCAACCGCCCAAATTTGATAAAATTTATACTAACTTACTCACTTTCTTTAGTCCAAGCAATCTAATATTCCTTCCTCTACCTTTATTTAGGTTCTTATAGGTTGGAGTTAAAGAATCACAATTTGGACAAAGTAATCTTAAATTTTCTTCTCGATTATTCCGCCAATTTCCATCTATATGATCAGCTGATAAGGGAATTGTATTTGTTCTTGGATTTATTTGTGACCAACCACACAAACAACATTCATTTTTATATTTTTCTCTTAAATATCTTTTAACATACTTATTTACGACTCCGATACTTTCGTTTAATCCATTCTTTTTGCCTTCTTTCCATTTTTGAATGTATGTTTTGTATTGAAAACCGATTTGGCACGCATTACTACAATATTTATAGCCAGAGCGTGGAGTTTTTTTGTTGCAATTTAAGCAATAAGTTATTCTGCGTCGAATCCGCCCTGTATTATTGTATATTGCAGCGCAGGATATGGAACAAAAAACTTTGGGATTGCTAGGTTTGGCATAGAATACTTTATGGCATCCCCTTCGTTTACAAATTCTCTTTTCATTCCTTATCCGATGATCAAAAACTCCTTTCTGCCAATTTAGTTTTGTTAATATACTTTGTCTTTGTCTATAATCTTCGGATTTATAAAAATCGTAAGACATGAGCCGGAGGTGGGATTCGAACCCGACAAGCCTTCACTTTACAAAAGTGCTGCTCTACCGTTGAGCTACTCCGGCAATCCTACTTTTCTCCCCTCTTCTGTTCTTCGAGCTTGGCCAGAACACGGCCGAGTTTTCGTTTTGTGGTTTCATCTTCGGGGTTGAGTTCCAAAACTTTTTCAAAGGATTGTTTGGCATCTTCCAGCTCGCCTGTCCGCATGTACAACGAACCGAGTTCTTTGTACAAGGGAGCATCTTTGGGATTCTTGGCTATTTCAATGATAAGATATTGTTCTTTTTGCTTCAATTCTTCACGGCTCGCTTCGCCTAGCTCAAAGGGGTCGATCTCTTGCGGTTTTTCTTCTTCGGCTTTTTCGGCTTGTTTGATGATCACTGCCTCTTGTTGTTTGGTAGTTTTTCTGACCGAATGAATGACTTTGCCTGTGAAAGTATCGAATTTCATGAAAAGCAACCTGATCCTTCGAAGTGTTTTCTCAAATTCCGATAAAAGCGTGACGCCGTGTTGTCTAAAATTGGTTTTTTTGAAATAATCTGATATTTCGGGAAACATCTCGCTCCAAAAGCCGGGCTCGCCGGAGACCGATTCAATGGCTTCGGGGGTGAGTTTTTTGAGGTACACAAATTTACGGGAAATGATCCAGATTATCAAAACCACTGAAACCACGAAAATGCCTAGGGGAAGATAAAGATACATGGATTATAATTGAAACCTTGCGAATTTGCCGACCTTGATGTTTTCTCCGAGCTTAGCAATATAATTTTGGATGAAATTGGCGACGGTTTGGTCCGGATCTTTTATGTATGGCTGGGCCATCAAGGTTTTTGAGTCCGCCGGATCCATGGCGGCGATATGCATTGCCAGCTCGTGAGCCAGTTCACTGAACAAGGGATTTCTGGCGACAAAATCCGTTTCGCACAAAATTTCCACCATCGCTCCGACTTTTTTGGTCGAATGGATGTAGGCCTCGATTATTCCCTGGCTTGTCGTCCGGGTTGATTTTTTTTCGGCAATGCTGGCGCCGTGGGCTTTCAAAACCTCGATGGCTCTGGCTTTGTCGCCGCCGGCTTCTTCCAACGCTTTGCGAATCTCATTGAAAGAAAAACCGGTGGAATCGCGAAGTTGTTTGATCGTTTCGATGTCAGACATTGGTTAGTTGGTTATAAGCGCGTTTTTGATCGTTTCTAGGATCATCTCAACCGCTTTTTTTGAATTGTCGTTCGCCGGGATCGGATAATCAACCTGCTTCGGGTCGCTATCGGTGTTAACGATAGCTATGATCTTAACGCCGGAAAGCTTAGCTTCCCTGACCGGCAATTGGCTTTCTTTGAGCGAGGAAACGAAGACCGCGTCCGGTACTCGGGTCAGTTTTCTGATACCGTCAAAATTTTTGCGAAGAGTGGCGATCTCTTTCTCTTTCATCGCTTTTTCCCGTTTGGTATACTTCTCGAAATCGCCCGAGGCCTGTTTTTTCTCCAGGTCTTCGAGATATTTCACCCGGGCGTTGATGGTTTTGAAATTCGTGAATGTGCCTCCCAGCCAGCGATCGATCACGAAAGGCATGCCCAGCGCTTCGGCGGTGGCCTTGATGGCCTCGGTGGATTGCTTGGTTTGGCCGACAAATAAAACCATCTTGCCCTCGGCTATTAATTTTTTAAGGAAATCAATGGTTTTTAGAAGGGCGCCAGTCGTTTTGATAAGGTCAATAATGTAAATATTGTCCTTCAGAGTATAAACAAACGGTTCCATGCGGGGATGGAAAATCGTTTTTTTCCTGCCAAAATGCATACCGGCTTTGATCATGTCTTCGTAAGCGGGCATTTGTGATTCGGGTTTTGACATAAGTTAAAGCATAACAAAATTGAAGAGAATGAGCAAGTTCGCCTTGTCATCCATTGAAGTTAATGATAAGCTACCGTATATGAAATCTGACATTCACCCCAAATACTATCCCGAGGCCTCTGTTCGTTGCGCTTGCGGGAATCACTGGAAGACCGGCGCTACGTTGCCGGAAATTAGCGTGGAAATCTGCGATAAGTGCCACCCTTTCTATACCGGCAAGGAGAAACTGGTTGATACTCGGGGTCGAGTGGATAAATTCAAAAAACGCGCCTCGAAATCGGAGGAAAAGATAAAGAACAAATTGGTTAAGAAACCTCGTTTAAAGAAGACCTCCAAATAGATCTTAATGCCAATGGCTTCCAAGGAGGAATTAAAACAGGAACTCGACGCTATCCAGAAACAGCTCAGCGACCCTGGGTTTGTTTTAGATTATAAGAAGGTGGCTGAAGTGTCAAAAAGATATGCCGAGATAGAACGACTTTTGGCGGCGCCCGACGGCGCGCCGTCGGGCGCCGCCATTTATAGTGAAGCCATCGTCGAGATCCGCGCCGGCGCCGGCGGTGATGAAGCCGGATTATTCGGGGCAACGCTTTTTGAAATGTATAAAAAATACGCCGCGATCCAGGGTTGGCATTTGACTATTTTGGATTATAGCCAATCTTCTCTTGGCGGTTACAAAAATATGGTTTTCGAGCTTAGCGGCAACGGCGTTTTGGAAAAAATGAAATATGAATCCGGCGTTCACCGAGTTCAACGGATACCCGATACCGAGAAAGGTGGCCGGGTTCACACCTCCACCGTTTCGGTGGCGGTCTTGCCGAAAGCCAAAGAAACCGACATTGAGATCAAGCCCGACGACATTGAAATTTCTTTTTACCGCTCCGGCGGCCCGGGCGGCCAAAATGTCAACAAGGTCTCGACTGCCGTCCGGCTGGTTCACAAACCGTCAGGTTTGGTGGTAAGTTCTCAAGAGGAAAGATCCCAAGCCAGAAACAAAGAACGGGCTCTTGAAATTTTGCGGACGAAGTTGTTAGATATAAAAAGAAATCAGGAGGAAGGCGCGCTGACATCGGAGCGACGTCGTCAGATCGGCACCGCTGACCGTTCGGAGAAGATCAGAACTTACAATTTTCCCCAAGACCGCATCACCGACCACAGAGTCAAAAAAAGTTGGGGCAACATTTCAAAAATACTTGATGGAAATCTTGAGTCGATAATTGAGGAACTTTCTAAGCAATCGTAAAATTGAATCATGAAAAAAGAATCATGAATCACGGGATTGTTATTCGTGATTCATAATTCGTGATTCTTGATTCGGAAACTATGTCCGAGCAACAACCGATATTATTAAGGGAGCCGAGGGAAAATAGATCATCCGAGGGTCCTGTTTTTGAATCAGGGCCGGGCTGGGGCATGAAAGTTAAAAAATGGTTGGGTAAATATTTTTATAAAGTAGTCCTCCCGATAATTATTTTAGCTCTGATAATTTACGGGATTTCAACCCGGCAAAAACCGACTGAAAGCATATCGCCTACCGAGACACCGATTGCCGTGAACAATACTGCTATTTCCGAAGTCGTTGGCAAAGGCGATGGCATGATCAATATCACCCGCCGAGCGATTGCTTCCTATTTATTATCAAATCCGCTTGAGACGGCCACGCCCGGACAACGGGTTTATGCCGAAACGGCTCTGGCCGCCACGATCGATAAATCAACATTCAAGATCGGCAATACCATCACTTTTAATTCCGACAAAATCAAATCCCTTCTCGATGACTCCAAACAGCTCACCGCCGGTCAGCTCATCAAATGGGATGGCTATGCAAAAACCGCCGGTATCAGATAACTGTTAGTTGAGTTACTTTTTCTCGGGTTTTTTCTCGGGTTGAGCTGGTGCCGCCGGCGCCGGGGTCTCACCTTCGGCGGGTTCGGTTTCCAGTTTCTCTTTCTTGATGACTTCAACTTCCTCGGGTGCGCCGGCGGCCGGGGTTTCCAATTGGGCTTTGAGTTCTTCTTCAGAGATCGGTTCCTGGATCAGACAAACGATCTCTTCTGGCTTGGCTTTGACGGCAACTTTCGGCGAAAACTGCAGATCCTTGACCAAAATTTGGGATTTAAAATCCACAAGTTTGGAAATATCAACATCTACTTTATTCGGCAGATCTTGCGGGAAACCCTCGACTTCCAATTGAGAAATATTCTTAACCAAAATTCCGGCCATTCCTTTGACCGCCGGCGACTCGCCGATGAAATTCAATTGAATATCGGCTTTTATCTTTTCATCGAGCCGGACTTTGTAAAAATCAGCGTGCTGGAGTTTGTCGCTCCGCGGGTCGCGAGATACCTCGTGAATAATAGTCGGGTAGGTTTCACCGCCAACATTCAAATAAACCAAAGTTGATTCTCCGGCTTTGGTATAAATCTTCTCAAAGTCCTTGAGCGAGATCTGAATATTGAGCGCCTCAAAACCGTGGCCGTAAATCACGGCCGGTAAAAGACCGTTTTTTCTGACGGTTTTGACTTTTCGGCCGATAATGGTTCGGGGCTCGGCTTGAAGTTGGATTTTTTCGGAAGTCGGCATGGTAATTTAATCTAACATGAAAAATCGTCTTTTGCAAATTTAGAGTTTTCCCGTTTTAATTTTTTCGCGAATTTCCGCGACATATTTATTAAAATAGGACAGATTGTGATACGTCAACAGTCGCAATGCCGTGATCTCATTGGCTCTCAGAAGATGGCAGATATAGGCACGGGTATAATTTTGACAAACCAAACAAGCGCATTTTTCGTCGAGCGGTTTTTTATCTTTCAAGAAAATGGTTTTATTAAGATCAGGTTTGCCTTCTGACGTGAAGGCGATGCCATGCCGAGCGTAATGGGTCGGCACGATACAATCAAAAGTATCCACGCCGGCCTTTATTATTTTCTCAATATCATCGGGATGGCCGATGCCAAGAAGATGGCGCGGTTTTTTCGGCGGTAATTCGGCTAAAACCCAATCCAACATTTCGGTCATTATTTTTTTATCCTTGTCCCCACACCCAGATTCTGGGTGTGGGGATGAACCGAATTCTCCGCCGATTCCGAAACCGTCGAACGGCAGTGAACCGATGAACTTCGCGCTTTGGATCCTTAGATCCTTGAATTTGCCTCCTTGAACAATACCAAATAATGCCTGCTTCGATATTTTTTCTTCTAAACAAATATTTGCCCAACGATGGGTTCGTTCAAGCGAATGTTTTGTGTATTCATGGTCGGCCAACGGGCTGGTGCATTCATCAAAAGTAAAAATAATATCGGCGCCAAGTTGTTCTTGGATCTTGATAGATTCACTCGGCCCGATAAAGATCCGTTTGCCCTCAACCGGTGAATTGAAATAAACGCCCCGGTCGGTGATCTTGACCCGGGATGGTTGGACCGCTTGCGAAATAATTTTTGTTTTTCCAGATGCGATCTTACCAACTTTTTGATCTCGCCCGAAACCCAAACTGAAAACCTGATAACCGGCCGAGTCGGTCATCAGCGGTCGCGGCCAATTCATGAATTTGTGCAATCCCCCGTTATTTTTGACGACATTTTCACCCGGTTTTAGATGCAAATGAAAAGTATTGCAGATCAGGATCTGGCTGCCGGCTTCAATCGCTTCTTCGCTGGTCAAGGTTTTCACCGTTGCTTGGGTCGCCACCGCGACCATTGCCGGCGTTTCGACAACGCCGTGGTCTGTTTCCAAAAAGCCGAGGCGTGCCCGGCTTTTTTTTGAGTTTTTTACAATGGAGAATTTAAACATAATGATTATTCTTTCTGTGTCGCTGGTTTGATGTTGAATCTCAAAGGAATGTCGAGCTCCAGTGCTTTTGCCGGATCACCGGAAGGATTGTCGTTCCGCAAGATGAGAGTTCCGGTCGCGGTCGTCGGCGGAACAAATTTCAATTGCTTCGAAAATGGAACAAAATCGGTCGTCATCCAACTGCCGCTGGCTTGAATTGGTTCTTGGGCCAGTGAGTTGCCATTGGCATCAACGAGTTCAACGGGAAAACTGGCTTCAAAATACCAGTTGCCTCTTGCTTGGCCTTCGATATCTATGGGCTTGGCCGGATCGATCAGGTCATTTTCAACAGGAGTCGTAACTTGGATCATATCGGAAAGCGGCGTTGGCGATGGACTCGCCGAAACGCTCGCCGAAGGGCTGGGACTGGGCAAAACATATGGACTTTGAGCCTCAAATTTTAAGTACAAAACAGCCGCGATAATGACCAGAATAAGGATAATAATAACAATTTTTATTGAATTTCTCATGACGTGAATATTATAACATAGGCGAGGGCCGCCCTCAAGTGCTTGAGGGCGGCCCTCAAAAATCTTTATCCCCTTCACCATTCCGAAAATTCTTATATACTGAATTAGTCGCAAAAAAATATTATCATGAAGTTATCAAAGAAAAGCATATTTTTAGCATTGTTGATCGGCGTAGTAATTGTCGGGGGTTTGACCTATTCATCTTCTTCTCTCAGTAAAAAATTCTTCCGCCATCAGGCGGTCGCTGTTTCACCGACGCCTACACCTGATAAATATCTGGCTTTTTCTTTTGAGGTCTGGGATAAGATAAAACAAAATTACTGGGACAAAATTTCGGATTCTGACCTTGCGAATCTATACAAACTTGGCGCTCAAAAGATCGTAACCGCTTCGGCCTCTTTCGATCCAAAGTCCCGTGACGATGTCGGCAATCTTATCGAGCAAATCATCAAAGATAAACCAGACGATAAAAAAGTCGGGTTTGTGACCCAGTTAGCCGATATTGTTTTGGCAAATTTGAAACCATTCGGCCGGAGCCGGCTATACAATGAGAAGCAGACCCAAGCTCTGACCAACACGGTTCAAAACAAAGACCCGAATACTGACCTGTATTCGGCTTTGGGCGTAACAAAGGACGCCACCACCCAAGACATCAAAACCGCTTACACCAAAAAAGAACAGGAATTGAAAACCGATAAATCAGCAGCAGCCCAACAGCAGTTAGCGACGGTTCAGCGCGCTTATGACGCTCTTTCAACGACGGACAGCAAGATAATTTATGATGCGACCGGCGTCGAGCCAACGGTTACTTCAAAATTGATCAGCCCCGATATTTATTACATAAAATTATCCAAATTTTCTCCGCAATCGTTCGATGAATTGAAAAAAGCCGCCGACAAGATAGACCCGAACGAAAAGAACGGACCGACTTCGCTCATCTTTGATTTGCGGGGCAACATCGGCGGAGACATTGATATCTTGCAATATTTTTTGGGGCCGTTCATCGGGCCGAATAATTATGCTTATGATTTTTTTCATCAGGGCAACACTACGCCGTATAAAACCCAGTATGGCTGGTTCGACAGTTTGGTTAGATACAAAAAAGTCGTCATCTTGATTAACAATCAGGACCAGTCGTCGGCCGAAGTCATGGCGGCGACATTGAAAAAATATCATGTCGGGGTTTTGGTCGGCACGACGACCAAGGGCTGGGGCACGGTCGAGCAGGATATGCCGCTTCAAAATCAGCTCACCGACACCGACAAATATTCAGTGTTTCTGGTTAACAGCATCACTCTTCGTGACGACGGCCTACCCATCGAAGGCCGAGGCGTGGATCCGGACGTCAACATCAATGACAAGGACTGGCAAAAACAACTTTTGGCTTATTTCAATTATCCCGCACTGGTCAACGCGGTCAATGAGTTGGTCACCAGCAAATAATGCTCGCCTCGTCTCATTTCTGAAATTCCATTTTTAATTTCTGCCAGCTTCGGCAATTGTACCTCTGGTCACCACTCGGCTCACCAGCGATTCGCCTCGTTGTTTCAAAATTGGAGACGCGGCTCGTGGTGGGTTGCCCTTCGGGCAACCATTATGCCACTTGAGCCGACCTTGCCGGCTCTCAATTTTGGAACTGCTTGGAGGCGCGATCGCCTCGCTTAGTTGCTGATTAATTATTGAGGTTTCAAGATTCAATACTAATCCGTTTCGGACGATTATTTTCTTCCAAACAAAAAGCCGACCCTTGCTAGATCGGCTGAGGTTCTGCTCCCCTTGGGTTCTCCTTTGAATCACAGATCAACGGGGACAAAAACTGTCAGACTTAAGTGGTTTTCTCGTCCTCCATGAATTTTAGAGACCGTTTGCAATAGCGACATGATTTGATATGCGCCCTCTCTTCTTCGGCTGTGAGGGTAGGATTATATACCAATTGCCACATGCGACTGGGTCGGATGCAGTCTCGCGTCTCGTCCTTGTGAATTCTCACCCAGTAACCGGAAGCATCCAAATTTAGATCTAGAACGGTCTGACAAGCTGCCGCTCTGACATCGACATCCTCATCGGCGAGCAACTCGAGGACTCGTGTTCGCAGTTCGAGGTCATCGCAAAACTTGGTGTTTTTCGACACCATCCTGCAAAAACCAGCTCGAGAAAGAGTCATGGCACTCGACGAAAATCCCAACATCTCCACTCGAGTAATTGTCATTTCGTTCATGGCTTCCAGCCAGGCATCCAAATCTTCTTTCTCCAAATCCGGCATAGTTTTCCTCCGTAAACTAGTTAAAAGAACTTCCGCTACTCATGGCTCGCAAGCACGATGCTCAATTTACCTATGCCTCCATTATACCAAACCTCAATACCAGCCGTCAAGCCCTCAAAAACTCTTGTTTTCAAATAGTTTATTAATTACGCGAAGACATAATTTATTGGAATTATCTATTACCAAATCAGCGAGATGTTCTGGATTGTATTCCTCAATAAATTTTTTGTAGGCGCGGACGGCCATGCCCATGTGGGAATCGGGGCGAGTTTCGGGGAAATATTTTTCACCCCAGCGGGCTTTTTCTCTTTCAATTCTCCGTTTGTCTATTTTCTCGATATCCCCTTTTACATAAATTTTATAATCCCAAATATCGGTAATTGTTTTTGGGTGAATTAAAAATACGCCTTCGGCAATTAAAATTTTCTTGCCCGTGAAATTATAACTCATCTCAATATTACATTCACCCGACTCATGATCGAATCCCTTGAATTTAAATTCATTTTCTCCTCTTTTGAATGCTTTCACTAAACGCCTAATTTCTTGCCAGCGATTTCCATATACCGACATCGCCAAATCCGGACCATATTTTTCAAGTGCGGTTTTCCTTCCTGCGCCGGAAACTAGAAAATCATCTCCGTGAATCAAGACAATCTCGTTTTCATGATCTTTGATGATTTGATTCGCGATAAATGTTTTCCCCGAACCAATATAGCCATCAATTGCAACGGTGATTTTACCCTTGTTCAGAGCAACAATTTTCAGATATATTTCGTTTATGTTCATACCTCAATTTAATCATCCGCTGGCGGATTTTACAAATTGGGAGATGGTGAGCAAGCCAACCCTCTTCGAGCGACCGCGCAGATAAGTACCTGACAATCAATTTGAGCTATTTCCGAACTTCAATAATATTCCGGCGATTAAGCGAGGTGATCGCCTCTCGGAGCACCGTCAAAATTGTGTGATTGCACGGTCAGCTTTTGGTATAATGTTCTGCCAAACCAAAAGCTGAATCCACAATTTTGACGGAACGAACAAAACTCGCTGGGTTTTGGAGTGGTGATCAGAGAGGCGATCACCGAAGCTAGCTGAAGATTAAAATTGGAATTTCGGAAATGGCGCGAGGGCTAAACTTGCGCCTGCCCTTTCGATTTCTTGCTGACGGCGTAAATGTAGATTATATCCAAAATACCGATGGTGTTGACCAAAAGTAAAATGATGAACCACGGCTTGCTTCTTTTTTCGGCCGCTTTCCACAAAGCGATCCCCTTCCAAATTATCGACCAGATGACAACGACCGCGACAAGCCAGCCAACCCACGCCGGCGCATTCCAGCCGTATCCGGGAACACCGACAAAATTAGGATAACCTTGCATGATACTTTCGGATAAATTTCAACGTTTCAAGAACAACAAGGTTTTTGAAACTTTAATTTTTCCGATATTTTTTAATCACTTGATCTTGCTTCCGGGCGCGATTTCTTTGTCAGGCGTAAGCAATATCGGTCGGCCTTCGCCGTCTGTCGCCGCCAAAAGCATACCACTGCTTTCCAAACCCATCAATGACTTGGGTTCCAAGTTGGCGACAATGACGATTTCTTTGCCGATAAGTTCTTCCGGCGAATAAATCTTGCCGATGCCGGCAATGATCTGGCGCTTCTCCGGTTCGCCGATGTCAATTTGCAATTTCAATAGTTTTTCTGAACCTTCAATTCTCTCGGCTTCCGATACTTTGGCGATTTTGAGTTCAACTTTGGCGAAATCGTCGTAGGTAATCATTTCTATTGTCTTATCCATTCTAAATATACGTCTCCACTCGCTCGGTCTTTGCTCGCTTGGGCATGGTGATCTCGTTCTTCAACAAATTTATAGCGATGCCGCCCCGATAAACGGTCATGCCTTTCAAGCGAAGTTCGCGGAAAAAATCTTCTTCAGGCACGATGCCGGCCTCGGGCGAAAAACTGCCCCGTTCCGAGATCCGCCCGTCTTTTATCATTTGGGCGATGATGGAAGCGGGAAAACCGGTATCAATATTGCAACCGGCGTCTTCCCAACCCTCCAGCGGCGGCACAATGCATTCCATGAGAATTTTTTTTGGCTGGCCGTCTTTTTTGCCAATGATTTCCACCCAAAGATTTTCTTTTTCAAAATAATTTTCCGGATAGTCAATTCGTTTGATGACTTGGGTCACCAGATCAAGAGGAGAAACTTTTAATCCTCCGTCAACGGCAATCTTTTCACTTTTCGCCAATCCAAGATAAATTAATTTTTCAAAAACATCGGCGGAGTATTTCGGAAAGCCGGCGTAAAAATGAATATTTTTCAGACCTTTGTTTTTGAAATAATGATTGAAGGTGGCGACCTCGGCGTGTTCCACAAGATAGCCGGTCTGACGGCCGACCACCCTCAGATCAACCGTGATCGTTTCGGACAGCGGTTTCTTGAAGCGGACAATTCCGTTTTCAATGACGGTCGCCGGATGGGTAAATTCCCAAACGATGCTCGGGATCGAGAACGGAGCGACAAAAATATCCATGTTTGAATCCCAGACAAAACCGGCATTGACAGATTCCAGAGTATCAAAAAACTGGGCGGCGTGATTCAGCATCAGATTGTTGATGCCCGGAGTTGAACCGCAACCGGTGATCGCCGTCAGTCCTTTTTTCTTGAATTGGCCGTCCAGGGCCAGTTGTTTTTCGGTCGTGGCAACGTCGGAATCCATATCAACCACGTGAACGCCCGCGATCAGACAAGCTCGGTGAACACTAAGATTCCAGTCCGATTCGGCGCAATTGATGACGATGTCTGTTCCGGACTCACGGATCAGATCTATCATTCGGCGAAATTCCCGGACATCCAGATACCTAAAAGCTGCTCTTGGAAATATTTTCAAATTTTTCCGCGAGTTTTCCTTGTAGATATCGGTCAATAAGACCTCATTGCCTTTTTCTAGAAGATCTCGGGCGACTATTCTGCCTTGCATTCCGCTCGCACCGAGAATTAAATAGTCAAATTTTTTCAATCTATATTTTCTTAAAAAATTCTTTGCCGATTTTTCAAGAAATTAATTTTTGTTTAGAAAAATATTTATTAGGAATTATTTTATACTTTAATTATACCACTTAAAAAATATTTTTTAACAAAAAAGTGGATAACTTTACGGAAGTTATAATATTATCTTGAAGTTATGATTAAGGATACCGCGTCTAAACAAAAATCCGTGCTCGAACACGGATTTTTGTTTAGAATATTTTAGAAATCTTCTTCGCCGGCTTGTCCGCGGTCAGCTTCGGTGTATCCGATAACGGCCACACCTTCCTTAACCGCTTTTTCACGGTTATCGGCATCAAGATAGATCAGCTGGCCATTAGAATCCATAAAATCTTTAAAATTTGTTTTAATTCCGTTCAGATATTCCGTCTTCTTTTTTTCGGCTCGATCATTATTGAAGGCTTCGCGCGGCCAATCATTACAAAAATAGATTAGCGATTCATACGCTCTCATGACATCCTCTTTCCCGGGAGTTTTGGGTCCGAAAGCATCAATCATAAGGTGTTCGGGTGCTTCGCCTGATCCTTCAGCAATCTCGCCGGTATCCTCATCGAATTCCAGGGCGGGTTGAATATATTTCAGCTCAGTATATTCCCGCTTATCGCCTGTTTGGGCATAAACCCGCTTCCATCCGACATTGTTCCAAAATTTTTCTGAAGTGTAAGTACACTCGCCAACGGCAAACTTCAGAACTTTATTTTTTTTCTGAGCTTCTCTGGCAACATCCAAGAGAGCAGAAATGTAGGCCTCTCGAGCCAGTCCGCCCTGTCTAGTATTGGGATCTGTTACGGCGTAACCGACATAGTAGGCACATTCGCCAGTTGGTTCACCTTTTTCATCAAATAGATCCAGCGATGCGCCGGCAACAGTCGTAACCAGTTTTCCCTCGTCATCGCGGATAGTAACTACTCTGTACTTTGTGTCTTCCGTCTCCCAGGGAGTTATGCCGTCAACCGCTGAACGCAAAATTTCTTCCGGATCAACCTCTTCTTTTCCAAAAGTATTTTCAAACAATGCCTGGACATCGCTTAACGATGGGTCTTTGCCGTTTTCAATTATTTCAATCTTAAACTTTTTGTTTTCAATCTCAATGAAACAGTTTGGGAAAACTTCGTTCGAACGCTTGAAATGACTCTTCTTTCTGAGATTTTCGATCGTGTTCCAAGATGGTTGTTTTTCCAATTCGCATGCATCGCATAATTCGCCCTTCACAACGCCATGTTTGCATGCTTGCTCTTCCATTCGGCTTCCAATTGTTGGCATCTTTTCCATGGTATTTATTTTACAGGATTTAATGGTTTTATGAAATGGAGTAATTTTGTTGGATCATCTTTGCCAAAAACCCCCGGGATTCCCTGGCCAGCCGATGTAAAACCAAGATTGATAAGTTTGGGGTCTTCCTTGTCCTTCATAATGACTACGACATTTTGGTCGCAACTTTTTGCGGTTTCTTTCAGTTTGGAAATCAATCTTTCTCGGGCGCCATCTCTCTCGGGATCGGCGCCCTCCCAAAAGATCAAAAGCTCATTATCATATATGCCGTCCGAATAAATAGCGAAACTCTCAGGATGGCCCGATGCGTCTCGGAGAACCAGCGATTTTCCACTAAGAATAGCACTTTTATCCTCCTGCTGTTTCAAGAAAAGCTCAAGACAAACCTTAAACTCCTCGACCCGATCCGGGGAATTAATCTTGGCCGCAATTTTAAGCAAATCGCCAACATCTTGTCGGGTTATTTCAGATGGCGCCACTGGCTCGCTTTCCAGTTCTCCTGCGGCATCAAAATAATAGGCATTTAGATCGCGGCCTGCCCCATAATAGTCTTTCACTGGATGGCCCTCCTGATAACCCGATCTTCTGTAGAGCGCCACGGCCATTTTTGAATTATCCCAATCATCTGTTTCGATCTCCATGAAATTGGCACCTCTTGTTCGCGCTAAGTTTTCGGTCCAATCAAGCAGATATTTGCCCATTCCCGGGCTTTCAATTTTTTTACTGACCGAGAACCAGCCGAGGCCTAAAATCATATTATGTTTTTTTGGATCAAGCTCGTTCCTTGTTGCGAATCCTGATGTGCCTTGGATGTCGACAGAATAAAGACCGGTCATCGCTATTGGCATGTCATCCCCGTCAACCGCAATGTAGTACTCCGCGTTCAAAAGACCGGGAATCCCTGATTCTTTTTGTTCAAAATAAAGCTTCAGGGTTTCCTTTAGGTTCTCAAACGATACATCGTCCCACGAATCACTAACGCCCTCTAGTGTTTTTTCAAGCGAGTTTTTTGTAAGGCTCTTAACCTGAAACTTGATTTTGTATTCCGCGCCAGATGCCATTTTTTTTGACAGCTCGTGTTCAAAAAGAGTACTGTCCGGGTTTTTTTGATACTCAAAAATCTCTGATTCCGTTATTTGGCCCCCTGCATATCTCTTGTTCTTTTGTTCGGGTGTTTCTTTACTGGGAGAATTTTCGAAATTCGGAAATCTTTCCATTATATTGAATAACTTTGATTTACTGATATATTATATGACATATGAAGGGAAAAGGACAATCCATCCATTATTTCGACTGCGCCGCGACGACGCCGGTCAGGCGGGAGGTTTTGAAATTGATGATGCCGTTCTTCAGCGAGAGTTTCGGCAATCCTTCCAACCTTGACGCTCTCGGCCACCGTTCAAAGATTGCCATCAATGATTCGCTTGATAAAATTTCAGCGGTTTTGAATTGCCGGGTTCACCCCCACACTCAATCCTTGAGTGTGGGGGCAAGTGAATTCGTTTTCACCGGTTCGGCGACCGAAGCTGATAATTTGGCGATTCTGGGAACTGCCCGCGCCAACAAAAAATATGGCAACAAAATAATTATTTCCAACATTGAGCATAAAGGCATCATTGCCGCCGCGGAACAGCTTGCCAGAGAAGGTTTTGAAATTGTCGAAGTTAAGGTTAGACCCGATGGGTTAATTTACCCGGAAGATCTGGCAAAATTGATCGATGAAAAGACGATTTTGATCTCAATAACTTCAGCCGATAATGAAACCGGCACGATCCAACCGATCGCCAAACTAGTAAAAACTACCAGAGAATCACGAATCATGAATCATGAATCACGAATTCCATATTTTCATACCGATGCTTCGCAGATCGCCGGTTATCTTGATCTGGATGTTCAAAAACTGGGCGTTGACTTGTTGACTCTTTCGGCTCACAAGATTTGCGGACCCAAGGGCATCGGCGGTTTATATATAAGGAGAGGAACGGTGATCCGGCCAATAATTTTCGGCGGCGGTCAGCAAAGCGGAGTACGTTCCGGCACTGAAAATGTTCCCGGTATTGTCGGCTTTGGCGAGGCGCTGTGGCTCGTTCACAATGAAAAAGATTCCGAGTGCGCCCGAGTTGCCAAACTTCGTGACCGATTGACCATGGGTATTTTCTCCAAAATTCAGAAAGTCATTTTGAACGGCCATCCGACAAATCGCCTGCCGAATTTTTTGAATGTTTCCATTTTAGACATTGAAGGCGAAGCGGCAGTTTTGTATCTGGATAAAGAAAATATCATCGTCAACACCGGTTCGGCTTGCAATTCCCAATTGCTGGAGCCGTCGCATATTTTGACGGCCCTCGGCCGGCCTTATGAATTCGCCCACGGTAGTGTCCGTTTCACTCTCGGAAAATATACAACGATTGCCGATGTTGATTATGTCTTGAAAAAATTGCCGTTAGTCGTCCGAAAACTCCGCCAAATGTCGCCCATCAATCTCAATCCTAATTTTTCTGAAAAAACTTCCCAGCCGAAAGCGTTTGTCGGTGACCAAACCCCGCATTTTTTTGCGAAAAAATAAATAATGTCTTCCCAGCACCCTTGAAGTTGTGGATTGCACGGTCTGTCGAGAGAAAAAATGATATAATATTTCATAATCATTTTTTCTCTCGACAGAATCCACAATCTTCAAGGGAACGCAGAATCCTCGCTGGGGATTCAAGTGGTGATGGGAAGATATTATTTATTTTATTACCATGAGTTCAGTGAAGAAACCCGACATAATCAACCAATTCCTCGGCAAAAGCTGGGTTTACTCGAAAAATGTCCGCAAACATTTTTTCAAACCGCGGAATTTTTTGTCTGATGATTCTAAGACCACCGGTTTTGACGCCGAAGGTATCATCGGTTCGCCGGCTTGCGGTGATGTCATGAGAATTTGGCTGAAAATCGACCCCAAAACCGAAAGGATAAAGAAATTCAAATGGCGAACCTTCGGTTGTGCTTCGGCAATCGCGGCGACTTCGATGCTATCAGTCATGGCCACCGAAAAAGGCGGAATGAAATTGGATAAGGCCATGGCCATTAAAGCCCAAGATATAACCAAGCGTCTCGGCGGTTTGCCTGACAGAAAAATACATTGTTCGGTCCTTGGCGACAAGGCGTTGAGAGGCGCGGTCAATGATTGGTTTAAAAAAACCGGCCAATACGACCGGATAATCGTTGACGGCGGAAAAGTCATCGACTCCCAAACCAAAGTCACCGAAGCTGATATCGAAACGGCGGTCATCGAGGGCGCGCGGACTCTTGAAGACGTCCAAAAACGAACCAAAGTCGGCATCGGCAATCCCACCTGTCTCCCAGAAGTCGAGGAACTAATTCGATTTTATTCAGAGAAATATTCTAAATAATCAAAAACCCGGACCAGGCCGTTGTTTTAAAAGTATAACAAATGCTTTATAATTAAATAATGGCTATCTTTAAACGAAAAATACCTATATTTATAATAATTATCTCGCTGGTTGTCATTGTGGGAATCATAATATTTTTGAGACTGCGAATGTCTAATTTCAGTAACGTTCACAAACTTGTTGATGGAGAATTAACAATACAATTCAAAAAAACCCTTAGTATTAATGATATGGTTTCATTTTTATCAAAAAATAACCTCAAACCTACATCTGAAATTTATAATAGCCGCATATTTAAAATATTAAGCGATGATGCTCCTAACAGCTCGCCACCGAATTTAAATTATTATATCAAACAATTATCAACTAAAAATATAGTTAGCAAATGCAAAATATCATCTGCTTTTTGGATTGAATGTGAATTAAATCCAACTATGCCTTTGCAAGCTATAGAAACAGCCGTATCGGAAATCGGTAATATGTCACTGGATATCAAGGCCGTATTAACCGTGGGTGTAGAAGTACCTGTTGGGACGGAGCAGGAATGGGTAAATAAATTGAAAAAATATTCAGAAATTGAATTAGTTATGCAGACTTTTTATTGGTAAAAGATCAATTTTACATTAAATTTTTTTAAAATTATTATATAATTAAAATATATGCGAATAGAATACGTCAGGAACAAAGAAGGGTCGAATATCGGGAAAATAGTAATAGACCGCGACTTGTGCATTGGCGTGGCGTCGTGCGTTTCGGTTGATCCGGAAATGTTCAAATTGGATGACGAGCACAAAGTAATTGTCATCAATCCCGACCTGACTGACGACCAGCTTATCACAATGGCCGCTCAATCCTGTCCGACTCAGGCGATAATTCTTTTCGACAAGACGGGAAAACAAATATTTCCATGAACTTCAAATATTTAATCATCGGGGGTGGGGTGGCCGGCACTTCTGCCGCGGAAAGCATCAAGACCACTGACCCGGCCGGAAGCATCGCCATCGTCAATGACGAAAATTATGTTTTATATTCCAAGGTCATGCTTTCCAAACCGAATTATTTTTTAGATAAGATCGGTTCCGAAAAAGCATTTTTGAAAACGCCGGAATGGTATCAGCAACAAGGCATCGTTTTTTTAGGCGGCAAGGTTGCGACCGCGCTTGATCCGAAAACCAAAACCATCACGCTCAATGACGGCCCCATTAGAAATGAAGCCACTGATTCGCAAGCGAATCAGATTTTTAACGGGGCAAGTCAGCAGATCCAGTATGAAAAACTGCTTTTGGCTTTGGGTAGCACACCCCGGAAATGGCCAGTCAAAGGCGCCGACAAGGCCGGTGTTTTTTCTTTGCGGACGATTGATGATTACAAAGAAATAAAAGAAGGTTTGAAAACAACCAAGAGCGCCGTCATTGTCGGCGGAGGTTTCATTGGTTTTGAAATGTGCGATATTTTGAGGACGTTTGGCTTGCCGGTTACGATGATCATCCGCGAACCGCATTTCTGGGATCCGATATTAGACCCGATTTCGGGCCGGATGGTTACGGAAGCGATCGATAAAGGTGGAGCGAAGGTTATGCTCAATTCGGAAGTGGACGAGGTGCTTGGCACAGAAAAAGTTGAAAATGTAAAATTAAAGGATGGCACGACTATCCCCTGCGATCTGATCATTATCGGCATCGGCAACTTCTGCCAGATGGACTGGCTGAAAAATTCCGGACTTGAGGTCAATCGCGGAATTCTGGCCAATGAATATTTGGAAACCAATCTGCCTGATGTCTGGACGGCCGGTGACTCCAGCGAATACAGCGACGTGATTTTGGAAGAAAAAGTTCAGTTGGGCAATTGGGTCAATGCCCAAGTCCAGGGCAAAACCGCCGGTTTGAACATGGCCGGCAAGAAAATTCCATTCAAACTCGTCTCTTCCTACAATACTTCCGGCTTTGGTATTAATATCGCTTTTGTCGGTGACGTTGGGATTAAGCCCGATCGGATCATTGTCGAACGAGATGAGCCGATCGAAAAAAGCCATGTTCGCCTCTTGATCCAGTACGGCGAACTTGTGGGCGCCACGGCCATCAATGGCATGGACGAATTGACCACTATATCAAAATTGATTGAAAAAGACACCAAAGTCATCGGCTTGGAACCGGATTTGGCTAATCCCAATTTTGATTTAAAAACCCTTTTACCAAAAACATAAATGGACGGCCTCCAGCGCTGCGTCCGCTATGCTTTCGGACCCAACCGGTTGCATCTTTGCGGGCCGGAAGCGAATAAAGAAGTTTTGAGTTACATCACCGAACAAAGTCCCGACAAGGGATTGGTTTTATTATTAAAACAATTCAAAACCATGTATCCGTATTTACAAAAGATCGCCGAAGCCAATAAGATCAAAGACCCCTTTGACGACAAAGTTGTTGAGGCATACTGGCTGGGCAATGAACTTCTGGAAAATATCGGCAAAAAAAATTTTTATGAACACTTGATCGAGACACAAGTTGATAAAAAATTAAGCCCAAAGGAATTTAAAATATTAAGAGATAAACTAGGGGGTTCACCCCCACACCAAACAAGGATAAGCGCTTCAAGCGCAGGGTTCAAACAATCCTTGTTTGGTGTGGGGGCAAGAATGCACCACACTTTTCATGTTTATAACATTTGGAAGAAAAAACAGGATTTCATGGAACTGAAAACTTATGACGATGTCGACCATTGCCGAGTTAGCTGGGGAAAAATCATCAAAATTGACGGGCCGGCGCTAACCGTAAAAACTCAGTCACTGGTTTTTTCTGAACCTGCCGGTTTTACTTTCGGGTCAGAATATGACAAAATCATTCACCGGAAATTGCATGACGATTTTATGGAAGAGGTGAAGCCAGGAGACATGATTTCGATCCACTGGGACCAGCCCTGCGAGATATTAACAAATCGTCAAGTGAAATATTTGGAAAAATATACTAGAATGAGTACTAGATTTGCAAATAACGATAGGGCTTGACGGATGATACTTCCTAGCACTCTCGAAGTTGTGGATTGCACGGTCTGGCGAGAGAAAAAATGATATAATATTTCAATAATCATTTTTTCTCTCGCCAGAATCCACAAACTTCGAGAGAACGTAGAATCCTCGCTGGGGATTCAAGTGGTGATAGGAGGTATCATCCGTCAAACAAAATTATGGCCGACCAAAAACTAAAATGCGCTTGGTTCACATTTTCCTGCTGCGAAGACAACACGATCGTGATGACTGAGCTTTTGAACGACCATTGGTTAGAATGGAGCAAAATTTTGGAATTTAAGAATTTCCGGGCCTTGAAAACCAAAAATACAATGGAACCGTTCGACATCGCTTTCATTGAAGGTTCTATCGCCTCCCAAAAACAAATCGACAAACTTAAACAGATCCGCGACCTATCGAAAAAACTTGTCGCCGTCGGCGCCTGCGCCGTAGTCGGAATGCCGTCAGGCCAAAGGAATTTTTTCAACGTCGAACAAAAACAAAGCATCCAGCCGTTTTTGGATCAATTCGCCGCACTGCCGAAAGTTCTGAAGGTCTCGGACATTGTCAAAGTTGATGCCGAAGTTCCGGGATGTCCAATGGACCCGGAGGATTTTGTTAATAAAGCCACCGCGTTGATAACCGAATTAAGAAAATAAATGCACACAACCGACATCACAATCGAATCGTTGACCAAGATCGAGGGCGAGGCGTCTTTGAACGTGAAAATCAACGACGGCAAAGTCGAGAAAGTTGAATTCATCATCAGCGAATATAAAAGGTTCTACACCGAAGCCATGAAAGGCAAACCCATTGCCGCCCTGCCTCAGTTGTTATCGCGGATTTGTGGCACCTGTTCGAACGCCCACATCATGGTCTCCATTGAGGCCTGCGAGAAAGCGCTGGGCATCACGCCGTCATCCCAGACGGTTTTGTTGAGGACGCTGACCATGTACGGTTTGATGATCCGCGATCACGCTTTGCATCTATATTTGTTCGTGATGCCCGACCTCTATAACAAAGATTCGTTCCTTGATTTTGACGAAAATATCGAAACCGAACATCAGATCCTTCACGACGCTTTTGACATCAAAGCCGCCGGTAATTTTCTCTCAATGCTGATCGCCGGTCGTTCGGTTCACGCGCCCTATCCGACCATTGGTGGTTTCACTCATTTTCCGGATCAAGCCGGAATTGACGGTGCCATCAAAAAATTGGAGGAGATCCGGCCGGCGGTTTTGCGGCTGATCGATATTTTCAAAAATGCCCCCTGGCATTTCGACCGCAAGACGGGCTTCATGGCTCTGGTTCCGGAAAGGTATGGCTTTTTGAATGGTGTTATTAAGAACAGCGACGGCGAAGAGATCAGTGAAGAAAACTACGCGTCCTATCTTGAGCGCGTTGTTCTTCCCTACTCCCAGGCCTCGGCCTACAAACACGAAGGCGATTCTTATATGGTCGGCGCGTTGGCCCGCATGAATCTGGCGAAGGATCTGTTGAATCCGAAAACAAAAGAAACTCTCGGCGCGTTGCTTGATCTTTTCCCATCAACCGATATTTATTTGAATAATCTCGCTCAAGCGATCGAGATCCTGCATTCCATTGACGACGCTTTAGATATTTTAAGAACAAATAAATTTGTCAATGAACCAATCGTGACTAAACCGATCGCCGCCGGTATCGGCGTTGGTGTCATTGAAGCGCCGCGGGGCACGCTCTACCACAAAGTCGTCGTCGGCGCGGACGGTATCGTCAAAGATGGCGCCATCATCGTCCCGACGGGCCAAAATCAGTTGAACATCGAGGAGGATATCGCCCGGCTGGTTGAATCAATGATTAATGAAAACCTAAAAGCCACCTCCGTTAAAAACTTCGGCGAGTTAAAAGGCGAGATCCAGCATGAGATCGAGAAATTGATCCGAGCTTATGATCCCTGCATCAGTTGCGCCGCCCATTTTCTGGAAATAAAGTGGCAATGATATTGGACGCTTCTTTGAGCGCTAGCTTTTCCGAGATCATCGGCGGAATACCGATGATCTTTATTTTTAAATTCTTCTTTATTTTTTTTATCCAGAACAGATGGGTTTTCAAATCAAAATCATGCATTGAGACCCGGCTTTTCGCGAAGGATTTGATATTTTCGGGGGCGAGCAGTTGAACTTGTTTTATGCCGGCCACGGTGTCAACAATTATCCATGTATCGGACGCCGGTAAATTCAACTCATTCGGATCTTCAACCAAAAATTCGATTTCCGGAAATTTTTTCTGGAGTCGCGGCAAAATTCCAAGGGGTAAAGAATCCGATTTCAGGTCCGGATTGCCGAAAACGGATATTTTTTTGATGACCATGGGGTTTTTCTATTTCACCAGAGAAATTAGCGCCAAGACGATCAAGATTATCTCGGTGTAAAACGTCATTTTGGCTTTAGTGATATATAATTTTAAAAACGAGAACCAGTATTTGAAAAACGGTTCCGGCGGCCCTTCATAATTCATTTCTTTGTCCCTGAAAGCGTAAATATCTTTTTTGAAAGGCCAAAGCCACGGGATACCGTATTGTAGTGAATCCCAAAAAAAATGCGACCACGGTCCGAGCCAAATAATAAGTCCGACGTATTTTATGAACAAAGATGGCGCTGTGAAAAAGATCGACAAACCGACAACCAGCCAAAAGATCGGCGCATGGGTAAAATATTTCCTATGATCAGTTTTGTCGGCGTTAAAAGTAAAAGAGCCGACTCGCGTGAAACTAAAAAAAGTATCCAAATCGGGAACAAACCCCATCAGCGCCCCAAACCACAAAAGCTGATCGATCTGACCAGTGGTGAGAACCGGCTTGGTGATTTTTATCAAAGCATAGGCCGCCAGATAGCCGGCGGCGATGTGTCCGGGCGGAAGCATTTTTTAATTATAGATTGCGAATCGCAAAAAGACAATTGTTTGTGATTTCGGATAATTGTATAATAGTACCGTGGTTCATTCATCGCACGGATTCAGGGTCTACAAAAAACGAGCTCATGTTTTGATCGCCTTTGGCGTTATTATTTTGCCGATAGTTTTTATTTTGCTGATCGGCCGGGTCAGCCAAGTTTCTTCCGCGGCTTTGGCCATCGGTTTGGGTCTGTCGCTGTACCGCCTGCTTGTCGCTTACATTATCTCACTGGTTGCCGCCATAATTTTGGCGGTGCTTCTGGGCCATGGCAAAGTCGGCGATTTCTTCGTGCCGGTTTTTGATCTTCTCCAAAACTTGCCTTCGTTCGCGCTCATTCCTATTTTCGTGCTTGCGTTCGGTTACACAAATCAGATGGCGATACTATTTGCCACCTCATCCATTCTTTGGCCGATATTGTTCAGCATCTTAAGCGCTTTCCGAACGGCCAAAAGCGATCTAAACGAAGCGGCCACGGTTTTCGGAGCTGTCGGCGCCAAACGGGTTTTTAATTACCTCATTCCCTTGAGTTTCCCGGCGATAATCACCGGTTCGATCGTCGGCATCAGTATCGGTTGGGAAGCGATCATCGGCATCGAGATAATCGGTCTTTCCAATGGCATCGGCGCCTTCCTCAATTCCGCCGCCGGCGTAAATAAAGGAACCCTTATCTTTGGAGTAGTGGCCTTGCTCCTGCTCGTGTTTTCAATAAACAAGTTGATTTGGATGCCTTTGCTTAAAAAATCTCAAAATTATGCCGAATGAAACGGTTCTAAAAATCGAGGATCTGTCGTATCGCGTCAAAGAGGAAAATCGCAAGGATTTTGAAATCCTTAAAAATATTTCGTTCGATGTCGGCAAGGGTGAATTCTTATCAATCGTCGGTCCGTCCGGTTGCGGAAAATCAACTTTGCTCCGGATCATTTCCGGATTATTGAAACCGACTCATGGCAGATTGGAAATAAACGTGAAAAAGATGGCGATGGTTTTCCAGAACTTCGCTATTTTTCCGTGGCTGACGGTTTCGGAGAATATCGAGTTTGGATTGAAAATGGCCGGTATGCCGACAAAACAACGGCGAATGATCGTTGACGAAAAAGTCGCCGAAGTTGGCCTGGCCGGTTTTGAAAAGAAGTTGCCCAAGGAACTTTCCGGCGGCATGCGCCAACGCGTCGGTTTAGCCCGGGCTCTAGCCGTCAGTCCGGAATTACTTTTGATGGACGAGCCGTTCTCCAGTTTGGACACTTTCACCGCCCAAAAATTACGGACCGATCTTCTGAACATCTGGGAAAAATACGGCATGACTATCGTTATGGTCACCCATCTCATCGAAGAAGCCCTTCAAATGTCGGACCGAGTGGTGGTTGTCTCGAAACGCCCTTCCAGTGTCAAACAAATCCACGAGATAAATTTAACTCGTCCCCGCGACATGCGTTCGGAACATTTCTTTTCTTTCATTGATAAGATTTCCGCCGAAATCGAAATCTAAAATCTACTCCACGCCAAGTTTTCTCACCGCCGAGCGGTATTTGCAATAGTCACAATCAGGGCCGGAAGCCGGCAGTTTGTCGCTGTTAAGGCATTTGTGGATGTCTTGTAGGGTTTTCTCAACCCAGGAATCATCGCCTTCATAGGGAATAACTTTGATATCGAATTCCAGTTTGCCGTCGAAGGCCTCTTTGTCGCTATTGCCGTTGCAATAGACGAAATAACCGATTTTGGAGACATTGAAACCGTTCTTCCGAAAAAGCCACTGGTAAATTTCCATCTGCCGCTTATAACCGATCTGCCACTCGGCATCCAGATTAACTTCATCTTTTTTGGAAGTGGCTTTGTAATCAACGATGTGCAATTCCCCTTTCGGGTTGACCCAAACATCATCCACTCCTCCGGTGATCATCAGATTCGTTTTACCGAAATGATAAGTTATTCCTCTTTTCAACGAATCCCGCCACTCCTCGATCTTCTCGTGATCGTATGGCACCGCGTCAATGCCGTATTTTTTCATCAACGGGTGGGCCGTGCCTTTGGCGCGGTGGATGTCGAATTCCTTTTTCAAAAGCGCATCCACGGCCGAGTTCAAACTGAAAGGATAGCCGGGAGGCCAATCAACGCCCAGGCGCCGGTCAATATAAAAACATCTCGGACAATTGAGAAATTTGTCTATCCGGCTCCGACTTAATCGAAAGGGCACGGCCGAGGCGGGGTTATAGAGATTCCGTTGTTTGTTGGGAGTGTAGTATTTTGACATTATATTTATTCTTTTTTACAATTAAGATACCATAATAAGATCGCTTATGCACAGATCAGTCAGAAAAGTTCACGAATATCACAAGAAGTTCTGGACCTGGAAGAATGCCGGGTCGTTGTTGGTTGGCGTTTGCCTTTTAGCTATTGCCTTGGTCATCCAGGGCTTCGCCGACCGCTATGTCAGCCATGTCCCCGCAGCTCCTGCCGGCGATATCCTATTGAGTCGTTTGCCGATACTGGATATTGATAGTTTGATCATCCAAAGCACGCTGTTCATAACCTTCCTGACTGTCTTTCTTTGTTTATACAAACCGAAGTATCTTAGTTTTGTTCTAAAATCATACGCCCTTTTTCTGGTTATCCGGGCGGTTCTGATAAGTTTGACCCACTTGGGCGCATATCCCAATCAGTTGGTTTTAAATCACAATGACTGGGGCTATTGGCTTTACAATATTCTTTACAATACCAGCAACGACTATTTCTTTTCGGCCCATACCGGCGTTCCCTTCCTGATGGCGCTGATATTTTGGCCGGAAAAGATATGGCGTTATCTTTATCTTTTGGCCACTGTGTTTTTCGGCGCCAGTATGCTCATCGCCCGCATCCATTATTCGATCGATGTCTTCGCCGCTCCGTTCATGGCTTATAGCATTTATTCTCTTGCGATTTACTTTTTCTCCCGCGACTTCAAACTCTCCCGCGAAGAGGGCTAAAAGTTTTGGTACAATATCATCATTTTTTCGCCTAACCGGTCAATGTCGTTTTGGTAAACCAGATCTTTTTCGCCATTTACCAGCTGTTGGCGAAACTCTTTGCCGGCGATAAGACGAGCCAATTCGTTTTGGAAATCGCCGTCGTTATTGGCCTTAAGGCAATTTTTCTCGTGCTCCAGCCAGCCCCGATAAACGGGAATATCCCGCACCAAGATCGGCAAACCGACGGCCGCCGCTTCCAGAATGACCATTCCCTGATTCTCCTCGACCGATGGAAATATGAAAATATCAATAGCATTGAACGCACCCAGAATATCGTCAACATAACCGGTAAATCGGCAATTGGCGGGAATTTCTTTGGGCAATGATCTCACCAGCGCTGTGCTGTAAATTTTCCCGAACCAAATGAATTGGCAATCAGGAAATTTTTTCGCCAGCTCAATGAAAATATCTATCCCCTTCCTGGGAATGACCAAGCCGACAGTGCCGACGACCGTCTTGTTCAAACCGAATTGTTCCCGTGTTTTCAGACCACGCTCGCGGTCGGGATAATATTTTTTCAGGTCAACGCCGTTCGACTGGGCGACAATTTTATCAGGGCTGATGCCGTAGGCGACCAAAAGCGATTTGGTGTATTCGCTTGGCGCCAATATCAAATCGGCTGAATCGTAGGCGTGTTTGAGATACCATTTTATCAGTCCGAAAATATATTTGGTTATCTTGAACACGCCTTGAGTGTCCTCGGCTGTAACATGCGACCAGACGATTATTTTCTTACCTTTTCTCCTGGCTCTTTTCATCAGCCAAAGCGATTTCGGCCAGGGAGTATTTATCTGCAGGATGTCGCAAGAGTCATCCCATTTTTCAACATATTCAATACCCATCCTCTCGAGCATGATCTTCTGATTTTTATAGGATGACAAAAGTCCGGTGCCGATCTTTTTGTATAAAAATCCGTCCCAAAAATAAAGAAATTCAAGATACAAACAAACTTTCATATGGTTTTTATCAATTGGTTATAGGTGTTGACCAATTTTTGGGTTACGGCTTCCTTTGAATATTGGCGGGCTTCAGTTTGCGATGCCATAGCGAATTTTAACATCAACTTCGGTTGGCTGGCGAGCTTATATAATTTATGAGCCATCAAATCCGGCCGATCGGCTTCAACTAGAAAACCGTTGACGCCATCCTTGACGATCTCGGGCAGTCCTTTCTCGGCTGCCGCCACCACCGGCAAACCCGCGGCCATGGCTTCCAGGACCGACAAAGGCATGTTCTCGCTTTTGCTGGCGGTCACGAAAATATCGCTTGCTTGCATGGCCTTGAGCAATTCTTGGCCATTGAGAAATCCGGTGAATTTGGTTTTTGATTCGATGCAGAGCCGTTTTGCCAATTTTTCCAAATTTTTTTTCTCCGGACCGTCGCCGATGATCATCAGTATCGCTTTCGGAATCCGTTTTGAAAATATGGCGAAGGCCTTAAGAACTTGGTCAATGCTTTTTTCGTAGCTGACCCGTCCCATATAAACCACCACCGGCCGGTTTAAACCGAGCTTCTTCGCCAATTCTTTTTTCTCGCCAGCGCTTGGCATCGGTTTGAAAAAAAGTTCATTAATGGAATTGGGGATGAATTCGATATTTTTTTTCAAACCGCGGCTGTTGAGTTCTTTGCCCAAAGCTCTGGACGGACTGATTATCGAATCACAAAGATTGTAATAAGCAACCGTGACCCGCCAAGAAAGTTTTTTAGCCCAAGAATAATCCAATTTCACATGCTTCAGATAATGGTCGTAAAAAGTGTGGTGGGTGCCGATGAGAGGAATTTTCAAAAGCTTGGCGTGGGCGACGGCTTCCCAGCCGACCCCGAAAAAAGTGTGGGAGTGGATTATATCGGGACGGAATTTATTTTTGATGAAACGGAAAAAAGCCGAGCCGTTAGGAAACGCCATCCGGACATCGGAGTAGCCGAAAAACGGCACTGAAGGAATTTTCCGAACCTCGAATTTTTCTCCGAAACGGTCTGTAAGCTGTTCTTTCGTGCAACTTGACGGCGCGCAAACCAAGACCGAGTGGCCGGCATCGGAAAGATTCTGAGCTGACTCAAGAACGGTGTTGGCGACGCCGTTGATGTCTGGATAGAATGAATCGCTGAAAATGGCTATTTTCATTTTTTTTGTTCGTTAAGATATCCGCTGATAACTTGGAAAATTTGCTCTTGATTTTTTGAAGCCAGGAAGTGGCTGGAGTCATCAAGCTGGACGAGCTTCGAACTGGAAATGCCCTCCGCCATTTTCACGGCTTCTTTTTTGGTCAGGAACGGGTCGTTGCCGCCGCGGACGATCAAGACCGGACATTTGATTTTTCCCAGATCGGCGGAAAAATCGACTTTTAACAATTCGGCTAAGAGCCAATGATTGACGCAAACGGGCATTGCCGTCCAACCTGTGAATGTGCTGTGCCAATAACCCTTGGCGGTGGCATGGTCGTAATAATAGTAATTTCGGCGGCCTTGCCAAAACATTGACCAAGCAAAACCGTTCACAAAAGTATAGGCCAAAAAGTTCAAAAAACCAAGACCGTGATAATCCAGCGGGCTGACGAAATTAGTGCTGATGAGGACTAAATTTTTGACCGATCCGGGATGATCAACAGCGTACCGGAGCGCTACTGAACCGCCGAAAGAATAGCCGATCAAAACAACTTCCGAAAGGTTTTCTTTTTTAAAAATCAGGTCAAGGTCATCGGCGAAAACCGGCAGATGGTAGAGCGAGCGGGATTTTGTCTTGTCAGAGTATCCGTGTCCGCGCATATCGGGCAATAAACAATCGTAGCCCAGGCGGTTGAATTGTTCCGCAACCGCCGTCCAGGTCGTATGATTAGCCGAAAGGCCATGGAGAAAAATGAGAGTCGGTTTCGCGAAAATTGGCTCGGCCGCGGGCGCGATTTCGCGCGAGCGCGAAATCGCGCCCGCAATAAATTTATAATATATCCTCCCCTTTCCCGTTTCGACGAATTTCAAATCATTTGAGTTCATCGGTTTTTGTTTTGCCTCGGACATAGAAAAAATAAATTGCCACAGCCAGAGCGACAGCACCGGCAACGGCGTAAGCTATGAAATCCAAGATCGATTTGATGTGGGTGATGGATTGGCCGAAAAAGAAGCCGACCATCAATAGAATCGCCGACTTAAGAAGCGTCGGCCAAAAATTAGAAAGAATGAATTTTCTGAACGGCATGTGGATCAAACCGGCAGCAATGAGAAAAGCGCCGCCAAGACCGTGCATGGCTTTACCCCAAAAGAGCAACGTATTGCCTCTTTTTTCAAATTGTCTTTCGATCGGCTCGATCTTTTCAAAAGACAAGCCGACGTAACGGCCCCATTTTTCAATGAATTTTCTGCCGCCATAGCGGCCGACGGCATAGTGTAATGAATCTCCGGTCAGATCGCCAAGGACAATGACCGTATAGGAAATGAGCAAATTAAAAATGCCCAGCGAAGCCAAAAAACCGACAATGACCGTCAAGATCGGCCCTTCAAAAACCGCTATCGGAAAGATCGCCAGATAACGATATTTGAGAAGCCACGAGAAAAAGAAAAAAGATGAGAGAGAATTCATTGTTTGGTGTTGACGCGACTTGACTAGTTTATCATATATTGTCCCGATTTGTCCACCGACAAAGTCGGTGGGTTACAAATCGAGGATCCTCGATTTTCTAATCCCGCTTTCGGCGGGAAGAAAATCGGGACGGAGTCAATTAAAGGGTGCACCTTTGTCATATTTTGGCCGTATTATTTAGTAACATAACAAGTCGCATTTTGCTTTACGAAGCGAAATCCGACTTAATGAAAATTCATGAAGAACAAAATTTTGTTGGGGTTGGTGAGTTTTACGGTAGTAAGTTCTGTGTTTTACACGGTTTTAACTTTGGTGGCCCATGCAAGCTCAAGTCAGACGGTTTCAAAAAACGGCGTGAATATGGCGGCCAATAGAGCGATACCGGCGGTTTTCGGCACGGTTACGGCGATTAGCGGCGATACGATCACGGTCAGCGAAAACCGAGGTTTCAATCGCGGGCCACGCACGAGCCCTAACCCGACGCCAACCGCGACTCCGGTGGCTACAATTTACACAGTTGACGCGACAAACGCCAAGATAACAAAGAACAACGCAGCGGGTACAATTGCGAGCATAGCTGTGGGAGATACAATAATGGTTCAGGGAACGGTCAGTGGTACGTCCGTCACCGCTACGATGATCCATGATGGCATAATGGGCGGCCGAATCGGCAAACCCGGACAAACGCCCGTTCCGCTTCCGATCACCGGCAATGGCCAACCAGTTATCGCGGGCACTATTTCGGCAATCAGCGGCTCGACTCTCACTGTTACCAATAAGAGCAATATCACCTACACAGTTGACGCCACCAATGCTAAAATTGTCCAGGGTCAAAACACTATTACGATCTCGAGTATCAGCGTCGGTGATTCAGTGGTCATCCAAGGCACGGTCAACGGCACCTCGGTCACGGCTTCCTCGATCATTGACCAGCACGCGCCGACAACCACGGCCACTTCCCAACCGGGCGCCAAACCAAATCAAAATCTCGGTTTCTTCGGCAGGATCGGCAATTTCTTTTCTAAATTATTTGGTTTCTAATTTCTTGCCGATGGGTCCGACAAAAAACTTCCGCGAGGCGGAAGTTTTTTGTCGGATGTTCTTTCCCGGACAAAGCATCACGGCAATTGGAGTGTGTTAACATAATTGTTCATGAAAGAGGGCAAGACGAACGCCAGGCCAATCAACGGGATGACAATAAAAGCGATGCCGAGTATCAGCGTCCACAAAAAAATCTTGTTCATCCGGTCAATGGACTTCTGGAGCTTATCCATTTTTTGTTCCAGTTCTTCGATTTTTGGTTCTAGCCCATCCACATTTTAATTATACCAAATCATGGCAAGGCGCACCATTTTTGACATTTATATCGTATTAGTTGTAGTATGCAAAATCAGCGGAATTTCTAAAACGTTGAATTTAATTCATCAACAACATGAAAAAAACCATATTATATTTGCTCTTGTTTTTGACCGTAATTCCGGGTTTTTTGCTGGCGAATATCTCTCGGGTATTTGCTGAACAATCGCCGTTTTCCGCAGCCGGAAATCCGAATGCCTCTCTCAATTGGTCAGGTTATGCCGCAACTGGAAGTTTGATCACCTCCGTTATGGGAAGCTGGGTCATTCCGTCGGTCAGCAACCCGTCGGCTTCTTTGGCTTCAGATGCCACCTGGGTCGGCATCGGCGGAGTGAGTGGAAGCGATTTGTTGCAGATCGGCACCCAGGCGATCACCGGCTCCAATGGCCAAATGGTTTATCAGGCCTGGATAGAAAGTTTGCCGAGTTCCTTACGGCCGTTGTCGCTGGCGGTTCATCCGGGTGATTCTATTTCCGCCGTCATTACGAACCAATCTGGAAATCAATGGCTGGTCTCGCTCACCGACAACACCACCGGCCAAAATTATCAAACTACGGTTCAATATTCTTCGTCCGAATCATCGGCCGAATGGATCGAGGAAATGCCCATTTTGGATTCCACCCGAAGTTTCATTCCTTTGGATAATTTCGGAACCATCAATTTCTCCAATTGTTCAATCGTTGAAAACGGCCAGACGTTCAATTTATTGCAAGCAGGCGCCGACCCGATCACCATGGAAACCGGCAATAATCAGGTCCTGGCCGGTGTTTCTTCTCTTGGAATTGATGGAGCAAGTTTTAGCGTCACCAGGAACAATGCCGCCATTTCGCCTATCGCCGCCAGACAACCGAATGTTGCCCGAATCAGAACTTTGAGAGTCGCGGTCGGCGTTCAGGGTTTTAATCCGACACCAAAAAACACCCGTCCGGCGCGTTCGATAGTTTTTTACTGGCAATCCTTCTTCAGAATGGGCGGAAGAGTTCGTCTATAATCTTCTCCCTGCAATTTAAAATTCCGGCGTGCCGCAGTTGTTATTTTTCAAATCGGCCAGCGTTAATGTCTGACTGGTTTTTGCGCGTTCGTCCATGACCGCGCACGGTAGAGTAAGTGGCGGCGGCCTCTTGCCGGCCTCAAATTGGCCCGTGGTGAGCCCAGCCCGGTGTTCGAAGTGCGGAGGGTCAACTTGTTCCAGCCCGCAATATTTGCCGATCTTGGCGAGCTTGTCAAAATCAATATCATAACCCCGCCACCTGTCCACGATGTCCACGGCGAAACCATAATTATGCAAACTCCGCCCGGGTTCGGCCCAGCTGACGATGTGGCCGTCCACAGTCCGGCCCGATTGATAGATGGCTTGCTGGTCGGAAATACTCCGAAAACCCGACACGACCCGCAATGTGTAACCGTAGATACCGGCTACAGGAATAAGACACTCGCTGACCTGTTTCGCAAAATTCGGGTCAAGCCCCGTCGCCCGCGGAACAAAACCCTGCATAGAAGCCGAAATTTCTGCCGATAGGTCATTGTTCAACAAGTTGATCTGAACCGGCAATAAAATTGCGAGGACCGCTCCGGCAAGTATTACCACCGTCAGCAAATATTTCCAGTTGGTTTTGCCTTTCGTGACCAACATTTTATCATCCTAGCAAAAAACTGCCTGAAATGAAAAAGGCCGGCCTCAAATTTGAATGCCGGTCTTTGTTTGATGAATATCAGATGCTGAATACATGCAGAATCTCTGGAACAAGTTCTGTTTTATTCGGGAAATTAGAGGGCGTGATGGGATTATTTAATAGTAAGAGTCGCGTCGCTCGTATCGAATATATTGTTGTGCTCATTATCTTCCACGGTAACGAGATATTTGTTTGATGCGGGCAAAGCTTTTATGCCTAATACCTCCGCATACAAATCCTGTACGGTCCAGTCGTAGCTGCCGGTGTTGGGAACATTCGAGGCGATGGCGGCGTTGAAATTTTGGCTGTCTGCGCTTCCCGAAATTGCCAGCCGAATATTTACGGATTTTATTTCTTTTGCCGCGCTCCACGATATTTGGACTTTTTGGTTCTTTGACCAGATCTCTCCGCCATTGGGCGAAATGACTTTTATACCCTGAACTCCGGTATTATTGGCGGACACAACGCATCCTGTATAATTTTTTTCGACATTGTTTTCCAGCACGATCGCGCCATCTCCTTTACTCCAAAAAACGAATGATTCATCGCTATTGGCATAGCGGCTCCCGTCAGCGGAAATGGTTTGGGGCAAATCAAAACTTCGCCCGTCGCTCAAAACGATCTTTACGCTTCCCGTAGGAATCGGCGGTTGACCCGATTCTACCGGTTTGGGCTCTCCCTTATAAAATGCGGCGTTTATTGTTTTGCCGCCATTACAAATATAAGTGGCTTGAGCTATGGGAGACGGGGATGGCGAAGTAGACAAACCTTTGTTTTCCTTTTTATTGACATACCAAACTCCCGCGCATACAAGAATAATTATTATCAGAAAAATAAATACAAGATTCTTTTTCATATTTTAGCGGTAAATTCTTATTTCTCTTTTTTATCTGAATGCAAAAGCCATCAACACGATGGTCAAAGCGTTAAGAACCACTAATAATATTGCTGTTTGCGAGCGCGATGCAAGAGGATTCCATACAATATAGACGGTGTAGATTATTGCAACAATCGCCGCACCAATGAAGTTTCCTTTTACCATAGTTTTATAAGCGACGTAGAGCGAGAGAAATGAAAACTGTCTTAAGTTTTCATTTCCGAGCCGAGGAGCTTATATAGGATATAATTAGGTTAATTAAATATATCGACCCTTCAATAATTATATCATTTTTTAATCATAAAGTCATTTCAAAATTCTCTCTGCTCCGGGGAAGCATTGATGTCAGAACCTATTGAAAAAATAAAAAGAGCCGGTTGGGCTCTCATGCTTTTGCGGGTCGATTCTCATATTCGGTCACACTTTTTTCTAGGTCACCAATGGGATCTCTGTCGCCAAAACGCATAGAAGCGTAATTGAGTAACCGGTCAGCCGCGTCAGAGCGGGAGTCAAGGAATCCCTCCTTAACCAATTTGTTAACAGACATAGCGAGCCCGTCGGCAGCAATAACCAAGAGGGGGGAAATAAGTTCTTCTGGGTTATTTTTAGAACCTCCTTCAATCGTCACGCCATACTCTTTTGCTTCTTTCTTGTCGAAATAGAAAGCATTGCCGTCTACCTCAATACATATAAGTGCTTCCGCTCTATGGATTGTCGATTCATGCAGCCGTCCATTAAATGCTGACAAAATCTTTATATCGCGGCTCATTGCTAAATCCCTTTCTTTTTAAAAAACCATAAAAAAAGAACCCCATAAAAGAGTATCAAAATATGCACAGAAAAACAATGCTGAAATAAATGCTCCGCAACCTAGACAAGTTCAGAACACCGGATTGGGCTAAAGCTGTTATAGATTTTCAATTATTAAAATATGCTTTAGCTTTTTGAAATAAAAAAGTCGTCACACTGGGAAGTGCGCCCAATGGACGACTTCTTGTGTAACGACGAGATGCCACTACTTCTTTGCATTGACCGCAGAGATGATGAATCCGGCGTCTTCTTTGCTGACTTTTTCTGCCACGATGTCCCCAAAACGATCAAGGATGGCATAATCGCCGTGACCCATCCCACGATTGTTGAACCCTGGCTTCCACGGTCTTGGGCGAGGGGTGAAATACCCCTTTTTTTCGAGTGACTTTATTGCGTCGATCAAGCTAATGTCCCCTTCCAGAAACACTGCTTCTTGAATCGGCGGACGACGTTTATTAAGATACGACTTAGGTACCTTTGCCATACCCCCTCCTTTTACAACAATACTACCACATCACTGTGGTATTTGTCAAATTAGGGCTCCGCGGGTAGGACTCGGTCGCGACTCTCACCTTGCACTTATTTCCATGGATTTTCAAGTTTTAAGGTGTGGGTAATGAACGCCTTGACTACCCGAAAAAGTAAGGGTAGTATTGGCTTATCTTTAACAAAGGAAGAGAGGTAGGAAAATGCTAAAACGTGCCGTGGCTGTTTTACTTTTTTGTCTATTGGCGCCAGTTGCTTGGGCGCAAAATGCCCAACAAAATGATAAACCGCATGGCGTTATCCTGGGCTTTAAGTTTAAAGGTGGATACGCGCCTAACCCTTGGAGGATCACTTCATATAGTAACTTTCCCGAAGTTCTTAGAACTGTCCAATACCCATCGGGGTATTTAAGCATATATGCGATTGATCGGATTAAGTTGCATTCGGGAATGATTATGATACCCGGAGAGTTTGGACCGACTCTGAATTTTGGAAATCGCCTTGAACTAGCTGCCGGAGGGATGATAATTTTTAACGGCGACCATTCAAACGAAGTTCAATATGGGTGTTATTGTATCGGGAGCACGGTTACTTATTTCGAATTAAAAAGCTCGCCCGTACGTCTCGGTGCATTTGGTGAAACATCGGTTCGTTTAGGGGGCCGGTTCTGGCTTACAAGTGAGGCCTACACATCATTTCCATTCTGGATGAATGTTTCTCTTAGGCAAGGTTATAGCGAGTATGGTGGCGATGAGACCTTATTAAAAAAACAAGTCGCCTACTATCGTGTGCCGATGACTTTGCTTGGTGGTTTCAAGATCTGCGTAAGCGATTGCGACACAAAAGAAGGTCGGGGAATGCTGGGCTTTAGTGGTGGTTTAGCTTTTAGGCGAAACTATGCCGATGCAAACATTGTTGGTTTACAATATCCTTCTAATCAGCAGCTGCCGATTATTCAGGTCTTTCTGGAATATAATTTTTTGAAGAAATAAATATAGAAAAACAATATAGCTGACAATCTGCATGCCCACACAAAGTGGGCTTTTTTATCAAAATCAATGCAGTGAATCGATGAAAAAACGCTATATTGTTTGCTATCTAGCTCCACGGGTAGGACTCGGTCGCGGCTAAAACCCGCTCGGTCAGCTGGTTTTGTCTGACCACGGGCGCACGATTTTTTCTGCTGAAAAAATATCGTTTGCGCCCTTCGAGTCCGAACGAAAGCCGAGAAGTCGGCTTTCTCCCCGACGGAATCTTACAAAACAAAACAACCCAACTGGGTTGTTTTGTTTTGTAAGCTCCCCAAGCAGGTCTCTAACCATCTTTCGCAAGACTTTGAAGGGGTCTTTGAGGTATTGCCTCTATGCCCGCAAATCAAGCGAGCAGGACGAGCGTCAGGCGCTCTCTATTGAGTCTCAGATAAAGGAGATGATCCAGATGGCAAATCGGGATGGTTTGACCGTCTCTGAGATTAAACAGGAAAGCCATTCAGCAAAGGATTCTGGCTTACGGCCGGTCTTCAATGAATTATTAAAAGATATCGGAAACGGAAAGTTCGATGGCATCATTGCCTGGGATCCGAGCCGTATATCAAGAAATGCCGGAGATCTGGGTAAAGTTGTTGACCTTATGGATGCTGGGGTCCTGAAAGAAATTCGGACGCATGGTCAGCGATTCACTAATTCACCGAACGAGAAGTTCCTTCTTATGATCTTGTGTTCACAAGCGAAACTGGAGAACGACCACAAAGGCGAGAATGTGAAACGCGGATTGCGAACCAAATGCGAAATGGGCTGGCGGCCGGGAGTTCCTCCATTGGGCTATATACACGATACAACAGCAAAAAAGGGACAGAAAATAGTTATTTTGGACCCGATAAGAGCGCCGTTTATAAAACAGATGTTCGAAAAGGTCGCATATCAGGGATACAGCGGACGGGATTTACTTGCCTGGCTTAATAATGAAACAAGCTTTAGGACACGAACCGGAAAGAGAATAACCCTCAGTATGATTTACTGCACTCTTAAGCGCCACTATTATTATGGTAAGTTCGAATATCCTGAAGGAAGCGGAATATTCTATAACGGTTCCCATGAGCCAATTATAGATCAGGATCTGTTCAACAAGGTTCAGACAGCAATAGTAGCCACTCCGAAGTTAAGACCGGGAACAAAAGAATTTAATTTTGTAAGAATATTCAAATGCGGAGCTTGCGGATCAGGCATCACGGCAACGGAGAAGTATAAAAAGCTGGCTAACGGAGGTATAACCAAATATATTTATTATCACTGTACTAAATACCACGACAAATATTGCGGACAGAAATACATACGTGAAGAGGAGCTGGTCGGCCAGCTCCTGGAATTAATTGATGAAATTTCGATAGATAAGATCGGAGCGAAAGAGAAGCTTGAAAGAGAACTGGCACGACACCGGCAATTTATAGGTAATGTCCTTGGACAGAAGTATCAGAATGAAGCGAATATCAATGAAGTGAATATAAAAAACTATGCTAAGTATATCCTCAAGGAAGGATCGCGAGAGGAGAAGAGAGAGCTGCTGTCTTGCCTGAAAGATGAGATATTTATAAAGGACAGGAAGATATATTTGAAAAAGTTCATAGTTACCCGATCAACTCAATAGCACTTTAATAAGGACTGCTGATAAAATTGGCAAGAAGAGATTATCTAAACCGCCAGTAAATATAAGTTCTGTAAGGGTGATCAACAAGACAACAGGAAAGGCAGAGATTAGATTTGTGCTCGTTTTTGAGTAAATGAAAAATATAAATATCAGAAATGTTGTCAGGAAAAAGGTGGCAGTTCCCTCAATGCTTTTGTTTCCAAGCAATATTGTTTTACGATTACCGAGTGAGTATCCTACTAGACCCCCGATGGCATCTGAAAACCCCAGAATTAAAAAGCCGAACTGAAATGAAATAATGTTATTCGGCAGAAAGAAAAAAGCTGTTAAACCAACTCCAAGCGGAAAATATATTTCTCCCAGACTGTGCCGCCCGACTCTGTGAATGCTTTGTAAAAAACCTAACTTCTTGGTTACTAATAAAAAAATGATGAAAAATAATGATAACCCGATAATGTCGAGGCGATTCAAATAATAAGGCATTAAAAAAACGATAATCGCAGAGGTTATATGAACTATTTTTCTGGAATATTCGTTTTCTAATTTGGTTTTTCGCTGAATTGCTTCGACTAAAACGAAAGATGCTAGAAAAACCAAAGATGTTAAGATTGTATTCATATTTCTAATTCGTATATCTCGTAATCCCGAAATATTTTTGCTCCGTAAGGATTAATCTGTGAGGCCCTGTTGCCATATTTCATAAGTGCATACACTATTGTTTCAAAATTGTCCGCTTTGGCTTTAACATGCTGATCGTAAATCAAGGCCAAGCCTAAATTTTGACCCTGGTATTCAGGCAGTACGCCTATCGTTTTAATAATCAACTTTTTTTCACGGCTCGTAAAATCCGGAATACTAAAACAAAAGCCTATTTCCTTTTTTCCGTCACAAATAAACTCGCAAAAACGCGGGTTAATTTTTTTCTCAATGCCTTTATAAATTGAACTAAATTCTTCAAATGATATTGGAACAAATGACCAACTTTCCTTAAATATTTCTAGGGATAGCCTGTGAATTATTTTTAATTCTTCATTAAACTCATTGAGTTTAATGGTTCTTATTTTAAATCCTTTCTGACAAGCTTTATCGTATCCGTCTTTCGTATAATTGATAATGTCATTAAAATCAGTGCGTAAGCCTGAAAAATATTTTTCGGCAATTTTAAATCCATAATTTGAGAAATATTCCGGGTATTTGGGTTTATTAAAGGGTTCGAATAAAAATATATTTCCTGTATCTGCCGGATTTGCAAATCTATATCTGTGCCAAATTGATAAATCAATTGGTCCTCTTATAGTTGTGACACCTTTTTCCCGAAAATATTCAATAGATAAATCTATCAGTTTATCAGCAATTTCGGCGTTTGAGGATTCAAAAAAACCAACGAGCCCGACTCCAGGAAGTCTGTTATCAATCATTGCGGAGATATGACCCTGGGGAGAATCGTGTTCCAAAGCAAAGAAATTCTGGATATCAGCAAATTTATAAAAATGATTTTTAGGTTTAAGAGAATCCAAAATGAAATTTTTGTATAGATTTGTATTCTGGTTTTTCAAGTATAATATATCAATTAATTTCAAAAAGGAGTTAACCTGTTTCACATCAAAATTATATTTCTGAATTTTCATGTTTATTTTCCAATTATCAATTCTCCTCTTGATCCATCCATGGTTATCATGGCGCCATTTTTAATAATCCTCGTCACGTCTTTAATTCCGACAATGCAAGGAATGCCGAGTTCTCGTGATACGATGGAGGCATGCGAAAGCTGCCCGCCATTTTCGACGATAATTCCACTGAAACGACTGAATATAGGCGTCCAGCCGGGATCTGTATGCTTTGTTATCAATATTCTTGCGCCCCCGTCAATTTCATAGCTGAATTCTTCCATGAGTTGAACCTTACCCCAAGCTTTTCCGGGAGAGCTTGGCAATCCCTTTAGTACTCTAGGTTGTTGCCCCACCTCATAATCAGGTTTTGATAAAGGAATATCTAAATACGGGACACCGTGAGTATAAAATCTGTCATCCATGTTTTCGCGCTTATAAATATCAAATTCTTTTTCTCTAATCTTTATTAAATCTTTAAGGTTTGAGCAGCACGAAGAACCTTCAATAAATCTAGCAATTTCGTCAATTTCCAGAAAAAATATATCATCTGATTTATCAATGATATTATTCATCTCAAATTTAGTTCCAATTTCCTTGAAAATATTTCTGATAAACCCGAAAATTTTTGCTCTCATTAACCTCATCTGTTCTCGATTTTTCAAGAACCGTTCAGATTGTTTTAGAACATAAAATATTAATAACTTTTTTATTGGGTTTAAATTGGATTTAAGATATTCGATAGCCTGTAATTTTATTGAATTTCTTCCTTTGATTTTCTCATCAAACTTCTCGGGCAATATAGATAAATACACCCTAATCAAACTAAATAGTTTTTCCGGTGACTCTTTTATATTTGGTTCTTCCAATTTAAGTTCATTAGCAAAACGGTCGCCAAATCTGTCTAAATAAATATCGATTGCTCCTAGAAGCTCTGGATTAAATTCTTTTTGCTTATATTTATTATACAAAACCCCACTGTTTGCCTGATTAAAGAGTTCTAGTACTTTTTTATTATCCCGGATGAGAGATGTAATTTTTAACAATTGTTCGGTTTGTTCCGCACTTGCGACATTATTCATACCCGAAAGAAGATCGTTATAAATTGACGGGTTTATTTTATTAAGTCCCCAACGATCGGTTAATTTCCGGAGAAGTCCATAAAAGATCATTGCCAGAAAATCATTATCTATTGCCGTGTGCCATGGTCGAAGAATTTTGCTCTCGACTTTATTATATAAAGCCAATAATTCCAACTCCGTTAGGGTCGATAGGTCAAGGGTTTTTAAAGGGTCGTAAGTTTGATGGAATATTTCTTTAAAAGACTTAATTTCATGGTTAAAATTAAAAAACCTGTAAGTTGCCCTAAGAATATATCTAACATTAAAAAACCATGAATTGTTTATCGTTTTATCAAAGTTATGAAATTCTTTTACGCTCATCATCTGTTCCATGGAACCTTTGGTAAAACCGAATGCTGGGAAAAATAAAAGCAAACGATACCAATTATCCATGTTATAAAAAAATCTGCCTCTAAAAAAACCAAGCATATTATCAAAAAGTTGCTTGTTATCCTCAATAACCTGTCTAGAAACACCTGAAGTTAAGGCAACTTCCCGGTATACGGTCGAATAAATTCGCCTGGCAAAAGATATCGTTAAGGGCATCGTAACCCCGCTATAACTTTCGGAAATATTAGAATTATCCCAAAGCTGTTCCTCAAATTTGTTCAGCTTTGTTATGGGTCTGCTTTGTAGAATAAATATTTCTTTGTCTTTGATCGCCCATTCAATATCTTGCGGGGAGTTAAATATATTTTCAATTTTTATACCAATTTTAAACAGTTTATCAAGAAGTCCATTATTAAGTCCGTTTTGAATTTTAGATCCAGTATCCAAAATTAAACCCTTGCGTTTATTAAAAATATGAACATTTGCTTTTATTCCTTTCACAACAGAATCTACACCAGTTGCAGAGTTTATTATAAGTTCGTCGGTATTGGCAGTTATAGGATTGGCAGTAAACATAACGCCGGAAATATCGCTACAAATCATTTTTTGAACAATAACTGACATTTTAATCGACTCCTTCTGAAGATTATTATTTTTTAAATATTTCGAAACAACTTTTGAATTTACCGATTCTCTTACTTTTTGAATCGCTTCGTGCAAATCTTCAAAGGTATTTATGTTAAGGTAACTACTGAATTGGCCTGCGAAAGACATATCTTTCGCATCTTCCACATTGGCAGATGATCTAACCGCGACACCTCCATCTTTTGCTAATCGGTTGTAGTGAGCCATGATTTGAGGTTCTATTTCTTTTAGATCTGCATCCGCCGGGATTATGAACCATTCTGGAATCGGTAGCCCCTCTTTTGTAAGAAGGTACAGATTAAGTCCTTTGCCACCCAATTTAACCAGGTCCTTATCGATAATATTGGAAAGCGTGTATAGCATGATTATTATTTAAACCGAAAAATGAAGTAGCACAAAAAATATAATAGAGGATATTTGAAGCGCATTTGTTGAAAGTTTTGTCCTTTTTATAGCATAAAGAAGTGTTGCTGTTATTACGAGAATGAATCCCAATATAGAAAGAAACATAGAATGTCCGAATGATCCAACCATTGCCTTGATAAAACCGAAGCAAATAAAAGTCGATGCCGCCATTATAAGAAATACTAAAGAAACTCCTCTTATACCCAAGCGGGCTGAATATGTGTCCTTGCTCTCATTTTCTTCTGAAATAATCCTCATTTTTCGCGCCCATTCTATGAGAGTAAAAGTCAGATTAGTAAAAATAAAATGTAGAATTAACAATTTATCCAGATGACGCAGATCCACCCCGGCGAGAATATAAAGATAAACGACCACCAATGACATCTGGAAATAATGAAGTATATTGTAGACGAAAAAGTTACGTCTCAACAAATCACTGATAAAAAACTCATATCTGCATACAGCGGAATAGGCAAATAGGATTAGAAAAAAAAGGAAAACTTTAGTCGGAACAAACAGATTTGCGATAAATTCAAATAATATTGCAACAATTGCGATGTTCTTTATTTCATTTAATGAAAGCAGCCCTCTTATTACAGGTCTTTTCGGATAGTATTTAGAGTCATGCTCAAAATCCTTTAATTCATCGAATAACCTAATGTGAAATAAATATAGCAATCCAGTTACAAATCCTACGACAAAATTTGTATTTATTTCCGGTACTAGTTTTCCTGTTGAAATAACAAATGAACTAAAAACTACCGACGCTGTGGTTAAACATAGTATTATTGGAAAACGCTCATTACTATATTTTATTATTCGCTTAACTAAGGAATAGTTTTCCAGAATCATAGTGTAAATTCTGTATTTTTATGTTCACCCTGCTTAACTTCTTCTAAAATACATGAAGGAACCAGTTTACCATTGTAGTACATTGCATCGGGACAGCCGGCACAGAGATTCCTACTGCCGTCAGAGGCAAATTTTGGGCCGCGAAGTATTAGCAAGGTTTGCATATATAACTTTTCTCTTTTTTTAGGATTTATAATTACATTTTTTGAATAATTAGCCAGAATGCGGCGAATTGAGCTGAAACCAAGAAGTTTTATCAATTGCCGGGCAAGAATTGGTTTATTAATTTTGGTATATAGATACGTACCGTGTTGAGAATGATGTTTTTCTTGAATTGCTTTGTATACTCTGCCGTCAAAAAAACCAAGTATTTTGTCCTTTAAACCAATCGACATTGAAAAAAGCCAAGATGGATAAGCCAAGTTTTCTGTGCTTCCAAGATATGCACATGGTTTGAATTTAAAATTCTCCTGTATCTGATTTACAATATCCAAAATGGCGAGGTCTGTGTTAATGTTCTTCTTTTCACTTTCATTCCAGACAACATCGCTATACAATGTAAAAACAATTAGGCCAACAATATCAGCATTTTCTCTGCAAAAAGATAATACCGGCTTTATATCTGACAATGTTTCTTTCGAAATCGGCATGATAAAGCTTAAATTAACACCGCCGATTTTTCTGAATAAATCACAATAATATCTTCTTAATTTATTAAGTTCGTTTTCATTATGATAACCTTGTCTGCCTTGAGATTTGTCGATGTGAATTATAAATTCATTAGCCCCGTGATTTTTTAGTTCCCGGAGATTCTTCTCGTCTAAAGCAATTCCGTTAGTAAAGATTTTAGTCTTTAATCCTTTCAATTTTATGTACGATAAAAGTTCTTTGAGTTTGGGATATAGCAACGGTTCTCCGCCCGAAATTGATATTGTCTGAACATTACGAGTTTTTACGAACATATCAATTTGTTTTTTCATGTCTGACAAATCCTCATGGACACGAACGGCACCGTCCTTATTCAAAGCACGATAACATCCCGGGCATTTTAACTGGCAAAAAGTGGAGGGCTCAACCCATCCGTTAGGATTGTCGCTTCTATTCCATGGTAAAAGGTAAATACCCTTTGTTAAATCGGACAAATTTTTATAAGGCATATTGAGGTTTTTCAATGTCTTTATTTATAAAATATACTAAAAAATCACTGTACATAAATCCTCTGTCAACGCTGAATAATTTATTAGAAATTTCACGATTTTCAAATACGGAGGCCTTTAAGGTATCCGGGGGCTTGCGATCTACCAAGTTATTCCAAAATGCAAAAATACTATTATTCCTGCCTACTCTGACGATTTCTTCAAATACAGAATCTGCCTCATCTTGATTCATGGTTTCAAAAATATCAGATAAATTGAACTTTGAAAAAGCATTATCTTTGGATGTTTGAAGAAATTCATTAATACCCGCGGTTACAATTTTTAATCTACCAAGACGGGTCTTCAAAGTATTATAATTATTCCTCTGCAAATACGGGGGCATATTGTTTCTATTAAATGTGCCGGTAAAAATATAATTTATTAAATAATTATTCTGGATTGATATCTCTATAAGACCATGCCTCGCTCGTTCAAAATAATGGTTTGCTACATTATCAATTTGAGTATGGGCAAACGAACCTTTTCTTCGGCCAAATCGATCCATTATCATGCGACTAAAAAATATTCTAAATGCGAACCTCCATAACCATGTATTCCATATCTCATCATAAAATTTCTTTTGATTAGCTAGAGAATCGGACAAAAATAAATTTCGGATAGTCTTTTTTGAATGAATAAGCGGCATAATTTTTGTTCTAAATATTGAGAGGTAGTGTTCAAATTTCCCAACATTAATAATCCCTTTATTTATCAAATCCGTGTTTTTCATCCACCACTGTCGCGCTTCGTGAGTAATTCCATTCTTCAAGCGGTCAAATATTTGTAAACGCTCATCTGATTTCGTTATTCCAAAAAAAGCAAGACATTCGTCGTATGAAAGAATGCGAAAAGATGCAACCTTTAATTCTAAAAGGTAATTTTGCGCTGAATTAAAATCCACCGCGACAATGCTTCTTGGATTTTGTAATAAAAGTGCAAGAGTATTGCACCCCCCTGAAGTAATAGACAAGATGTCATCGCCAGAATTTATATTAAGCGCTTTAGTCAATACATCCGAATCCTCCCAACAGTTACTATAATTTATAATTTGTTTATCCATTGGACTTATTTTACCCTCTAGTTTTCTTTAAATCTAAACACACTTTAACACTAAAGTTCTAAATAAATCCTACTTTATTATGACGGGGTTAGCTAGTGCTTGCCCAAGCTTTTCGACTGAAGAGAAGTGTTGTCCAGAGAAGAAGATACATAAGTCCAGAGATCCACCCGGAAATATAGAGGACCTGGGTGTTTTTGCTTGTAATAAGCATAATGCCGGTGACCACTTCAGCGATAAAACCATAGCGGACGAGTACGGCATAAGATGATTTAAATTTATCAGTCAATAAATCAATTGCCGGGAGAGCAGTAAACGCCAATCCAAAAATATATAGCATCTGCATCAACGGCCCTAAGTTAAAGAAAAAGAAGCCCTCTTGGGAAATATATGCTGTTTCTGGCTGAATGTGTCCAACATAGAATATACCGACTACCGCAATGGCGCCTATTATCGTTGCCAACCGACGAGTGCTTGCTTGCGTATCTTCGAAAGCGGCACGTAACATAAAGACCAGGGAAACAAGAAAAACCACTGCACCTATTGTGACACTTATCAATAAACTGCCTTGTTGCATTATTCCGAATAACCACACCAGGAAAGCAACAGCATCTAACAATAAAGCAATACCGAAGTTCTTAAAAACACCACTAGTGCGCTTTACGAACTTCATACCTAAAACGAACGTGGCTAAAACATTATGCAAAAAGAAGAAAAATACTAAATAATTCATAATAAATATAACTACTTAGTTATTGTTTTAATAGAAACGACCGTTTTTATTATATCATAGGTGTATTTGTTTGTTTAAAAACTTATAAACAAGTAACCAACTTGGTATCAATTTCAGGAGACCAGCGGACTTATCTCGATCCTCATGGGAAACGGACTCGAACTAAGTCGGCTGGATCTTGAAAATCAAAAAACACCCTTTTTCGGGTATTTTTTGAACATCCAACCGTGACAGGGCACGGTCGTTTTGAACAAAACCCCAAAGCTCTGGGCGTTGAACCAAGTCAGAACCGCTTTAATGGCCATAACTGGCTCTTCGCCGTTTGGAATCGTCAAGAACTGGTAAGACTATAAGAGGCTTAGCATTATTGCTTGATAGTCCATAACCATAATATAGGAGTCGTCCTTATACTTATCATTTATCCTTTTATCCTTGGCCAATATGGCAGTTTTCTTTTTTTCACTAATGAAATCCTGTGCGACTGCAAATATAGATATGTCGCCTATCTCAATCACGGGATTATCATAATCAATATGGCCAATGATGTTTTCCTTGCTTACCATGTGTTCTTCCATGATTTTTAATAAGGGGAAAACCTCTCCTACAATGTTTCTATAATTTTTATAGTCCGAATAGTCATCTCGAAAATGTCTACATACCTCCGATAGAATATGTGGGGTAACAAAAAGTTTTTCCCATTTATTGTTCATCTTGATTAGGGCAAGGAAATCTAATAGATTTTTGTATTCTGGTAGTTCGTTTAGATTCTTTTTGCTTATCCTTGTGGCTATGATACCGTCTATGAGAATTTTTATTATGCTTGTATCAATAACAATCCCATTTTTTGTAAATGGGATTATATCTCTATCGTAATTGGTAATATTTCCGATTTCTAATAACATTATTTTTTCTCCTCTTTTTCTTCTGTAACAACAAACTTTTTCTCCGGCTCATTTAATCCAGCCTCTCCCTGCCCACTGCTTAGTTTCTTGATAGTTACGGTTCTATCATTCAAATCGACAAATACCCTATAGCGAGATTGTGATGAACTTCCAAGGGTTTCTAAAAAACTACAAACTATTTCCCATTTTTTTGAATCCTCTCCGTTCTTTCCGTTCTTGGGGGTAAGTTCTTCAACATTAAACTTAAGTAACCCGATATTACCGTGTATAGACTCAAAAACGGCTCTCGTTAAGTCAATAGCTTGTATGGATGCTGATTTAGTGGGCATAATATCTTACATTAAACTAATAGTGCTTTAATTTAGCAAGAGAATAAAAAATGTCAATGTCCCACATAAAAATAGAACAAAAATCACGAAGTATTGCTATCCTATATTTTATACTAAACGAGACATAATTACCAACAAAATAGTTATCCCCAGATGTCCATTTTGGCTAATGTCTTCTCCTTGTAACATACCGCTATGATTTTGGTATGAGTCCAATTTTATTATTTTATTAGAGTGCCCTCGGCAGGACTTGAACCTGCAACCTTGACGATAGAAGCGTCCCGCTCTGTCCATTGAGCTACGAGGGCGTGTGCCTTTGAGAGGAGTTGAACCTCTTTCCCGCCCTTTTCAGAGGCGTGCTCTGGCCGTTGAGCTACAAAGGCAAACAAAAAACCGCCAAGAAGCCGCAGAGATTATGCGGTTCTTCGTTGGGCGGTTTTAGTTTCTGAAGTATTGTTTTTGCATTTCTAAAATCATAATAGCATAAAATGCTATAAATACTCAATTTACCCCACCTTGCTATCCACTATTTCGCAAAGGCAAAATAAATGACGGCGTATAGTCCAACCGTAAAGAGAAAACCGCCTACGCCAAAAATGGCCGACATAATTGTTATGAAAAATAACGCCGCTAATCCTATGACTAATCTGATAAAGGGTTTCATTTTATTTTTTCGATTTTGTTCTCTTCGACTTTTGTTTCACCATTTTGTTCTTCAAACTCCTTGAGCCAGCTTTTCTTAACTGGTCTATAAATATGGTTCATCATGGTTAGCAGTGCGGTAGCTGTTTCCATCGCAAAATCATCTGAAATGTCCTCATTGTATTCCTCTTTCCAAATGCTCTTAAATTCGTCTAATGCCTCTTCTGAAATCATTTCTGAATTAGTTTCTGCTCCGTTTTTTATCATCAAGATATTTCACCAATCTTTTAAGTTCATCGCCGTGTTTTGAATCAAAATCTTTCATTTTTTGGTCAAATGAAGTAAAAAGCTCATCAGCTTTGGACATGAGGGCCTTTGCTTTATTAGTATCGGGAGTATTTTTAATAACGAAAAGTAACCGATTTATTTCTTCTGTCATTTTATTACCATGCTCGTTGAGTTCTTTAAGTTCTTCAGCAAAGGTTTTCATTGCTTTGTAATCAGGCGAAATTTCATATTTCTTGCCTCGCAAAACAGCTTGGCCGCATTCACTTTCAATTCGGTTTCTCGGTTCATTAAATGGCTACCTTTAATCTCATGAATTTCCTTTGTGCCGTCAATTTTTTCAACCAAGAAATCCGGTTCAAAGAATTTCCTATATCCCGCATCGTCCACATAAGGAATCCTGATGTTGTGGCTTTTAGTCCATTTAGCGACATCAGAATATAACTCCAGCTCATCCATATATTCCCGCTCCCAGCGAGAATCATATTTTTCCAGCGAGAAAGGACTTTTTGTTGGGTGTTCAAATACGCCGTGTTCACTCTGTTGCATTGGGATAACGGATGATACTCGGCACTAAACCAGGCCTCATAAATACCCGTCTTATTTCCGGTAATTTATACAAAGCAAATTCCAAATCTTTTTGTTCTGCTAAACCGAGTGTCTTTCCATTAAATAATCTTTTATCAATGTGATTCATTATCGTGTTGTAAAGTAGCTCTTTGTAAATTGAACCGAAACCCATCATGAAAAGCAATTCAGAGCCAAGTTCTAAAACTTCTTCCTTCAGTTCTTCCCGCAAGTCATCGAGTGAATATGTTGTTTCCTGTTCTTGTGTTTCGATTGTTTTTTCTTCTTCATCTTCCGTTGGTTCGTATTCAACATATTGCTTACCACCCAAATCCATTTTTCTGATGCCTCGTAATTTCAGACCAGTAATCTCAACCTTGTTTCTCGGATAAACTACAGCATCGAGTATCTTTGGCCAATCTTCAGTAACCGGAACTTCTTTTATCTCTTGCAACAAATCATCAAAATTCGGTTCAATTTCGCCTTCAAGTTCCGGAACCTCAATCAGTTTATCTGGGTCAATCAGCTCTTGTTTCTGTTGTCTCTCCGGCAAATCTTCTTCAACATCAAATTTATCATCAACCGATACATCCTTTTTAATTCTCGCTCCAACCAATTTCCACAACCAGCCGTGTTCAAGTTTTGGATGGTCAACAACCGCCAATATCTCCCGCTCATCGCCCTCTCTGATGACCTTCCGTAAACCTCTGCCAATTACCTGTTGGCCGTAGACCCGTGATGAGAATTTACGCAATAATATGATAACCGATACTTGAGGCACATCCCAACCCTCACGGAGCATTAAAACGCTTACCACAGCATCGTAGGGGCTATCCAGATGGCCAATGTGAGCCGCCTCTCTCCTCTGTGCTTCTTCGGATTCCTCTGTAACCAAGAGGGTTTTTAGGCCAAATTTCTTTTCCATGACACTCACAACATTTTTGGCATCCCTGATACAAACAGCCACAACAAACAGAACCGGTTTATATCGTCCTTTGGCCCTCTCTTTTTGCTCGTCCAGCCTTTGGATGGCTATTTTGATTTGTTGTTTTAACGGCTTATCATCTGTAACCCATTGAGTTGCGCTGATACCTCTTTTATCTATTTCATCCCAGTCAATCTCTTCAACCTTCGCTTTCTTGCCAGTATCCACATCTGTATAAGTAAGCTCAACTCGTCTTATGTCCGGCTGATATACAACAACAGATTTAACGAGGTCATCAGCCAGGGCATCTTGGATGCCATATTCATAAATCATTTCTGAATCTGGGTTTTGATTGTCAGCTCTATCCGGCGTTGCTGTTGTATCAAGACGAAACTTTGATTTCTTTGCCAACTGCATCAAGATATTCGTATATTCCGGAGCCGGCGTATTGTGAGCCTCATCATTGAAAACGGCCAAGTCGCCAAGAAAATTCATTATGTAGGCAAGGTTACGGCTAACCTTACCGCCTCTGCTATAGAGCTGTTGTATGTTACCCAAAACGACACCAGATTCAAGCATGCCTTGCGGAGCTTGTTTGTCGCCAAGAATATGCAAATCCAAGTCGTCTAATAGATTTGAATAAACGGCTGGGAAAAACTTAAAATCTCTGAAAATCTTTGCCTTTCTAAAGTCCTGCTCTAATCTGTCCCTGACGATTACATTCGGGTTAAGGATGATGAAATGTCTTATCTGATGAGCCATCCGAAGCCAAGCAATGACACCGGCAATGATTGCTGTTTTACCGCCACCGGTAACTATGTTGAGCAACAGGGTTTTCTTACCGAGAACCTCATACGCAAAAATTGCCCGCAAAATTCCTTCCTGTTGATTTGGCCAAAGCTTTCTTTCTCGTTCCGGATTCAAGATATGCAAAATGAACTCCCTAGTTTCGGGTTTGATTTTCTCGTGTTGGAACTTGTTATCAATCCAAGTTCGGAATTGTTTTTCGTATGGTAGAAATGAATTAAACATATTTATTCAACATCAATTTCTTTTATTAAGGTTGCTTCACCGCCCAAGTCATCTTGAACTCTGCAAGCTATTTTCCTCTTGCCAGCCGATGAAAAAGTGTATTCTGTTTTCAATAAAGACTCATTCTTTTTACCTCGTAAAAACGAGTAGCCATGAGTTGAGCTAAATCGGTTTCTATAATCAAAATCCCACTGGACATTGATTATCCTGCCATTGGAGTTCATCGAGGTTGATTCGGAAACATCAAACTCGTATTTCAAAGCTCCGGTTTTATGGAAACCAAATCTAATCAAAGGCGGTAAAATGAATGAAACCAAATCAACATAAGACGGGTTTTTATCGGTGATATGGCTCTTAAATTCCGGTGAATCTATGGGTATCAAATTGAGCTTCACAAAATCCAAAGTGATACCTTCTCTGGCCGCTAATTTTTCGGCTACAACTCTGGCATCCGGACTGAAAGCCCAGCCAAGCATAGTGCCTCTATGTATGCCTTTTTTGGTAAGAATTGTTTTGGCAAAAGCAACAACTTCCTCTTTGGAAATTCGGTCATCCGGCTCTGGGTCTCCAACAAAAAGCGGTTCGCCATTTTTATATCCGTGTATATTGTCAGACGTCGTATCGGGACGGCCATTATATGCTTCGATGATAAACTTTCTGAATTGTAACGGCTTCATTTTGCCCAGTTTTTGAATTTCATATATACCCCAGTGCTCGATAACAAAATCTGGAATTTCATCAATTAAAGATTGCTGTATTTTTCTTTGTCCATCCTTGTCTCCCTCCACGACGGCGTTAGATAATCGGTCAGCGGTTATGGCTATGGCGACACGGGAAATATCTGAAGTAATCCATTTTCGTCCCAATCTTTGGGCAACAACCGCAGTAGTGCCACCGCCGCAAAAGAAGTCAGCAACAACATCGCCCTTATCTGAAGAGGCGTTAATGATTCGCTCTAAAAGTGCTTCTGGTTTTTGTGTCGGATAACCAATGTGCTCCTTTCCTAGTGTAAAGACGGCCGAAATATCCCATACATCATCAACCTGACTCATCCTAAACTTTCCATATTTATCTTCTTGTTCGCCCGCACTCTTGAAACTTATCTTCTTATCTGGGCCAAATACTTGAACATAATATTCCTTGAGCATCTGGATATTATATTTCCAATCTTGTGATTTTGAATAAAGTAGTATTGCGTCGTGCTTTCTTTGGAATTGCTTTTTAGAAATATTGCCAGTTCGATAACGCCAGATTATTTCATTTCTAAAATTATCGTATCCGAATATCTTATCCATCTCCATTTTCACATAATGGCTTGCGTGCCAATCGAGATGAACATAAATTGAGCCGGTATCTTTAAGTAATCGCTTCATCTCGAACAGCCGAGCATTAAGCCAAATCAAATAGCCAGGCATACCGCCCTCCCAAATATCTCTGAAAGAACGAAGCTCATTTTTATCGCCATAGAGGATGTTGTAATTTCGGCCAGAGAAAAACGGCGGGTCAATATAAATAAGGTCAATTGACTTGGATGGCAACATTCGCATTACATGTAAATTATCACCAAAAAAAAGCTTGTTTGGTTCAAGCTCCGGATGACCAAAAGAGACCCTCTCAATTTGCTGAAAAGGCAGCGAGACCCTGGGATAAACTTTCTCAAATCTTCTTTGCTCATCCCAGCCAAGAGGAGCTTTATCTACCGGCACATTGCCGAACCTTGTCGGCATTTGATAAAACTCTTCTTGAACGGGAATCTCCGGCTCGTCAGGAACTACAAAACTGCCATTGGTCTGGTTTTGAATATTGACCTCATCCTTGACGGCATTTTTCTGTAATCTGGGCATAGGTGCACGCTATGCTTTTTAAGTTGTCCTTTCGCTTATATCAAAAAAGGGACAGCTAACCTGTGCACCCACTGTTCCTCGTTAGCCCGAAGGGTTCCGATTTGTGGAGGTTAACTGCCCCGTTTCCGTCCGCAAATCGGACAGAAGGGACAGCCCTCCGAGACCAAAACAAGGGAAATCTATAATTGTGGGTGCACAAATATAAAATAACCTAAATTTGACCAAAAATAAAGCAACTACAAGTTCTCAAGGACAACATTGAGAAATTAGCCACAAATTGCTAGGGTATAGAAAATGACCTCAATATCTGAAAACCTAGATAGATATTATAAGTTATTCATTGACCGAAATCTGCCGATGGAGTTTTTTACCGGATTAGCTGATTATATTGGTTATATTTTGGAAACTCCTGCACTTAAGGAAATAGCCGAAAAAGTATTACAAAAAAAACATGAAGAATATGAGGAGATAAATAAGTTGGAACAAAAATCTCTTGAGGAATTAAATGGGGCAAAAAATATATTACTGAAAATCATCAAGGACAACGGTATGCCTTCAGATTCATTTAAGCCTCATTGGCCAGCAGTTCCTGGTTATTCAGAAAATCTGCTTGATGAGTTGAGAAGATTTGAAAAGGGAGAAATAAGTAGCCACAACTTTAAGTCAGACGCTTTAGAGGGTTACCTGTTTGAAATTGCCGCTAGTATCAGTGAACAAGGTCATCGGGAATTAGTAAAACAATTCATTGTATCTGATGACAAATATCGTGAATACCACCCAATAGCTTTTCGCAATATAAGAGGTAATTTTATTTTTTCTAAAACTCTTCCCCGCAGATGGGAAAAGACGCAAGTTATTGAAAGGGAAAAGGGATTCGAATTGTGGCCATCTTTTGACGCATTTTTTATATTTCAAAAGGCGTTTTCTGAAATAACAAAAAACACTACTTTTGCAGAGGCAATAAAAATGTTTTCCGAAAAAAGCCGGAGTTATCTGGAAACAAAGGAAGTGGTTGATATCATATTTGCCATTGAGGAATTAAGGATTATGAGTGAAATGAGTTTAGGCCATCATCCGCAATCAACTGCTATTCATTACTTAACGATTGATAAATTTAGATGGTTTGCAACCAGAGCACATACTTACCTTCTGAAGGAGCTGACCCTGAAAGATGAGAAAACTCAAGATACGAAAAGCGACAAATTGGAGTTTGCTCTCAACCTTGATAAATCCGGCGATTTATGGAGAGAGCCAAAAAGTAAATACTGTTATCCGATGATGGAATCACGAGAAAGACTTAATATCATTAAATTATTGGTTAAACACCAGGCTAAAACAAGCGATTATTTTCCGACAAAGGAACTTGCTATATCTCTTGGCAAAGATGTTGATTATGTTAGGAGTGAGAAGGGAAAAATTAACGGAATAACAAAACGCAAACTCAAATTAAAACTTTTAGATGGTAAACAGGGAAGCGGTTATCGTATCAGCCCAGGTATAAAGATAAAGATACTCACAAGATAACCTAAGCTACTGTTAATAACGCAAATTGAAAACGGCTAAAATAGCCGTTTTTTTGTTCCTAAAAATACCTTGAGATTATGTCAGGCAACGGCTCGGCCTAGATACGATTGAAGTATGAGCCTGTTGCCCAAAGAAGCAATCGAAGAGTTTAAGAATCTATACCAAAAAAGGTTCAAAATCCAGCTTACTGATGCCGAGGCGTCTTTTCGTGCGAATAACCTAGTCAATCTTTACAAAATCGTTTACGGCGAGCAAGAAGCGGGCCCGATTAAAAACGCATTGGAACCCTCAACAGAAAGACAGGAAAAACCCTCGGAATGAGATTGGCTGGAGTATTCCCAGAAATTTCTGGACAACAAAATTAGCTAATTAAACCAACAATGAATACTCCAAACAAACAAAAAATAAAAGATAACATGCTTGATACAGTCGCATTAAGAATAAGATACCCCGATTTCAAGGTTTCAAACCCGAATCTTTTCACACCGGCTTTTGATATTCAAAAACTAAGCCAGGATAGTTACTTTAGTTTTGGTTTCAATCGTTACAAGACATTCAAGCAAAACCCGACATTGCACGATAAACAACTGGAAGATTATAAACCCCGCCTGACCGGTTACATGAGATGCGATGACGAGAATAAACCATATTTTGACCTTATCGTTGAGTTTTCAATTCCAAAACTTCTTTTCAAACAAAGTTTGCAAGAACTGTCTAATAGCGACTTCGAGCGAGTTATTAGCACATTAAAATTCCAACTTCAAAAAATGAGTGTGGTTTTAACGGATAACGCTATTCGTCAGGCCATAGTTACCAAAGCTCACTTCGGAAAAAACATACCTTTGCAAAGTCCAATAACATCCCAAGACGCCATTTCTGAACTATATAAGGCAGATATTGGCAGAGGCAAGCACATCAGTATTCGACATTATGAAAACGGCGGTCAAGCTCTATATTTCTATTCTTCGTCATATCAGGTTGTCTTTTACGATAAATTGAGAGACATTGCAACGCCAAAAAATAAAGCAGTAGATAAAGATAAATTCAAACAGGAAAGGATGATTGTCGAAAGCAGGGCTCATAACCAAGAGCTACTTCGATTCGAGGCTAGGTTAGCAAAACAGCAAAAGCTCAATGCTTTCATTTCGGACATAATAGGCAAAAAGGTTAAGGCCATAACATTCGAGGAAATCTTCAATAAGGATTTGTGCAGGAAGGTTATGTTAAAAGTTTGGAGTGAGATTACAAAGAATCCGGCGAGCCAACTCGCCCTGAAAATCGACAGTCCGGCAGATGAGATTTTTGATGCAATCATTAAAAGCTATATCGAAATAGGTAAGAAAAAAGCCCATTCGCTGAATAAGGCATTGCAGGATTTCGCCATTTATACTCTCGTGAATAGGTGCGGGTCTCGGAAATTCAGAGACAAAATCGAAAAAAACTGGACGCCGAAAAGCTGGCAAAGGTTATCGTTCAAAATCAAAAGGACGGCTGGAATTTTGAAAGAATTAGCACCCAGCCATGTAATAAGCGACATACAGATAACTGTGGAAAAATTTGATAAATATGATTGGCAAGTGTAACCAATATGGTATAATGGTTATGTTGCCTAAATCCATAAGTTTTCCCAAAGGTTTTTTATTAGCCATAGTGCCCCTAAACGGGGGCCCTGCCAGTATGGCTACTCCTTTGGGAGCAAGTGGATTGGGCAACCAGGGCCCCCTTTTAGTTTATGAAACAAGAACCAGGTAAAATTAAATACTTTGAATATCCTCGCAAATCTTCGGAGCAAGAAGACCGACAGGTTGCGTCTATTGATTCCCAGAAATCGGAACTTGGCGAACTGGCAAAGAGAGAAGGACTGAATATAATTGAAATTTTGGAAGAATCTCACTCGGCCAAATACCCAGGCAGGCCGATATTCAATAAGATGGTCGAACGGATTGAGCAGGGAGAAGCCAATGGCCTGCTAGTTTGGAATCCAAGCCGTATTTCTCGAAATTCGGTTGATACAGGCAAAATCGTTTATCTTTTCGACATTGGTAAATTGCACGAAGTCCGGACGCCAGGCCAAACATTCCGTAACACGCCAAATGACAAATTCCTGCTCAACCTTTTCTGCAGTCAGGCCAAACTCGAAAATGATAATAAGGGCGAGGATGTAAAAAGAGGGTTAAGGGCTAAGGTTCAAGCGGGCATATATCCAGCACCAGCACCAGTTGGCTATACAAACGACAAATATGCAGAACGGGGCACCAAAACCATCTTGGTTGACCAGGAGCGATTTGATACGGTCAGAAGGATGTTTGATATGATGCTCACGGGGAACTACACCGTTCCGAAAATAGTCGAGATTGCCAACGAAGAGTGGAAATTCAAAATGCCGCCGACAAAGAAACGGCCAGCCGGAAAAGAGATGAGCCGAAATACGCTTTATCATGTTTTCAGTAGTCCGTTTTATTACGGCTCATTTGAATATCCGAGTGGAAGTGGAATTTGGATTAAGGGTATCCATAAGCCAATGATAACCGAGGATGAATACGACACAATTCAAGTTCTGTTAGGCAGGAAGGGTAGGCCGAGGCCCAAGAGTCATATTTTCGAGTTTACCGGCATGATTCGATGTGTCGAGTGTAAATCCATGATTACTGCTGAAGAAAAATTTAAGCACCAGCAAAACGGGAATGTTCACCATTACATCTATTATCACTGCACAAGAAAAAAGAACCCGAATTGCACCCAAGCATTTGTCGAAGTCAAAGAATTGAGAAACCAAATCAAAGAAGCAATTGAAAGCTTAAGAATACCGCCGGAATTTCATACCTTTGCTATGAAATGGTTTCGACAGCAAAATGAGAAAGAAGCTGGAAGTAGAAATGCCGTTCTCACCACTCAACGGAAGGGTTACGACCTTTGCCTCAAAAAAATTGACGGCTTGATTGATATGAGAGCCGCTGGAATGATTGGAGATAATGAGTTCAACCTAAAAATGGTAAGCTTGAAAAAAGAAAAATCTCAACTTGAGGAATTATTGAACGATACCGGCGACAGGGTAAACAAGTGGCTAAATGTCGCTGATGAGATGTGTGTCTTTGTGCAAGATGCGGTTGAAAAGTTCAACACGGGCAATTTATGGGTCAGAAAAGGCATCCTACAGACACTTGGTCAGAACCTCGTGCTAAAAGACAAAATACTGCAAATTGACTTGGAAAATTCGCTAATGCCTATGGAAACTGTTTCAAAAGAGGTTTGCAAGATTCACAAAAGGTTAGAACCTCGTAAAACCGTTGTGAATCAAATGGAATTAGAGCGTTTATACTCTAAAAGTCCAAGATTGCTCCGCGGGTAGGACTCGAACCTACAACCATCGCCTTAACAGGGCGCCGCACTACCATTGTGCTACCGCGGAATATATTGTTAATGATACATTTTCACAAAATTATCACTTTCCGTCAAATATGACAACCCGGTTTTTACCGAGACGCTTGGCTGAATACATTGCCTTGTCGGCGCTGGCGATGATACCGGTAAGGGATTTTTCTTTTTGGTAGGCCTTGATGCCGAAACTGGCGGTGACATGGAAATTTTTTCCTTCAAATTTCATCTCGCGCGATTCGATCCCCTGCCGGATCTTTTCGGCGGCAATTCTAGCCGACTCGGCCGAAGCGCCCACCAGCGCCACTACGAATTCCTCGCCGCCCCAGCGGGCGAAAACATCGCTGGCTCGCAACTGCTCTCGCAAAACAACGGCCACATTTTGCAACGCTAGATCGCCGGCATCGTGGCCGAACGAGTCGTTGATCTTTTTGAAATCGTCGAGGTCAATATAAACAATGGAAAGAGGGATTTGGATGCCGACGCGTCTTTCCAGCGGCGTTTTGCCAAATGAAATTCCCCGGAATTGTTTTTCGGCTTCTTCAAGAAATCCCCGGCGATTCAAAATCCCCGTCAGTTCGTCGTAATAGACCAGCTTGGTCAGCCGCGCCAGTTCATTTTCCAAAGCGACGATGTTTTGATTCCGAGTCATATTTTTTTACTACAAACTACTCACTACAAACTACCCACTATTTTAATATCCGCGAAGTTTCTCAATCTTCTGATGCTGTCTAATTTTGTCCAGCGCTTTGGCCTCGATCTGGCGGATCCGTTCGCGGGTGACGCCGAAAACCTTGCCGACTTCTTCAAGAGTATGGGTCACGCCATCTTTCAAACCAAACCGCATCTCCAAGATTTTTTGTTCCCGCAAAGACAATTCCCCGATGATCTCGTTCAAATGGTCGCGCAAAATTCTTCGGCCGGCGAGAGTGTCGGGCGTGGCGCTTTCTTCGTCTTTGACAAAGTCCGACAAGATCGAACCGTCATCGTCGTCGCTGCCGATCGGGGTTTCCAACGGCACCGTGTCCTGGGAAATTTTGATGATGTGACGAATTTTATCCACTTCCACGCCCATTTCCGCCGCCGTTTCTTCAGGCAACGGTTCACGGCCCAAGTCCTGGATCAATCTGCGGACGACTTGCTGGTATTTGTTGATGGTTTCCACCATGTGAACCGGGATTCTGATGGTTCGCGCCTGGTCGGCCAGAGCGCGAGTTATCGCCTGTTTTATCCACCAAGTGGCGTAAGTCGAAAACTTGTAGCCCCGTTTGTAATCAAATTTCTCCACGGCTCTGGACAATCCGATGTTGCCTTCCTGGATCAGATCGAGCAATGTCAGATTCGCCGAACGGCCGACATATTTTTTGGCGATCGAAACTACCAAACGCAAATTTGACAGCATTAATTTCTGGCGCGCCGCTTCGTCGCCTTTCTCGATCTTTTTCGCCAGTTCGGCTTCCTCGTCGCCTTTCAAAAGCGCGTAATTCCCGATCTCGCGCAAATAAAGCTGGACCGAATCTGAACTTGCGTCCACCTCGTCCATGCCGAGTTTTTTCTTGTCTTCAATTTCTTTGTTCCATTCTTCACCGAACGCCCGGCCGGTGTCCACGACATTGATGTTGGCCGAATCCAATCGCTCATACAATTTTTCCAGACCTTCAATATCCCGTTCGACATTGGGAAACGAGTGCATGATCTCGGATTGGGTGACGAATCCGCGGTGCCGGCCCTTTTCTATCAATCTCAGGATCGCGTCTTCACCGACGATATTTTTGCCGGTTCTTTTGCTCGATGCTTCCCGTTTGGCCTCGGCTTTCAATTTCTTGTCCCGCGATTTTTGGAACAAAGTGATCGCGCCTCTTTTTTTTGAGAGTTTTTTAACCGGTTTTCTGCCTCTTTTTTTCTTGTCTCTTTTTTTGATCATAGGTTTATTTAAATATTTAAATCTTAAATTTTATATTCATTCAATTTCCCAGCTCCTTTGATATCTTCGTAAATTCACCGACCAGTTCGGCGAGCTGGATCTTGTTCTGCGCTTTCTCCGCCGCTTTTATTTCGTACTCCAGCCGTTCCAGTTGAGCCGAAATGTATTGTCGTTTCGACTGGCCGAGAAGATTTTTCAATTCCCGCTCCAGTTCGGTATCTTCAAAGTCCTTCCACAATTCCTGCGATTTCAAATAGGCGATGTCCATGCTCATCTTGAGCGCCAGATCGGCGGTTCCGGAAAATCCTTTTTCCCCGATATGCTTGACTAAATTCCGGCATTGTTCCGAAAGATAAATTTCGTTCTCCGGAATAATGTTAACGGCCAGTTCGGGTTTCTTGAGCAATATTGAGAGGATACTTTCTTCTACCAGATTAAGACGTTGCGAGGGATCGGTTTGTTGCGTTGGGCCGTTGACTTGCGTTTCCGCCGGCTGGCCGTAGGTTTTCGGTTGAAACAGGGCGATCTCCTGCTGGATTACGTCCTCTTTGACGTGGAGGGCCGCGCTGATCTCGTTGACCCAGTGCGCCTGCTCGACTTTACTGGCAATGGCCGTCACGAACGGCAGAAGTTTCCGGGTGAAAAACTTTTTTCCCATCGCCGTCGTGATGTCAATTTTGCTTCTGGCGTCCTCAAAAAAGAACTGCATGAACGGTTTTGAATTTTTCGCGAATTCCGCCCATTCGGCTCCGTACTTTTGAACAAAGTCAGCAGGGTCTTTGATTTTGATTCCGGGCTTGCCCCCATACTCATTCAATGAGTGTGGGGGTGAACTGATGGCGATAACGCCGACATTGAAATCCCGCGCTAAAGCCAAGTCCACGCCTCTGGTGGTGGCCAGTTCGCCAGCGCTGTCGGAATCGAAACATAGATCCAGATTGTCGGTATATCGCTTGATTATCTTCAAGTGCCCGTCGGTCAGAGCCGTGCCCGATGAAGCCACGGCATTATTCACGCCAGCTTGATGCGACATGATCACATCCATATTGCCTTCCACGACAATACATTTGTTGTTCTGGCGAATGCCGAGTTTTGCTTTATCCAGGCCGTATAAAATGCGGCTTTTATCGTAAATGGAGGTCTGCGGAGTATTTACATACTTGGCCGTTTCCTCCGAAGTAGTAGTACCGAATATTCTACCACTAAACCCCACCGCTTGTCCACTGATGTCAAAAATGGGAAATGTGATCCGCGAGCGGAAACGGTCGTAATAGTGGGTAGTTGGTAGTGAGTAGTTTGTAGTTGGTAGTGCGGCGTGAGTAGATGGCTTGTCGGATTTGATAATCAATCCGGCGTTCTGGACTTCTTGGGCCGAATATTTTTGAGTCAGAAAATCGGTCAACGCGTTCCAAGAATCCGGCGACCAGCCGAGACGGAAATTCTTGATTGATCCGTCGGTCATTCCCCGGTCATGTAGATATTCCAGAACCGTTTTTCCGGTTGTTGAATTGTGTAATTGTTTTTCAAAAAATTTTGTTGCCAGTTCGGTTATCTCATAAAGTTTGGTTTTCTCGCTTTGAAATTGCTGTTGCTCGCGGCTGAACGGCTGTAATTCGACTCCGGCCCTCGTAGCCAAAATTCGCAATGCTTCCGGAAATTCCACGCCTTCAATTTCTTTGACGAACCCGAACGCGTCCCCACCTTTTCCGCAACCGAAGCAATGCCAAATCTGTCTTTCGGGCGAGACAAAAAAAGATCCCGTCTTTTCGTTGTGGAACGGACAGCGGGCTTTATAGTTGACACCGGATTTTTGGAGCCGGAGATAACTGGAAATCAAATCTACGATATCTATCCGGTCTTTGATTTTGGAGATGATATCGTCCATAAAAAGCCAACAGCTAACAGCCAATTGACTATAGCAAGAAAGAGATTAAATCAAAGATTATTTTACATCAAACTGTGGATAATTGAAAGAGGATAAAAAAAGGCCTCGGTTCGTTTCGCAACGACCGAGGTCTGATTGGAATAAGCAATGTTACCAAATCGCAGTTCAGTTACCCGAGCGATCCATGGCCTTACCAAGAGTTGCCAGATGTTCAGCTCGGTTTGCTGATTGTCGGCCAGCCATCATTGCATCGGCGATCGAAAAACTGTTAACTCGCGGCCTCCACCTAGCACGACGCGGAGGAATGATAATAACGAAGTCGTCACCGAAAATAATACGGTGGAGAAAAATCATGATTACCGCCGTTCCGATAGAAGCAATTACAATATAACTAAGAAATTCTAACACGTCCGCTCCATGCACATTCCCTCCTCGCCGGGTTTCCGGCAAAATATTTATTGAAAAGAGCTTCAACATTTACCTCACCTGAATTTGCCACTTCTTAAATATTACTTCTTAACATAGACAGTCGCAAATTCGGGTGAAGTTGTGAGGGGTGGCGATTTCGTCGCCACCCCTCATTTGTGCGCAGATCTCATTGATAATTCTCCTTTCAAGAAGATCCGTCACATTTTGGGAACTTTTGCTCCCGTTTTAGCCGTTTGGCACCGGCGCGAGGCACAGCGCCTCAAGGAAGACGGCCCGCTCCCTACTTTCAGAAAACCACAATTATTGATTTTTTGAAAGTAGGGAGGGAGAAGTCCTGATAACTTCTCCCTCGAGTTTTGTCCGTTTAGGTTGGACATTCCGAAGATCATATTTTGACCAGTCTCCAATGAGGGACTTTTACCCCAGACTCTGGTCTAGCCTACCTTCAAGGCATTCTCGCTTGCTTTCCCATCGCGTTGCACTTCGTTTGATTTAGCGGTGCCCTACCATTTTCTGGCCCTCCATGAATTTTTTTTGTTTCACCACCGGTCCTTTCGGTTAACGGCAGAGACATGGACATTTAGTAAATGCCCATAGAATACCCATGATGGCAAAGAATAGGATTGCTGCGAATTGAGGCGGAGGAATAATAACTTCAACCCACCTTTCAATCCTCTCAAACGATTTGCTGTAAAAAATCCTGTCTAGTATATTGTCTACTGATTTCATAATTTCCTCCCAATATTGCAAGGTACTCAACTATGCCTTAATGATAGCGTAGATGACATGCTCTTGTCAAGCACCATGTTAGAACTCATATAAAACAAGGGGTTTTGAGGATAAGTGTGCCAGAGGCATACCCAACCCCCCAAAGGATGAGCGGATATAATAACCGGGAGCGAATCAGTAGATTTGAAATCCGCGAGTAGCATTCCGGTAACAAATTGGGCCCCTGAGCTTGTCGAAGGGGTCCGATAAGGAGGAGCGAATAGCGGGAGACGGAGTCCCGCAAGTCCCGAGCGAAGCGAGGGACGAGGGAAAGCTCCGAGGGACCCGCGTCATGAGCGACCCAATTTGTCGGAATGCGGATCAGGATTGCAAAGCTACTGATTCGCGATCAGATCCGCTCGGACGGCGATCCTTTTCAAATTCGTCCCCACCGGCCAACAACTGACCAAAAGCACCGATGACCGATTATCCGACTGCGAGATTTCCTGTATTCGAGAATTGTTCGACAATGGATTGAAGATCAAAATGTCGCTGACTTTATAAACAAGCGTCTTACTACCGTTGGTAATGATGACCGCGTCGCCATTTTTCAGTTTTCCCAAAAGGGCGAAAACCGAACCGTATTTTCCTTTGTACCACGGATAAGCCGAACTGTGACCGAGAATGACCGAAGTCCCCTCTTCCCCGGGTAATGGCGAATCAGAATAATGGACGACGCCGTCGGAAAGCCGGTTCAAAATTACATTCGGATCCAAACTTTTTTCCAAAACGACCGGCGCCGTGATGCCGATAGTCGGAATAGAGATCGTGTAGCCGGCAGATGAATCGGAAACATATTTTTTAACCGGCGCCGGAGAACCGAGCGTCGGCGATGAGATCGGAAATATAATGTCAGACGCTTTGACTTCTTTTGGATGGTCAAGCCAAAATTTGAACTCCGCCGAGACAAATCTCGAATTCAGCAAAGCGAAAATCACGACAAAAAATATTGAGAAATAAATTATGAATTTCTTGAACATGGAAAATTGCTCCCCAATCACACCTTCTCGGGACGTTCGCCTCTAGGTTTCCCAGCGGAAACCTGTCTCGCTTCGCTCGACTCAATGTCGGCTCACTCATTATCTAGCCATCCTCGTCGTGTTGTAATATTTCATATTTCAACACGACACCGGCCCGGACGTCCGCGATTTATGATTACGCAAATCGGGACTGTGTCTGCGATAGAGCCCTCGAAGGAGTAATTGGGTCGTTATCACTAAAGATTAGATGAAATTAAACTTATTTTTGTCGCGAGCTTGTTTAGCGATGACTTTGCCGACGGTTCGTCTTTGGGCAAAATAGCTCCGGCCATAAACCAGCATCAAACCGGCTAAGATGGCGCTTAAAATAGAGGAGAAAAGGACCGTGCCGGCGCCAGTGGCGACTTTGGTGGTGATCCCCAGGACCTTACCAGTGGAAATATTTATTGGCAACTGAGCTGAGACCGCCGGGACATTGTCGCCATGGGCTTGAACAGTGTTAATGAGCGAGCCGGAGGCACTTTTGGCGACGACAACATTGAATTTGATAACTCGTTCTTGGTATGGACTCAGTGTGCCGATGTTCAATCCCCCGCTAGTGATGCCGTCGCCGGTAAGAGCGCCGTCAATTTCGGTCGTGTTCAAAACATAGGAAACTCCGGGCGGCAAGGTGTCCTGAACAAAGATATTGGTTATTGTCGAACCTGATAATGATTTGACGTGGACATCAAATTCAATGCCGTCGCCCGGGTTGGCGTTGACCGTGCTCAATTCGGCGGTATCGCCATGGGTGATGTCTTTGCCGAATTTTTGGATGGAAATTTGATTGTTGATGACAGGATTTATCGGATTGACTTGCGAAATATAGATCGTCGCCGTATCGCTGGCCGAACCAGCGTTGTCCGAACTGACATTGACCGTGTTGGTCAAATAATTATTGTAACTACCGTAGTATTGGCTCGCGACCGTGGCTCTGAATCTGATGGTCGTCGAGCTGTAAGCCGGCATGTTACCAAGATAAATTCCGCCGCTGGTAATGTTGTCGCCGGGATACGCGGCGCCGTTATAGCCGCTAACGTTGGTGGAGCCGTAAATATAATTTAAACCGGCCGGCAGGAAATCCGTGACTCGAACGTTGTTGGCGGAGTTGCCGCCCGAAGCGTTTACGACAATAACGAACTCGATGGTATCGCCGGAATTGGCATTGATGGATTTTTGCTGGTAGGTGCCTTGGGTGATATTGCTGACATTTTTGGTAACTGAAATATAACCATTTTGATAGGGTGTCGGAGTGGGCGTGTAATAATAATTGTAATTCACATTGACGGTACAACCGGTACTTTGGCCGTCTTTACTGGAAACACTTACCACCTTAGAACCGCCCGAATTGAATAGGGTTGTAAAAGCCGAACCCGTGGCTGACGCCGGACTGGCCGAGCTATCGGTGCTCCAAGTGTAGCTGCCGTTATCGCCGTTGGCGACAAATGACACCGGCTGGCCGACATTGACCGATTGGAATGACGGACTGCAGGTCAGCGCGCCGCCGATGGTTGGAGTCGGGGTCGGAGAAGGAGTTGGAGTGGGTGGAGTGGGAGTCGGAGTAGGTGGAGTGGGAGTTGGCGTGGGAGGCGTCGGAGTAGGAGTTTCGATAGGAACAATCACAAAACTTTTGCAGGAAGCCAAATAATTTCCATTGCCATCAAAGACACTGGTTAAATAATTGCCGATGGAATATGAACCTGCATCAACTACCGTTTGATCGTAAACTCCAAAACTTCCGTTCGAACCGATGTTGATCGGCGCGGCAACATGAGTATTATTGTTTTGATTCGTGTTACGGATGAAAACCGTACTGTTGGGTTGAAAACCGGTCAAAGAAATATCCACCCGATCAAGCTGGCCGATCTGTCTGATACCACGGCCATCTGATGTGGTCGGACTAGACCAAGTGAGAGTGCAAACCGGATTCAAAGGAGTCGGAGTGGGAGTATAAATCGGAGTCGGAGTGGGCGTGTGGGTCGGAGCGGGTTGGGCGACAACTTTAAGTTTGAAAGTTATAAATTTGCTGTATTGAAAACAGGCCTGCATGTTACCCAAGCTGACCGTGGTATTGGCAACATTGATTCCGGATTGAAGTGGATTGGCGAAATAATCAAAGATCGTTCCGCTTCCGGATTCGGGAACCAAATATTCGTTTGAATTGGTTTTGATGTTCAGTGAGCTTGTGACGGTGTTTGTATTGTCGGAAGAAAAAGTCATGCCGATAACATGATCGGAACCGGTTGAAGTATCAACATTGGTCGCAACTCGGACATTTCTGGCGGTGGTTTGGGCCGGGTCAAGATTGTCGGCGGCGCCGTTGTGGATGTAAAGGCGGACAGTTATCTCGTCGCCATTGTGAGCGGTAACGCCTTGATTGTATTCGCTCAAATTTTGAGGATAATTGGCGCCCTGAATATGGCCCGAAATGGCCGGATAATCTTTGCAGGGTTCACCGGTAAAAGTGATGGGCCAAAAGTTTAAAGTGGCGACAGTAGGTGGGTTCGAGCAGGAAACGGAATCGGCGTTTACCAAATGAAAACCGCCCAAAAAGGGCACAATTATCAATGCGGCCGCTAATATAAACGCTCCGGCAATGACCGAAGCCAGTCCGACCTTGGTTTTTAGTAAATTGGTCACAATATTGACAAATTTAGTCATATATAACACCATATCACCCCTTGTATATCTTGTCAAGCCTGTTAGAGTCAGCCCGCCCCCAAAGGCCCTTCGGGCGCGCGGGCGCGGGCGCGGACTCTAACAGGCTCAAGCTCTCGGCGGGTCGCGGTCGTCCCGACCGCGACCCGCCGAGAACAAAAAAATCCTGCCGAAGCTCGGGTCCGGATGACCCGATCTGCCTCGACAGGATGGAAAGTACTACTTAATTGGAATGGTGACCGAGAAGAACCCGGCCGGCGACTGACCAGGAACCCAGGTTTTGCTGGGAACGATGGTTTCGCTTTTTTCCTTGCAACAAAGATGTTCGCCGAGGAAAACTCCGCCACCAACCAGACCACCGATGAGAACGCCGACGATGACTTTCTTTTTCGTCGACCAGCCCCTCTTTTCGGCAGGTTGAGTTATGGGAATGATTTTTTTCTGTGTTTGAAATTCGGGCTGCTCTACGACGATCACCTTCTTCTGAATTTCAAATACGGGTTGTTCAACGATTGTTACCTGTTTCTTTATTTCGAAAACGGGTTCTTCGATCGTTTCCTGAACTTCTTTGATAACCGGTTTGGCATAGCCCTTGATCACCTTATTACCACAACGTATCACGGCAAGAATTTGACGGTCGCCTTCGTCGGAAATTAATCCCGAATTATCAAATAACACTGATTCATTTTTTTTCAGGTTCGCTATCACGGCATCTCCGGTGCCATCAACCATGGTAACAATAACATCTTCCGGAAGCGTACCGATTGCTTGACCCGGCTGAAGCCAACCAGTTAGAAACCCCTTGTTAGATTGCGGATAGGTGTGAATTATAAAGTCCGAATCCTCCTTGGTTAGATCTCTGACTCCCGGTTTCAAGTTAAGAACAAAAATTCGTTTGTAGTAGTCCGGATCCGGCAGCTGATCAAACTTGAAAATGCTGTGCGGATTCGCCGGTTTCACGGTCGTCGCTTGCGCCGGTTTGGCCTGTGATTGCTCGTCGGCCGCCAGTTCTCGCGCCACAACAATTCCCGAAAAAACAAACAATGCGAAAGACAAAATTACCCATTTCCTCATTTCTCACCTTCTTTCTATTTTTCCGATTGTGAAACAACAAAAGCATAGTATTGCCTTAATACTACGATACCACATCTGTCAATATAATGCAAGGGTGGGGTTAAAAATGGGTGAATTTCGTAGTTTTTCTATTCCGTCAATTCGGCGACTTCTTTCTCGCCTTTTTTCAATTCAGGGCCTTGTTCTTTGTCCAATTTCAAGAGCAACGCCTGAAATTCACCCATGTGGGTTTTCTCTTCTTTGGCAATATCGGAAAGCACTGCCTTGATATCTTTGTTCTCAGTCATGGCCGCCATTTGTTCGTAAAAACTCACCGCATCAAGCTCGGCGATCATTCCCAAACGCAAAATCTCATTGTCCAGATCCTTCTTTTCGACTTTTTTCAAATCAGTTACAAGTTGTGATAGCATATTCACCCTCCTTTCTGGAAATATAAATTTATTATTTTAATACTGATCGTTTTAACATTTCCAGCTTAACATTGAAATCGGTCCAAATCAACAAAAAAGCCCCACTATTCGCAGGGCTGGTGACCATTTTAATTTTTACCTGTCTTTTCGCCGCAGTTGGTTGGACGATTTTATTTGTCTGGTTAGCGACATGGGCATGTGGCAAAAGCCCAAAGTATGCCCATAATCGCAAAGAACAAAATTGCCGCGAATTGAGGCGGCGGAACGAGAATCTCCATCCACCTATCGACTTTCTCAAATGTTTTGCTGTAAAAAATCCTGTCTAGCATCATGTCAATCGTTCGCATGGCACCCTCCTCTCTTAACAACGGATTATAACTTTTATAAAGTCATGTTGTCAAATGTACTGCGGAGGGGGTGGGATTCGCCCGCGCCTCTCGTCGCGCCGCCGCGCTCCTCGGGCTGGGCACCAGCTCGCCATTTCGCCTACTGGCGAAATATAGCTCCGCTGTTCGAATCTCACACCACCTCGGTCCGCATGAAAACAGAGTGCCGCAGGGCACTCTGTTTTCATGAAGCGGTATTCATTGTACAAAATTCGAACCTTTTTTGAAACCAATCCCGACGAGGAATGAACCGTCCCGCCACCGCTCGCTCCGCTCGCGTATCCCGCAGAAAAATGTTCTCCGTTTTTTTGATTTTGCGCGCACCCGATTTTTTCTTCTAAAAGGATGAGAACATTTTTCTGCGGGACTCTGCCCTCAATGAATCGGGCAGGTGGCGGGACTAATGCGGACGAAGTTTTGGCAAAACTATTTTTTGGGGAAAGGATTTGCCAAAACTTCGGCTGATTCTTTTTTGAATTCGGATGTCGCAAATGGAAAAGGAGGGGTTTGGGGAGGAATTTTCCATTTGCTCCGCTGATTTCTTTTGGCGAAATTCGGGCATTGAGAAAAGAATGGAAAGTTGTTATAATTGATTTGCAAGTCATATAAGTATTATATCACTTTCCATACATTATAATCTACTATGTCCACAATAGGCAAGAACATAAAAAAGTTTCGTCAAGATAAGGGGCTTTCGCAAGATAAGCTGTCTAAACTTGCCGATTTATCGCTCAATACAGTTGTCAAAATAGAGTTAGATGAAAGCCCAAACCCGACCATTGAGACAATCCAAAGGATTGCGAAAGCCCTTGGTGTTTCGGTGGATAATTTATTAAAATAAATTTTATGAAAACCAACGATAGCATAAAAAAACTAGGGAACGATGAACATAAAATACTTCTTGGCGATGCTCTTTTGGCGTTGAACGAAATCGAGAACAACTCAATCGATTTAATTTTTGCTGATCCTCCATATAACATCGGTAAAAATTTCAATGGCAAATTAGATAAATGGGAAAAAGACGAGGATTATCTTAGTTGGTGTTATGAATGGCTTGATTTGTGTATAAAAAAATTAAAACCACACGGCAGTTTCTATGTGATGACCTCAACACAATTTATGCCTTTCTTCGATATTTTCCTAAGGCAAAAATTGGATATTCTTTCGCGATTGGTTTGGTCTTATGATAGTTCTGGGGTACAGGCAAAAAATTATTATGGTTCTATGTATGAACCGATATTGTTCTGTGTTAAGGATAAGGAAAACTATACTTTTAATAAAAACGATATTCTTGTTGAGGCGAAAACAGGGGCAAAAAGAAAACTGATTGATTATAGAAAAAATCCTCCGCAAGTTTATAATTCCGAAAAAGTTCCAGGAAATGTTTGGGAATTTTCTAGAGTTAGATACCGAATGGATGAATATGAAAATCATCCGACACAGAAACCTGTCGCTTTACTTGAACGAATTATTAAAGCGAGCTCAAAAAAAGGAGATTTAGTTTTAGATCCTTTTTCTGGTAGCTTTACCACCTCCTTTGTTGCTAAAACATTAGGAAGAAAATCGATAGGTATTGAAATACAGGAGGATTACGCCAAGATTGGATTGAGAAGGCTTGATTTGCAGAAAGAGTATAATGGTCAAAAGTTAATTAAAGAGGCTAGAACATTTGAGAATGGGCAAGTTGAGCTAGAGGGCAAATTAAGCCTCTTTACTGTATAACAATATGGAAAATCAATTTACAGATACAATAAACGAAATACTACATAATTACTTTGGCGATATAGCACCAGAGATTCTTGAGAAAAGCCAATTATTGCAGTACATAGAACTAAAAACACGCTCTGCAAACAAAGGAGCTAAAGCTCGTGGAAGTTTTGCGAATCTTTATGCAATCTATGTTGTTGTGGAAGACTACATGGCAAAAGGCTTTGAAAAGAAAAATGGTTACGCAAAATATGAAGGAGCAGAGTTTGTAAAACTTTTCAAAAGACAGCGAGAGTTACCTTTTGGCGCAAAACTTCAAAATCATGCGTTAAACAATCGAATGAACTCAGAATTTCAAAAATTCTTTCCCAATTCAGAATATGTACCGATTCTAAGAAATCTTGAAACCAATAGATATTGGATCAATGAAAATCTATTGAAAATTGGTATTGGAAAAAAGTCGTATAACATCTCTGGGGTAGTAATAGAGATTATTGATAAATATGGACAAATTAAACGCGACGCCTTCGAACAATTCATAAAATCTTGTGTTGAGCTACAGAATATACAAAATAAAAACCCACGAGATGTTGAGAAATTTATTTTAGGATTATTGGCACCAAATGTGGATGCGCGACTTTTTGAAATAGTAAGTTATGCAATTCTAAAATATTTTTACCATGATCAAAAATTGTATTGGGGTTTTGAGGTCAATAAATTAAAGGAGGACAATTTAACCCTTTATAAAACTGGGAGAACGAATGCTAATGACGGTGGCATTGATTTTGTAATGAAACCACTCGGAAGATTTTTTCAAGTTACAGAAACTTTGGATGTTAAAAAGTATTTCCTTGATATAGATAAAACTCATAGATACCCGATAACCTTTGTTATAAAATCTGAAGAATCGCCAGAAAAACTAATCGCGGGAATTCGTGAAAATGCAAATCGTATCTATACGGTAAAGGCGATTGTAGAAAAATATATGGAGTGTATTGAGGAAGTGATAAACATAAATCGTCTTCAAGATTGTTTTATCAAGGCGGTTAAACAGGGATATTTAGCAAATATTCTTGATGAGATAGTTTTGCAAAGTAAGGTTGAGTTTAACTATCAAGACGAGGAGGAGGAAGAATAAAAAGCAAGTATCAAGGACTGTCCTTGACCAATCTAAAAAACCCGCCCAACACTCGGCGGGTTTTTTGTACTTGACAGTGTGTTAAGGTGGGTATAACCTTATCAATAAGGTTGAGAAAAAGGTAATAGCTGAAATGCTAATTTACAAGGGATATTTGACTTTTTCATTACCTTGCAATATTATTGGGTGGTCGCCATAATAACATTAACGCCTAAAAATATGGACAAAAACGGATTACAATCAACAAATAAGCTTTTGAGGGTAATAGTCGCTTTGCTTCTCCGTCGGCGGGACGAGCAGACGCTTACTTTACGGCAACAGATAGAAATTTTGAACGATTTGGGTATTAAACCAGTCGAGATCGCCGAAATATTAGGTCGAAACAACACATACATTAACAAGGAGCTTTCGGGAATCCGAAAGAGCCGTAAACAAGAAAAATAACTATGGCAAACGAAAAACAGAAAAAAGAACAAACCACGGACGACTTGTTACGTGATTTACTAATTGTACAGCTCGGTCTCGCAGGCTTGGCTCAACACCAAATTCGAGAGATTGTAGGCGTGGATATTCATCGCGTAAATCGAATCGTTAAACACTTTAAGAAAATTAACAAATAAATCTATGACAGAAAAAACACTTTCGGAAGTTTCAAAAAAATTGAATGTTCTAATAGCTCTTTCTTTGCGCCAGTTGCTTGGTGACAAGGAATTTGCCACTGGCGAAAAACGGAAACAAGAAGTTGGAGAATTGGCGCGCTACTTTAACACAATGGGGCTTGAAGCAAAAGATATTGCAGAGATAACGGGTGCACCGCTTCAAAGCATTAGAACATTATTAACACCAAACCGAAGAAAATAATATGAACAACGAACAAGCAAATAAAATAATTGATCTCTTACAAAATTTATTTATTTTGGAAGCAAAAAAGAATGGTCTAACAAGTGAAGAGGTTAGAAAAATACTAGGTGTGAATAATAATACAGTCTTTAAGATTTGGAAATTATCTAAGTCAGAAAAAAAGAAAGTAAAGTAGATTTATGACTAGATTAAAGCCAGAAATTTTAGCCCGTCTATCGAAAACACTTAAACTGTCAGAAAATTCTGTAAGACAGTATATTTCTCGTGAAAGGACAAAACACCCAAAAGCGACACTAAACGCTGCCGCTCAATTATTTGCGATGATCAATAAAACAACTGTTTTAAGAATGTTAGATAAAGAAGATAGGGCAACTTTACCTTCTAATATCGAAATGGAAAAAGAGAAGGTAATTTTAGAAACTAAAAAAAGTGGGAAGAAAGGTAAAAAAATACAAACTCTTATTGATTACGATACAACAGATCATTTCAAAAAAGGACACATTGAAGAACTAAATAGAGCATATACTTTTAGTTGTAATACTTGCGTTTTTATTCTCGGCAGAAAAATTGTAGAAAATCTGATCATAGATATTCTCAAAAAGAAATATCCTGAAAAAGAAAAAACGAATAAGGAGCTTTATTTTGACACAGCACAGGGTCGGCTTAAAGATTTTGAAGTTATACTAAAAAATTTAAAGAGCAAGAAAAGCGATTTTGGTAGCGAAAACAAGGCAGTCGAAAGACTTTGTGACTTGGCGAAAGTCCTTAAAGATGACGCTAACAACAAAACACATTCTTGGTATCATTTGGTAGAAAACAAAAAGGAAGTTGATGATTTGAATCTTAAAGCAATTATTGAGATAATTAAAAAACTAGAAAAAGAGGTTGGTATACGATAGTGCACGCCCGAATTTCGCCAAAAGAAATCAGCGGAGCAAATGGAAAATTCCTCCCCAAACCCCTCCTTTTCCATTTGCGACATCCGAATTCAAAAAAGAATCAGCCGAAGTTTTG
>JBEKBN010000002.1:0-97969 GCA_050015375.1 Minisyncoccia bacterium | reverse complement strand
ATGTTGATGTCCAGTTCGCTAGTGTCGGTGGCGGAGCCAATGATACCGGCGGTAGCGTTACGATGCAATTGGACGGATTGAAATACCGCTCTAGCGGCGGTACGGTAACCACCTCTAACGGTCTTTCTACCTCGACATATACGGGCAGTGCCTTCTATGATGTCAAAGGTTATCCGACATTCACCAATGCTGCCTTGCCGACTACTGTCTTAGCCCCGGGTCTCCAGACATTATTCAGGACAGACCTTAGCGCGACTGGCGGCCAGATAGCATGGAACGATATTACTTTCACCGTAGCCTCAAACTCGGCGAACGGCACATTCGGTCCCGCCGCAACCGGCTGGAAGTTGTATGAAAATGGCTCGGATATTACCGGTTTTGCCACCGTTGCCAGCGTTAGCGATATCGGTGCTACCACTCGCGTAGAATTCGTCTTTGGCACCGAGCGCGCGGTTGCCGCAGGTTCCAGTGTCCGGCTTGAGCTGAAGACTACCGTAGGCGGAACGCTTGCGACCGGCGACTATGTGACCACACAAATCGCCAATCCGAGTACGACTACAGTTACGACTCTTAGCTCGACGGTTCAGTATAACAAAGGTGCCTCCTTTGTCTGGACCGACCAATCACATCCGATCCATACCACAGCAACGGATGACTGGTTCACCGATGGTATGGTGAAGTCGTTGATTGACTCTCAGACATTAACGAAGTAACCTAGTTGCTTCATAATCTTGAGATTCGCGCGATGGCGTTTCTCAAAACCAACCCCCCACTTTTCCCAAAAAGTGGGGGGTTTTGGTTTGAACTTTTTTGGTAAGTGGAAATTTTTTGTCCCTTTAATAAACTTTTCTATTGAAAGTTTTAAAATTGGGGTTATAATTAGGAGTATGGATAAAAAAATAATAATCCTTATATCATCGGTCGGTTTCCTTTTCGGCGTATTTGAGTATGCGTCTGCCCAAGATGTGCCGGTGTTAACTGCGACACTGGATAGCCAAACACCCATGGCTCAAAGTTTATCGGCCGGCGCGCAAAATGTGGATGTGGCAAGAATTACTTTAACCGCATCGGTCTACGATGTAATTATAGATGGCATCTATTTGGCGACAGATGTCCCGGGTGGTTTGAGTAATTTTACCGACATTTATATATATGATGTTACTTCCGGTGGTTCTACTCTGCTTGGCACTTATCCTAATCAAAGCGTAAATCCTAATTTGGTCTCAACGGGAAGAAATATTACTATTCCGAATGGCGGCGTGCCTAAGACATATTTGATAAAGGCTAGCTTGGCATCTTCCGCGGCCGGCAGTGTTCGAGTCGGTTTCAGCGGATTTACTTTTCCGACTCAAGCGACGCCGACTTTAAGTGGCACCCCGATATATGGCAACATCATGACTTTGCCCGGAATCCTAACAACTCCGACTCCATCCCTAACTCCGACTCCAACTCCGACTCCTTCGCCCACGCCAACTCCTACGCCTTCTGTTTTGACATCTCCGACTCCATTGTCTTTAATAACCCCGGCCTCGCTTGGTTTTACCGGTTTGTCCGCTTTGGGTTTGAAAGAAGGCGATACCATTAGCGCCGCCGGTTCGTCTGACCCGGATGTCTATATTGTAAATGTTTGGGGATACAAAAGATTATTCCTGAATCCGGTCATATTCAGCTTCTACGGCCATCTGGGTGGATTTGCCAAAGTTAAAAACATTACGCCGTCAACGAGGGATATACTTGTAACTTCGGGTCTTTTCAGGAATTGCGAGACCAATGACCCCAAAGTCTATGGCATAGAAATAACCGGTGAGGATACGGGCAGATTGCACTGGGTGAACACTTCTGGGGCTCAGGCGGTTCAAGATGACCCTGACTTCTTCAAAAAGGTCTTTTGCATCAACAACAACGAGTTTAACTGGTACACGAAAGGTTCTGATTATACTTCAGTCGATCAGGTGCCTTCATACACGCGGTAAATATCCAGTAATCTTCATTTGACTTATCAACACCAGCTATTTTCCGCCTTTGACAATAGTTCTATAATTTAACATATGAATAAAATACTTCGCATTGCCTCTTTTGGGTCAATCATTTTTGTGGTAGCTTTGTCAATCTTTTTGTTACGACCGAATCGAGCTAATGCCTCGTATATTCCGAACGAATATGTAAGGTTTAGAGTTGATACCGAGCTCGACCAATTAAACACCCATACCGTTAGTATTAAGTGGCAATGCAATGGCACTGGTTTCGGGCAAATTACCGATAATTCAGCATCTGAAAGTGATTCTTCAAACTTGCCCAGGGCTCTTGATGGCATCATTCAAGTTGCCTCGACATCAAAGGAAATGACCGATGCCGGTTGTGATGCCACACATCTGTCCCTCACGGCGACTGCTTCTGTGGACGGCTGGGTTAACAGGCGATGGACCGACACGATCCTTGCTTCAACTTCTCTAAGCCCGTATGCGTTTACGACTCGCGCCAGCATGGATTACGACATTACCGTTACCGGCGTTAATGATAAATTAAATTATCCATTGACTCTTGATGGAGTACTGACTTCAAATCAACATGCCTCCGCTTCTTATAGTAGTACTCCGGCTTCAAGTTCTTACAGCGGTGGTAAAGAATATATTGCCGCCACGGCCGCAACAAGCGGGGGAACTGTCGCCGCCAGCGCTAACGGTTATCTGCGCAGAGCATCAACCGCCCTGACATATTCGGCGATTGCTTCAACGTCAGTTGATTTTGGACTTACCATCCCTGGCATAGTTCACGCTACCGGCTTGGATTACAATTTGGTGGTTGCGAGCATCAAAGATGAATTGGATAATACGTTGGTTATCAGTAAAACCACGGCTTCGGCTTCTTTTAGCGGCACAACGGCTTCGATTTCATATTCTGGCGGTAAGAGATATTTTGCCGTTACCAGTGGCGGAACAATTACCGCCGGCGATGATGGTTATGTCAATGAAGTTTCACCTGCCGTCTCACTCGCTCCTTATACCGATTACTCCGGCGCTTCCGCGTCGCTTGATTTTGACAGCGACATTGCGAGTACCTACGATGGGACTCCTCTGCCTTTTGGCCATAAAATAGAGGTATATAAATCCGGCAGTACTTTTAATTCAGGCAAATTAACAAGCGGAACCGTCGTGGCCGGGGATGGTTATGGGACTGTTTGCACGATAGGTATTAATTCTAATGCCGGTTATTGGTATTGTCCGGTTACCTTATCGAATACCGAAACCTTAGCCAAATATTCAGGTACGGGGTTAAAAACAACGACCGGAATATATACGGACAGGGCCACGGGAAACGATCCCCAAACCCTAACTGTCATAGCTCCGGAAAGCGATTATAACGGCGGAGGCGGTGGCAGTTCAAGCGGAGGCGGTGGATATAGTTATACTCCAACCCCGACCCCGCCGTTCATTATATTGAACACTCCGACGCCAATACCTTTATTTACTCCGACGCCAACTCCAACCCTGACATTCACCCCGTTGCCGACGATGACCCCTCCCCATATCGTGGTCGGTAGATTATATCGCACGACCGGCGATCCCAAGGTTTATGTTCAGAATTCGGACGGCACGCTGACTTGGGTGAAATCATTGGCTGAATTCAACGCCGCCGGTTATAGCTGGAAAAATGTCCAAATAGTTACACCATCTGCGTTCAACCAGCTTTCCACTTCCGGAATTACATCGGGCGGCATTACAATGCAAGTTACGGCCGGTAAATTAAATATTCGCTCATCGGCAAGCACCATCGGCAAGATACTTGGCAAATTATCGGCCGGCCAGCAAGTCCAGATACTAGGTAAATCCGGTGTGTGGTATGAGATAAATTATAACGGAGTAACGGCTTGGGTTAATGGAATTTATCTGAAATAGAAAATTGACAGCGGTTAAACTTTTAAACCAAAACCCCGGCTAAAAACCGGGGTTTTGGTTTGCCGACACCGGCATATTTATTTATTGAAATTTAAGTGGTATGATAAATTCAGTTAAAATTATTTTCCCAATAATCAGCATTGGGCTTAATCTTATGAAAATAGAAAAAAACGTCTACATATATTCAATTATTATTGTTGTGATCATCGGGACGGCTATTTATTGGATGAGTCGAAATAATAAAACCGGCAATCTTATTAGCGCGCCGACTTTAACCAGTTCGTCGAGTCCGAGTCCGAGTCCGGAACGAACCCTGATCCCAAATAAAACACCTGAGATAATTAAGAATAGCGCCAAGCCAACCCCGGGATTAATTGTGAAGGAAATCAGCAATTATAAATATTGGGTGGATTTGCTGGAGCCGTTAAACAGACGGTTATCTCTTGATAAGGACTGTTCATCTATCGTGCCATCACAAGTTGATTATCCGAATAATACGCAAATTATGCTAGACAATACCTCCTCAACTCTGCCGCGGATCTTAAAGATCGGCAGCCAAGAATATTCTCTTAGCGCCAACGGCTGGATACTGGTTACTCTTGGTAATTCAGAACTTCCCGCCAAGCTTACGATGTTCTGCGGGTCTATGGAACTGGGGCAGATCACTCTGGAATGATCATGACAAATGCCCTATTTTTTGTTGGAACCTGAAACGTCATTGTAAATGATATTTGACACTCCGCTGATGACCGTTTTCAGTTTATCCAAATTCGTGCCCCGGGTCATGACGCAAAGAAAATATGGCGAAGGTTGGTAATAAATTATGCCGCAATCGTGAAGCTCGATGCCCGTAACTTGCATGCCGCTGGCAATAACATGCTCACCATACTTATGGGCAACAGTCATTCCGCTTGGCACGCCAGCGACCAAGCCGTCATTAAAAGTAGTTTCTGATAATAATGAAAGAGCTTTTTCGGATAAAGATTTGTAAAGATAGGTTCCGCTGTATAAAACCCTGAAAAAAAGCGAATAGTCCCGCGGAGAAATAGTGTACTCGGAGTTAACATCGTTTGCCACCGACAAAGTATTGTAAACGTCGTCAATGGATGCCGAATCAATGCCCGTCAGTAATAATGTTATGGCGCCATTGTCGGAATCAACGATCATCCGCTGTATAAGCTCGTCGACGGTGTAAGATTTCCCGATTTGAAGATCGGAAGGATCGTCGAAAGGCGAAGTCTTGGCCAGATCATCAAAAACCTTAGAATAGACCAATCTTTGATTCAAAATTCTGTTGTCGTGTTCCGATTTTTTAAAATATGCCATCATCAAAACAACTTTCATTAAACTGGCCGGAGTATATTTTTCGTTTTCATTGACGCCGATCCACCGCCCCTCATCGAGCATGCTCAAAAAAATGGAAATATCAGTAATATTGCCAGCGCTTTTTTGTTTGGCCTCGAATTGCAGGAGGTTATTGTAGAGCGGTTGGAATTCTTTGTCGGCGGTTGCCGGCGGAATTTTGTAAGCCAAAAGCGGTTTGATAAATTTGTAGGATGAATCGGATTCTCTGACCGGGTCGATGTAACTTAAATAATAATTATTCAATTTATTTTTTTCGTAATTTAAACCCACAAAAAAACTGCCGGTCAACAAGATTGCAGAGATCAAAAAATATTCCAGTCGCTTCATGGTAAATAAATTGGATAGCCAGACGATAAATTTGGGCATGTTCGGTTATAGTAGATCCTCTATTTGACTCACCATCTTACCCAACCGGTATTTGTGCAAAACTGACTGGTGGGCCTGGATACCCAGCTCCTGGGCCGATTTTGAGCCATCCAGCACGGTTTTGATAGCATTGGCCATGAATTCGGGCTTGCCGGCGGGTACAATTATACCATTTTTACCCGATTCGATTATTTCCGAAACGGCGCCGACATCAGTGGTGATGACGGGGAGTTTCGCCGCCATGGCTTCAATGAGCGCCCAAGGGAATCCTTCTTTGACCGACGGCAGAACAAAAATATCAAAAGCCGGCAAATAACGGTAGGCATCCGAAATTTGTCCGACCAAAAAAACCTTGTTTTCCAATTTTAAATTTTTAATTTTAAATTTTAAATTCTCTCTCTCCGGTCCGTCGCCGATGATGACAAAAGCCATATCCGGGTCATTTTTAAAAAATTCGGCCGTCTCCACCAAATATTCCAATCCTTTTGTCGGATAAAAATTAGCGATGGTGCCGATAATTATTTTAGCTTGGAAAATTCCGCCCGATTTTCCGGAAATTTTCTGATAAAGTTTCAAGCGAGCTTCTTCTTTGAGTAAAAAATCCATTTTGTAAACATCAAGACCATTGGGGACGACAATGATCAAACCGCGCGGTTTGATGCCGAATTTTTCGACCTGTTGATAATCTTTTTGATTATTCAAAATGATGATGTCTTTCCAATGGGCGCTCTGTTTTTCCATCATCCGGAAAACGAATTTCTTCCAACTTGGCCAGGGATCGTTGAATGTCCAACCGCCGATGCGGTAAATGACTTTGCCCGTAAAACCGATTTGCTTCGCCGCCAGCGAGCCGATGAAACCGGCTTTGGAACTGGCCAAAAACAAAGTGTCGGGCTTGAACGCGCCGATCTCTTTTTTTATTTCCCTCAAGGCCTCGATATCTTCGGCAAAGTTGATTTCACGATGTAAAGATTCGGCAACGATGAATTTAATATTTTTTTCTTTCAATGATGTTGAAAGGCCATTGTTTTCGTTTTTGCCGGTAATAAGCGCCAACTCGTATTTGTCTTTGTCGAGATTGGAAATAAAGTTGACCAAAAAACGCTGGGCGCCGCCCGGCTCCGATTGGGTGATGATGAATAAAACTTTCTTTTTTCCCACGATTTCAGCCATGATTTCGGTTGCTTTTCGCGGTCAATTATGGCATGATGCTATCACATATTTACTTAAATGACAAAGCGAATTTTAATTTTTACGACCGCCTTTAGGCCTCTTATCGGGGGCTCGGAGCTGGCTCTTGAAAATATCATCCGGCGATTGCCGAACATTTTTTTTGATGTCATCACGCCGCGGCTGGTCAGGGGAACAAAAAAAACCGAAGCCGGCGAGAATTTTCTCATCCACCGAGTAGGACCAACCGGTAAATTGGGAAAATATTTATTTCCGATTTTCGGCTGGCTCAAAGCCAGAAAATTGATCCGAAAAAATGATATTTCGATCATCCATGCTTATCAGGCATCATATGGCGGTGGTGCCGCTTGGCTAACGAAGATCTTCAATCACAAAATTAAATTCATTCTGACCCTTCAGGAAGGCAAGAACTTGGCTAAGCAGAGTTGGCTTGTCAATTTTTTTCGGAAATTGATAATCCGCAAAGCCGATGTTGTCACGGCCATCAGCGAATATCTCAAAAAATATGTTTATTCGGTTGCCCCGAGGGCCAAAGTTACCGTCATTCCCAACGGCGTTGATTTTCAAAAATTTCATGACACAAAAAAAGATGAATTGATTTTGGAGCCGTTGGGGATAAAAGGGGAAGACAGGATCATTATTCATACGGGCCGGCTGGTCAAAAAGAATGGTTTGTCGGATCTCATCGAGGCAGTCGGTTTGGTCAAAAAAGACCTGCCCAGAATCAAACTTTTGCTGGTCGGGGGCGGTATTTTATTTCCGGAACTGAAAACAAGAGTGGAAGATCTTGGACTAAAGAACGAAGTCATTTTTTTGGGAGAGATTGAAAATGACAAACTCCCCATTTATTTGAAAGCCGCTGATGTTTTTGTCCGACCTTCGCTGTCGGAAGGGCTGGGCAATTCCTTTTTAGAAGCAATGGCCGTCGGCATTCCGGTCATTGGCACACCGGTCGGTGGCATCACCGATTTCATCACTGACGGCGAAACCGGCCTTTTGTGCCGGCCCGGCGATTCGCCCGGTCTTGCCGCCGCTATTTTGAAAGTATTGTCCGACCGGCAACTAACCGAGTTGCTTATAAAAAAAGCCCAGGCGCTGGTGGCTGAAAAATATGATTGGAATGCCATCGCCCGACAATTCGAAAAATTTTATGATGCCATCTGATAATTCAAAACCACGCATTCTCATCGCTTCCGGAATTTTTCAGCCCGATATCGGCGGGCCGGCTTCTTATGGCCGAGCTTTGGCCGACAAATTATCCGATTCTCATTCGGTAACTTTGGTAACCTATTCTTCGGTTTGGAATTTTGACAACGACAAGAAAGAAAAGTTCAAAGTCATCCGGGTCTGGAACAAAACGCCGAGAGGTTTGCGGCATCTGATATATTTTCTCAAAGTTTTTTTCAGGATCCGCAAAGTTGATGTTGTTCTGGCTCTTAATGCCGTCTCGGCCGGCTTGCCGGCGATGATGGCGGCAAGATTTTTCAAAAAGAAATTTTTCGTGAAGATCGTCGGCGATTACGCCTGGGAAATTGCCGTCAATTCGAACCGGACGCCGCTTCTCATCAACGATTTTCAAAAATCGAAGAAAAAGGGAAAAATAAAACGACTGGCCAAGATCCAAACCTGGATCGCCAAAAAAGCCGACAAAGTCATTGTGCCGTCCGAATATTTGAAAACCATCGTTACCGGCTGGGGTGTGCCGGCAGAAAAGATCGTCGTCATTTACAACGGAACCAACTTCAAAAAAGCCGACATTACCAGCGAGGAAGCCAGAGTCAAGATCGGCATTCCCGGCTCGGTAATTTTGTCAGTCGGCCGGCTGGTGCCCTGGAAAGGTTTCAAAATGCTAATCAAGATCATGCCCCAACTTCTGGAATTGAACCAATTTTTCCGGCTGGTCATCGTCGGTGACGGGCCGGAACGGAGAATTTTGGAAACCATGGCCAGAAATTTACGCCTTGACAAAAAAATATATATCGTCGGCGGCAAATCCTCGCAAGATCTGAAAAATTATCTGGCGGCGGCCGACATTTTCGTCCTGAACACCGGCTATGAAGGTTTTTCCCACCAAATAATGGAAGCAATGATAGCGGGTGTGCCGGTAGTGACGACGGCCGTGGGCGGAAACCGGGAAATAATCAATCAGGGTGAAAATGGTTTTATGGTCAGATACAACGATGAATTTAATTTGATAGAAGCCATCAAAACGATCTGGCGAGACAAAGAACTGCGGGAACATTTCATCGAAGAAGGCAAAAAAACGGTCGAAAAATTCAGTTTTGAAAAGATGCTGGAGCAAACCAAAAATTTGTTGATTTCCTGACATGGCGAAACTATTAATGATCTCCGGTGACAGGTCTCTGGCCGAAGGCAAACGCGGCGCTTTTTATAATACTCTCGAGGAGTTTCACAAGTATTGGGAGAGGATTGACATTATATCCCCAAAAATCAGAAACCAACCAGCAATTAATAACCATCGGCTGTTTGAAAACGTTTACATTCATCCGTCGTCGCGATCTCTTTGGTTCCAGCCGCGATATATTGCCGAAAAAGGTTTGGAATTGTATAAAAAAACCCATTTTGACTTAATGACCGTTCACGAATACGCGCCTTTTTACAACGGCTGGGGCGCAAGGATGCTTTTTAATAAAATTCGTGTGCCCTATGTTTTGGAGCTTCATCATATTACCGGATTTCCCAAATCAGCGAATTTAAAAGAAAAATTATATCTTTTTTTGTCGAAAATATTTTTAAAATTTGATGCCAGAAAAGCCGTGGCGGTAAGAATTGTAAATGAGAGTTTAAAGAATTTTTTGGTCCATGAAGCTAAAATTCCCACCGCGAAAGTCGTTGATATATCGTCTATGTATATCGATCTGGATATTTTTAAACCAACCACTGTTGCTAAAAAATATGACCTGATTTTTGTTGGCCGGTTAGCCGCTAATAAAGGAATTGATTTGTTCATCAAATCGGTCAGAATTTCCGGTACTAGCGCAATCATTGTCGGTGACGGTCTGGAACGCGGAAGAATTGAGAAATTAATTGAAAAGTACGGCTTAAAAGATAAGATCAATCTAATCGGTTGGGTCAAAGATTCTCAAGCCGTGGCCGATCTCATTAATCAGTCGAAAATTTTGGTTATGACCTCTTTCAATGAGGGTGGACCAAGGGTCGTTCTTGAAGCCATGGCTTGTAAAGTGCCGGTTTTGGCGACGCCGGTAGGTATCGCCAATGATGTCATTAAAAAATATAAAGCGGGAGGGATCATTGATTGGAACCCAACCAATATCGCAAAAAAAATTCAGCAGTTCTTAAACGATTCACCGACTTATGAAATTTGTCGGAACGCATGTCTGGAAGCAGCTAAAAAATTTGAGAAAAAAGAGGCAATAAAAAATTATGCCGAAAGATTGCAAGTATTGATAAAATGAAACGACTTTTAATCATAACTCAAAAAGTTGACCAAAACGATGATGTTCTCGGTTTTTTTCACGAATGGCTTTGTGAGTTTTCCAAGTCACTAGATAAATTGACCATAATTTGCCTATTCGAAGGCAAACATAATTTACCGGCGAACACTAAGGTTTTTTCTTTGGGAAAGGAAAAACGACGGTCGAAATTAAGGTATCTATTTAACCTTTTTTCATATTGCTGGCGTTTAAGAAACGATTATGATGCCGTATTTGTCCACATGAATCCGGGATATGTGATTTATGCCGGCCTTTTGTGGCGGATCCTGGGAAAAAAAATTTCATTGTGGTATGCCCGGGGTAACACCAATCTGACATTGAAAATTGCCAGCAAGATGGCGGATGTGATATTCACATCAACGGCCGAAGGATTTCGTGTAAAAAGCGATAAGGTAAAAATTGTCGGCCAGGGCATAAACACATCAAGATTCTCTCCGTTTCCAAGGACCGAAAATCCGGTTTTTAAGATAATTTCAATAGGCCGAATGACGCCCTCGAAAGATTACCGGACAATTATCAAAGCAGTTGAGCTTTTGCTTGATAAAAATAAGAAATTATCGGTCGATATTGTTGGCGGTCCAATGGTTGATTCGGACCTGGCTTATTTTGCTCAATTAAAAGAATTGGTTCAAAGCAACAGATTGTCCGAACAAATTCATTTCTTAGGTTCAGTGGCAAACAAAGATATCGTGCCCCTGTTGAGATCCGCTGATTTATTTGTGAATACGAGCTTAACTGGAAGTTTGGATAAAGCGATTCTTGAGGCCATGGCTTGCGGCTTGCCGGTTTTAACTTGTAACGAGGCATTCGGAAATATCCTCGATAAATATCGCGCCAAACTAATTTTTGATCCGAGGGACACCGTTTCTTTAAGTCGAAAAATCGAACAGTTTATGGACCTTGATCCGGAACAAAAGAAAAAAATGTCAGCCGACCTTAGGCAGACAGTGATCGATAACCATAATTTAAGCGGGTTAATAATGAAAATATTAACGATCCTTTTCGGCGATAAAGATATAAGCCAATTTTTCGATAGATTGGTCGGAGTTAAATATTCCGGGGAGTATGAGTATAACCGGTGGTTTAAAAATAAAATCTCAAAAGCCGGTTTTGATATGACGGAAATGGCCATCAAGCGATCATTCAACAAATTGGATTTCCGCGATTATCTCGAAGTTGGACCGGGACCGGGAACGTGGACCAGATATTTTTTAAACAAATGGCCAAAAGCCAATTTTGATCTGGTTGATGCTTCATCGGAAATGCTGAGATTAGCCGAAAATAAACTTGGCGCAGGTCAAAACATAAGATATATCCATTCTGATTTTGATGAATTTGAATCAGACAAAACATATGATTTTTTCTTTTCCTCGAGAGCTCTTGAGTATTTTCCAGACAAACAACTCACCGTTGATAAGATTTGTAAAATGTTGAAACCAAGAGCCAGGGGATTAATAATAACCAAAAACCCCCGATATTGGGCGTATAAATTAAACGACAAAGATCTTCCAGAAATTCATAAAATGCAAATTTCACCCGTTACTTTAGAGGAATTGTTTAAAAAAAATAATATTAACGACGTAACAATGTATCCAGCAACAATAACAATCCCGGTCGTTAAATCAGCTTTTTTAAATAAGTTGGCATTTAGCATTTTTGGAAACTTCAAGTTAAACTTCCTAAGTAAATTGCTGGCCGAGTCGTATTGTTTATATTTTACAAAAAATGATCATTGAACTATTCGGTTTGCCAGCATCTGGCAAGACAACCTTAGCAGAATTAATTCAAGAAAAAACGGGTTTTAAGATTATAAAAATATCAAATAAAACCGAACTGTTTTTCTATAACATAATTTATTTCATTGAACACCCTGTAAATTTTATTGCCAGTTTTGTTTATACGGTGATTAATTCGAATGATCTAAAAATATTCCGATATAAGTTGATTAATGCCGTATTATACCAAAATGCCAAGTATCAAAAGGCCCTGAGTACGGAAAATGCGATTTTAGATCAGGGATTTTGCCAGAATTTTCTTTCGATTTTTGAAACAGTCCTCGATCCCGCCTCTTTTCTAAGGTTTTCAAAATTCATTGAACTGCCAGATAAACTTATTATTATCGATCTAGATTTGGACGAGACCCAGGATAGAAGCACGCAAAGAGGATATTGGGCCAGGGGACGATTCGGGGAAAATTATCTGAAGAAATGGAAATATTTTTTGAAATTAAATTTTGAATTGTTTAAAACAAAAAGCCGTTCGTTTGGAATTCCAGTTAAGATTTTGAACGGAAATGATGGAGTTGACGAAAATTATCTAAAGATCGAAGATTTTTTAAAACAAAATAATGGGCTGACCTACATTGCTAATGTAAAATTACCCACAGAAAAAGCCAGGGGTTTACAAATCATCAAAGCGTGCGAATCCTTCGCGGAAACAGGCGCCCCACTGAAATTATTAGTTCCCTCCGGAAGGCCGCCGATAACAGCTGACCCTTTTGAATATTACCGGGCAAAGAAAATATTTCGATTAATAAAACTTCCCAACATCAACATTTCCGCTATTTTTCCTTTTGCCAAACGTTTTGATTTTTATACCCAATCTCTAACCTTTGGCTTCTTTGTCGTCATTTATCTATTTTTTAAACGCGATAATAATAGTATTGTTTATTCAAGGGATTATTCGGTTCTTCTTTTTTTAGCGATTTTTGGTTTTAACCCAATCGCTGAGATTCACGATTATCGCACCAAGAAACCCAAAATAATGCTTAGTCATATTCTAAAAAAATCCAGAAAAATCATTGTTAATTCCACAGGAACATTGAAATTACTCGAACAACACTATCCCAAGATCGAACATAGTAAAGTCCTCGTGGTTCCAAATGGGGTTGATGTAAGTTTTTTCAATATCGGCATGACTAAAGACGAGGCCCGGGATAAATTAAAAATGCCGAGAGATGCGTTTATTTTTGGTTATGTCGGACGGCTGGAAACGGCGGGAAAAGAAAAAGGAATATCCGACCTGATAACCGCGTTTTCGTTGATAATCGAGAAAAATAAAATTGCGGTTCTTTTTATTGTTGGTGGTCCGAATGATCTCAAAGAACAATACAAACGGGGATTGTCGGATGACGATTCCAGAGAAAAAATCGTTTTTACCGGCCAGGTTGACTATCAATTGATCCCAATCTATTTAAAAGCCATTGATTGCGCGATCATACCATTGCCCAATAATCAACACGCCAAAACCACCTCGCCAATAAAGTTGTTCGAATACATGGCGGCAGGTAAGCCCATTATCATTTCAAAATTGGCTTCACTGAATGAGATTGTGGGTTGTTCGGATGTTCTGCAATTCGAACCCGGGAATCCCCAAGATTTAGCGAAAAAAATGGATTTTATCATAAATAATCCCCAGATAATAAGCCAGCTTTCTGAACATAGCAAAGAAAATGCGGAAAAATATTCCTGGTCAAATCGTGCCCGGAAAATAAGTAAGTTTATATCAACCGATGGAAATTAAAGCGATGATCAGATCTCATTTCGTGGCAATTATTTTGGCAGTTATCGTTGGAGTCATTTCGGTTGCTCCGCAGATTTTTGTATTGAAAGATCAAAATTATAGAGGTATTCAAATGTTTGGCGCCGATGCGGAGTATGATTATGTGGCCAAAATGAACCAATCTATGTACGGCGACTATTCAAAAGGACCATTTCCTCCTGATCCGGGGAAGAATTATTATCTTGCTCCGGAATTTACCGAACGAGCAATGGGTTTTATGGCCCAAGTATTCCATATTCGGGTGACCGAGATGAATGTGATTTTTAAATTTATATGTCCTATATTTATATTTCTTATCTTATATGGATGGCTACTTGAAATGTTTTCCTCTCGAGCAATCGCACTTATTGCACCGCTTTTTGTTATGCTCGGGACTAATTTACTGGATTCAGGAGAGTTTCTCCGTCTGATCCATCTCAAGACAAGCATCGATACCTTTCTTCCCTATACGAGACCCATGAGCCCCCAGGTTAGCTCACTCTTTCTATTCACTGGACTGTGGAGCATTTATCGTCTTGTTAATCGGCAACTGCGCTTTAGAACTGCTTTATTAATCGGGATATTATGCGGCTTTTCGCTGTACGCATATGTATTTAGCTGGACAATGCTTACGGCACTCACTGGCTTGTATTTGCTATATTTTATTCTGCGAAAAGAAATCCCAAAAGCCAAACAATTCCTGCTCGTCTTAATTGCCAATGGGATCGTATCTTTGCCGTTCTTTCTTAATATGTTGAGGGCAAGATCAGACATTGATTACATTGATACTACTGCTCGGATCGGACTTATTCATACACATATGCCGATCCTAGGGATTTTGATTGTAATAGGGTTTGCAATTCTTATACTCTTATGGCCCAAGAAACACGGAGGTACTAAATGTTTTTTACTCTTTTGTCTTACGGCGCTTTTATTGGTGATCAATCAACAAATAATAACCGGGACTCAATTGCAACCCGGACACTATCATTGGTATATCACCAAGCCTCTTATCGCTATTATCCTGACATTACTTGGCCTCTACTGGGTCGATCGTCTTGTGTCCGGCAAAAAATTAAGAATAGCGGTATATATATTTACGGGCTCATTACTGATTTTAAGCGGCGTTGTTATCCAGACGCATTCTTATGCGGTAAATTATCCTCAATTTCAAGAAAACCAACGCTATGCACCCTTGTTTGATTTCCTATCTGGGCACTACCCAAGGGGGCGTATTATTTGGACCGATCAAAACCTATCTACATTGATTTTGGCCTATACCGGCGACAGTGCTCCTGATAATCTGTACGCTACTCAGTATACTGATAGTCAAAAACATCTCCGAGACATGTTATTTTTGGAGTATCGTTTAAAAGGCGTTAATCCAAAAGATATTTTTAGTATTATGCTGGGCGACCGAACATATGTCACCATGAGATTGTTCGGCCTCTATTATCGAGATCTGCCGGGAAATCATGAGCTTTCAGACGAGGCACTTAAAAACTTAGCCCAAGAGTACAATGATTCGTATGCCTTACCCCTAGAGAAGATCTTTAAAAATCTTGGAATAGATCTCGCAGTAGAAGATAAAAAGGATCATGACCTGGGATTAAGTACACTGTCGTTTTTATCGAAAATAAGTTTGGGCGACGGACTGAATGTGTATGAGTTTAAAAATAAATAATGGAAGACAATTTCTTTAATCTACCAGCAAAAGAAACAGACAATCGGCCTGACTTATCCATTGTTGTTTTATGTTATAAAACCTGTGAGACGCTCATTCCTTATATCGCACAAATGGAGAGGGAACTTCAGCGAGCCGATGGCCTGAAAAATTATGAACTTGTGTTGGTGGGTAATTATTTTCCGGATACGAATGATACAACCCCTGCCATTATACGAAAACTTGCAGACAAAAATCCTAGGATCGTGCCGTTAACCCTAGAAAAGAAAGGTATGTTGGGTTGGGATGTTACTATGGGATTTAAAGCGGCAAGTGGACGGGTAATTGCCTTAATTGATGGAGACGGTCAAATGCCCTCCCATGATATCGTGCGTCTGTATAAGGTCATGAAAACCGGTGAATTCGATCTAATAAAAACATTTCGAAAATATCGGATGGATGGCGCATACCGAAAATTTATATCCGAATGGTATAATTTTATCTTCCGCTTACTGTTTCCGCATGCTTCATTTAGAGATGTAAACTCAAAACCAAAGTTAATAACTCGAGAGGCCTACGACAAGATGAAACTTGTGTGCGACGGTTGGTTTATTGATGGCGAAATTATGCTTGAATCCATGCGACTTGATTTAAGTGTTGCTGAATTGCCGACTATTTTTCATGAAAACGAATGGCGGGGTAGTTTTGTTAAAATGTGGACTATTTTTGAATTTATACGGTACATGATCGCATACAGGATCAAATACTGGTTTAAATAGAAATGAAAATCTGTTATTTCGGGGATTTTGACCCCGAATATGCAAGAAATAGGGTTATTATTCGTGGCTTAAAAGAAAATGGGGCTGATGTTTTATTTTGTCATACTACTCTCACAGGACTCAAGGGTTTGTGGGATTTATTCAAAAAGCACCGCAGCTTGGGCGATAAATATGATATTTTAATTGTCGGCTATTCCGATTCTAGATTTATCGCTCCTTTGGCATGGTTGATATCTGATAAAAAGATAATCTGGGACGCCTTTTACTCTCTTTATGATTCTTGGGTTTATGATAGAAAAATTGTTGCACCCGGAAGTTTAAAAGCAAAGCTCTATTGGTTTTTAGATTGGGTCAATTGCAAGTTAGCGGATTCTGTTTTGCTTGATACCAATGAGCATATAAAATATTTTTCAAAAACTTTTAAAACTTCGAACTCAAAGTTTTTAAAAGTTCTGGTAGGCACCGATGATGACATCTTCTATCCTAGAGAAAAAGATCAAAATAATTCAAGATTTATCGTTCATTTTCATGGTAAATTTATTCCCCTTCAAGGGTTAGAATATATAATCAGAGCGGCGCGCATTTTAAAAAATGAAAAAGTGGCATTCCGCATTATTGGAACGGGCCAAGAATATAATAGAATAAAGAACCTTGCAGACGAATTAAAGTCAACGAATATCTTATGGGTTGGCAGAACAGAATATAGTGAATTGACCGAGAGTATTAAAAACGCCGATGTGTGCTTGGGGGTCTTTGGCGACACTCCAAAAATCCAACGAGTCATTCCCAATAAAGTTTATGAATCGGTTGCAATGCGGAAACCGGTTATATCGGGCAATACACCGGCAATAAGGGAGTTATTTACAGATGGGAAAAACATGCTACTATGCAAGATAGCCGATCCGGAGGATTTAGCGGCTAAGATATTAGAACTATCGGCAGATCCAGATCTTAGAGATTCAATCGCGCAAAAAGGGTATGAGCTTTTTAAAGAGTTCGCTACGCCTCAAATAATAGGCCAAGAACTTATAAAAAATTTAGGGCAATTCATGAAAGATTAGAAAAAAATGAAAAAAAATATTATTAAAATTAAGCCGTGTAAAAAAATAGTTACCTTTGATCCGAAAACCAAGAAACCCAATGGGTGGCTTTTGGAAGTCGTAAGCGACACAGATCACTTCACAAAACATTTGCGTGGGCAAGTGTATTTAACCGTCGTTAATCCGGGAGAATTTAAGGGGTATCATCTCCATGCCGGTGCTGATTATTTTGTTACATGTTTGAGGGGTAAGGTCAAAGAAATAATTTATAAAAGCATGAATGAAAAGCAAGAAGTTAAAATGGGAGACGGAGATTTTAAGACCGTTTTTTTGCCGAAAGGATATCCCCATGCCATTGAAAATATTAGCGGAGAACCGGCATATGTTTTGATTTATCGTTATCCCGCCTGGAGCCCAACATTGAAAGAACAGCTGGATATATCCCCGAAAGAGATTGAGACAGAGGAGGCATGGAGAATAATCGGGAAGTTTAAAAAAGAATTCAAATAAATATGAAAAAAATAAAACCGACAAATAAACCTAAATCTATTTCTAACTTCCCCAGAGAGGCAGGAAAAGTCGTAGCCCAATTAGCAAGTGTTCTCATCGACAAGAAGTCAGAATATCGTTCTTTTGTAAGCACAACATACTTAGGACCGACATTTTTAAATAAAAAATTCAGACCCGGCATCGATAAGGTATATTATACCATGGCGGTATATGACGATGAGGAAAAAAAGGCAGTCGCCGAAGCTTTAGATAAGGGTTGGCTCGGACTGGGCAACTATTCCGCAGAATTTACCAAGAAAGTTGCGACGATTTTCGGCAAGAAAGCCGGTGTATTTGTCAATTCCGGTTCATCGGGAACGCTCTTGGCCTTAAAGATCCTTGATTTGCCCCCCGGTTCAGAAGTAATAACCGCGGCCTGTACATTCGCCACTACTTTAGCGTCTATTTTGCATAATAACTTGGTGCCGGTTATGGCTGACAGCGAATTAGGCACATATAATTTGGACTTAAGAAATTTGTCCAAGATGGTTTCCAGGAAAACTAGAGCCGTTATCTTGCCCCATACACTGGGTAGTCTTAATGACATGGAGGCACTACGGGCTTTTTGCAAGAAGCATAAACTATATTTTGTTGAGGATAGCTGTGATACCATCGGCGGTACAATCGCAGGCAAACCGACCGGATCATTTGCCGATATCTCGGTATGCAGTTTTTACGCTTCTCATAATATAACCGCCGGCGGCGGTGGCGGGATCCTCTGTATGGACGATGATCAACTGCTCGCAAGGGCTATAGCATTTCGTGACTGGGGAAGATTTGGCGATGACAATGAAGATATCGAAGAGCGGTTCAATCTCAATATTGACAATATCCCATATGACCGGAAGTTTTTGTATTCGCTGGTGGGATACAATTTAAAACCGACGGAAATGCAAGCGGCGTTTGGATTGGCTCAACTTAAGAAATTAGATGCCTTTAATATTATTCGAAAAAATAACTTTAATCGTTTGCGTGATGGCTTGAAAAAATATGAGCAGCTTTTCATATTACCGCGAGACCTTCCCGGCGCTGAAACCTATTGGCTGGCTTTCCCGATTACCATTAAAGACGGTGCGCCATTCAGCCGACTTGAGCTGGTCCGTTATCTTGAATCTAAAAAAATACAGACCAGATTGTTATTCGCTGGTAATATATTACGACAACCGGCATTCAAAAACATTCCCCATAGAGTGATCGGCAAGCTGACCAATGCCGATAAGATCATGAAAGATACATTTGTGGTCGGTTCTCACCACGGATTAACCGATGAGATGGTAGACTATATTATTGAAGTGTTTGACGATTTCCCGGGGCTTCATTTAAAAAAATAATGACAATCAATTTTTTATTGCCTCACCTTAAACCTTCGGGTGGGGTTAGTGTCTCAATAACCTTTGCAGACGAATTGTCCAAAAGGGGACATATCGTTGTTGTTGCCGTTGAGAGCAGGAGCTGGACAAGATATTTTAAGAATTTATACAACAATCACCCGCTTCTATCCAAAAATTCCAAGGCGAAGCTGATTAGGGTGAAGAGTTTTGCGGATCTTCCTGATGCGGATATTTTTTTTGCTGATTCATGGAAAGTGGCAAAAAAATTATATGGTCTCAGTACCAAGGGCGCCAAATTTGAATATGTCCAACACGACGAGAGAATGTACCATGGCGACCCCAAGACCGTAGAGGAGGTTTATAGATTACCATTGAAAAAAATGGTAAATGCGACTTGGCTTTACAAGATTTTTAAAGAAGAGTTTAACGAGGAAACTGAGATCTTGTTTAACGCAATCGATTGTAACCTCTTCAATCCTAATAAACGCGACAGAGAGCCAAACGATAAATATGTTAAGGTTTTAATTCTTCACCATGACTATAAATGGAAGGGGACCAAAGAAGGAGTGGAGATCGTCCAGAATCTAAAAAGAAAATACCCAGAGCTCAAACTAATTTTATTCGGTACGCGCCAGGGGAAAATAGATTATTTTTGCGATGAGTATCATTATAATGTATTTGGGGAGAATCTGGCTAAACTTTTCGCAAACTCTGATATATTTCTTGGGCCATCCATAGATGATAGCCGTCCCCTTCCCCATAGATGGGCAATGGCATCGGGTTCAGCATTATCCATATATGACAATGTGAGCACCGATGATTATGTCCTCAATGGGACGACGGCGCTAATTGCCGAAAAGGGTAATAAGGAAAACCTATCTGCAAAACTTGAACAGCTGATAACAGATCCAGATTTGAGAAAAAAAATTGCCGGAAACGCCCTTGAATATGTAAGACAATTACCAACTTGGGCGGAATTGACTGATAAATTGGAAAATATTTTTAGAAGGGCGATTCTCAACAAATAAAAAATGATATTAATCACTGGAAGCAGGGGATTTATTGGTTCTCGATTGCTGGCTTATCTCACTGGAAAAGGTTATGAGGTAGAAGGAATGAATGAAGAAATCACGGACATCGAGAAACTAAAACCGTATTTTAAGAATGCGGAATTTGTAGTTCATCTGGCGGGGAAAAAACCCAATAGCAAGATTGGCGATAAGTGTAACGATGTGTTCCAGGTTAATGTCGTGGGAACAATGAATATCGTGCGGTTATGTCTTGAGCATAACTCTAAACTAATAAATATAAGTTCTACCGCCACGCAATCAGATTACGGAATCAGCAAAATATTGGCTCAAGAATTAATCAGGTTATACGCAAAATATCAAGGGTTGCGAGCTGTAACCATTCGATCCCATGGGATCTATGATGAGCATAACGGAATTACGCCTTATATAAACAAAAATTATCCCTTGGGAAAACTCTTGGAAGACATCGAGAACATAATCGCCTATTATGACTTCAAAAAATATAAAGTTTACAGAACCAGAAATATCCAACAAAAAATTTATTTTGTTAGAAGAAAAGCCCGGGCATTGAAAAGAAAGATACAAGGCATATTAAGATGATTAAGATTTCAATAATTATTCCGACCCATAATCGTCCGGAACTGCTTAAAAAGGCGATTGTTTCAGTTTTGGGGCAAACATTTGAAGATTTTGAAGTTGTAGTAGTAGACGATGGCCTGGAAAAAAGAGCCGATAAGATTATAAAAGAATTTAATGATTCGAGAATAAAATATATTCAGCACCAAGAAGAAAAAGGCGGTTCGGCCGCTCGAAATACCGGGATTAAAGCCGCGTCGGGTAAGTTCATTGCTTTTCTGGATGATGACGATGAATGGTTACCAGAAAAGCTGGAAATCCAGATGGATAAGTTTGAGAATACAACCGATAATATCGGCTTTTGTTTTTCAGCGGTGACGAATATTTATAACGACGGAGCGGAAAATTCAAAGGTCCCGGCGGGCGAAAACGATTTTTTTGAGGCCGCTCTTATGAGAGCAAAAACGTTTTTGAACGTTACCCTTATCATTAAAAGATTTGTTTTTGATAATATCGGTTTTTTTGATGAGCAACTACCAAGCCATCAAGAATCCGATTTAGTTATAAGAATGGCTAAAAAATACAAAGGCCTAGGTATTGATCTTCCCTTGGTTCGAGTGAATATGCTACGAGATCACGATAGCGTTGGAAAAAGTTTGAAAAGGGGAATTGTCGGCAAAGAGATGATTTTATGCAAACACTGGGAAGATTTTAAAAACAAACCCAATATTCTGGCTAGACGGTATTTTGAGCTGGGCTTGTCTTATAGAAACAATTCCCAATTCACAAAAGCAGGGGATATGTTTGAAAAAGCGATGAAAAATGATTTTTTATTCTTGTATCTCTCACACTACTTGAGCATGATGTTCAGCGGTTTTATGTATAAGCTTGTCAGAAAAAGAAAATTACCCGCCTTGAAACTGATCGCGTTGATGAGAACCAAGAATTCTATCATGGTCCTTGAAGATTGTCTGACCGGCCTGTCTGAATTAGCGGACGAAATTATCGTGATGGATAACGGGTCAACGGACGGAAGCATCGAAGTGCTCAAAAAATTTCCCAAGGTCAGGGTACTGTATCGAAACGATAATGGCAGATTTCACGAGGGAAGGGACATGAATATTCTGCTGGAAGAAGCTAAAAAAAAATATCCCGACTGGATATTTATGACGTGGCCGGATGAAATATTTGAAAAACATCTGACGCGTGGCGTACTGGATTGTTACATGCACAGCGGATATGACCGTATTGATTTTAGGATGTGTAATTTCTGGCTTAGCACAAAATATTGTCGATTTGACAGGGACTGGTTTTTGAATACCCTACGGCCCCAGCGTCAAATGTGGCGAAATCTGGAAGGATCCCATTACAATAATGTCTTCATCCACCCTGGCACCATTCAGGGCATAAATTCAAATATTCGCTTTTCTCCTTACAGGATAAAACATTACGGATATGCGTTTAAAAAAGAAGCCGACCAGAAAGCGCGTATCTATAAAGTCCTTGATCCAGAGGAAAAGAGACAATACAAATATAATTCTGGCGATCCCGAATTCGACGCAAACAAAAAGAACATATTGCGCTATCCGTTCATTGAGTTCGATAACAAGGCGGTCAACTATTTATATATCGTTTTATTTAAGTGGTTAAATGATGTTCTTTTGATCGCCGTTAATATGAAAAGAAAATACCTCCACAAATTAAAAATATTTCCCGGCGAAACAGAATAGATTATTGGTTTTCCTGAGTCAGATTACATATCCGGAGCCGTCATCTTTAGTATTAACATATTTATTATATTCAGCGTGCTCAAAATCGTGCATTATAAACATATTTTCCCTATAGCTTGTATTCCCACTTCTATATCTAGCAATTTTCATAATATTTTTTTGATTAAATTCATCAATTGCCAACAATTCACCGGTAAATTCATTGTATAAGCTTGTTTCATTACCAACTACATCATCAAAATAACAAAAAACTCTAGGCAAATGCGGAAGCTTAAAAACCTCAAGTGCATCCATTGTTGAGGTGTAGTAATCTACATCAATTATTACACATGCAACGGGCGCGGCATATGTGAATTTTTCAAGAGACTTTTTAATGTCGCCTAATACTAATTTTGCCAAGCTTAATTTGCTTTTCAACTTTTCAACATCCATTTTATAAAAACCCGTCTTCCACTGATATAGGAGATTTCGATAATCTTTAGTTTCAGGCAAACCTGTTGCAAGATCGAACCCATATATCTCTACTTCAATATTTATTTTCTTCCGTATTTCTTTAACATGGTACTCAATATTAAGCAATCCATCTCCGCTTGCTACCCCGAATTCAATGATACTTACTTTCTTATAACCCAATGAATTCGCTAATCTCAATGATTGATAGATTGGAAAACCATAGTATGGGCGGGGAACCAGTTCTAAAGATAATCTTGTAAAATATGATCCAAAACCAGTCTTCCTTAACAAATATCGGGCAAAAACCACTCTTAACGGTTCTTTTTCAAATATGATTTTTTCGGCCTTGGCTATAATTTTTTTGGGAATAGAAAGAAATGAATTAATTTTCATATAATTTTATATTTTATGTTTGCTTTTAATGCATAGAATCATTTACGATATGTTTTTATAAATTTATTTAGCTCTTCAGGTGTTCCCATGACATGGTATTTATTTACTAAACTCACTTTGACTTTTTTGCCAGATTTTAATAACTCATTGTAGCATGGCGCGACATGGAATTCATTATTTTGTTTTTCCCCGTTTTTTATCATTGTTTCAGCTGCTGAAACAATGTCACTGCCCCGTTTAAAATAGTACATACCCGTCGAGGCAAGGTTTGAAATTGGTTTATTCTCGGCGGTCTCGCAGACATAGCCGAATTTGTCGAGTTTCGCGAAACTGTATCGAGAATCGGTTGCCCTGAAGCATTGAAGGATGCCATCCGGGTTTTCTTTTTCAATCATTTCCCAAATCTTTGACGTGGCATAGGTATCGCAGTTGAAGATAAAAAGCTTGTTTTGGTTATTAATGAATTCTTTTGCCATTAAGCAAGTTTCTGCTTGCCCGCGCGTCAGTTTATCGATAATTATAACTCGAATTCTTTTTCCAAATAACTTCCTCAGTTTTTTAGCAAGTTCGTATTTTTTATCATGCTCATTGAGAATGATAAAGATCAGCTGGTAGTTTTTGAGCTTATCAAGAAAGTTAAACGACCTCATGGCCCACTGAATCATAGGTTTACCAAAGACGGGGATAAGGGGCTTAGGGTCTTTGTATCCTGCCTTGGCGAACCGAGAGCCCGCCCCGGCCATAGGAATCAGTATATTTATCTTTTCAGAATCGAGATCTTCGAGTTTGATGTTATCCCAACCGGTGAATTTATGCGCCAGGTCATCTATGTAAAGTTCGGCATAAGGTTTGCCGAAATGTATCTCATCATAGGGGATATTGTGATTGTCCAACCAGTCAAGGGTTTTCTTGCCAATACGAGCCACTACTTTTCCCTGGTCGCCGTCAGTCGTCTTCATGTGTCGCGCGGTCTGCAAAATAATATAATGTCCGGCTTTTTTCAGGGCTCTTAATTTCTCCAGTGCTCCAGGGTTTATGCGCAATGTACTATAATCTTGCCCATCTTTTTTAAGCTCGGCGATGACGCCATCTAAATCAATCATTATTCTCATAAGTTTTTAATTACTTTACCATCATATTTTCATTGATCAACCTTATCCCGACCAGATACATGGCTTTCTGGCGCATCGGATTATCGCTATGGATTGGGATCATCGACAAAAACAGCAGGGCTTCGATTAATTTTATTTTTTTCAGATCATACCCCCGGCTCACTAATTGGCTATCAAAATATGTACCAATCTGTCGATGATAATCTTCGGCATTATCAATCAGGGTAAACATTCCATTACCAGTTTCTTTTAGTTCAAAAAGATCGCTCATGATAAAATCATAGAGGCCACAAAAACTGTGTCTCATTTTAGCAATATCATATTTTATATCTCCGTAAATGGATGTTTTTCCGAAATTACCTCGGGGGTCAATAAATTTAAAAATACCACTGCCGGGATCAAATAGAATATTGCTTAGGCACAAATCACCATGAATAAAACAAACTTCATCTTTGTCGTATAAACGATCCACGATTCTGGCCAGTTTCTCCTTGAAATGGTTAATGTTTCTATAATCAATGCCATTAATTTTTATCGTATCTTTAGCTATTAATTTTTTCCAATAGGGGTTGCTATCGATTTGTCCTAATCTCTCTATTGTTTTTTTGTAATAGATAGTGTAGTAATGGGATCGAGAGATGCTGGCTTTATGGGCTTTGAAAAGTTCTAGTATATTAAATAGTTTATCAATAATATTCTGCCAAAATTTTATTCCAAGCGTGCCCAAAACAAAAAAATCAGCCAATGATTGGTAACCATAAAATTCAAGCGAGTAAGACGCAGAACCTGGGGATATTTTGTAATCAATAAGACGGGGGGAAAAAATTTTCAAATCATTAGGCATTTTTCTAAACCAATTTATCTCTTGCACAATTTTATCAATATTGTGCCCGCTCTTGGTAATGTACCCCCTTAAATCATCGTAGTTAATAGTATTAAAACTTCTTAATTTTAATAAATCGATCCTGGCTTTATAAAAATTCTCGATATTTCCTAAATCGTACCATCTGTCCGCGTTGATCAGTTTAAATGTATTATTCTTAGAATATTTTTCTAAAATATGCGACAACTCGGGTGTATGATATTTTTTTTCGGCGAATACCATAGACGCAGTTAATTGACGCGAATTTTTAAAATAATATAAACCGCATAATATCTTTCCTTTTCCAGTGTATTCCTCGGGTTTATTTATAAAACTAAATTTATGGTCATTTTTTTCAATAAAACACCACTTTTCCGGAGATTCATATACATCAGAGACAACCAAAAAATTATTATTAAATATTAACCTACCTTTGTATATAGTGTCTCCCAAATAAATAATAACACCCTTTGCATTTTTCAAATACGGTCTTGCCAAAGAAACCGAACAACCTATACTTCCCCGACCACCGTTTTTATAATAAATAACCGTTAAAACGCATTTGGAATGAAATTTTTTAGTAATATATTTTTCCGTGTGATTATCGTCTTCATGTAAAATAACGATCACTTTTACTATACTGCGGCTAATTAGATCTTCGATAATATAATCAATCACCGGTTTGCCGTTGATGGGTATCATGGTATCCGGCAGATTGGAATTAGCCATGATTTTATTGGTAGGTTTGCCGGCCGCAGGGATAATAGCGATAATGTTATTTATACCCATATTGGTTGACCGATATTATAGACCATATAAAAATGGGAATCTTTAATTTTTTTAGATTACATCAGAAGGTGATATTTGGCAACTACGCGTAATGGTAGACATACTCCCGTGTTTTGTGATAGAATCCGATGGTAATCAATAATAATCGTGCAAAAAATAAACAATAAGTGTTCGGTAATTGTCAGTTCGTATGATGGCAGTGAAGATTTGTGGGAACCATTTTTTACTCTTTTTTTTAGATATTGGCCGGACTGTCCTTACCCCATCTATCTCATTACAAATTACAAAATTTACAACCATGATAGAGTAACCACCATAGCAGTAGGTGAACATAAAGGATGGGCTTCAAATATGAGGGTAGTTCTTAAAAAAATACCTACTCCCTATGTGATGTGTTTAATAGAAGATTTATTTATCGAGAAGCCGGTAGACAGTGCCTATATTGATTCTTTAGTGGAGTATATTGATGATAAAAAGGTCGCATATATAAGACTTTTTCCGTCGCCGTTACCAGATCATGATTTTACAAACAATCTTAATCTAGGCCTCATCAGTAAAGGCGCCCCTTATAGGGCTTCTTTGACTGCTGCTCTTTGGGATAAAAAAATACTCAACGACCTTTTGGTTGATGGTGAAAATATTTGGCAAGCGGAATTAGGAGGAACAGAAAGATCAAATAATGTTTCTGCACCATTCTTAAGTGTAAAAAAACCGGCGTTAATTTACCATGATCGGACAGCGGTTGTAGCGGGGAAGTGGATGTATTACGCGGTTAAATTATGTAAAAGGGAGGGTCTTAAAATTGATTTAAAAAAACGCAAGATAGATTATTTTTGGCATATTAACCTGCGATTTGATCAGTTTAGAAAATATCCCACAATGAGAAAAATCAGATCTATTCCGCTTGTGGGAACTATTTCTGCCAAGGTGTTCCGTTTTACCCTCGATGCTATGAGAAGATTTTTACAATAAAATTCCATAAAAAAGTTTAGCTGAAATTATCGTTTACCATGTTGCGTATTTTGTGGAAATAAGAATTTTCATTTTGTAATAATTCATCTGGCGACCCACTTTCTATTATTACTCCATTTTTCAAAACAATGATATGACCGGAGTTCATTACGGTGGATAATCTATGAGCGACAATTATTATTGTTGTTTTTCCGCGTAAATCCGATATGGCTTTTTGAATTAGGGCCTCTGATTCATTATCAAGTGAACTCGTTGCCTCATCCAGGATTAAAATTTGAGGTTTTCTCGCCAACGCTCTTGCTAAGGCAATTCTTTGGCGCTGGCCACCTGACAATTGAATGCCCCTCTCGCCCATGAAGGTTTTAAACTTTTCGGGCATGCTCTGGATGGTATCATAAATATTAGCTATTTTAGAGGCCTCTATGATATCTTCTTCGGATATCGACTCGTCATAAAATCTGATGTTGTTTTCAACGGTGTCACTGAGAAAGAAATTGTCTTGAGGCACATATCCTATATTTTTTTTCCATTCTTTTAAACTAATTCCATCAATATCCTTGCCATCGAGAAGTATTTTGCCGGCTCCAGGAGTAAAAAGCCGCAAAACTAAATCAACAATTGTAGTTTTGCCCGCGCCGGAGGGGCCAATGATTCCCATCACCTCCCCGTTTTTTATAGAAAAGTTAATATTTTTAAGAACTTCTTTGTGAGAAGGGTATGCAAATTGCACATTTTTAAACTCAAGGGATTCATTAAAAATAAAGTTACCAGATTCTCTGTTAACCTCCAAGTTATTGGTAGCATTCCGCTTATAGTCGGAAATAATTTTTAAATATATAGATTGGTTGTTCAAGGTGTACACTTGTCCCTGAACAGACTGAATAAAAGAAAACATTCTCTGGATCAGGTAGACAGTTACAGTAAAAGCCGCAATGTTGAATCCTGGAGACTTGAATGAAAAGACGAACAAAACGGCTACAAATAGGAGCCCCAAAGGTTCAAAAAAAGTTCCAAGAAGTAACCAATAGAATGCGGACTTTACTCTGGTTTTTCTTAGTTCTTCAAAATATTCCTTACCCTTGTCGGCTATTTTGTTTTCAATTGAGGTTATTTTGATCATCTTTGCGCCCATGATACTTTCATTAATATAATGACTTGCCACTTTATTCATAGCAGAAGTTTTCGATATGATTTTTCTCGTTTTATAAAGGAAGGGTTTTATAAATAAAAAGATTATTGCTCCAAGGATTAGGGTCATCAAGGTGATGTCGAAGGAGATGTTTATAGCAACAAACGTATACATTATCAAGCTGGTCGCTATAAGGATTATTCCGCTAATCTGGTCTAAAACACTTGTGGCTTCGGTGATATCACCTAAAAGCACTCTTTCCAGATAACCGACTTTTTGGCTAATCAGGTGAGGCCATGAGGATTGGATTGTTACTCTTAAAAGATTGGTTCTAGCTTGAGCTTCATATTGAGCCATTATTTTTTCATTGGTATATTTGGCTATGAACTGAACAAATCCCTTCAGAACATAAAGAATAACTATAAATGAAAGCAAAAATGGTAATGTGAGAGGAATGCGAAAAAGAGCGAAAACCTTTTCTACGTTTTTGGTGATAAAGTCCATGCCTTGAATTTGTTGATGTGTAATTACAGAGAAAAGAGGAATTATGGCGCCTATGCCTATGCCCCCAAAAAGTCCTCCTAAGAATCCCAAAACCACCATAATTACAAACTTTGATTTGAAGTGACCGAAAGCTTCCAGAAGAAGGGCCATAATCTTTTTAATTTTTTTTAGATTTATCAACATATAAGCATAAGCGAAACCAACGCTCTTATAATCTCATTTTTTTGGAATTTATTCAAGGCGTCTGATTTACGGTTGACGATTATTTATTTCTATTCTAATATAAGCTAGCTCTTTTTACAGAAAATAGTGGAGGTATGAAGCGATGAAAAAACATGTGGTACTGTTTTACCCCCGGCCGACAGGCGGGTATGCCGCTGAACGGCGGCGAGACATTCATTCTATTAGACGGATGTATGCTCCTCTTTCCGTTATGTGCTTGGCCTCTGTGCTTGAAGAAGCGGGGTTCCCGGTCATCCTGCTCGACCAGCGCCTGATGACTGTAGAGGAGATGGACGCGAAGATTGCCGTGGCTCCCGAGATTCTTTTTTTCGGCATATCCAGTATGACGGGGTCGCAAATCATCAACGGTTTGTCTTTCGCGCAGTCGATCCGATCAAGGTTCGGGACGAAAATTCCCATTGTCTGGGGGGGCGTGCATCCGTCGATCTACCCTCAGGGAACGATTAGCCATCCGCTAGTTGATGTCATTGTCCGCTCGGAAGGCGAACAGACAATAGTCGAACTGGCGCAGGCGCTTGAAGAAGGTATTCCCCTATCCACCGTTAATGGCCTTTGCATTAAGTCAGAAGACGGCATCAACATGACACCTCCGCGGTGCATCATCGAATCTCTAGGTTCACTTCCAATTCCGGCCTGGCATCAGCTTGAGGAATACCTCAACCCTGCCCAATATCCAGTGCTTGCATCAATCTGTACTTCCCGAGGATGCCCATTTAATTGTGCATATTGTTACAAAGGCGGTATTGAAGGGAAAAATGAGTGGCGTGCGTTCAGCGTCGACCACATCATGAACGAAGTAAGTTTCCTGCATGACCAATATGGCTTTGATATCTTTGAGATCATGGACGAAAATTTTATCCTGAAAGTCAGCCGTGCTCTTGAGCTTATCCGAAGGTTCAAGGACCGAGGATTGAAAATATCGTTGGTCCGTAGCAACTTTGCTACTTACAAAGAGGCTGTAGTGAAGGAGTTCCCTGGCTTTTGTGATTTTGTTGCCTATTCCCCGGAGACAGGTTCTCCGAAGATTCAGAAATACATCAACAAACAGGCGGACTTCAACAAGATGAAATTGTTCAACGCACGGATTACCGACCTGGGCTTGACGACCGTCCACACATTTATTTTCGCCTTTCCATTCGAGACCGACGAAGATACCGCCGCGACAGTTGCCCTTTGCAAAGACTTTAAAAAGATCAATCCGGCAACACGTATGGCGCTTTACCAGTACATGCCTTACCCGGGGGCATCTCTGACAAACCTGGTAGTCAGGGACTACGGGCTTACATTTCCAGAAAACCTGGAACAATGGGGCAAAACTGATATGTATGGAGAACTGAGTCTTCGGTTCCGCCCCTGGGTCAAGGAAGCTGACCTGCTGTTCCTAAACAACTTCCAACTGCTCTTCAATATCGTGTTTAATTCTTACGAGCCATTGACAAAGGAGATCCTGGCAATCTACGAGTCTGATGACAGGATACGCCGGTTACTGGGCGACATTACCCTAATTCCACGGGCGATCGAAGGCCATCAGGACAACCGTCTTGATGCGCGATTAGACGCTTCTCTCTATGAACGTTTCCGGGACCGGATCTTTATCTGAATATCGTATTTTTCAGCCCTTGAATAACCCTCAAGGGCTTTTTTATTACTACCCTCTTATAAACCTAAACTTTCCAGAAAACTGCCTTAAAGCGACTTCCACATAATCCAACCCCCGCAACAAAGCAAACGAAGGCAACCAGCACCAGTAGGTATTGGGTCCAAAACTTGATTTATATGTTGATTTGGGTGTAATCTAGAGGTCATATGGAAAAACCGTTTACATTCGAAGAGTTCAGGGCGATATATTCAAAAGTTCCCCGACTTTGCGTGATAGTTGTCGTCAAAACAAATAAGGGAATCGTTTTGGCTTTAAGAAAACTGTCTTCCTGGAATAACCTGTGGCACATACCGGGCGGAACTGTTTATTACAAAGAAACCATGCATGACGCCGTAAGACGCGTAGCATCGGATGAGTTGGGTATTTCGGTCCGTATAAAAGATTGTCTTGGATACATAGACGCGTATCCGAGCGAGGAGAAAGAAGTGGGGTTTGGTTCGACAGTTAGCTTAGTGTTCTTGTGCGAGATCAAAAAGGGGCGACTTATGCCGAATGAAGATGCTTCAGAAATTAAAATTTTTAAAAAATTACCGAAAAACATGATCGCTGAAGAAAAAGAATATTTAAAAAAGATTAATTTCGGGATTTAAGACCATTGACTTAAGTATAGGTTTATATTTAAATAATCAATATGAAAAAAATAAGTTTATTTAAAGCAGTACCGACGGGCAAAGAACTTGCAGCTATCAAAAAAGTTTTGGATTCCGGCTGGTGGGCCATGGGTCCCAAGGTTGAGGAATTTGAAAAAACATTCGCCAAGAAAGCCGGCGCGAGATACGCAGTGGCGACCAATTCCTGCACGGCTGCTCTTGATATTGCGGTGCGCGTGGTTAAATTGCCCAATCCGGTGCGGGTCTCGGCCTTTACCTTTGTGTCTTCGGCTCTTGCCCCTCTCAATATCGGTAAGAAGATTGAATTTGTGGATGTTGACCCTAAAACGCTTTGTACGCCTGAAGCCGACATCCAGGTTTTCTACGGCGGCAATGAATCAGGAAAAGGAATTATTTATGACATGGCTCATGCCGCAGGCGTGAAGCATCGAGGTTTGGTTTCTTGCTGGAGTTTTCACGCGGTAAAGAATCTGCCCACGGGTGACGGCGGAATGCTGACCACTAACAATAAGGAACTCTACCGGCGCGCAAGAGCGATCTCTTGGTGCGGTATCGATAAAAGCACCTATGCCCGTTCAGGTTCAAAGTATAGCTGGGAATATGATATTAAAGAGCCGGGCCTTAAGGCAAATATGAGCGATATCATTGCTGCTATCGGGCTTTGCCAGCTGGAAAAATTGGACGCCAACAACGCGTATCATAAAAAAGTTGCCGGCTGGTATGACAAGTACTTACCCGAATTCATTGAACGACGTTTCAAAAGCTCCACCTGGATATATTATCCGATCTTTGTACCATATCGCAATGAGTTGATTAAGTATCTTGCCGAAAATGGCGTTGTAACCTCCGTCCATTTTAAACCCCTATATTATTACAAGATATTCAATTGGCACAAAAAGCTTCCCAATACGGAGTTCATTTATAAGCGTATCATTAGCTTACCGATGCACCTAAAACTGACGGAGTCAGATATACGCCGTGTATGCGATCTGATTAGAAAATTCTACTGTCAGCCTGCGTATAATAGTTTTCAATAATGAACCACGCCCAGAGAAAAACTAGCAAATCATTTATCAATGATTTTGATCAGAAATATCTTGGCGGATTCATAGGGCGAATGATCGGGGACAAAAAAAAGTCACCGGTAGAATCTGTTCTCACGTCCGAAGAAAGAAAAACTGCTCGTAACGAAGTCATCAGGCAAATACAACTGCCAATCCCTACCGACTATGAATTAAAACGGGTTGAGATTATCGTTTTGTTCTATACCGCCCCGGAAATTGAAGTTCAATGCGCCAAACATTTAATTGAGAATACCGATTGGCCCTATAAACTGACTCTTTTTGATAATCGCCCCGGCACCAAGAATATGGGCAAAATATTGAATAAACTCATCCGAGAATCCACCTGCGACTACATTGTTATCATGGATTCCGATTGTTTTGTGCCTAAACTGAACCCGTGTTGGTTGACCCGCTGCATGGAAACATTTGAACGTTACCCCGATTGTTATGTAGTATCACCCGCAATTTCAAGGATTTCATGTCCGCAACAGCAAGCCGATGGTCCACGGGACATAGGCCCTGTAAAATTTACTGACCCATTTCCCAATCCATGCAGTCTGCACAAAAAAGAAATTTTTGGGAAAATCGGTTATTACGACGAAAACTTCCTTATTTATGGTTCCGACGTTGAATGGTCATATCGTCTTATAAATTCTCCGGGGCATTCAGCCTATTTAAGACCGGACGTTTTTGTTGAACATATCCACCATTACTCGGCCAAAAAGGCAAATCGGGAAGAAGACGGATTCACAAAGATAAAATCCGCAGAGAGGGAATATGCCGATAATCTATTCCGGCAAAAAACCGGCAAACAATAATTTTGGAAAAAATCACAGGGCTAACTCTCACCAGTTAGCTCTTTTTTGTTGGCAGAACACTATATTCTTTACGTGGGTGCGATTTTATGTTAAAAATCTTAAATGAAGATGTATCTCAAGACCCTGCAGCCAGCCAATAAAGAGGCCGAAAATGTCCATGAAGTTGCTGTTCCGTATGGTCTGATCGGTGAATCTAATTTGGGCCAGCGAGGCAACAAACAGGTTATTTTTTGGGGAGCGTCGTTTCTTAAATTGTCGGACCAGTTGAAGATTGAGGAATATGTAAAAATAACCAATATGTGCCTCGATTACATAAGGAAGCAGTGCGTGGGCTATGAACTTTTCTACAAGCCCCATCCAGCCGAAAAAAAAGAGCTTAAACTTCTTGATTTGAAATTATTCAGAATTTTAGACGACTCGAAACCCGCCGAAATTTTCATCTGGAAAAATCTTGGCAAGATCGCCTACTCTTTTTCGATAAGCTCCAACGCCTCCATCTCGGCTTATAGTTTCGGTTTGAATTCCTATGTATTTTATAAGTTGTTTGAAAACGCCGTGGGCAGAGCGACATTCGAAGCCTGGTGCGATTATTTTAAAAATTGTCCCGAAAGGATTTCTATTCACGACCTAAGTAAACCGCTGGCGGATAACAAAGAAATTCCAACCGTCAACGATTTATTGGAACAAAACATGAAAAAATTGTTGGAAGAAAATAATGGCGAAATCTGGTTTACCATCGTCGAACCTTCACCGGTGATGATCATGGTGGCTATCGCAAAACTCATCAAAAATATCTCGCCGGGGAGACCCATAAATCTCGTCATCTCTCAACAGCACCGTTGGCGAGCTATAGACACAAATTTTCTCAATGATTATTTTGACGACATAAAATTTTTGCCTCGGGTTTATTATTCTCTCAAGCCGGAACGCTTATTGGAAGCGGTTCGCCAAGCGTTCAAAATACAAAAACTTAAAATCGGTTCTCGTGACATCATTATAAGTTTCATGGCTTTCCCCAATTTCTCATTTGTTGAAAATTGCCTTGTTTCTTATTTTGGTGAAAACAAGAAAGTTACTTTTTGCTATCCGGCCAACTTCAACTTGATGTATGCTCTTGAATTTTCAGGATTCTTTGCTCAACTTAAGTTTAAAACCAAACTGGCCAGCGTTTTTTTTAATAGGGTTCTGGAGCCATGCCTGGGATTGTATCGGACGCTTTACTTGCAGTGCGATGATGGCAAGATTTTCAATATTACCCGATATGAAAAACCGATACATGATATCTTTGACCAAGTTTATCTAACCCAATAAAGGTCAACATTAAAAATATGGAAAATATAAGAATAATTCCCCGGCTGGATATAAAAGGCCCCAATGTAGTAAAAGGAATTTTTACGGAAGGGTTAAGAATCGTCGGTAATTCCAGAGAACTGGCCTTGAGGTATTACAACGAAAACGCCGATGAGTTACTGTATATGGATATCGTGGCCAGCTTATATCAAAGAAATCTTGATTTTGACTTGTTGAAATCTGTTGCTAGCGGCATCTTCATACCCATTACAGTTGGCGGCGGAATCAGGTCAGTCGGCGACATAGATAACGTTTTGAGAGCGGGTGCCGATAAGATAGCCATTAATACATTCGCCATCCACCATCCGGAATTCATCTCCATGGCTATAAACAAATTCGGTTCCCAGTGTATAGTCCTTTCCGTCGAGGCAAAAAAGATCGGAGACAAAAAATGGGAAGCATACACGGATGGCGGGAGAGAAAGAACGGGCATAGACGCCATTGATTGGGTAAAAAAGGCCATTGGTATGGGAGTGGGCGAGGTGGTCGTCACTTCTATAGATAAAGATGGAACAAGAAAGGGGTATGATCTAGAACTTATTTCCGCCATCACCGCCTTTTCGACCATTCCGATCATCGCCCACGGAGGAGCTGGTAGCAAAGAATCAGTAGCAAAAGTTATTAGATCTTCTCGACCCAATGCAATTGCCGCGGCGTCAGTATTCCATTATAACGATTATACGGTTGATTCATTAAAGGTTTTTTTGCATGGAAAGAAGCTAAAAGTTAGGATGGCGTGACTATGACCATGAAATCACCAAAAATTGCGGTAGTTGATTATGGAGTGGGCAATCTATATAGTATTCAGAAGGCCTTTGATAAATTTACGACAAAGGCCATAATCACCGAGGAGGCCAAGGAAATAGAGTCATCTGATGCTCTTGTATTGCCCGGCGTCGGTTCATTTGAAGCCGGAATGAACGGACTTTGTATTCGAAATCTAGAAACCACTATTAAGCAATTTGCCGAAAGCGGCAAACCGATCTTGGGGATATGTTTAGGCGCGCAATTATTGCTAAGCAAGGGCTTCGAATTTGGCGAGTTCTCCGGCCTGAATATTATACCGGGGCGGGTTATAAAGTTTCCTAAGTTGGCAGACAATGCAAAGATCCCGCATATCGGATGGAATAGATTATCTTTTAAGACATCCGTGTCTAAAAACGACACACCATTCAGATCAATAGATCGGGAAGCGGATGTTTATTTTGTCCACTCATATATATTGGAGCCAGATGATAAAAAGGTTATTTTTGCCACGACTGAATATGGCGGCCATGAATTTTGTGCGATTATTAAAAAAAACAATATTTATGGATGCCAATTCCATCCTGAAAAAAGCGGCCCCGTTGGGCTAAAGATAATAGAAAATTTTATTAAAATAGCATAGACAAAATATCATGAGTAAAATTCCAACAAAATATGGTTTGCCAGAGGAGGTCAACTTTTGCAAAAAATGTGTTGTTTCGAATCAAAAACCAATCTCGGCAGTTGAATATTCGCATACCAAAGATAGCAAAAAAGGAACTGTAAATTTTAATGAGGATGGAATTTGTGATGCCTGTCGAGTGACCGAGCGTAAAAAATCAATTGATTGGGCGGAACGCGGAGGGGAGCTAATGAAATTATGCGATAAACATAGAAAAAAAGACGGGTCTTATGATTGTTTAGTCCCGGGGTCGGGCGGTAAAGACAGTTTTTACGCGGCTCACATTCTGAAGTTTAAATATGGCATGCACCCTCTCACGATAACCTGGGCTCCCCATATCTATACGCCATGGGGTTGGAAAAATTTTGAAGCCTGGATTCACGCGGGCTTCGACAATGTACTCTACACGCCAAATGGCAGAACTCACCGTTTGCTCACGCGCCTGGCCCTCGAAAATCTTTTTCATCCTTTTCAACCGTTCGTTTTCGGACAGAAGTCACTGGCGCCTAAAGTTGCGATTCTTTACGATATACCGCTTATTTTTTATGGAGAAAATGAAGCTGAATATGGCAATCCGATCGCTGATGCCGATAAAGCGGTTAAAGATTGGTCGTATTTCACCTCTTCCGATAAAACAAAAATTTTTCTAGGCGGCGTTTCTCTCTCTGATCTGTCAAAGAAATATGGCGTTCAGGAGAACGACCTTAATCTCTATTTGCCCGCCAACCCCAAAGATATAAAAAAACACAAGATCGAATTTCATTATCTGGGCTATTATTTAAAATGGCATCCTCAGGGAGCTTATTACTATTCCGTCGAACACGGGGGTTTTCAGGCATCGCCGGAAAGAACCCCGGGAACATATAGCAAATACAACAGTATTGATGACAAGATGGATGACCTCTACTACTATACCGCGTTCATTAAATTTGGCTTAGGCCGAGCCACTAATGATGCCGCCCAGGAGATAAGATCGGGTGAAATCACTCGGGAAGAAGGGGTCTCGCTTGTAAGAAGATTTGATGGAGAATTTCCGGAGAGATTTGCCGATGAATTGTGGGAATATCTCAGTATCACCAAAAAAGAATTTCCGAAAGCCCACGGATCGTTTATCCATCCAAAGATGGATAAAAAATATTTCATGCGTTTGGCCGATGAGTTTCGTTCGCCTCATCTTTGGAAGAAAGAAAAAGGTATTTGGAAACTAAGGCATCAGGTAAAATAAAAAAATGAGGAACATGCTTAAGGGCTACAAGATATTCAATATTGATTCCAAACAATCCCGGCCAAAAGATTTCTGGAAAAACGTTTTGGTTTACAAGGATCATATGATGAATAAATTCGCTTCTAGTATTAAAACTCGCAATAAATTCGTTTGCCCGCTCTGCGGTTCCCAAAAGGGCGACAATTTCTTGTCCTACAATAAATACCAGCTCATTGATTGTTCAAAATGCGGCCTGGTTTCGCCAAATGTTGATTTTACAAAGCTGGGCAACCATGGGGTCTACGACGACGAGGTCTATAAAAGGGATGTTAGAATTAATGTTTTGAACACCTATGATTATCGGAAAAAAACTTTGGCTCCGGAAAGGTTGAATTATATATTGGAGAAAACCAAAATCTCCAAAAATAGGATAAAACTTCTTGATGTAGGTTGTGGCCCTGGTTATCTGTTGAGTTATCTGAAAGACAACGGCGTTAAGTATAAAGGTCTGGAATTATCCGATTTTTTGGTTAAGATATGCAAAAACAGGGGGTTAAACGTAGAAAGTGCCGATTTGAAGAATGAAAAGGACGGGTCTTACAACATAATCACTCTTTACGATGTTCTAGAGCACCTGACCGATCCGATAACTCTTTTTAAGACCATAAATAAAAAATTGATCAAGAACGGTTTTGTTATAGCTCATACTCCCAATATCCATTCGCTATCTTTTCTGCTGATGGGCAAAGACCAAAACAACCTCTACCCATTCCAACACATTTGTTTCTTTGATCAGAGATCTTTGGATTATTTGGCCAAGAAAACCGGTTTTAAGGTTCATTCCGTTGATTATTATGGTTTGGATGTAATGGATTATTTCTGCATGAAAAATTACGAAGATAGATTTGATTACTCATCCAGGTTAAAAGATTTTATTCCTTTGATGCAAGCCATAATTGACAAGCAGAACATAAGTAACCACATGAGAATAGTTTTTCAAAAGAGCAATGATTAAAAAAGAGAAAAATTTAGCTGTTATCTGTGCGCGGGCGGGTTCAAAAGGGATACCGAATAAAAACATCCGGATTTTTCACGGCAAACCTCTTATCGCCCACGCTATTCTCCAAGCTAAAAGGTCCGGTTTTTTTGATCGCGTCATAGTTGATACCGAGAACCCTGAAATCGCCAAAATAGCAAAAAAATTCGGGGCCGAGATATCGTTCAGACCGGCCAGTTTGGCATCCGATACCGCACAGATCAACGATGTTTTCTTATCGCTTATAAGAAAATTGAGAGATGAAGAGAATTACCATCCTGATGTGATTACTTTACTTCAACCGCCATCACCGCTTAGAGAAATCGAGGACATAAAAAAGTGTTACGAGCTGATGAAAAATCCTAAAATAAAATCGGTCTGCACGGTTTGTGAAACACATCCCCGCTTCTATCAGATCAGCAAAAAAGGAAAACTTGTATTGATAAACCAGCCCAAAAAAGAAAATGCCAACCGCCAGGCCTGGCCAAAGGGTTATATCCTGAATGGGTGCATGGTTTATATGATCAGAACCGAGGAATTCTTGAAAACGAAGAAATTTGTAAATGAGAATACTCACGGTGTGATTTGCCCCCGCTGGCGTTCGATAGATCTTGACCATCCCGAGGACTGGATAATGGCTGAATTGGTCTACGCGAATAAGAAGAAAATAGAACAAAAATTAAAAAGATTTGAATAAAAAACGGCTTAAAATTATGCAAATAGGTTTGGGTTCGATGGGCAAGAGAAGAATCAGAAATCTCCTCTTTCACAAAATACCCAAGGAGAATATTTATGGTTTTGATCCTTTAAAAAAAAGGCGTCTTGAAGCGCAAAATAATTTCGGGATAAAAATATTCAATAATTTCAAAAAAACCCTAGACCGAGTAAAACCAGATGTTTTCATCATATCAACTCCACCCGACAAACATTCCGATTATTTCCTATATGCTGCAAAGCACAAAAAACATTTTTTTGTCGAACATCCAACCACCGATAAGGGCTATAAACAGTTGATGGGCCTTTTGGACGGTACTTTTGTGGGTGCGCCATCATGTAGCTTGAGATTTCACCCGGCGATAAAAGCAATGAAAAAAATATTGGACAGCGATAAGATCGGACGAGTTTTATCATTTCAATATCACATGGGCCAATACTTGCCCGATTGGCATCCCTGGGAAGATTATAGAAAAGTTTATTTCTCCAAAAGACCTACCGGTGCTTGCAGAGAAATGTTCGCGTTTGAACTGGGCTGGTTGAGCTATGTGTTAAATTTGAAAGTTGAGAAGATCGCTGGATTCACGGAAAAGCTTTCCGGACTTGACATGAACGCCGATGACTTATACGCCTCTATTATTAGATTCCAAAATAATGTAATCGGCAACATCAGCATTGATATCTTATCGCGAAAACCATTCCGGACATTGCGGGTGATCGGTTCAAATGGGGTTTTGGAATGGGAGTGGCAGGACAGCCGGATAGAATTATTCACTGCCAAGGACAAAAAACTCCAAGTGATCCATCTGAAAAAAGGTCATAACGAGAAACATTATATAACCACCGAAGATATGTACGAAGAAGAGATTGGTAGATTTTTAACCGCGATCGAGGGCCGAAGCAAATATCCCTTTTTATTTAAAGAAAACCACCGCTTTCTGAAGGCCTTATTTGCTTTGGAAAAAAGCAGTCGAACTGGTAAGACTGTAACGGTTATTTAAATCTTAATTTGATTTATTTCTGAATAATGTTAAATAACTAACTTATTATTTAATATTAAAACAGCAAGAGAACAATTATGATTACTGTAAAAATAGGTAAATCTGAAATTGGATACAGCTGGCCGGTATTTTTTATCGCTGAAGCAGGTGTGAATCATAATGGACGACTTGATCTGGCATTGAAGCTGGTTGATGCCGCGGCTGATGCCGGAGCCAATGCCGTTAAGTTCCAGACTTGGAAAGCCGAACAGGTAGTGACCGGCGGTGGCGAGATGGCTGAGTATCAAAAGAAAAATACCGGTAAGACGGAATCCCAGCTCGAGATGCTGAAAGAGATCGAACTGGATGAACGATTCTATGATTCGATAGTGGCAAGATGTAAAAAAAGAAATATCATATTCTTATCCACGCCTCATGGCCACATCAAAAGCGCCGATTTTCTTCATAAGCTCGGAGTCCCGGCATTCAAGATCGGCTCTGGAGATCTGACCAATCAGCCGTTCTTGGAACACATTGCCAAATTCCGGAAACCAATGATCGTGAGCACGGGTATGGCAACCCTGAAGGAAATTAAGGATGCGATGAAATGGATAAAAAGAGCGGGCAACGACAAGATTGTATTTCTCCATTGCACGACAAACTATCCATGTCCTTTTGAAGGGGTGAATTTGGGGGCTATGCAGACGATGATGAAAGCACTGCCGTCTGTTCTCGTCGGCTATTCTGACCATACCGAAGGCAGTCTTGTATCAACAATGGCAGTCGCATTGGGCGCCTGCGTTATTGAAAAGCATCTGACCCTGAATAAAAACACGGAGGGTCCGGACCATAAGGCATCATCCAATCCCGAGGAGCTGAGAATTGCCATTCAAGCCATTAGAAATATCCCGATCATTATGGGGCGGAACATTAAACAACCGGTTCCAAGCGAAAAGAAGATAGCACTGATTACCCGAAAAAGCATCGTATCACTCAGGCCCATTAAGAGAGGAGAGAGATTTACAGAAAAAAATCTCGGCATCAAAAGGCCGGGAAATGGTGTATCGCCTAGATATTATCAGTCGTTGCTTGGCAAGTTGGCCAAAAAAGACATAAAGAATGACAGCTTAATCCAAAGTGGTGACTGGTGAACCAGAGCCGCGGGGCCATTTAACCGAGGTTTTTATTTTTATGGGAGACCAAATTATTAAAAAAATAGCTTATATTTCCGGAACCCGGGCTGATTTTGGGATGATGACCCCAGTGCTAAGAACCATAGACAAAAGCAAGCGTTTGAAGTTGCAGATATATGCCACCGGTTCTCACTTGATGCCCGAATTCGGTCTGACCGTTGATCAAGTTGAAAAAGAATTTCCGGGAAAAGTTAAAAAGATCAGCTGCGTATTTAAAAGCGATGACAGAAAAGGAATGGCCAAATTCACCGGTGAATTCCTTACCAATATAGTCAATGCCCTATCTAAGAATAGGCCGGATTTTATTCTAACCCTTGGCGATCGGCCGGAAATGCTATGTGCCGCCACAGCCGCGTTGTATTTGGGCATTCCAACTGGGCAAATGGGTGGCGGCGAGAGGACATCTACCGTTGATGAAATCGCTCGGCACGCCATTACCAAACTTTCTCAAATTCATTTTCCGTCTACTGAAGAATCAGCAAAAAGAATAGAAAAAATGGGTGAGGAGAAATGGAGAATTCATATAGTTGGCGCGCCGGCTCTTGATGTCATTTTAAATGAAAAATTACTGTCAAGGGAAGATCTCTTCCAAAAACTAGACCTTGATCCCGATCATAAAGTAATTTTGGTAACTCAACACCCGGTAAGCGAGGAATTTGAGCGGGCTGGAAAACAAATGGAGGAGACAATGGCGGCTGTAAAAAAATTCAATTTGCTAGTGGTTGTGGCTTATCCCCATCCTGATGCCGGCGGCCGGAGAATCATAAAGGTTATAGAAAGGGAAAAAAATAATTCCTTGTTTCGTATTGTTAAAAGCTTACCCTATAAACACTTTTTAACTCTGGAAAGAGAAGCTGCGGTATGGATTGGCAATTCAAGCGCGGCCATGATAGAATCATCTTCATTTAATGTGCCGGTAGTTAATATCGGCTCAAGACAATCAGGCCGTCAAAGAGGGGACAACGTTATAGACGTCGGTTATAAAAGAGCAGAAATAATCGCGGCTATTCATAAATCATTGGATGATAATATTTATAGAGCCAGAGTCGCAAAATCGAAAAACCCTTGGGGTGACGGCAAAACCGGACCAAGAGTAGCTAAAATTCTTGAAGAATTGGATATTAATCCGAGATTATTAGCAAAACAGATTAATTATTAAAAAATGTCAAACAGAAAAAATTACACGATTTTAATAAAGGAACATTATAAAAAGGAAGCCGAAGAACACGGCCTGGCTTCGACGAGCACCATGGCCGACCTAATGACAAGGAGATTAGAAATTGTTAATATCTCCTCATATCTGAAGGATGAAGAAAAGTGTCTTGAGGTCGGTTGTGGTAATGGCAGTGGGTCAATAGAAATTTTAAAAACCAAAAAAATAGATTTGACTTGCATCGATTTTTCTCGCGACCTCATTACTTTAGCCCAAAAGCAATCCACTAAAAACATAAAAGGAAAAATTAAGTTCCAAGAGCGAGACATTTTAAAATTACAAGATAAAAATAAATATGACTGCGTTTTTACGGAAAGATGCATCATTAACTTGTTGAATTGGAACGACCAGAAAAAAGCGTTAAAAAACATAGCCGGAGTTTTAAAAAAAGGAGGTAGATTGATATTGTTGGAAGCTTTCAAAGATGGTTTAGATTCATTGAATAAAGCCCGAGAGGAGATTGGGCTAGCTGCCATACCGCCGGCATATCACAACTTGCTTCTTGACAAGATCTCGGTCAGCAAATATCTTGTCAGCCAAGGAATGAGGTTTGTTGAAGAGAATAATTTTTTGAGTTCTCATTATTTTGGGTCTAGAATTTTATATCCGGCCTTGGCAAAAGCGGTCTCAAAAGAAATCATTTACAATAGTACTTTCGCTGATTTTTTTGCTTCGCTCCCGCCACATGGGAACTTCGCCCATATTAAAATTTTAATTTTTAAAAAATGAAGAAATATCCAATCGCTAAGCCATACATTAAAGAAAGAGAAAGACAGTTAGTAATGGAAGTTTTAAATTCAGGAAATTTAAGTTTGGGGCCAAGGTATATTGAATTTGAAAAAAAATTCGCCGAAAAAATTGGCACAAAATACGCCTGCGCAGTTTCAAGCGGTACGGCGGGCTTGCATTTGGCGATGATTGCAACTGGAATTGGTCCGGGTGACGAGGTAATTACTTCACCTTTTTCCTTTATTGCTTCCGCAAATTCGGTCTTATACGTTGGCGCTAAACCGGTTTTTGTCGATATCGAACCAGTAACATACAATATCGATCCTTCCAAGATTGAAGAAAAGATCACCCCAAAAACCAAAGCAATTTTGGTTGTTCATATTTTCGGCCAATCGGCCGATATGAGCCCCATCCTAAAAATTGCCAGGAAACACAAACTGCAGATAATTGAAGATGCCTGTGAATCGGTTTGCGCCAAATTCAAAAACAAAAATGTCGGAACATTCGGGGAATCGGCTATTTTCGCCTTTTATCCCAATAAACAGATGACTACCGGCGAAGGCGGAATTATTGTAACGAATGATAAAAATATCTATACTCTCTGTGTAAGTTTAAGAAATCAAGGACGTTCGGAAAATATGCAGTGGCTAGATCATTCTCGGCTAGGCTATAATTATCGTCTCGATGAAATGAGCGCGGCTCTTGGATTAGCCCAATTGGAGAAACTGGATTTCATGATCAAAAAGAAAAGAACTATTGCTCAATTATACAATAAATATTTTGCGAAGCACGATCGGATAATAGCTGTTCCCCAGATCGGCAAAGAAAATACTCACAGCTGGTTTGTTTATACCGTGAGAATAAAAGATCAAAAGATAAATAGAGACGAAATTATTGAAGATCTACATAAACAAGGTATTTCCACAAAACCCTATTTACCCTCAATCCATTTGTTTGGCTTTTACAGAGATAAATTTAACTATAAAAGAGGCGACTTTCCGGTTTCGGAAATGGTCAGCGATTCTTCCCTTGCTTTGCCGTTCTATATAGGATTAAAGGAGGCCGATATTAAACACATCGCTAATAAAGTTTTGGAAGTGTTGATGAAATATGGTAAATCAATTTAAAAATAAAACCATTTTAATTACCGGGGGAACAGGCACGATCGGAGGAGAATTAACGCTTCAGCTCCTTAAATTTAAACCGAAACAAATTAGAGTTTATTCCCGAAATGAAAGTCGGCAATATTATCTTCTCGAAAAACTGGGACATCCCCAAAATGTTCGAGCGCTGATCGGCGACGTGCGAGATCGCGAGCGGCTTTCTTTTGCCATGAAGGGCGTAAATATAGTTTTTCACGCCGCGGCTTTAAAGCATGTGCCCTTTTGCGAATATAATCCGAACGAAGCCGTCAAGACCAATATTATCGGCTCGCAGAATGTGATAGATTCGGCGTTGAACAACAGCGTAAATAAAGTGATAGGAATTTCAACGGATAAAGCGGCGGACCCCTGCAGCGTTATGGGCGTTTCAAAGCTCATGATGGAAAAATTGTTCATCAATACTAACTATTTTACTCCTCCGGAAGGAACGAAATTTTCTTGTGTCAGGTTTGGCAATGTCAGCTGGTCGGACGGATCCGTTTTACAAGTTTGGAAAAAACAAGCGGAAAAAAGTGGGGAAATTAACATGACAAATAAGGACATGACCAGATTTCTGATGTCGACCAAGCAGGCCGTCGGTTTGACCCTAAAAGCGGCCGAATTGGCCAAAGGAGGAGAGATTTTTATTCTTAAAATGCCCTCGATTAGGATTGATGATTTGGCGGGCCTTTTCATTTCAAAACATTTCCCCGGAAAAAAAATAAGAATAAAAGAGATAGGCAACCGAGCCGGAGAAAAAATTCATGAAGACCTTCTGGGAGGGAGTGACCCGGCTAAGAGAATTGTTGCCAATGATGAAATGTTCATTCTGGTGCCATCGGCCAATATCAACAATCTTAAACAGGATGTTTTCGATTACAAGGGATTTAAAGATATCACCGGAGATAAAAAATATTCCTCGGATAAACATCAAAAACCCAAAGAGATTTCCAAAATTATTTAAAAATCCGACGTTAAGTCGGATTTATTTAAACTGTTCTGAACCCTCTGAATTTTGGATCCTTTTCAATGTACAATTTCCTCGCAATTTCCGCGGATTTACTCTGTTGCCCTGAAAAATACCTGTTCATTAAAGTAGTATTCGCATCTAGTAAAAGCCGATGGAATACTTCGTCGCTCATTTGAGTGAAATTTACTGAAAGCAGGTCTGAGTTTACGTGTTTGATCTCGTAGAAATCTTCTGGACCCTTCAGAAGCCCATTCTTAATGGCATAATAGTACAGATATGAACCCGGATATGGAGTGACCGGCCGAATAGTCCTCATCTGGGCGTGGTCGTCATATTTCAGTAAGAACTCGACTCCCCTTTGAAGAATTTCCGCCGTTTCCCCGATATTTCCGAATATGATGTTCAAACCTGGGCTTATTCCGGCCGCGATCGTTGCTTCAACGCCGGCAATTATTTGTTTAACAGTGAGTACTTTTTTCATTATCCTGAGCATCTCGTCGTCAAGAGATTCGATGCCGTAATTGATAAAAACGCATCCTGTTTGTTTCATTAAGCCCAACATTTCCGGTTTCGCGTAATTGAGTCTTCCATTACAGCACCATTTGATGTTCAATTTTGCTTTCTGAAAGCTTTCGCAAAGCTCAACTATCCGATCCACGGAATTCATGAGCAATTCGTCAAAGAATAAGAAATACGATACCCCATATTTTTTTTGAAGGATCTTTATTTCTTCAATGATGCTCTCAGAAGATCTGATCCTTAGGCCTTTGTCCATCCGATAACAAAAATTGCATTTGAAATCGCAACCCCTGCCGGACAGCAAAACCATAAACCTCTCGGTATTGCGTATATTTGGCATTCTGTACAGAGCATAATGCTCCATAGGGAAAAGATCCCAGGCTGGAAGGGGAATACTGTTCATGCCCATAATAAGAGAACGCCGCGGAGTCTGAATAAATTTACCAGAATCCTTGTCAAAATAAGCGATACCATTAATGGAGGATAAATCATTTCCATTTTCCAATCTTGCCAGCAATTCCGTTATCGTTACCTCTCCCTCGCCGATGACAACCGCATCCGCTCTCGTTTTACGCAAAAAGAATTCCGGTTCCGGCGATGGCCCATGGCCTCCTATCACAAAAAACGGTTTTCTAGAGGTTTTGCCGATTGCCTCAGATATTGCTAGCAATTTTCTATACTGGTAATAACCTCCGATTACGCCCAAACCGACCACATCAAAGTGGTTGGCATCGAGGTAATCAGTCAGATGCGTTTCAGGCCAATGATAGATATCCTGATTGTAAATAGTAACTTTATGGCCCGCGTTTCTGCACGCTGAAGCGATATACGCAAGCCCCAATGGGAAAAGGGAGATGTGGGATTCGTTGTCGTAGGCAATCAGCAAAATTTTCATTTCACCCTCTCACAGGAATTGTTAATGTTCGAGATTTTAATGCTGTCCCATGCGGATACTACCCTAATATATTTGATTTGGCAAGCTATAAATGGAACATCAAAAATGGCAGTTGCTTTTATTTGTTTTATTTCGTATGATTTATATTATGAACAATAGCCAGAATAAAAAAATACTTCCGACAGCGGAGCCAATGCTGGCAAAAATACTACGGTATTTTGTTTATTTATCGGCTTTCATGCCGCTGATAATTTTTAATGATTTCATTTCGCCGTTCCATTTTGGAAAGGTCGTAATTTTTCGTTCGGCAGTGGAGATAATGGTCCTGCTCTACATTGTCCTTATCATCAAAGACAGGTCATATTTGCCGCCACGGACCAAATTATTCTGGGCCATCACCGGTTTCACCGCCGCGTATGGCTTAACCACTTTCACCAGCGTCAGTTTTTTTCAAAGTTTCTGGGGCACCCTTGAAAGAATGGGCGGTTTTTTCAGCATGCTTCATTTCTGGGCTTTCTTCATAATCTTGTCGGCGATTTTCAGGAAAAAAAAGGAGTGGATAAATCTAGTTAACCTATTTTTGATTGCCAGCTTGGGCTCGGCATTTTACGGATTTTTGCAAAAGACCTCCTGGACCTGGATAATCGGTTCGGGAAGCCGTGTAAAAATATTCGGGACCATCGGAAATTCGGCGCTATTTGCCGGCTATATGATCGTTTGCGGATTTTTGGCGCTGACTCTGTCTCGAGTGACAATTTCCCCGGCTTGGCGGAAATTTTATTATTTAGTATTTGTTTTAAACTCGATCGCCGTCTTTTTAGCCGGAGTCAGAGGTTCAGTTATCGCCTTAGTCGCCGGTATAATTATTTTCGGGTTATGGTTGTCGGTAGAGCTGGGTTTGAAAAAAGTCAAGAATTACTCCTTGGCATTTCTGGGACTTATAATTTTGGGGACAGGAATTTTACTTGCCGCTAGAAATACGAGCTTTGTCAGAAATAATTCATATCTGGACAGATATTCGGATCTTTCCATCAATTCAACAACGGTCCAAACTCGATTTTGGGCTTGGACCGCCGGCTTCGAAGGTTTCGTTGACTCCGCTCGCTCGGTGATTGTCGGTTATGGCCCGGAAAATTTTGACATTCCGTTTTCGATTCATTTCAATCCGAAATTTTACAATGGCCCGGGTTCAGAAACGCTTTTCGACCGTGCCCATAATCAATTCCTTGAGGTTCTTTTCACGATGGGCATCGTCGGTTTTATGACATACATTTTAATCTTCTTTTTCGCTTTCAAAGCCACCGGTAAATTCAAGTCCGGTGACCCCAAAGAACAGAAAGGATTGAATATTCTGAAAATCGGTTTGATTACCACCCTGATCGCCTATATGATCCACAATTCTTTCATTTTTGATACGTCGGCCAATTATCTGGTTTTCTTTTTAATTTTGGGTTTGATCAATTTCTTTTCTCTGCCTCCAATCCAAACGGTGCCGGTTCAGCATGACAATCGAAAGCAACTGATAAAACAAAATGGTTCGAGCACGCTGGCCTATATTGTCGGCATAATTCTCATTGTGCCGACCTGGGTCTTGATCTATGACACTAATATTCTGCCGGCAATTGCCAATTACACGACTACCCGGGCGATTGTGCTCGGCTGGAGCGGCCAGTTTAGCGATGCCATCGTTCAATATGAAGCCGCGCTGAAGTATGATGTTCTGGGCAAGTACGAAATACGCAATCGATTCGCCCAGGACTTGCTTCAGGATGTTTCTGGAAAAAAACTTGATGACACCTTTACCCAGGCCTTTTTGGTGGCCGCCGATTATGAAAAAAAGAACATCCAGCAGTTTCCGGATGATTATCTGCCGTATTTGTATTTAAGCCGTATATATATTACGCTGGGCTCGGGTACTCCGACTTCGCCCTACAATGACATGGCTTTGGACAATTCGCTGGCCGCGCTCAAGATCGCGCCCAAATTCGTCAGAACTTATTTCGAGGTCGCCCAGGGTTATCTCAACAAAGGCGACGAGAAGGATGCCATAGTTTATTTCCAGCAAGCCGCAGATCTCAATCCGACCGTCGGTCTTTCCTGGTGGTATCTGGGCATAACTCAAATTGATTCCGGTGATACAACTAATGGATTAAAAAATATCGGGCTGGCCTATCAACGCGGTTATGATTACAAGAGCGATGAATCGAATCTAGTTCATCTCGTCACTGTTTATTTGAAATTGAAAGATTATCAAAACCTCGACGATATTTACATGAATCTGGTCAAGGTCGCGCCAAATAATCCTCAATATCACGCTTCTTATGCCGTGGTCTTAGCGCAACTGGGACAGATCGACGCGGCTGTCGAGCAAGCTCACATAGCGGCGCAATTGGACGCGACATTTCAGCCAGAAGCTCAAAAATTTGTCCAGAGTTTAGGAAGACAGTGGTGATGTCGGCTGGTCGGTGATGAATTTTTTGGTCTTGCTGAAAAGTTTTTGAAGGATGATGTTTATGGTTTTGAGAATTATGCCGGCGTCCAAAAGGAGCGTCCGGTTTTTTATATAATAAAGATCGTGCTGGACCTTCTCAAAAGTATCCCGAACGGTCATGCCGTCCTTGAAATCCAATTTGTAATTTATTTGAGCCCAGCCGGTCAGCCCCGGTTTTATCAAGCACCGCTCTTCATAGAACGGAACGTCTTCTTGGAGTTTGCTATGAAATTCCGGGCGCTCTGGCCGCGGGCCGACGAACGACATATCACCCCTGATAATATTCCAGATCTGGGGCGCTTCGTCGATCCTGGTCCTTCGCAAGAACCGGCCGACCCGCGTCCGTCTCGAATCATTGGCTGAAGCCCAAACCGGACCGGTTTTTTTCTCGACATCGTGGTCCATCGTCCGCAATTTTATCAAAGTGAAGATCTTTCCCGAACGGCCGATCCTTTTTTGCTTGTAGAAGATCGGACCGGGTGAATCAAGTTTGATCGCCAAGATAATGAATGGAAGGAACACGACGAAGACTAAACCGATGATAACCGCGAAAATAATATCAAAAACTCTTTTTCCGACTTCATAGGCGCGCTTGCTGTTTTCGGAAAGGTTGGCAAGAAACCAGGCCTGATCGATGGCTCCCAAAGGCACCTTGCCGGTAGCCATTTCATAAAAATATGAAAGGTTGTAAAAAACCATTCCCTTGCCAACGAATTTATATAATATATTTATGATTCGCGGCACCAAATAGGCCTCGGGTCCGAGGATCAGGGTTTTGACATCTTTCTCGGCGATAATTTTTTCCAAGATCTCTGGCGCTGAATAATGGGCGGTGTCAATGATGCCCAGAGCATTGTAGCCGAGCTGCGGATTGGCCAGAAGATGATCGTAAATTTGTTGTGACTGGGGGCTCAAACCCAAAAACAGAGCGTTGTTGTTAAAAGTATTTCTTGCCGACAAACGGTTGAAATAATATCGCCAGGAGCCGAGTAAAATTCCGGAGACAACCAGAAAAATAAAAAGATTGGTTTTAGGCGTGATATTGAAGAAATGGATGAAATAAAAGAAGAGGATCGAAAAAAGAGCGTTGGTCAAAAAAGAGTAGGTCAGGGTCGAATAAAACTCATAATTATTTTTCGCTGACCGGATCTCGTACAAGTTGGCGATATAGAAAACTAAAAGCCAAACCGCAAAAATTATGGAAAACGGAACGAGGTGGGCTCGTAGCAGGAGGACATAGCGCGGGTCGGCTCCGTAACGGATAAAAAGCGCCAAAAACAGCGATAGATAGAGGATTATGACATCTCCCCAAAAAAGTGTTTGCCTTCTCATCCCGTTAGAAGTCACTGCTGCACAGTTAATCACATAAGTTATACAACCTGCGACAGATTGACTATATAATTAAGTATAATTTGCGGACCCGCTAGGGTGACTTCTAACGGGACTCATTTCCTATAATAATACAACAAAAAAGAGGATATGTCCAACTTTTTGCAATTTCGCGCTGTTCATATACAATAAAGAGATGCTGAAAAGATTTTTAACGGTTATCGGTTTTATTTCTATCTTCGGTCTAGGTCTTGTCGGTTCGGCCAAAGCCGACGCTACCGGTCAAAACCAGACATTTTTTGTCGATAAAAATTATGACGCTCAAGCCAGAATCAACACCGGTGCTACACTGAAATATGTTTCAAATCGGGCTTACGGCTATGTTGATGATGGATTTTGGAATAGTTTGAATTCTGCCGACCAAAAAATAGTTTTGAACGAGATCATCGCCGTGCTGGGTCAGTTCGATAATAAAATTTATCCCGTTGAAACCCAGATCTTCGGTTCAGAACCAAACCCGGGCATTGACAACGATTCCAAGATCACGATCTTATTTTTACCTTTGATCGAAAATGCCGGCGGATATTTCAATACCAACGATTGCTATCCCAAATCCGATATAAATCCGATCTCCAACCAGAGGGAAATGTTCTATCTCAATTCAACCATGCTTTCGGACTCGCTAAAAATGGATTCTTTTTTGGCTCATGAGTTCCAGCATCTGATCGCCTTCAATCAAAAGGATCTTTTGCGTCAGGTTGAAGACGACACCTGGCTTAATGAAACCCGCTCCGAATACGCTATTACCCTCACCGGCTACAATGATATTTATTCAGGTTCAAATCTGGAGAAACGGCTGCAAACTTTTCTTTCCGATCCTTCCGACAGTTTAACCGAGTGGAAAAACCTTTCCTATGACTACGGCGAAATCGCTCTTTTCGGCGAATATTTATCCGAACATTGGACGAACGCAATTTTGGCGGATTCACTCAAGAGCGATGCGATCGGTATCCCGAGCATCAATTCGGCTTTGGCAAAAAATGGATTTCCTGAAAATTTTGCTGATGTTTTCCGCGACTGGACCATCGCCAATTTCTTGAACAATTCAACGCTTGATCTGAAATTCGGCTATCTACGGCCGGAACTTCAAAATTTCAGGGTCTCGTCAACGAAGGTCCTGAATAATCTGGGCGACAATGTCACCTTGGCAGTCGGCGATTCACTGAAGGACTGGCAAGCCCGCTGGTATGATATTTCCAATTTCGCGCCCGGCCAGAACCCGATCTTGAAAATTTCTTTTTCGTCACCGTCGCTGACCAGCTTCCAGGTCCCGTATTTGGTTTACAAAACTGACGGCACGATCGAGAACAAGATTTTTGAGCCGACCGACGCGATTAATATTTTATATCTTTCCGGTATCGGCGCGGATATTACGCGGGTGGTCTTGATGCCGTTCAAAAAAGACAAGATCTCCGGTTTCAGCGCGGATGAGCCGGCCGTCGCTTTCGCGTTTACAGTTGACCGGGAATTAAATATGCCGGTTGCGACTCCAACCCCGATCCCAACTATGACCCCGGCTCCTCCGATCGTGCCTTTTGTCAAACCTTCTGACTTTGGTTTGCACGAGGGGGATTTTATCCGGGCAGTCGGCGATATTGATGTTTATATCATCAACGATTTCGGATACAAAAGATTGATTCTCAATCCGGCGATTTGTTTGATGTATGGTCATTTGGGCCAGGGATGCTTTTCGGCGGTGAAAGTTGTAGCGCCGTCGGTTCGCGACGCGTTCATCACTTCCTGGTTTTTCACCAACGGCGAAACTAAAGACGGTAAAGTTTACCGGCTTGTTCAGACCAGCGGCGACACGGCGACTCTTCATTGGCTGAATATTTCTGGCGCCGATTTTATCTCCGAAGGCGGCGATTTCAATTCAGTTTTTCTCATCAATTCAAATGAACAAAGATCATACCAGCCAGCCGCCGCTCTTTTGAATTTGTAACTGGGCTTGATTAATCGCGCTGGTGTGTTAAAGTATCACCAAAGCCCGTTTCGTTCATTAAAATTTGAAAAAAGGGAGAATTCATGCCGATAATGGTAGATTGTCTGGTTCTACGAGATGCGATAAAACGCTTCTCTCGCCACAACAAGGGTTCGGTTTTGGATCGTTATCCTTTTGAACAATGGCTGGCATGGTTTAGACAAGATTGTCTCACTTTTACCGATATCGGTGAAATGACCGGTGTTACATGGGAAAATATACGCCAAATATACATGAAGTATTTTGCCGAACTGATTCCACGTCGCCCCGATGGCCATACGAGACAAAGGATGTGCGCAATTAAAAAATGGTATTCTAGAATTGAGGAATCATCAGCGGAAATGTTGAGCGATGTTCAAAAGGATATTATCACGAGAGTCAGCCCGTATAACTACGAAATAAAATTAATCCCTATCAGAAGACGAAAGGGCTCTGTAGCTGGACTCAAACGCCGTTCTTTACAAATCAACGGAAGGATTTGTTCCATCCGAGTTATAAATGGAGCATTTCCTACACGCAAGGATTGTACTAATGTTTATGGCCGACTTACCACCCAACTTAAGACATTGAAAGAGGAAGATTTTTTGATAATTAGTTTAAGTAGCATCGGTTTCAGCAAAACCGCATTTGTAGTCCCGACTTCGGTCTTGCTGGATCAGTTCAAACCAGGTCAAGCCGAAAAGAGGTTCTATCTACCAATTATTAAACGGCCGGTATATAATAACAACGAACCCGCCATTGATTTTTGGCAATACGAAAACGCATGGCATTTGTTAGCAATTTCCAATGAAACAAGCCGGAATTAAAAACCGGTTTTTTTAATAAAAGTTTCCGGCGATCTGGTTATTCGGATTTGTTTTGGACGATATGGCAATATTGTGATAGATTAGAACTTGTGAAAAATAAAGCAAAAGAGATGAAAGTTTTGGTCACCGGCGGGGCCGGGTTCATCGGTTCGAATTTAGTTGACGCGCTGATCGCGGAAGGCCACCAAGTGACAGTGATTGATAATCTTTTTACCGGTAAAAAGTCGCAGGTCAATAGAAAAGCCAAATTTGTCAGAGCCGACATTTGCGAGCCGAAAAAGATAAAACCATATTTCAAAAATATTGATTGGGTTTTCCATTTAGCAGCGATCGCCAGAATCCAACCCTCGATAAAAGATCCAGTGCCGACTATTTATAATAATATTATAGGCACGCTCAATGTTTTACTGGCCGCCCGCGACGCCAAGGTGAAAAGAGTCATTTATTCCGCCTCGTCTTCATCGTATGGCGACCAGCAAACTTTGCCGCTTCATGAAAAAATGTCGCCTCGATTCAAGAGCCCTTATTCTTTGTCAAAATATGTGGGCGAAGAGTTATGCCGGCTCTTCTCAAATCTTTACGGACTTAAAACCGTTTCCTTGCGGTATTTCAATGTTTACGGCTCGAGACAACTTTTAACCGGTGCTTATGCCACGGTCATCGGAATTTTTCTTGACCAAATCCGCGCCGGCAAATCCTTAACCATTGTCGGCGACGGCAAGGGCGAGAGAGATTTTACGCATATCAATGATATCGTCCGGGCCAATATCCTGGCGGCAAAGTCCGACAAAATCGGCCAAGGCGAACTGATAAATATCGGCACCGGCAAAAATTATTCCGTCAACAAAGTTGCTGAAATGATCCTGGGATTGTCGAAAAAACCAACAGGTGCAGTTAATATTCCGGCTCGGCCCGGCGAAACCCGCAGAACCCTCGCCGATAATTCCAAAGCTCGAGAACTCCTCGGCTGGAAACCCACGATTTCTCTGGAAGAAGGATTGAAGATGCTAAAATAAAAACCCCGCGAATTTAGTACACGCGGGGCTCTGACCTAATCAACTACTGGGAGACAATAGAAATTTTCAGGATTGATTGTTTGGTACTCGACGGCTTCGTTCCACCAACGTTCCCCGTTTTCAGATTCGAGAAGTAATTGCATCTCGAACAATGAACCACTGATTTTAACAATAACGGTTACTACTCTTTCGCGACGGACATCTTTAAAATAATACGCTTTTACATGCTTGCCTACCTCGTACTTCGGCAATACTTCTTTTAAAACCTGTTCGTGTTTGTCCCGGCAAGATTCGGCTTTTGACCTAGAGCTGTGATTTGTCGAACACAAAGGACAACCATATTCCGTCTGGCGAACAATGATATTGGCCATTTCGTAACTCCTTCTCACTTCTCTTCCCGTCATTCCACGATGGATAAGCGGGTTGTAGGTTGTTTAGGTGCTGATTGCAAGATACCACGGGGATGATGTATAGTCAAGTCATGTAATTTCTAGAGGTTGGCACTCGCTAAATATTATGCTAAAATAACCTTATGAAAATCATACTTCACGCGAAGAATTTAGAGTTGACGCCGGCGATAAGGGATTATGTTGATGAGAAGATTGGGTCGATCGCAAAGTTTTTGAGTTCACCCTCACACTCAAATCTTGAGTGTGAGGGCAAGCCGAATAAAGATCTCATCGAAGCTCGGGTCGAGGTCAGCCGGCCGTCGCGGCATCATCACGAGGGTGATGTTTTCTACGCTGAGGTGAATTTGAAAATGGGAAAAAATTTGATGCGGGCAACTTATGAACACAACGATCCGCATGTTGCCATTGACCGTGTTCGCGACGAGATCGAAAGACAAATAAAAAAGTTCAAAGAAAAAAGGTCTGAAAAAGAAAGGAGAAGTTAAATAGATGTCTTTTATTTCAAAAATATTCGGCGACGCGAATTTACGCGCCGTGAGGCAACTGGAAGACCAAGTGGCGGCTATCAATGAACTCGAACCCAAGTTCGAGCTTTTTTCACGCGAGGAATTAAAAAATAAAACTGACGAATTTAAAAAAAGATTATCTGACGGTTCACCCCCACACTCAAACATGAGTGGTGGGGGTGAAACATTGGATGATATTTTACCCGAGGCCTTTGCGGCAGTGAGGGAAGCGTCAAAACGGACTCTCGGTCAGCGGCACTTTGACGTCCAACTTATCGGCGGAATGGTTTTGCACGCCGGAAATATTTCTGAAATGAAAACCGGAGAAGGCAAAACCCTTGTCGCTACCCTTCCGGCATATTTGAACGCGCTCACAGGCCTTGGCGTCCACCTGGTCACGGTCAACGATTATCTTTCCCGCAGAGACGCGGTTTGGATGGGGCAGATATATGACGCGCTCGGACTGACCATAGGTGTTTTGAATCATGAGGCGTCGTATTTATACGACCCAAGTCATGGAAGGAATCATGAATCAGGAATCATGAATCAAGAAGAAAAAGATCATAATTCAGAATTCGTGATTCATAATTCAAAAACTGGCGAGAAGGAAGACGCACTTGATAAAACGAGAGACATCACTGGTGGGTTTCGCGTCATTCATGAGTTTTTGCGGCCGGTGACACGGCGTGAAGCGTATTTGGCGGATATAACTTATGGCACCAACAACGAATACGGTTTTGATTATCTTCGCGATAACATGGCCTACAATTCACTGGAAAAGTCGCAAGCCAAAGGACATAATTTTGCCATCGTTGACGAAATTGACTCCATTTTGATCGATGAAGCCCGGACGCCTTTGATAATTTCGGCTCCGGATATGGAATCAACCCAGCTTTACGAGACATTTTCTAAGATCACGCCCCGGCTAACGAAGGAAGAAGATTACACCGTTGATGAAAAATTGAAAGCCGTTTCCATCACCGAAAAAGGCATTGAGAAAGTCGAAAGAATGCTCAATGTTAAAAATATTTATGAAGAAGGCGGGACGCGTTATGTCCACCAGCTGGAGCAAGCGCTCAAAGCCAATATCTTGTTCCATCGTGACAAGGATTATGTCGTCAAAAATGGCGAAGTTATCATTGTTGATGAATTCACCGGCCGGCTTATGCCCGGACGACGCTGGTCGGGCGGTTTGCACCAGGCCGTCGAAGCCAAAGAAAATGTTTTGGTCCAAAAGGAATCAAAAACGCTGGCGACGATCACTTTCCAAAACTATTTCCGTCTTTACGGCAAATTGGCCGGCATGACCGGTACCGCCCAGACATCGGCCGAGGAATTCCACAAGGTCTACAAACTGGAAGTGATTTCAGTGCCGACCAACAAACCGATGATCCGCGCCGACGAGGCCGATCGCATCTACAAAACCGAAGAAGGAAAAATGAAAGCCGTCGCCCGCGAAGTCAAAGAGCGCCACGACAGCGGCCAACCGGTACTTGTCGGAACAACGTCAATTTCCAAAAATGAGATCTTGTCGGCATATTTGAATAATGAAGGCGTGCCACACAAAGTGCTCAATGCCAAAAACCATGAGCAGGAAGGCGAAATAATCGCCCAAGCGGGTCATGTTGGCGCTGTGACCGTGGCGACGAATATGGCCGGCCGGGGTGTGGATATAATTCTCGGCGGCAATCCGCCTTCGGCGGACGAAGCGAAAAAAGTTATCGAGACGGGCGGTTTGCATGTCATCGGCACCGAACGCCACGAAGCTCGCCGGATAGACAACCAACTTCGCGGCCGTTCCGGCCGTCAAGGCGATCCGGGCAGTTCGCAATTTTTCGTTTCGGCGGAGGACGAACTTATCAGGATTTTTGGCGGTGACCGCTTGAAAAATCTGATGGAACGCCTTGGCGTCGGCGAAGACGATGCCATTGAAAACCGGCTCATCTCCCGCGCCATTGAACAAGCCCAGACCAAAGTCGAAGGCAATAATTTTGACATCAGAAAATACGTTCTTGAGTACGATGATGTCATGAATAAGCATCGGACGGCGATTTACGGTTTGAGAAATGAAATTCTTGGATCAAAAGATGTTAAAGAAAAAATTGTTGGCTATATTGATGATAATATTGATAAGATCGTTAACTCCCATTTCGATTTGCCTTCCGAAGGAATTGATGAAAGGAACCATGCCAAAGAAATCGCTGAAGATTTCAAAATGATGATTCCGGTTGATGATGGCGGTATGGGGAAAATAATTGAAGTCGCGAAAACCGATGACCGGGAAAAAATTCGCGAGTTTTTGACCCAGATCGCCGATTTGACTTATGCCGAAAAGGAAAAACAACTTGGCGAGGAAGGCATGCGGAATCTTGAGCGGATGCTGATGTTGCGGGTGATTGACGAGATTTGGGTGGACCATCTTGAACAAATGGAATATCTTCGCGACTCGGTGCGTTTGCGGGCTTACGGCCAGCGCGACCCGCTTGTCGAATACAAGATCGAAGGCCAAAAATTATTCAACGAACTCCAATCGGCCATCGGAAATCAAGTGGCAAATATTATTTACAAAATCGGTCCCGTTCAGCAACCGGTTCGAAAAGTTGCTATGGACGAAAGAAAACCGGATATTGCGAATCAAGAATCGGGAGTTATGAATCGCGCAAATCAAAACCAGAATCAAACCGTAATATCAAGTGGTCAAAAAGAACCCGGCCGCAATGACCCCTGTCCCTGCGGTTCCGGCCGCAAATGGAAAAAATGCGGGTTGATAAATGCCCCGTATCACAGGAAATAAAATCCATGTCTATTAAAAAAACTGCAAGTTGGGTACACGATTACTTTTATTTAGCAAAGGGCTATACTTTTATGTTCCATAAACCGCCCAAGCATTACCTTAGCTATGTTTTAGAGAATAAATCGCCAGTAATTCTTATTCCGGGCTTATATTCAAAATGGCAGTTTTTAAAAGCAATTGCTGATCCGATTTCTTTGAAGGGTCATCCGGTTTATGTGGTAGGGCGTCTTGGTTATAACACGAAAGCAATCGATCGTTCTGCAAAATTGATACGCGAGTTAATTGACGAAAAAAATCTGCGAAATGTGATCATAATTGCCCACAGCAAGGGCGGCTTAATTGCTAAACACTTACTTGCTTATGACAACCAGGACGGACGGGTGACGAAAGTGATTGCTATTGCAACGCCGTTTCTGGGAAGTCATGCGGTAAGGTTTCTACCGGGCAAAGCGTTTAAGGAACTTCATCCGGAAGGCGAGATAATAAAAAAATTACATTCCCAAAGCGAGGTGAACCATAAAATAGTTTCTATTTTTGGGGAATTCGATAATCATATTTGGCCGACAGGAAATTGCCGACTGGAAGGGGCAAAAAATATTCAAGTTAATGTTTACGGCCACCACAAAATTTTATTTAACAAACACGTTCGCGATATCATTTTAGAAGAAATTGAAAAAGAGTAAATAATACAAAAAATGCCGTGGGAAATAAAATATGAATAGAATAACCGGAGTGACGTTCATTATTCTAAATTCATCTGGGAAAGCATTGATGCAACTCCGAGATTTAAATTCAAAAAGATACGCTAACATGTGGTGTTTTCCTGGCGGCACAATAGAGCCCGACGAGGATTCGCTGGCAACTGTTATTCGTGAGGCGAAAGAAGAATATAATTTAGAAATCAAAATAACCGACTGCGTCGAATTAATGGTTTATGATTTACCATATGATGTTAGCGCCAAGGTATATATATGTAAATTATATCAGGACCAAAACCCTGTGCTAAATGAAGGCGCAGATATGAAGTGGATGGAAATAGACAAAATAGAAAATTTACAATTAGGTTTTGGCCAGAGGGTTATAGTGCCAAAATTAAAAGAGTTTTTGCAAAACGTTATATAAAATTCAAAAAGTGCCATGGGAAGTTAAATAAAAAAGCCCGTCGAGCGGACTTTGTAATCAACAAGGAAACAACAAAGGAACGATTAAACTAATCCAAGATTTTGAGCGGCAGATTTCCACGCCTGTGAACTATCACCGCCGGAACCAAGTACTTTTCCGTTTATGCTGTCAATCTTGTGTGTCCAATCTTGGCCGCAAGTGGGACATTTTTCCGTGACAATTGTTTGATCCAAAATAAAGACCTTTTCACCGTCGTCGTATGAAAACGCTTCAGGATGTAACCGTTTTACAAGATTCTGTGGATCTTTCGATTCCACCTCACTTTTTACTGTGGACATAACATTCTCCCGTTGTAAAAATGTTGCTAAAAAGATGTTAGTATGATTAATATTGGCAGTCAATAGCATACCTCCTAGTCTTTAAATATTAAGTGGGAATAATAAGCCGGGTAATTGCGTAAAATGTCGATGAATAAAATTATAATTTTAAAACTTCGGGAGACGGACCGGGACATTTTCGAGGCGATAAGGTCGGGGAAGAAAAAAGTCGAGACCCGGGCTGGGACCGAAAGATATTCGGACATCAGCGTTGGAACTAAAGTTGTTTTTTCGTGCGGAAGTGATAAATTTGAAAAAGAAATAAAAAAAGTCGAAAAATTCAAAACGATCAGAGCACTGGTAAAGAAATACAAACCGGCTGAAATCAATCCGCGATGTAAAACCGAAGACCAGCTTCGTGATATGTATTACTCATTTCAGGATTACCAAGAAAAAATTAAAAAACATGGTTTAGTCGTTATGGAATTAAAATGAAAAATAATAGCGAGCAAAAACCTAGAGTCGGGGTCGGGGTGATGATAATGAAAAACGGAAAAGTGCTTTTAACGAAGCGGCATGGGTCGCACGGGGAAGGCGAGTATTCTTTTCCGGGCGGACATTTGGAATATATGGAATCGTTCGAGGATTGCGCGATCCGTGAAGTCAGAGAGGAATGCGGGATTGAGATAAAAAACATTAATTTTCAGTATGTGACGAACGTCACGAAATACGCGCCTAAACATTATATTCACATCGGACTTACTGCGGAATGGAAAAGCGGAGAACCGAAAATAATGGAACCAAACAAAGTTTCCGAGGATTGGAAATGGTATGATTTGGATAAATTACCCGAGCCATTATTCGAATTTTGCAAATTATCTTTTCGGGCCTACAAAACTGGCGAGAAATATATTAAGATAGAAAAATAAAAAATGAACGATCTGGAATTTCTCAAAAAACATTTGCAGAATCAGAATCTGATTAAGCACTGCCTGGCGGTAAAGGCGATAATGGAATCGCTGGCGGTTGAGTTCGGAGAGAACAAAGAAAAATGGGGGACGGCTGGACTTTTGCACGATATTGATGTTGACATTACAAAACCGGAGCCGGAAAAGCACTCGCTGGTTGGCGCGGAATTGCTTGCTCAAAACGGCTACCCGGCCGACATTTGCCAAGCGGTGAAGGTCCACAATGAAAGTCATGGCATCGCGCCGGTGACATTGATAGAGAAAGCGTTGTTTGTGACCGATCCATTGAGCGGATTGATTACCGCGGCGGCGCTGGTTTTACCGTCAAAAAAACTTGCGCTTCTTGAACCAAAAAATATTGTCAACCGTTTTCACGAAAAATCATTTGCCAAAGGTGCCAAACGCGAAATCATCGGCAAGTGCAAGGAACTCCTTGATATTGATCTGGAAAAATTCTGCGAAATCGGTCTTCACGCGATGCAGAATATTTCCAATGAACTTGGGTTATAATATGTTTGAAATAAAAGACGATTCGAAATATCAGTGGACGAATCATGTTAAAGAGAAGATGATGTATTATCGTTTGTCGCCGAGTTTGGTGAAACGAGTGGTCAGATTTCCGAATCGGGTGGAAGAAGGCGTGGCGCCAAAAACAGTCGCGGTGATGCAAAGCCGAAAATCCATCTCGCGAGCCAAAGGCAAAGAAGGAAAAAAGGTTGAGGAAATTTGGGTGATGTATCAATCGGTCGGCCAAAGGCCGACCGACAAATCCGAAATTCAAAACCTCAATTTTCAAATTGATTCAAATAAGAAGCGCATCATCTCTGCTTGGCGGTATCCTGGCGAAAGTCCTATTGGCAAAAAAATTCCGATTCCGGACGATATTTTGGCCGAACTCGAGTCGGGAACTATTGCCTGAGAAACTGGGGTTTCAGCGAAAACACAATTTAAAAAACTTCGCAAGTTCACAATAAAAAATTTGTTTGTTAGATTGGAGGCGAACAAATCCCGTCCAAAATAGCTTTGGTTGAACAACAAAAGCTACCGAAGACGGAATTAAAAGAAAAATGAAAATAATTTTAGTGATATTCATCGTGTTGGTGGTTCTGGTCGGCGGATATTTCATTTATAAAAGTGCGTCTAAACCGGTTCAAGTTGCCGTGAGCCCGAGTCCGACAGCGACCGAAACACCGGTGCCAACGCCAACGCCGACCCCGTCGCTACCATTTTCGTTACTTCCTAGCTATGTCTCAACAGTTTCGGCAACAATAGTGACCGCCAGGGGTAATATTGTTCTTGAGTTGTATCCTCAGATCGCTCCGCAGACCGTCGGTAATTTCGTCACCTTGGTCCAAAAAGGATTTTATGACAGCACGAAATTCCACCGGGTGGTTGCCGATTTCGTTATCCAAGGCGGCGACCCGCTATCGAAAACCAACGATCCCAATGTCGGCACCGGCGGTCCCGGTTATTCGTTTGCCGATGAGATCAATCCGAAAGCCCAAGGCCTGACCGATGATGAAATCTCGGCTCTTGAAGCCCAGGGCTATACCTATGATTTCACTTTGGTTTCAATGCCGGTGAAGGTCGGCGTCATCGCCATGGCAAATTCCGGCCCGAACACCAACGGCAGCCAATTTTTCATTGTCACCACCAAAGACCAACCCCAGTTGAATGGCAAGCACACCGTCTTCGGCAAGGTCGTCAAGGGCATGAACGTCGTCAAATTGATAAAACAGGGCGATGTTATCACCAAAATAACTGTCGTTATCCCGTCTCCCAGCCCGTCCGTATCAACTTCGGCGAGTCCGACTGCCAGCGCAAGCCCGACCGCCTCTCCCACTCCAACCAAAACGATGAACCCGGGCTACTAATTTACTTTTCCCCTCCAAAAAGGCATAATTAAGCATGCCTGCCGCTAAAAACTATAAGTTAACCGGAGAACATTTCTACCGATTTTTCCAATGTCCGCATTGGATCTGGTACGACATTTATGGCGACCCGTCCAAAAAAGGCAAGCCCGCCCCGCTTTTGGATATGATATACAAACATGGCCTCCGCCACGAGCGCGAAGTTCTAAGATCGCGCTATTTTGAAGAAATCCCACCCGAATTGACCAAAGATCTGGATGAATCCTTTTTCACCACCGTTGAGCTAATGAAGCAGGGCAAAAATATTTATCATGGCGTGCTGATGGATCAGCACTGGGTCGGTATGCCTGATCTTTTAGAAGCCCGACCGGTGGAAAAAGGCATGACTTCCAATTTCGGCGACCACTACTATGTCGTCTATGACATCAAAAGCACAAAAGAAATCCGCGACGAGTACAAATTCCAGCTGGTTTTCTATTCTTTGATTCTGGAACGACTTCAGGGGATTTTGCCGCGCGAAGCATATATTATCAACACCGACGGCGAGGAACGGTCGTTTATCATTGATGACTTTCTGGATTATTTCAACCTGACCCGCGAAACCATTGAGAGAATTCTTGACGGTGAGAAACCGTCGCCGTTTCTGAAATCGGGTTGCAAGCATTCGCCGTGGTACAACATGTGCGTCGAGGAAGCCGAGGGTTGCAATGATGTTTCGCTCATCTACAAATTATCCCAAGCCGACCAGCGTCGTCTCTACGAAGCCGGAATCCACACGGTCAAAGAACTCGCCGACATGGAGCTCAATGATTTTCGAGTGAAGTTCGAGGATTGGCCGTTTGATAAAGTTCTGCGTTTTCATAATCAGGCGAATGTTTTAATGTCGGGCGAGCCGATAATTCTTAAGAAAACCGAATTGCCCAAAGTCAAAACTGAGATCTATTTTGATATTGAATCCGATCCAACGCGGGGGATTGATTATCTTCTGGGACTACTGGTCAAGACCAGTGCCGCGAAACCGGAGTACAAATACTTCCTAGCAAAAGATAATCAAAAAGAACAAGACATTTGGAATCAATTTCTTGATTATCTGGAATCGCTGGAGGATTTCGTGATTTATCATTATTCGTTTTATGAAAGGGAAGTTTTTGACCGGTTGTCAAACAAATACGGAATTTCCCTGAAATTGCAGGAAAAATTCCGCGACCACACAATTGACCTTCACCGAGTGGCCATTGAGGCGGCGGTTTTGCCCTTGTATTTTTACAGCTTGAAAGACATCGCTCAATATCTTGGTTTCAAATGGCAGGCCGAGGATGCCGGCGGCGCCGAGTCGGTGGTCTGGTATGACCAGTGGCTGGAAACCGGCGACAAAAAGATCCTCGACAAAATATTGAAATATAACGAAGACGATGTCCGGGCGACGCTTTTTGTGAAAGAATGGATCGAACAACAAAAACCCCATACGACAAAAGAAAAACTGCCGGATGAGTAGGCGATACTAATTGAAAATGTCTGACATCCAAATTTCCTCTAAAGAACTAAACGAAATTGTCAGCCGATATAATATCGGTGAAGTTCTTAAAATTGAGAGATTAACAACCAGTGGAAATATAAGTTATTTAATTGAAACCGCATCTGATAAATATATTCTTCGCTTATGCCCGGAAGGTCATCGTTCGCGAAGCATTGAAGAGATCGCCGCCGAACTGGAATTGCTTGAATATTTACAGAAAAACAAATTTCCTGTTTTGGTCGCGCTCAAAGACAAAACCGGCCAACAAATAATTTCTTGGCAAAATCATAACGGTTATATCAGAAAATTCAGCGGAGGAAAAGAAATACTAGATCCTACTCTAGAACAAATTGAAATTTTTGGCCAGATTCTCGGCCGGTTTCACTCTTTGGTTGAAAATTATAAAACAAAACTCAATAGAACGCACATTTTTGATCTAAACGAGACCAAAAAATATTTTTTTGAAAATAGATCTGAAATCATGAATAGCAATTTTCCTCAAAGACGGTTATTTCTGGAAAAATATGGAGAAAATATTAATAAACTTAATTTTCCCAACGATTTAGCTCGCGGCATGATTCATGAGGATCTGGGAAAACGACACGTGCTTTGGTCTGACAGTCATATTTCGGCGGTCATTGATTTTGACAGGAGTTATTATGGTTTTCTTTTGTTGGATTTAGGCCAGGCCTGTCGAGGATGGTGTTTTGTCGAGGATTGGAAAAAATGGAGCTATGAAAATTATAAACATCTGATCGGCGGATATCAAAAAACAAGGAAATTGCCCGGTCTGGAAAAAGAATACCTTATTGATGCCGTCAAATTCGGAATTCTAGAAAGAGCCCAGTCATTTTACATAAAATATTTAGCAATGGGCGACGAAAAAGACGCGGAATTTGCTTTTGACTGCGTTACGAAGCAAATCGGTCTGTTGCCTGAAAAATAAAAGCCCCACCAAGGTGGGGCCGTTGAAACATTGAAGAACGATTTGAGCGGCTGGATAATCAACCGAGTGGCGAATGTGACGCATGAATGAACGCGGCGATATCGCTTTTGTCGAAATTCACCCACTCGATCTCGCCTTTCTCATTCAATTCCGGAAAAATTTCCCTGACGGGGATTTGGAGGTTGGAGATAAAGATATCATCCTTCCTTTTCCATTTGTCAAAACCGTCAAGGAAGTACTTGACCTTGCGGACGATTACCTCGTCGTCCTCAAGTTTTTCCCATCCGGACTCCCTCATCCAATTGCCGGCGCCGATTTTACGCCATTGAAGGGCTCGAGAAACCCAGAACGCAGCGTAGGTCTGCCAGGACGGCCTCAGGTAATAGATGAGATCGTAGTAACCGATCGGTTTCCACGAACCCTCCTTTTCGTTTTTTTTGAGTCCGGGTTTGTGCAAGACAGTTCCGCGCACATCCTCGATTATCCAGATGGTGTCGGTTTGACCGTCGGACGGTTCCCTCATATCCGCATCCTCGGGACAACGGGCTTTCTTGAACCGATCCGCATCCCAGTGTTCAGCCGGGACGTGTAACTCGTGCAACTTCTTCACCAGCCAACGCCGAAACCGGCTTTTCCCACTGTTGGGCAAGCCAAATATACCGATTTTCATATAGTGTCTCCTCTTTAGATTGGTAAGGGTCTAGTATGTATATAGTATATGTCATAAACCACACAATGTCAAGTCCGTCATTGCATTTTCATTTTAACTATGTTATCATGCAAAAGCCGTCAAGAAGCGGTTTTTTGTTCGGCGGGATCTCTTTAGTTTTTTTCAAGTGAGAAAGGAAGAAGGAATGAAAAAGGTGATGAAAGATGACGTTTGCCCGAGGCTTGTAGAAGTGGCCAGATTGCACTGGAAAAACGAGGGGCAAAAACCCCTAGAAAATAAAGCACTACCGCCCGAGCTGGCCGAACACATAAATAGTTGCAAACATTGCGGCCCATTGGATGCGGATCATCGGTTCTTTGCCGCTAACAATCAACTGATGACCAATCCCGGCTTCTAGCTCTTTTTGCAGTTTTTTTATTAACCCTCGCGTTTTCACAACGCGAACCGCCCCGATGAGATAATTCCAAACTATCTCCCGGGGCGTTTTTTGTTACTCTTTACATAATAAAATAAGTAGTATATTATAGGAAAGCCGTGGTGGATTCGATTCGATTGCCAGGGTTGGCTTAACTGACGATTCCGTCCATGGATGAAGTCAGGATTTGTGCGGGCTGGTGGCTTAATGGAAATTTCCTTTGGGATAGAGACACCGTGCCGTCCAGCCCGCCAGAATTTATCGGGCAAGCGGCTAGGGCCAGCGTTCCATTGTTTGGATCCATAGCGCCTGCCGTCTTGCCTGACCAGTTTTCGCGTTAGCGGCTAAAGAGGAGTATCCATTTATTGGATTATCGGCATGTGCCGTCTAACGCGACCAATTTTCCCGCCGGCGGATTTGCATGAACTTCCCTAATGTGGGATTTTAGATAATTTCCGTCCGGTGGGACCAGTTTTTTAACAAACAAACCAATTTCTGTTCTCGATTGTTCGAGGCGGATTCACCCCCACACTCATGCATGAATGTGGGGGTAAACAAAAAGGAGAAGCGAGATGAAATACGCGGTTGACTATACGGAGAAGGAGGCGAATTTTGTTCAGTGGAAAAAGGATGGCGAACCAACAATCGGGAAATTCACGCCTTTCTTTATTGAGAAGTCCTTGCCCAATGTGCCGACGGAGGCAAATTTTCTTGCCAAAATTGGAACTGATGATGAATTGTATGTTTTGGGAACTACCGTTACGGAAACCCTGATTTTCATTGCGGCAAAAAACGGCGCCGAAGTTTTCCGGATCTTTGCTCCCGCTCTCAAGAAAATAAAAGATAAGCTTAAGATAGCGAAGGGCGCAAGCGCGGTTTCAGCAATTCATTACGCCGCAATGAAAAAACCGAAACTTTTCAAACGGTATATTCCACCGACCGCAGACGATTATCTTTTGCGGCGGTGGGTGCGCATCCACTATCGTTTCCAGAAAAGATTCCGGACCGGGACTCAAGCTACATTGATTCTTCTTGAAAAAGAAGTCCTGAAACTTCGGTCATTTGGTCATCTGACCGAATCAAAAGCGGCCAGGAAAGTCGGGACCAGGATTGAAGAAGTTCTCGAATATGCTCAAGGTCTTGAAGATAAACTCATGATGGCGGTCGATGATTCACTCAAAGGCCGGCCACTGTGGGAGGAAGTTTTAAGGCAGATCACAGGTATCAGCCCAAAGATCGGTTCCAAGATCGTCGCCTCCGGCCCGCGGAAAAGATTTGCCAATCGGGATCATTTCATTGCGTCAGCCGGCCTGTATCCGAAAAACGGCAAAGCCGTTCGTCGACAGGCGGGGGAAATGCTTCTTCGCGAATCGCTTCTTTTCGACGGTTTTCTCCAATACATGCGCAATCTGCATTTCCATGATTGCCATGAGCGGGATGTCTATGCCGAGAAGAAACAGCATTATCTCGGCAAAGGTTTTCCTCTCTGGCGGGCCGACAAAGCCGCTCGGCGCTGGGTGGCAACTCATCTGGCGCGGAAGATTTGGAAAGAGTGGTGCAAGCTCGAGCCGTGAATTATGGCGCTGGCGGATATCGACACATTTCCATCTGGATTCAAATACCATTCCGTCCAGCGCCATCAGTCTTCACACTAGTGGATTCCGATGAAGGTCCAATTCCATTGGATTGGGTACCTCTTCCATCTAGCGTGACCAAATTTCGGGCAAGCGGTTTGAGGAGTTTTTCCTGAAAAGGATTTCATGGTCATATCCGTCTTGTCCGACCAGTTTCGCGTTAGCGGCTTGATGTGCCTTTCCAGGTTAGGATTATAGTGCAGTGCCGTCTAGCGCGATCAATTTCCCGCCGGCGGATTTCAGCAACAATCCCAATACCGGATTTGAAATCACTTCCGTCCGGCGGATACCCCCTTTCGCGTTAGTGGATTTGTTTCAGTATCCAGCTTGCGTGGATTCGGCATGAATTCCATCTAGCTAGCGCGATAATTTTTTTGGGCTGGCGGCTCGCGGGCATATTCTCCAATAGGAGATTGGAGGGCAGTGCCGTCCAGCCCGCCAGAATTTATCGGGCAAGCGGATTAGTGGCCCATTCCATCCATTGGATTTAACGCCATATCCGTCTTGTCCGACCAGTTTCGCGTTAGCGGCTTTCCGTCGCCTTCCAAAAGCAGGATTTTGTGATGATGCCGTCTAGCGCGATCAATTTCCCGCCGGCGGATTGCATCCTCATTCCGTTTGTTATGGATTTGTGATCCTTTCCGTCCGGCGGGCTAGCTCTTTCGTGCTAGTGGCTTTCGACAATGCTCCATTGAATTGGATTTTTCCTGCCTGCCATCTGGCACAAAACATTTGCCTCGGTCTCAACCCCGGGGCTTTTTTATCAGCTCATTTCTAGGAAATAAGCTGACTTTTTATATAGACATATTGGCACGATCGTGGAAATACGTCTATATGATGTAATAGACAAAGTGAAAATGAAAAGTTTGCGAGCCCCTCACTTCCTACGAATCTGGCTGTCGTTTCTTGACGGTGGCGGATGTTATCTTGAGGGCGCTCATTTCTGTGAGCCCGAAGGCTTGGAGGGCGTGATTGCATGGCCTGGCAACATGAGAAAATGGTAAAATATTTCCTGCCATTTTCTCATGTTCCCAGAATCCACAGAAATGAGCGAGGCGAAAAACTCGCTGGGTTTTTTGATGTCCCGAGAGACAACACCCGCCACGGCAAAGGGGGAGAAATGGGAGCAAGGGGAGAAAAGGGGCGAGTATTGATTTTGTTTTTGAATTGTTGTAAGATAATTTTTACACCTAAGTTTTACCATCAACAGGATGAACCATAAATACCTTTCCCTGATAATAGTTGTCTGTGCCATCATATTGGCTTTTGTCGCCTATCCGACCGCCTGGAACAAAGGAGCGGATTTTTTTAACTCAGTTACTCATCTTCAGAATACGGCTTTCAAGATCCCGCATTTTTTCAACGTCCCGCCATTCCGGCTCGGCCTCGATCTTCTTGGCGGAACTCATTTGGTTTACAAAGCTGACTTGTCCCAGCTTGGTGGCCAGTCACCGTCCAGCGCCATGGCCGGAGTCAAAGATGTCATTGAGCGGCGGGTTAATTTGTACGGCGTTGAGGAACCTTTGGTTCAAGTTGAAGGCAGTGATCAATTGATCGTGGAACTCGCCGGTATCAAAGATGTCAATCAAGCCATCAGTATCATCGGCCAGGTGCCGTTTCTTGAATTCAAAGAAGAACGAACCGCTTCCGAGTCGGCCGAGATAATCGCCGCGGCTCAAAAAAACGGCGGCACCTCGACCGAAGATCCATATTACAAATCTACCGGTCTGACCGGCAAGCAATTGGTCAAAGCAACAGTAACTTTCGATCAAACGACATACAAGCCCCAGGTCAATCTGGTTCTCAATTCCGACGGGGCGAAACTTTTTGACGAGATAACCAAACGCGATATCGGGAAACGTGTCGCCATCTATCTTGACGGCCAGCCGATATCGGAGCCGGTGGTTGAATCTGAAATTCCCAACGGCAACGCCGTCATCACCGGCAATTTTACGACAGCCGACGCCAACACTCTGGCCGGCCGAATGAATGCCGGTGCTTTGCCGGTGCCGATAAAATTGATCTCCCAGCAAACCATCGGCGCTTCGTTGGGTTCGGATTCTTTGAACAAATCTTTGAAAGCCGGACTCTTCGGTTTGCTTTTGGTGGCGCTGTTCATGATCCTTTACTATCGTCTTCCGGGCGCCATCGCGGTTCTGGCCTTGCTGGTTTACGGCGTCATCGTTCTGGCTTTTTACAAATTCATTCCGGTGACTTTGACTCTTGCCGGTATCGCCGGTTTCATCTTGTCACTGGGCATGGCTGTTGACGCCAATATTTTGATATTCGCCAGAATGCGCGAGGAACTCAAAGCCGGCCGGACATTATCGCAATCAATGAACGAGGGATTCCGGCGAGCTTGGCTCTCGATCCGTGACGGCCATGTGACGACCCTTCTTGGCGCCATCGTTTTGTATTTCTTCACGACCTCATTCGTCAAGGGTTTCGCGCTGACGCTCGGCATTGGAGTTTTGGTCAGTTTATTCAGCGCCACCGTCGTGACCAGATCGTTTTTGGATTATTTTTCCGGTCCGTGGTTTGAGAACAGGAAGAAGTTATTCTAATTATGAAGCCAGCATACAAAATCGTATTTTTCATATCCGCCGCCTTGGTCATCGGCGCCATCATCAGCATTGCGGTTTTCGGTTTGCGTTTTGGCGTTGATTTCAAAGGCGGCTCGGAGATACAGCTCATTTTCAATGACCCGAAAAAAATGCCTTCGCCTGACGATCTGACCAAAACCATCTCCGAAATCAGCGGCGTCAGCAATGTTTCGGCCAGTCCCGTCGGCGCTGACGGCATGATCATCCGCCTGAACCAGATAGACGAGGCGGCTCATCAGGCGATATTGACCACGTTAAATACCCGGTACGGAAAAATTACCGAGAACAGCTTCGATTCCATCGGCCCGACCGTAGGTCAGGATCTGCGGGATAAAAGTATTTGGGCGATAATCATCCTCCTGCTCGCGATCGTGGTTTACATGGCCATTGTTTTTCGCAAATTGGCGAAAGTTTTATCGCCCTGGGCGATGGGCATCGCCACCATCATCGCACTTTTTCACGATATTTTAATTCCGATCGGAGTGTTCGCTTTGCTCGGCCATTTTATGGGTGTGGAGATTACCGGAATTTTTGTGGCGGCAATTTTGACCATTCTGGGTTATTCGGTTTCCGACAGCGTCGTGGTTTTGGACCGCGTTAGGGAAAATGTTCTGCGATTCGGTTCAAAAGAAAAATTCGGCGACATCGTCCACAAAAGCATCATGCAAACCTTAAGCCGGTCTTTGAACACGAACCTGACGACGCTCTTGTCTTTGATCGCCATCTTTTTCTTCGGCGGGGAATCGGTGAAATATTTTGCTTTGGCTTTGATCATCGGAATATTTCTGGGTGCTTACTCGTCAATTTTCGTGGCCTCGCCCTTGTTGGTCTGGTGGAACGGAATGAAGGCATTCAAAAGGTGATCGGCGGCCGGGATTTGACAAATCATTGACTTATTTTTGCCCCTATGATACCATACCGTTTACAAGTATTTAGCAGCTTGTTTCTGGTTATTTACCTAAATGACCAAAAACCACCTGCCAAATACTCAAAAAATTGTCGGATTTGAAAAACACAATTAAAGAGACAACGGTCAAACTGGTCGCAATACTTAATCCCCGAAACAGGGATGTTATTTCGCGGCGTTTTGGGCTGAAAACTGGCAAAAAAGAGACCCTGGAATCCATCGGCCAAAGCTACGGTATCACCCGCGAACGCGTCCGCCAGATCGAAGAGGCCTCCCTCAAACAAATGAAGGACTTCTTAGCTTCGGCCACGGACGTCAAAGTCAAGCCGTTCATCGCTTTGGCAGAGAACATTCTTGAGCAAAACGGCGGAGTCATGAACGAACAGGAATTATTCGACAAATATTTCGGTTCCCCCGTCAAAAATACCGCTTCTGAATCGGCCAATTCTTCATTGGTTTTCATGATGGCGCTGGACGGCAACCTCCAGAGATCTCCCGACGACGACCAATTCAATCCTTTTTGGGCCATCTCTGCTGAACATGCCGACGCTTTCAGAAATTCAGTCGCGTCTTTTGTAAAAGCGTTGTCAAAAAATGAGAATCCCGTCGCCGAAACCGCTTTGGCCGACTTCACCAAGAAATCGGGAATTTCCAGCAAGTACACTTCTTCCATCGCTTTGAATTCCTATCTTTCAATTTCCAAAGAGATCGGCAAAAATATTTTCGGTCATGTCGGTTTGACCAGTTGGCCGGAAATCAAACCCCGCGGCGTCAGGGACAAATCCTATTTGGTTTTGAAAAAAGTCGGTGAACCAAAACATTTCCGCGAGATCACCCGACTCATCAATGATACTTTTCACGACCGGAAGGCCAATGTCCAGACGGTTCACAACGAACTGATCAAGGACAATCGCTTCGTCCTGGTCGGCCGCGGCCTCTATGGTTTGTCGGAAATGGGCTACAAAGCCGGCACGGTCAAAGATGTTCTGGTTGACCTTTTGAAATCGGCTTCCAAACCGGTGAAAAAGACCGACCTCGTAGCTCAGGTCTTATCGCATCGGATGGTCAAAGAAAACACTATTCTATTGAATTTGCAAGACAGCAAGGTCTTCAAAAAAACGGAAGACGGCTACACCCTGCAGGCCTAATTAGCGAATAGCGATTAGCCAATTGCAAACAGAAAATATATAATAGAGGAAAGTCAATTGCTTAATTTAATGGCTAATGGTTATTCGCTATTGGCTATTCGCTTCCCTTGGATTTTCTAAGTCCACTTAAAACCGCTTTCTCGATCCTGGGCGCATATTGGTGGATTTATGTCCCGATCCTTTTGGTTACCGGTACGATCACCGGTTATTTGGTTTATGTGACCCAGAAGTATCTCTTGAGTTTGAAGTGGGTTTTACTGGAAATAAAACCGCCGCCCGATGTCCAAAAAAGTCCCAAGATCGCTGAAAATATTTTTGCCGGCCTCCACGCTTCCTATTTGCCGGTCAAGTGGAAGAAAAGATTTTTCAAAGGCGAGGTTCCGAATTTTTATTCATTCGAGATCGTCGGCAACGGCGGTGAAATTAGTTTTTTGATCCGGGTGACCGAGAATTTCCGTTCCCTCGTTGAGCATGTGGTTTTCGCCCAGTATCCCGATGCCGAAATAAAAGAAGTCGAGGATTACACCAAATATTTGCCGAGGATCTTGCCCAACGATGATTACGATCTTTATGGCACCGACCTCGTTTTTATCAACGACAACGCTTATCCTTTGAGAACCTATCCCTATTTCGAGGAAGAAAGCGGAAAAGACGAATTCAAACGAACCGATCCCTTGGCGCCTTTGGCCGAAACCTTGAGCTCGACCCAGCCCGGCGAGCATGTCTGGTTGCAATTTCTCATCCGGCCGACCGGCGGCAAAAAGATCATCGAAGATGCCCAAAAAATTATCGACAAAATCACAGGCAAAAAAGTCAAAGTCGAACCCAATGCCTTGCATAAGACGATGGATTTTATCGAAGAAAATGTTTTTCAGGTTCCGCAAGCCGAAAAAAAAGATGAGAAGCAGGAATTCAATGTCCAGAAATTAACCCCCGGCCAGCGAGATATTTTGGAGCAAGTCGAGAATAAAATATCCAAACTTGGGTTCAAAGCCGATGTCCGTTTCCTGTATGTCGCCCGAAAGGAATTGTTCAACCGCGCCCGGGTCACCTCGGTTATCGGCATGTTCAAACAACTTTACGCCAACAACATGAACTCTTTCAAACCAAATCCGAAGACCGAGTCCTTGGCCAAGGGAATTCTTTATCAAGTATTCCCGTCCAACAAAGGGTTTTTCTGGAAATGGCAGGAACTGAGACGCAAGATCAGAATTTACCGAAAATACCGCGAGCGGACTTTCATCAAGGATGTCGTTCTTTTGAATACCGAGGAATTAGCGACCCTGTGGCATTTGCCCGGCATCGGTTTGCGCGCTCCGGCTTTCCCGAGAGTCGAAGCCAAAAAAGGCCAACCCCCGGCGGGACTTCCGCAGTAAATTATGGCTCAAACCAACGACAACGATATAGTTTTGTTCGGCGAGACCAACTTTAGAAATAATAAAGTGCCTTTTGGTATAAAAATGGACGACCGCCGGCGCCACGTCTACATTATCGGCAAGACCGGCCTCGGCAAGTCGGAACTTGAAAAAATATTCGCCATTCAGGATATCCAGGCCGGAAGGGGAGTCGGCTTCATCGATCCCCACGGCGACCCGGTTGAGGATCTTTTGGACTACATTCCCGAAGAAAGGATAAAAGACGTTATTTATATCAACCCGGCAGATCTGAAATTTCCGGTCGCTTTCAATGTCATGGAACAGGTTGACCCCGATAAACGCCACCTTGTCGCCGACGGCGTGATGAACGTTTTCAAAAAGATCTGGATCGATGTCTGGTCGCCGAGAATGGAATATATTTTGAATAATACGATCTTGGCGCTTTTAGAAACACCGGACGCGACGCTACTCGGTATCAACCGGATGCTTGCCGAAAAAGATTACCGCAATTACGTCGTCGCCCAATTGAAAGACCCGACGGTCAAGGCCTTTTGGACCCAGGAATTCGCCAAATATGCCGACAAATTCGCCACCGAAGCCACAGCGGCGATCCAGAACAAAGTCGGTCAATTCACTTCCTCGGCTCTTATCAGGAATATCGTCGGCCAGCCGAAATCCACCATTGATATGCGCGAGATAATGGACCAAGGCAAGATCCTCTTGGTCAATATTTCCAAGGGCCGGATCGGCGAAGACGCTTCGCGTTTGCTTGGCGCCCTGATCATCACCAAACTCCAGCTGGCGGCCATGTCGCGGGTGGACATTCCGGAAAAAGAAAGAACGGATTTTGTTTTGATCGTTGACGAGTTCCAGAATTTCGCCACCTCGTCATTCGCTAATATTTTATCCGAAGCCAGAAAATATCATTTGAGTTTAATTGTCGCCCATCAATATGTCGCCCAGCTCGACGAGACCGTCAGGGACGCGATCTTCGGCAATGTCGGCACGATCATCAGTTTCCGGGTTGGCGCCGAGGATGCCGAACTTTTAGAAAAAGAATTGTCGCCCGAATTCTTGGCCACCGATATCGTCAATCTCGGTAAAAGGCAAATTTACATAAAACTTCTCATTGACGGCATCGCTTCGCGGGCTTTCTCGGCAATGACCATTGACACGCCACCGAAATTGCCAGAAAGCAACCGCGAAAAAATCATTGAATATTCCCGGACTCATAACGCCATGCCGGTAGATGACGTTGAAAAAAATATTGAGAAATGGTACGGACCGATGGAATCGGCCATGGCGACGAATCAGTCATATCCAAAAAGATCGGAGAACGAATATAGATCACAAAATGATAATCGGCCGCGGGATGATTATCGGGGCCAGAATCAACCGCGAAGACAAGACAACAATTACAACAACCGGCCATTTGTCAGACGGACTTCCGCTGAGCCGACAACTCCGCCGTCGGTGTCGCTGGATGAGGCGTTCAAGCGGGGAGCGGTGGATTTCAAAGGCAAGAAAATTGAAGAACGACCGACTCAAAGCGGCGCTTCAAATCCGGTTCCGAATCAGTCCGCGTCTCCCCGGCCGCCAGCCGCTCCAAAACCCAAACCCGAGATCGATGTCGAGGGGCTGAGGAAGATATTGGATGAGTCGTTGAAGAAATAACGCTCGGCGTCAGTAATTATTTTCAATGTCGCTGCTGGACAAATCATATTCGCTACCTAAGGGGTGGGACAAGCCCACCCCTTTCGCTCGTTCAATTTGCCGGACAAATTTCGTTATCCATTCCTGCCTTCGGCGACCGAAATTTGTCATTCGGCAAATTTTCACTCGGTCCCGATTTTGCTTCGCAAAATCGAGGATCCTCGACTCCTTCGGAGTCGGGACTTCATTGATTTGTAGCCATTGCGACAAATGAAAATAATCACTGATACCTCGCTCAACTATTTCGGCCGTACTCTCGAAAAGGTCGCCGACTTACTTGGTTTTTTAATTTACGCGGCCGCTCGAAGAGACAAGGGTTCGCTGGACGCTTCACAAGCAATCTGGTTCGCAGGGATTTCCGGTCTCGCTTGGAATTGTTGTCTTGCCTCGGAGTGACACTTGAAACGGCCACTGACTCGGCCCCCCCCATCCTTTACCTATTGACTCTATAATATTATAGTGGTATTATTAAGGCACTGCAATGCGTGAGGTTACGAGGATAGGGAAAGGAGATGGTATGTTTCTAAAATTTAGGTACCTTATTTTTGAGGATGATTGTTTCGTTGAAGAGTTAACGGCTGTTCACGAATTTGCAAACGTGGTTGAGTGCGCACGCGTATTAGCTAGTTTTGCGGCTAGGCAAAGCGGAATTCGCGTAAATCCGCGCGTGATTCCGTTATATAGCACAAAAAATATCCTTTCTTTGCCACCTAGAACACGTGGTTATGGACCCAACACTTGGGTGGTGATTAAAGATGTATCTCAGGCCACGCCTGACGATCTAATTTTCTAAGTAGATTGTTTGTCTAACCCCGCCACGACTTCATCCGGCGGGGCTTTTTCTTTTTTGGGATAATGTGTTAGAATATTTTCTGTGAAAACAAAGTTTTATACAAAGATGGGGGACAAGGGCGAGAGCGTTTTTGGCAAGATCGTTTTGCCGAAAAGCGATGCGATTTTTGAGGCCTTGGGCTGTTTGGACGAATTGAACGCGGTTATCGGTTTTTGCAAGACCGAAGCCAGAAAAAATCCGTCGGCCGGCGGAAAAAAAATTGCGGGAAATTTGCATGCCGTCCAGCACGTTTTGTTCATTATTCAAGCTGAGGTTGCCGCCGCGAGATTTAATTTCCGTTTTGAAAAAAGGTTAACCGAAGAATCGGTCGTCCAGCTGGAGAAAAAAATAGCGGACATTGACCGGCAAATCCCGGAGATCACCAAGTTCGTCATACCCGGCGGCAGTGAGTTGAGTTCGCGGCTGGAACTAGCCCGGACCGCCGCTCGGAAATCGGAGAGAATTGTTGTAAAATATAAAAGCAAGATCAGCCCGAACGCCATCACTTATCTGAACCGCCTGTCCAGCTATTTATTTGCTTTGGCAAGATTTGTGAATTTTAAACTGAAGATCAAAGAAGAAAATCCGAAATATTGATAATTTGATATAATAATTTATCCGCCCTTAGCTCAATTGGTAGAGCAATTCCCTTTTAAGGAAGAGGTTGAAGGTTCGATTCCTTCAGGGCGGACATCAAAAGATAAAACCGGATTATATCCGGTTTTATCTTTTGCGCCCTGAGCGAGCCAACTGCTTGGCTCGCATAAGGAATCAAACGCCGGAATGTTGCCGAGCGAGCAAATGGCAAGCGAGGCAATGAGGCGGTGGTCAGCCCGAATCGGCGGAAGCCGACGAGAGGCGCGACCGGTTCCTGCAGGGCGTTGAAAAAAGAGTTATCCGAACCTAAATCTTCCGAATCAGAAAAAGCCAAAAAGAGGTCGGCAAGAGAACGCAAAAATTCTTCGGCTTTTTCCGAAGATACAATGACTGAATATTTTTCGGCTAAGTATTTAATTAGCCGAGTTTTGAGCACTTTTGAAAACCCTAATTGCATTACCTAGGGCTTTTTCCGCTCGTGCTCACAGTGTTTACTCAATTTGAGTATATTCTTAACCTAAAAACTGTCAAATATGCAAACTTGACAAAACAGAGAATAAGGTATAATATTAATACTATTCTTAACATAGCACATTAACATCATCTTCTCAGTAGCGATTTGGCTGGATTTTCTTGCTAAATCACTACTGAGACGGTAGTCGCTTGAGAATGTTTCTCAAGTGTTCCTGTGACGGGAGTTACTAATGACTCGAAAATCTATAAGTGAGTCGGAAATCTTAGCGGTACGAATCGCTAAGTTTATGGCAGCTGAACTTATATACCAGCACGAGAACGGCATTTCTCCTGATAGCGACACGGACGAGAAGGATTACAAAAAAACCACGAAGGTCGTTGGCGAATTGGAAATTCGAGGAATTGACGTTAGTTCATCGCCAATCAAGGATAACCAAAGGGACGTGCATATTAAGATTACATTTGGGAGAAAACGTTACGCCAAGGGTAATTATACAGCCATTGGTTGCGTTCGAGTTGAACGTTTGGATATCTGGCAAGAAGTCAATGGTCAGATTTCAGTCAGATTTCCGGATGGAAAAATTGCAGATGGCTTGGAAACTGACTTTGGTTGTGACGACCAGAACTTTCCGCCTCTCCTCTAAGGTTTTAGAGGCAACCATTACCTAATCAGAAAGAACAGGAGTCGGTTATGTTGATTCCAACCATAAAGGTTTGTGTGAAATGCGGTCAAGAGTACAAGTATTTCAAAAAGACGCCCTACCGTTTTAAGAACGCAAGGCGCTATCCTAAGTGCCAGCAAGCGCACGAACAAATTCCTCGCGTAGTTGGAAACAGAGCGAGTGGCAATGTCGGCCATAGGCCAATGGGGCATAAGACAAGACAACAGCACAAGAACACTCATCCTGCTACAAAGAAATAATTACGGCCAACAATGGTAAAACCATTAGTTTGGAGGATAGTTATGCATCAAAGAGCGGACAGCGACGGAGTCTGTGCAAAGTGCGGCCAAAAGATTCAGTTTGGTGATTTGGTAAAAATTATTTCTCGAGGACGCAAAACATTGATGTATTGTACCCGTGAAAAATGCGAGTCATCCAAACGTCTCAATCGTAAGACAAAGAATTTGAGCAAGGCCGCTAAAAATGATATTTTCCGTTGCGGACATCGCCAATCAGGCGATTTCGAAAAAGGGAAAAGACGGTAGAGACGAGGAGAGATATTCGCAAACCAAAAGCCCCAGAAAATCGGGGCTTTGTTTTTGTTATAATCCCATTGCCATCGTCATTCCAACTTCGTCCCACATTGCGGACAAGCGTAAAGAAAATCTGCCCTTCGGCAGATTTTTTTGCTTGGCCGAGGCGCAGCGATGTTTTTGTTTGACCCTGAGCTTGTCGAAAGGGAAAGGCAAAAACCGTGAGCCGGGGTCGCGAGATTTTTCCGTCAGGGAAAATACTCGTGACGACATCAAATTGCGCATTATTAGCCCGAGCCGAGCGACGGCGAGGCGAGAGGCGCGACCGGTTCCTGCAGGGCGTTGAAAAAAGAGTCATCCGAACCCGAACATTCCGAATCCGAAAAAGCCAAAAAGAGGTCGGCAAGAGACGACAAAAACTCCTCGGCTTTTTCCGAGGTCACATGGATTTCGTATTTATCGGCTAGATATTTAATCAGCCGAGCTTTTAATTCAGACGAAAAATCCATTGTTCCCTATCAACAGGGGTGAAAATACAATGGAATTCCAAACAACACACGATTTGATTATATTCTTTACGCGGAGACTGTCAAATATATTAAAAAAAGGTAATATTGGCTGATTTTGAGAAGCTATTGTCTTATATCTTAAAAAGGTGTATTATTAGTAAATATTCAGAAATCGTTGTCTGACATACAAAAAAGGAGAGAAAATCATGAATATCGCCGGATTAAGCAAAGCAGCAGTATTGGCAGCTCTTTACAACGCATCAAGACCTCAAGGGATGGGATTCCTGCACTACGACCCGAAGCCAATGACCGAGAAGCAGGCACAGCAACTTCTCGGCAACGGCCACCGTGCCTATTTCGACTATCTGCAAGGAAGGGTCATGAAAATTGATCTTTCCAAGGACGAAGTGGACACATGGGGATACAACCGTGACAACGGCACCAATGCCGCCGAGAACGCCATCGAAGCACTACGCCGATCATCTGATCCGAACGCCGGAGACATTCAAAGAGCGCACCAAGCTGGTAAGATGGCAGCAATCAAGGATGTCGAGGAACACATCGACGAGGAAACAACCGAGGAGGTCAGCAAAGGAATAACGACAATGCGGCTCGGACTGAAGGATATGAAAGATGTCCTCGGGCCGGCTGTTGAGCGAGTAAAACGCTAACCCTCGAACGGAAACAACTCGACCCTGCACAGATGAAAAGCCCTTCCAAGCTTTCATCTGGCGGGGTTTTTTGTTGACATTCTAAAACCGTTGACTATAATACCTTTTGGAAATGGTAGCAGAATATCGCTGTTAGCCCAGACCGCAACGCTCGGGGATTCCTGTATGACCAGGATGAAACAGTGATAAAATATGGGCTTTCCGTCGATTGGGACGCTGCGAAAATCCGATAACCAGACAGTGCGAGTCTAACCATGGAGGTAATCGCAAAAAACTTTCCATGGCGCAGGGGCGTCCTAGACCCATTTCCAATTTTTCTGCCGCTCGAATCCGTCGGTTGACGGATGAGCGGCTTTTTCTTTTGCATAATTTCCGTTTTTATTCTACAATTTACTCATGAAACGCACATATACCGCTGAGACGGTGGGTCATATCGGAGAGGAAGTTGAGATTTTTGGTTGGGTCAATACCCGGCGGGACCACGGCAAATTGATTTTTCTCGATGTCCGCGACAAGACCGGTTTGGTTCAAGTCGTCGTCAATCCGAAAATTTCGCAAACCGCCCACGAAATCGCCGAAAAATTGCGGAGCGAATTCGTCGTCAAAATTATTGGCAAGATCAATGAACGGCCGAAGAATTTGGTCAACAAAGAACTAGCTACCGGCACTGTCGAACTGGAAGCCACGGACATCAAGATCATCAGCGAGTCAAAGACGTTACCGTTTGACATCGCATCCGACACCAGAGAGATAAACGAAGAGACGCGATTGAAATATCGCTACCTTGATCTGCGTAATCCGCGAATGCGGAAAAATCTTCAATTGCGCCACAAAGTCATTCAGTTCATAAGAAATTATCTTACCGATGATGGATTCATCGAAATTCAAACGCCGATCTTGACCAAATCCACACCTGAAGGCGCCCGCGATTATCTTGTCCCATCAAGAAAATATCCGGGTCAGTTTTTCGCTCTGCCCCAGTCGCCCCAGCAGTACAAACAATTATTGATGGTCGCCGGCATGGAAAAATATTATCAGATCGCTCCCTGTTTTCGCGACGAAGATGCCCGAGCCGACCGGAGTCCCGGCGAGTTCTATCAATTGGACCTGGAAATGTCTTTTGTCAGCCAAGAAGAAATTTTGGAATTAATTGAAAAACTATACAGCAAATTGGTTCAGACCCTGACACCAAAGAAAAAGATCACCCAAGCTCCTTGGCCCAAAATGACTTATAGGGAAGCCAAGGAAAAATTCGGCAGTGACAAGCCCGATCTGCGGAAAGACAAGAACGACCCGAATGAATTGGCTTTTTGCTGGATCGTGGATTTTCCGCTTTTCACGGAGCAAACCGAAGAAGATTTTTTTCACGGAGCCGGCGACAAATGGGCGCCTTCGCATCACATGTTCACCGCGCCTAAACCCGAAGACATTCACTTGCTTGACACCGAACCCGGCAAGGCCCGGTCCCTTCAGCACGATTTAGTTCTAAACGGAGTGGAGATCGGCGGCGGCAGCATCAGGATCCACGATCCCAAGATCCAGGATAAAATTTTCGATCTCATCGGCTTTTCTCCGAAACAGAAAAAACAATTTTCACATATGCTGGAGGCATTTGAATATGGCGTGCCGCCCCATGGCGGGATCGCTCCCGGTATTGACCGGCTTGTCAGGATCTTGGCAAACGAAGAAAAGATCAGCGAGGTCATTGCCTTTCCTTTGGCCGGTTCGGTCAGAGATCCAATGATGGGTTCGCCCTCGGAGGTGGACGAAAAACAACTTAGAGAATTGCATCTGAAGATAGCGGAAAGCGGGAAAAAATAAATATGCGGATAAAACTGGTCATCAGCACAATTTCAACCGGCATCGTTTTGGGTTTATTGGCTTTGCTGGTTTGGTTTGCTTCCTTCCGGATGCTGCCCTCGACCGCACAAGTTGACAAGACGAAAAATGAAGCCATTGCCGTAATCGCTCCGTCCAAAGAAATGGACGTCAGCCAAATAAATTTCGGCCAGCAGATCGAGACGTATATTTTACCCAACAACCAAGCTAACTATTTACCGATCCGTGATTTCAATATCCCCGATCCCGATATCGGCGCCAAGTCCGCCGCTTTGTATGATATCAAATCCGAGAAATTGCTTTACTCAAAAGATGTCAATGACAAATTACCCATCGCTTCGATAACCAAACTGATGACCGCCGTCGTGGTCATGGAAAATTTGTCGCTTAGCGATACTTACACCGTTGTGCCCGAAGATCTGAACGCCGATGGCAACGGCGCTGATTTCGCGAATGGCGAAAAACTAAAAGGCGGCGATCTTTTGAAGGTCATGCTGATAAAATCTTCCAACGACGCCGCTTTGGTTTTCGCTTCCAATGCTTCCCAAAAAGGGATTGACATAGTTGCCAAAATGAACGAGAAGGCGGGGGTGCTTGGCATGGCCGACACGAAATTTTCCGACCCGGCCGGCCTGGATGACGGCGACTCTTTTTCAACCGTCTCCGATCTGATAAAATTAGTCGGGTATGTTGACAAGTATCCGGTCATCTGGGAGATTTTAGCCACCAGAACCGCCGATGTCAGTTCAATTGACGGCAAATATACTCATCATCTGGTCAGCACCGACCAGCTTTTGGGAGACGTTCCCGGGATCATTGGCGGCAAGACGGGTTTCACGAACGGCGCTCTCCAAACCATGGTTTTGGAAGTCAAAGTTTCCGCCGGAGATACCACACCTGCCGGCGGGCAGGGATCCATTTCGGGCGGAGACGACAACAGGATGATCGCCGTGGTTCTGGGTTCCAACGACCGCTTCGGAGAAATAAAAGAACTTGTTGAGTGGGGTCGGCAGGCCTATTCTTGGCAGTAAAAATCTATGATCAATCCATTACCACAATCATTCACTGTTTTCAATGTCGTCAGAATTTTTGTCGTCGCCACTTTGGCTTTTTTTGTGTCGCTAGCGGTGACGCCCTTATGGAACAAGGTTTTGGTCAAAAATAGAATGGGCAAACAACTTCGGCAGGAAGGCGCGCCCATTTTTAATTCTCTCCACAAAGCCAAAGAAGGCACACCGACCATGGCCGGATTCATTGTCTGGGGAACGGTCGTTCTACTGACTTTGGTCTTTTGGTTTTTGTCAAAAACAATGGATGGATTTTGGGGCAAGATGAATTTCTTTTCGCGGCCCCAAACTTGGTTGCCGTTCGGGGCGTTGGTCGTGGCGGGACTTGTCGGGATGATTGATGACTACCTCGGCGTTTTGCGGATCGGTCCCAAAGGCGGGGGATTATCAATGAGATATCAGCTGATCTTATACACTCTCGTGGCGATCGGCGGCGCCTGGTGGTTTTATTTCAAACTTGGTTTTACCACCATCAATCTGCCGTTTCTGGGCGATCTTTTTGTCGGCTGGTGGTATATTCTGATCTTCATTCTCATAATCGTAGCCACAACTTTTTCAGCGAATGAAACCGACGGCCTTGATGGCTTGGTGGCGGGAATATTTTTGACCATGTTCGGCGCTTACGGAGCCATCGCTTTTGTTCAGGGCAGGATGGATCTGGTGGTTTTCATCGCCGCCATCATGGGCGCTTTGGCCGCGTTTTTGTGGTTTAATATTTTTCCGGCCAAATTTTTTATGGGCGCCACCGGCTCGATGCCCTTGGGCGTTCTGCTTGGCATTATTGCTATGCTGACCAATACGCCGTTCTTGCTTATTCCCATCGGCATTATCTTTTTCATTGAATCCGGTTCGGTCATTATCCAATTGTTGTCCAAAAAATTCCGCAAGAAAAAAATATTCCTTTCAACGCCCATTCATCATCATTTCGAAGCTCTCGGCTGGCCCGAGTCCCAGGTGACCATGCGCTTCTGGATGATAAACCTCATTGGCGCGATCATCGGTTTAATTATTTTCTTGGTTGATAGTAAAATTCCACCTTTATTTCGCTGACCTTTAACAATTCAAACCAAAAAGGAGCATTATGATCTTAATCTCGCCATTCCAAGCATTTTGGATTCTGTCCATTTATTTTTGTATTTCATTGATTACTTCTCTCCTTATTGGCAACATATGCCTTTGGCTTCATTATGGTGCCAGATTGATAATTGCAAAAGCTGGATATGAAAGATGGCTCGATGATTGGTATATGACCCCACTGGAAATGTACCAAATGACGTGGGAGGGTATGCAGCGAATCTTTAAAAAAGTTAGGCGTAAAAATATTTAGAGCTCTTTCATCGGACTCCTTCGGGGGTCTTTTTGTTTTTGGTGTGCTAAGAAAAAGCGAGCCGGTCTCTTTTTTCACATCTCGCAGGCAAGCGAATCGGCGAACCGGAGAGACGATTTGTCCGGAATTTGAGGTCGAGAACGAAGCTGAATAGCCCGCGCAGGTGAGGGTCACCTGAAATTCCGGAAATACAAATCGTCTTGAATGAGCCGATGAGCGAAGCCGAGAATCTGGTGAAAAAAGAGACCGGCTCGCGGAAATTGTTGTATAATAGAGAAATGAAATCCTCGGGGTCCGGGAAAACGCTGGTGATACTTCTTTTTTTGCTGGTCATATTCGGTCTTGTCATGCTGTCGTCGGCCGGCGTGGTCGAAGGCCAACGGGTTTTCGGCTCGGCTTCGTATTTTTTCAAACATCAGCTCCTGTTTGGCGTCCTGCCCGGACTCGTTATTTTTTTCGCGCTTTCTTGGATAAAACCCAAAATTTGGAAAAAATTAGCTTTGCCGATTCTATTCGTCAACATCGGGCTTTTGCTTTTGATCTTTATGCCACAATTTGGCGTAACTTTAAACGGCGCCCAAAGATGGCTTCATTTGGGACCATTGACTTTCGAGCCATCGGAACTTCTCAAACTTTCCTTGATAATCTATTTAGCCGCTTGGTTCTCCCAACGGGGTAGTCGCACCACCGATCATTGGTCGTCCGCGGTTCTGCCGTTTTTGCTGGTTTTGGGTTTTGTCGGTTTTCTTTTAGCGTTGCAACCTGATCTGAAAACTCTGACCATCATTGTTCTGCTGGGCGCTTCAATGTATTTTTTTTCAGGCGCGAAAATTTCCCACATGCTGGGATTTCTGCTTGTTTTTGCGATCCTATTTGCCGGGCTGGCATACTTCGCGCCCTATCGCTGGGATAGGATAAAAGCCTATTTCAATCCCTCAGCGGATGTCCAGGGCGTCGCTTATCATACTAATCAGGCACTGGTTAGCATTAGAAATGGCGGGCTCTTCGGCGTCGGTTACGGCCAAAGCCAGCAAAAAATCAGCAATCTTCCCGAACCGGCGGGGGATTCGATCTTCGCGGTCATCGTCGAAGAACTGGGTCTGGTCGGCGGGTCGGCTGTCATTGCCCTTTTTGTCGGCATGGTTTTGACCTTGGTTCACATAGCCAAAAAAGCCGGTGATCAATTCTCAAGATTATTCATTCTCGGCGTAGCCGTCTGGCTTTCGCTTCAGGCATTCATAAATATCGGTTCGATCAGCGGTCTTATTCCGTTGACCGGAGTGCCGCTGCCATTTTTCAGTTATGGCAGTTCGGCTCTCTGGCCGCTTTTCGCCGGCTTGGGGATCGCGAATGCGATAGCGAGAAATGGATAAAAAAAGACACCGGTCGCGGGCGGAGCCCGCGACCGGTGTCTCACAGATTCTCCAAAAAAATCATTTTCCCGCCGACTTAACCATTGACGCGCTCAACCGCGATTTCAACCGGCTGGCTTTGTTTTTCTTGATGGTTTTACTTTTGGCCGCTTTGTCGAGCGATTGATAGACCTTCGGCAGGAGAACTTTCGCCTCATCAAAATTTTTGGCGACTATCGCCTTGCGGAATTCTTTCACATACTTCTTGTATTTATCCTTGCGGATGATATTGCGGGATTTCCTACCCTCTGATTGTCTTAACGCCTTTTGGGCAGATTTGGTTATTGGCATTTCGCTATCCTAGCATTTCCGGATTTATTTGACAAGTTAGTCGGTCAATTTCGTACCCTTCCGCCGCCGCTTTGATCTCGCGAAACCGTTGTGGATTAAGTTCTTTCATAATATCGCCGGTCATAGTAAAATTAGGCGTAGATATGACGAAAAAGGCACAAACAAAATTCAATGTGATCTTTTGCTTTTTGGCGCTGGTTCTACTCAGTTTCCCTTTTCTCACCAAAGCTGCCGTTGAGAATCTTGACGAAGCGATGCTTAGAAAAAGCCGTTACCCGGGTCCACCCTGGAACGGGTCAAACACGGTTTTTTCAGGAGAAAATCCAAGCAACAACTATTTTCAACAACCGGAAACTTTGATCTGGACAGATATCGCGACCGGTTCTGAAGTTGAGCGTCTCTTTTTCCGCCCCCAAGGCGCCGATATCATTTCCAATGACATCGCAGCTCATAGATTTTGGAATTTTGACGGCTCAAAGGTAGGCTGGTTCGACTACGGCAATAAAAGAACCAGTACAGATCCGGAACGCGACACGGCTTCTTATGGAAGATGGATAGCTAATTCTGATGGAACCGACATGAGAAAGTCCACGGGCTGGGGGAATACCGTAGACAATATGGGAATCGGCTGGGCTGTGGATGGGCCTTATTACTGGGTAGGTGGTGAGATCGGTTCTGGCAATTCTGACCAGATCTTCAAGGTCAGTGTTGATCCAACTACCAATAGGGCCTCCCCGGGTCCTCATATTTCTGGTGCCCCCTTTTTTGATTTCAATGACGGGCGAACCAAGTGGATATCAGGTTCCATTCCCAGCGGCGGAACAACGCTTCTTGTAACAGATGCGGCGGTCTTCAATTATCCAACCCCCAATCAAATTGCATCTAAAGGAGCTCATTTTATTGATTTTAGCAGTGGAGCGCCAGTTCTGGCCGCTTCTTGGGGTATTGCACGTCACTTAGGTCCATCCGGATACGGTACTCTGGTTCAAGGCAATGGAGACGGCAAAATATACGAAGCTACTCAGGACCATCTTGCTGATCCCGCGAAAAGGCCACCGACTGGCGCAGATTGGACAAACTATTGGCAGGAAATTACAAATACTTTTCCGTATGGCGCAGTGATGCCGTGGATTGGGGACCAAATAATTAATGGGACAATGGAGGCGGATGCGAATTGGGCGTCCGTAGGAAGTCCAGCGGTAAATGAACGAAGTTCGACAAAAGCACATGGGGGAACCTACGCAAGGCATGTTGTTGATTCCACCCCATCAAATGGAGGCATATCTCAAGGTATTGATATGACCCAATATGGTTATTTATTTACTGCCTGGTATTATCTTGCAAGTGGTACGTTAAAAGTGAATATTCTTGATGGCGGGCAAACCACAGTTTCTTCTAACACGTATTCTACCACTGGTTCGTGGCAAAAAATCCAATTTAATATTTATTTAATGGCTGGACACTATGGCGCCGTTCAATTTATAAATAATTCTAATAGCCAACCGGCGGAATTTTATATAGATGATGTTTCTTTAATCCCCTCATACACATCAGCGCCTTATTCCGACCCGGTCGGCGAGCACTTGTCTCAGAACGAAGCTTCCGTGCATGCCAGTTCCATGAATGTTACTAATCCGGATGGCCAATATGTAACTTTGAATTATGCCGGCGGCGCTGTCCACGTTATGCTTAAAAAATCCGGCGGGGCTTCAGATGGCGGGCCCCTTTGGGCAGATTGGAATGGGACATCTTGGGGCGGGATCGATCAAGTCGTTTTCACGGACGATAATTGGTCTGCCAAATTTTTTCCACATAATCCTTACAACAACCCGTATTTTGGGCATGGCTCCCAAGATCAGTGGGGAACCTATATAATTGAAGATATGTACGACTATACGCCAAAATATGGAGATGGCCCGGGACTGGGGATCGTAACCACGGGCACGAAAACAAATCCCGTAAGTCCGGGTGATATTGTCCCTTGGGTCAAGGCAGATCCAACGCATTACGGAATGTTTCCTCTATTCTGGCACGGCTCTGCCAATCACACATCCTGGACCGGTTGGTCGGACTGGGTCGTTGGACTGCCGGGATCGCCTTTACAGACCACCATGTGGGTTAATAAATACTATGCCACCTCACAACCAGGAAAAACTAATTATCTTGCTCCCAAGCAACTGATTAACACCCATCTTTCCGGATCTCCTACATATTATTATGCTTATCCAAGACCATGTCAGTCCCCCGATGGAACGAAAGTAGCTTTTGCCTCAACCTTATTTCATGCTCCATATGCTGGTAGTGTGGCGGAAGATACCAAATATGTTTCGATGGCTCAAGTAGTTGTTGAAAATCCTTACCCTCCGGAAATCTTTCGGGTCACAGCTGCCAGCGGAACGGTCACGGTCAGGGCCGACTGGGGAACGAATTCTGGAACATGGAGAGGATACACAAAGAGAAAATGGCCGGACGAAACTACCGGGACTTATCTACCGCCAAGAGAGATCAATAAATGGCGGCTATGGCGAAGTACGGATGGGATAACCTGGACTTCGGTTAACACTGTAACCGCGAACGCGTGGGATAGATATAATTTTGATACTGGCACCTGGACCGGCAATACCTATTGGGATGCCACCGATGCTCCGGGCAACGGAACATTTTATTATGGTCTTACCTCAATGGAAGCAAGTGGGCTGGAAGGTCATAAACTATCCAACATATACAGGATCACGCTAAGCGGAGGGTCGGGAACCGGTTCTCAAACGGCTTCATACCCGGCCGATCCCGGAGGAAGCTCGCCTTTTTCTGCCGTCGCTCCATTAAGTCCGCCTAGCTTAACCAAGGCATATGAAAAAGCTCCAGCCACAGCCGCCGGGCAATATACGCTTAATTGGCTTGAACCAGCGAACGCTTCGGCCGTTCGTTATTACAATATATATGCCCTTGACGGAGCAGCCCCGACAGCCGTTCAGCAAAGAAGGATCGCTTCTATTCCAAGAAACATCTGTTCTGGCGGTTCATGCTCCTGGGTGGACTGGCTTGGAGCAACAGATGGCACGACAAGATACGGAATTACTTCCGTTGATGTTTTGGGAAAAGAATCCCAAACCATTTCCCTTGATGTATCGGGGGATACTACACCTCCGGCTACGCCGACGGGAGTTGTTGTAAATTAATTTCTAATTTTATTCCCAATTGATTTCCCAATGTTTCAAAGTTGAAAATTAAAGAATTAAATATTCAGTGAAAATTGTAAAATTAAGATTTAAGAATTATTCCAAACCCCTTCTTATTTTCCTAGGCGTATTTTTAGGTCTGTTTTGTTTTGTAAAAATTTCTTCAGCCGCCATGGAGAATCTTGATGAAATGATGACCCGTAAGGCGCGGCGTACCGTAAATGTTTTTCCCTCCAGCGTTTTGGAAGACACTTCCAACCATTACATCTGGCAGCCGGAAACTTTGGAGTACAAAGACGCAGAGACCGGGCATGAGGTCTGGAAAATGAGCGATTCCCCAAACTTAAAGGAATATTATCAAAACGACATCGGCGTCAGTCCTTGGAGCGCGGATGGCAAAAGAATGGCGTTCTGGACATGGGACCGGAATACCGCCGCTTTTACCGGCGAGGAAAACAGCTACATGTGGATGCTTGTTGATACCGATGGAAAATTTTTACGGCCGATCGTGAATGGACCAAGTCGTATGGCATCGGGATATTTTCATTGGTCGCCCCAGATCCCGGACACCTACTATGATGAAGGCTCAGCAGCCTACTGGCCGTGGTCAACAACTCCTAAATTTGATTCAAAAAAAATCTATAAAGCCACCGTATCCGATACTGATGTGAGCGCGATCCCTCTTTTAACTTTTAATTTCAACGGGCCGAATATAAGCAAATACATATCGCCTGATGGCAGGAAAATAATCGCCGATGAATGGGTTAACGATACAGACCCCCATATGCTTTATCCGGCCACCATATATCCCGAATCCCAAGCCACGGTGGCTTTGCCCAACGGCTACTCGCAATGGAGGAATTTCGGACCCTATGGCGGCACACCCACAACCCCGACCCGTTACCATGACTCCTATTACGTGGGTGATGGAAGCTGGTTTTTTGGAATGCCCGACATTGGCGCCACCTGGTGGCGGATCAAAGCCTTAGGTAGCGCGCCGGACGGCGGCGCGCTTTACACCGGTGATGACGGCAATCATAATTTTGGAGAGATCTGGCCTGAAGACCATGGTTCGCTAAGTACTGGCGACATTTCCAGCCCCTTTGTCGATCCGGGCGAAACCTATAATCCGAGTAAAACAGCTTACTGGTCACATTTTGTGCCAGACATGTGGGGAAGATACGCGTTGTTTTCAAATGTTGATGATGGTTTGCCTGGAACCGGCACCTACAATTACTATGATAGAATCGGCACCAGCGTTTGGGACATTCAAAAACACCAATATGTAGTTCCATCATTCGGCGGCGGCGCTATACATCATGACTGGCACGGGTTTACGGATTGGACCGTGAGTAGTTCTTCGGGAGGACCAAGCACCTGCGGAGCGACCGGAACTTGGGCGAACGAACACATCCTTTCTCAAAAATATAATGACAGCACGGCTCAAATTTTGGTTTCATGCGCCCATACCGCGGTCAATGGCGGCACTGATTATAACTCCATTGCCCGTCCCGGCCAATCTCCCGATGGTACCAAGGTTGCCTGGCACAGCGAATTTTTAAATCCCGGAGCCAATATGACTGATATCTTCTGGTCCGTGGTCATGTATCCCTACCCACCCACAACTCTAAACGCCAACTACAGTAGCGGGGTAAATCTTTCCTGGCTTCCACCCCAATACACCAACCGTGGCTGGCCCTATGCTTCAGCCAACCCTTCCAAAGATGCTTTGGGCTGGCCCTTGCTTGATTCCAACGGCAACGAGATAGGCGAAACCCTATACGCCAGAGAGATAGATAAATATCACATCTGGCGCTCAACCAGCCAAAATGGTCCTTGGCAGGAAGTAGGCACCAAAACCGCTGACTACTCCTATACCTATGCCGAAGATCCGACTATGTTCATGCTCCATCCTATTGCCAATGGATTAAAGGTCAGCCCTTCCAACAAGATTGCTTACACTGATAATCCCGGCAACGGCACCTTCTATTATGCCCTAACCTCTGAAGAATATTCAGGTCTGAACTCAGACCATCTCTCGGACATCTTAAAAGTCACGGTCTCAGGAAATTCGGTCTCCGGTTCAGTAGTCCAAAGCCAAGGCCAAAAGAATTTCTGGACTACTCCTCCCACTGTTCCCTCCGGCTTTAGCTACGCCGTCCAATCCAACCATGGCCAATACCGTTTGAACTGGACCCAACCCAATGACACCAAGATCAGATATTACAATATCTACTACTCCAATTCCGCTAATCCTTCTGCCATTCAGCAACAAAGGATCGCTTCAGTTCCAGTCGGCACCGCCACTTACTTGGACTGGTTAGCTGATTCTTCAGCCACCGGCCATTATGGCATCACTTCCGTGGATGGCTATGGCAATGAATCAGCCATTATTTTGTCCAACACGCCTCCTCCTCCGACTCCTACTCCACCACCGGTTGACACCACCCCGCCCGCGGTGCCGACAGGGGTAACAGTTCAATAGTAATATACAAAAACCGACAACAATCGATTGAAGCAAACAATGAATTTTCACAAATTTGAATCCGTTTTTGTTATCCTGCTCGGAATTTTTTTTGGCTTGTTTTATTTTGCCAAAATTTCTTTTGCCGCCACCATCAGTTCTGTTAGTTGTTCTCAAACAGACGTGCAGGCGGCAATCAGCACGACAGTTAATGGAGATACCGTAGTCCTACCGATCTGCCCATCAGGAGGGAGCGGTAGCGGATACGTCTCGATCTCAAAAAATATTACCATACAAGGAGCTGGCGCCTCCAGTACCGTGATAAATCAATACGGATGGTTTATCAGCAATGGCACTGATGGCGTGCGGATAACAGGCGTCGGGAGTAACTATGGCGGAGCGCCTTATGATGGAAGCACTTATATTAAAGTTGGCAATGGATATTCAAGCGCTGGCCCTGCTAACTTCAGGATTGACCATTGCACCATATCGAATTACGATATGCCCGTTTGGATCGGCGCAAAATCCAAAGGCGTTATTGACGACAACCAATTCTTCGGTTCTATGGGGAATGGGATCCTGTACTATGCTGACGCCCTGTGCAACGCGGCAGGCGATTGGTCCTCTCCCATAGATTATGGAAGTTCAGGGTGGGTTTTTATTGAAAATAATTATTTTAACAATCAAAACGGCTCCACTCTGCAGGATATTATGGGGTGGATGGGAGCTAAATACGTGATTCGTTATAACACCTTCGAAGAAACCGTGAATCCCAGTGCTCCCAACAACCCTCTCGGGGCCATTTTTGATATGCACGGCGAACTCGGAAGTGGAGCGGCATCCGGGCGGGCCGCGGAAATATATAACAACAAAATAATAATTAAGTCGAATAAATGGACGAGATTATTCAACATCAGGGGAGGCACGGGATTAATTTTTAACAATCAGGTGGATTATTCACTCGCCGGCAGTGATAGTAATATTGTCAGTTACGTAAATCTATGGAACGCTCGTGCCAGACCGGCATCTTCCAACGATGCCAATGCTGCTGCGTGTCCGAATCTCGGAGCGCCAAACAGATTTTGTGCCACTGCGGATGGTGGCGAGGGTTATTCCTGCGTTCAGCAGATCGGCCAGGGAGTAAGAGGGGGAACCCAGGAACCTATGTATATTTGGAACAATACCAGATCCGGTGACGGGAACACGTGGGCAGCATTTCCTTCTCCAAACGTGGATGCCGATGTTCAGTGGGCCATTTCACAAAATAGGGACTATTGTCTGTATTCAACGTCAACTTCCTGTAATAGCATCACTACAACTTATACCTCCTACGCCTGTCCTAATCCCTTGACCGGCTATTCGGGTTCGTGCGATTCATCCGTTGCAGGCATAGCAGGCTATAATATTGAAGCACCCGACACCACCCCGCCCGCAGCGCCAACGGGGGTCCAAGTAAATTAAAAATGTAAAGTTAAAAATGAAAAATGACAAATCAAAATTTAAAATTTTAATCATACCACTAATCTTTTTCGGCATCTTTTGTTTTGCCGGATCATCTCTTGCCGCGCCCTGGTCTGGAATTATTGATCCAAGCCGGGCAATTGATTGGAGCTATGCCGGCATCCCCGGAGGCATTCCCAACCGGACAACCATCTGCGCGACCATTGACAGCGCCACCTATGGAAACGGGATGACCGATGCAACATCTGCGATCCAGACCGCCCTTAATAACTGCCCGAGCGGGCAAGTGGTCTATGTGCCAACGGGAACATATTTAATCAATGGCACAATTAAGATGGTTAGCAATGTCACCTTAAGAGGTGCAGGACAAGGAATTACAACCCTCAAGGCCGGGGGAAGTGCAAGAAACGATATGATCTATTTCAGTGATTCCTATTTCTGGGATGAACTCTATGGATCACCTCTGACTCACAATATCACCAGCGCCATCAAGGATTCTCAGACAGTCACGCTCGACAGTGTTTCCGGAATATCTGTTGGGGATGTGCTGCTACTGAACCAGCTTAATGATGGCACTGAAGTTACGTGTCTAGGATGGAGGGGCGGCATTCACGCTACAGACTGCCCAAGTTATGCATTCGGCTATCCGGATGTCAGATCTCAGGGACAGTTTGTGCAGGTTACGGGAATCAATGGCACTCAGATATCAACTAACATTCCGATGCACTTTACCATCAATGCCGGCTTAACTCCGTTGGCTTATGTCTTGCCTGCAGCGCACATAGTTCGCTATGCCGGTCTGGAAAGCATGACTCTGACTCAAGACACCAATATACTCGCTCATCATATTTGGCTTGAGCTTGCCCAGTATTGCTGGGTAAAAGATGTCGAGCTTTACAATGTCGGCACGGACGGACTCTTCACATACTTTATGTTTCAGTGCCAGTTGACCGGAAATTACATTCATACTGGCATTGCCGGTACTGGAATCGGCCAGGGCTATGGCATAACGTTGACTCAGTATGCCTCCAGCAACCTCATCGACAATAACATTTTACATGACCTGGGAAATGGCGGAATTACCGCAGGTCCAAGTGACGGAAATGTCATCGCCTACAATTACTTGAATGAAATCATTTACGGTAATCAAACTAACTGGGCAATCGCCGCTCCGTTGATAAACCATGGTTCCCATCCTTATATGAACCTATGGGAAGGAAACATCGGTTACAAAATTCAGGGCGACGATGTATGGGGCACCAGTGATTATCAGACTATCTTTCGCTCTAGGTCGTTTGGTTATCAAAGCGACGCAATTACAGCAACTAATGCGGGCGTCCAGTTCTCGCCGATGAATCATTATATGAACGTAATCGGAAGCGTGCTCGGAACCAGTGGAAAATCCACGGACTATGAAGCAGATGCTGGCGGTTCGTACAGCACCAGCAAACTATATATCTGGGTGTTAGGCATTTCAAATCAAGGCGCACCCGACGATAGTGAGGTTGTTTCTACGATACTCCGCCACGGCAATTACGACTATGTGACCAATTCTACGATCTGGGACCCAAGTATTCCTGATCACACCCTCCCGGCTTCGTTATATCTCAGCCAAAAGCCAGACTGGTGGTGCAATGAGACCCCCTGGCCGCCAATCGGGCCGGATGTAGCTGGTCTGGTTAACGCTATTCCAGCTGAGAGACGGTTTGAGGGCTTAACCTGCACGGTCGGTATTGCCGATACCACCCCGCCCGCGGCGCCAACAGGAGTAGTTGTAAATTAAAAATGAAAAAATCAAAATGCAAAAAGATAAATCAAAATTTAAAATTTTAATTATTCCAGCAATCTTTTTCGGCATTTTCTGTTTTGCCAAATCATCTTTTGCCGCCACGTATTATGTTGATTTCTCGGGTGGCAATGACTCCAATTCGGGTTTATCAACCGGAAGCCCATGGGCGCATGCCCCGGGTGATACCAATGGCCCAACCCGGACCATAGCGGCAGGAGGTTCAATAATATTTAAAGGGGGCGTGGTCTATCACGGTACAATTACCGTAAGTAGCGCAAATTATTCCAACGGCGTTGCGGGTAATTTGATAACCTTAAAAAGCGGCGATCTTTTGGCAACCCCTTGGGGATCAGGCCGGACGGTTATTGAAGGCGACAATGCCAGAGCTTTAGGGATTCACTTATGGGGCAGAAGCTATATCAGGGTCGAGGGGTTTGAAATCAGGAACATGGCCAATTTGACCAATTCTTCCGGCATCTTAATCGACGGTAATATCGCCCATAACGAAGAAATTGTTGACAATCTGATCCATGATATCAACGGAGCGCCGGGTCCAAGCGGATACGGCATAGAAATCACCGGTGACGAAGTGCAAGCTTATGATTTGGTGGAGAAGAATACGGTTTATCATACTGAAGAGAAGGCGATCGAGGCCTATAACCAAGGCTACAGTATTTTTAGATATAACAATTTGTACGAAACCAGCGATCACAATATGGTTATTTCTTCCCCCGATAACGAGATCTATGATAATCTTTTTAGCAAAGCAGGCTTTGACTGGGGTAATGGCGAAGCGTTCCAGCCTTCTTTCTGTTTTAAATTCGATTCCGGCCTCACTGTTTTTGCGGATGACAACAAATTCTATAACAACCTTTTATGGAACTGCATTAGCGGCATTGGGGTGCTCAACGGGGACGGCAACGAAATTTACCAAAATACGGTGTATTATTCCGGCTGGCTTGATCCTTCCAATGGCGGAGTAAGCGGTTCCAACTTCGTATTAATAGATGACGGATCAGCCGGTACAAACAAACCCGACTTGAATATTATCAGCAATAATATTTTCTACTATGGAATCCAATTCAGCGGATCCATGTGCAACGGCAGCCCCTGCTACCAGGGCATTGCCTTCAACAGCGGCATAGGCAATAACAATATAATTGAAAATAATATTATTTATTGGAATGCCGCCCACACGTCCAGTTTGTTTTATTATAAATCTACCGTAAGTGAATGGCATGACCTTGCTTGGTTTGAAGGCCTGAGTGGATTTAGCAGTGTCGGCACTGGCAATATTGCGCGGAATAACATCATCGCCGACCCAATGCTTAAAGGAGGAACCGGTTCGGCTCTGATAAATTCCTCTGAAATTCCGACGGGCTTTGATAACAACATACGACCAAATGGAAATGCCTTTGCTCTTACTAGCTCTTCCACGAATGTAATTGACAAAGGCCTTGCCCTCCAACCTCCTTATAATACCGATATTGAAGGAAATTCCCGTCCCCAAGGCGCTGGTTCGGATATTGGGGCGTATGAGTATGTTGGGACCCCGCCTCCCGATACCACCCCGCCGTCGGCACCGACGGGAATTCAGGTAAATTAAAAATGCAAGATGAAAAATGATAAATTAAAATACAAAATTTTAATTATCCCATTAATTTTTTTCGGCCTGTTTGGTTTGGCCAAAGTTTCTTTTGCCGCCACCATCAACGCGGCCAGCTGTTCACAGGCCGACGTAACCACCGCTTATAACGCCTCATCCGACGGTGATGTGCTTGTCGTTCCCGCGGGAGACTGTTCGTCCTCGAATGCGTGGTCCGGATACATCACAATTTTAAAACAATTAACTGTCAAAGGAGCCGGCATTGGCAACACGATCATCGGAATATCCACATGGGCAAGCGGTTTCATGATCAAAGCGAACAACGTCAGAATTACCGGCTTCACATTTGATGGCAAATACAACAACGCCGAAACGCACGGACTCATCTATGTTGGGGACGATGGAACATTTCCAACTCTGCAAGTTCATGATTTCAGAATAGATCACAACCGATTTATAAACACTTCAGACAATTCATATCCACCCAGCGGTGTTATTGGACAGGATGTAATAACAGTCCGAGGTTACTCCTATGGCGTGATAGATCACAATACATTTGAAGATCCGAACGGAGAATCCGTAGATATCTGCGCGGATGGCCCTCCGGGATTGGCCCGTCCAATCGATTTTGGGGATTACACAAATGGAACCGTTTACGTTGAAAATAACACTTGGAATTATTCACACGCAGCCGAGAATGCGATAGATGGAAATTCTGCCTCGCGTTATGTATTCCGCTACAACACCATAAATATGGGGAATGGTTCAAAATTAAACGGCATGGTATCGGATCATGAGTTATGCGCAACCTGCACATGCGGCGGAGCAGAAGGAGACGCCGGCAGCGTGTTGATGGAAGTTTACGGTAACACGATCAACAATAATCGTATCAGCAATTATGGACTTCTTCAGCTTGTGCAAGATCGTAGCGGAAAAGCGCTGATTTACAACAACACCGTTTATGGCGCCGATGTATACGGAGCGCCAAATACGGTCTGGTCTTCCGTTTACCGAGCGAACCAATATAGCAATGGTTCTTGCGGAAGTGCCGCTCATGGGCGAGGCTATTCTGCGTGGTGTCATGATCCTGATGCCGGATATACGGACGAGGGCAGGAGCGCCGCCACAACCACTATTACGTCTAGTTTGGGAACCGGAGATCAGTCGGTCTCAGTTACCAACGTTAATAGCTTTCCGACTTACGGCGGTTCAATAATCATCGGGGGCGAGCAAATTGACTACATGGGCATATCCGGCCTTACTCTGACCGGATGCACCAGAGGCGCAAATGGAACAACAGCAACTAGTCATCCGAACGGCGCAAGCGTTGATTTGCTGATTTTTGGAGCCTGTCTGGAGCAGGTCAATAATACGTGGGTATGGGGCAACAATTACAACGACGGCAGCACGAATCACGCGCGAAACGGTGTAGCCCTTTATGCTTCCGACCATTCATATTTGCCGGTTCACAATGACTATACCGCCTATGACATCCAATCTTATGCCGTGCGCCCCCAGAACTGGCAATATAGGAATGACGGGACGGCGTATTCTTATACCCCCTATCCCTACCCGCATCCGCTTACTTTGATTGATACAACTCCTCCCGACACCCCGCCCGCGCCACCGACGGGAGTAGTTGTTAACTGATTTCAATTGATCTATAATATTAGTAAAGTATTTTAATTATAAAAAAAGATGATAAGACAAAAGACAATTTTGTTGGCGATCGCATCATTGGCAACTTTTTTATTTTTGATTTATACACCAAGAGCTTTGGCCGGTTCGGCCACGCTCACGTGGAATGCGAACACGGAAACCGATCTGGCGGGATATAAAATTTATTACGGCACAGCGGCGAGAACGGGTAGCTGCCCCCCGGGAGGATACGCCAGCAATGTTAATGTCGGCAAGGTCACCTCATACACATTTAGCAGTTTAACCAACGGACTGACTTACTATTTTTCTGTTACCGCTTATGACACGTCGGGCAACGAGAGTTGCTTTTCGGCCCAAGTAAGCAAGGCCATCAGTTCATCAACGCCCACTCCTACTCCAACCGGAACCCCAACTCCCACCCCAACCGGCACGGTTACCCCTACCCCTACCCCGACCCCAACTCCCACCCCCACACCTGGTCCGG
>JBEKBN010000001.1:0-100376 GCA_050015375.1 Minisyncoccia bacterium | reverse complement strand
ATTCCGGTTCCCAAAAACGGCGGCGTCAAATATCTGGGAGAATTCTTCGATGTCAACTTTTTTGATGATACCGTTAGCCGTGGTCATGACCAGATATTTGGCGCCGCCGTTTTTGGGAACCGGAATGACGGCGGTAATTCGGTCATTGGTGGTAATTTGAAGGAAATTGACCAGCGCTTTGCCTTTGGCCGCCCGGGCCGATTCCGGAACTTCATAACCCTTGGTCACGAAAACTTTTCCGGTGCTGGTGAAAAACATCAGATTGTCGTGAGTGTTGGCGACAAAAAACTGGCTGATGACATCTTCTTCTTTGGTGGCCATGCCGATAAGTCCTTTGCCGCCGCGTTTCTGGGATTTCAAAATATCGGGCGGCATTCGTTTGATGTATCCGCCTTTGGTGACCATGAAAAGCGAGTCCTCTTCCGGTATCAATTCTTCCTCGCCGATCTCCCGCAAGGCCGATTTCACGATCTTCGTCCGGCGCTCGTCGCCGAATTTTGTTTTTATCTCCTCAAGTTCGGTTTTGACCACGCCCAGAATTTTTTTCGGGTGGGCAAGCAGATCTTTCAGTGAAGCGATCAGGGTTGATTTTTCGGCCAGTTCATCCTCGATCTTTTTCCGTTCCAGCCCGGCCAGCGCCTGCAGACGCATTTCCAAGATCGCCGTCGCTTGGTGGTCAGAAAACTTGAATTGTTTTATCAGATTGTTGAAAGCGTCCTCTTTGGATTCGGATTTTTTGATGAGCTTGATTATCTCGTCAATGTGGTCAAGAGCTTTTTTCAAACCTTCAAGAATATGGGCCCGCTCTTCGGCCTTGCGGAGATCGAACTTCGTCCGGCGGGTGACGACGATCTGGCGGTGCTCGACGAATTTCTCCAAAAGCGATTTCAAACTCAAGGTCTGGGGCTGAATGCCGTCAACCAGGCCGAGCATGTTGACGTGAAATGATTTCTGAAGTTCGGTGTATTTGAAAAGCTGGTTGAGGATCTTCCGCGGGAAGGCGTCGTTCTTAAGATCAATGGCAATGCGCAGGCCGTCCTTGTCGGATTCGTCGCGGATGTCGCGGATGCCGTCAACTTTTTTCTCCTTCACCAATTCGGCAACTTTCATTATCAATTCCGATTTATTGACCTGATAGGGAATTTCAGAAACGATGATCTGAAAACCCTTCCTCTCGGATTCGGTGATCTCGGCTTTGGCCCGCATCACGATCGGGCCACGGCCGGTGGCGTAAGTATTGATGATGTCTTTCTCATTGTAGATGATGCCGCCGGTCGGAAAATCCGGACCTTTGACGAATCGGGTCAGGTCGTTGACATCGGCATCAGGATTATCGATCAAATGGATCAAACCATCTATGACTTCGGTCAGATTGTGGGGAGGAATATTCGTGGCCATGCCGACGGCGATACCCATGGTTCCGTTGATCAAAAGATTTGGCACCCGGGTCGGCAGAACCACCGGCTCTTGGGTTGAACCGTCAAAGTTATCTCTCCAATCCACGGTTTCTTTTTCAATGTCGGCCAAAATCATATCCGAGATGGGCGTCAATTTGCATTCGGTGTAACGCATTGCCGCCGGCGGGTCGGCATCGATCGAACCCCAGTTTCCCTGACCGTCAACCAACGGGTAGCGAAGCGAGAAATCCTGAGCCATACGAACCAGCGATCCATAAGCCGCGGCATCGCCGTGCGGATGGTAGCGGCCCAAGATCCAGCCGACAACCGTCGCCGACTTCCGGTAACGGGCGTTGTGCTTCAACCCCATTTCGTTCATTGAATATAAGATCCGCCGGTTGACCGGCTTCATCCCGTCGCGGATATCGGGCAGGGCGCGGTCAACGATGACTGACATGGCGTAATCCAAATACGACTCCTGCATTTCGCGGTTTATCTCCCGATTTTTTATTGTCCCGTTAAGAATGGCCATTTAACAAAATACAGCTAATAGCTTAGAGCTCATGGCTAATAGCAATCTGTTTTCAGCTATTGTCTATCAGCTCTTAGCTATCAGCTGTTCCTATTTCTTATCTCCCGACAACGGCAAAATATTTGGCGGCACTTCCGGTAAATTCTTATTCTCGATCCGAATATCGTTGGTCTTTTGGGTGAAATTGAAAAGTTGGCCGATGTTTGCCATTAAATCGCTCCATGACTTTGAAATCGTGGCGAAAGGCGAAGTTGGAGTGGCCTGATTTTGAGCCAGTTGGTCGGCGTTGGGCTGGGCATTCTCCGGATTCACCAAGAGAGCAAACTGTTTTGTCGTCGAACTGAACCAGGAAAAACCGATGACCGAAAATATCGCCACTACACAAACCCACATGAAAATTTCTCGAATGTGGGGTGGTTGCTCTTTGATCTCCTGCCAAATGCTTTTTCTCATTATATTTTCAGCATCACCAATTTCATTTCTTCCATTGGCAATGTTTTTTTATTGATCTTAAAAATCTCGTTCTCTTCCGGTTTCAATCCGATCTCTTTTAAAAATTTCTGGGGACCGTCTATTTTAATATTCAAACCTGGGATTTTATAATGCATCGGGATAATGATCTTCGGCTCGATCTCTTTGACCATGTCAGCGGCTTGGGCGCCGTCAATGGTGTAGGTTCCGCCGACCGGTATGAAAAGAATATCAATGTCGCCGATGGCTTCGATCTGCTCGTCGGTCAATTTGTTTTGTCCGATATCTCCCAGATGGCACAGGTGGATTTCATCAAATTTGATCGTGTAGATCGTATTGAGTCCCCGCTCCTTGCCCTCAACATTGTCATGGAATGACCGGATGCCCTCGATATACACGCCAGATTTCTCGTATTCGCCCGGGCCTTTGACGATGAACGCGTCCTCGGCCGCACCGGCGACATTGTTGTGGTCGGGATGGTCGTGGCTGACCAGATAAATATTGTCGTTCAGGCGGGGCGGTTTCAGACCGATATCCTTGACAAAAGGGTCGATCAAAATACTCAAACCTTTGCTCTCCAGCCGGAAACAGGATTGGCCATACCACTGGATATTCATCCCGTTAGAGAGTCCCGTATAAGATAACCTAAGCCAATCGGCAAGTAACGCAATATTGGCCTACGCTCTCTAACGGGATTCATAGAGTAATTATAGCACAAACGAAATGCCGATTCAACCCACACTTTACGCCAAAAAAAATTCATGTTACACTCCTTTTACATTATGGAACTTGTTTCCCATCAAACAAATCTGGGCGCTATTTCGATGAAGGACTTGATGGCCAAGACCGAGTTTGAATTGCCCAAACCCGGTTCGGTCATCGAGGGCAAGATTTTGAGCGTCAGCAAAAATTCGGTGCTGATAGATCTCGGCGCGCTGGGCACAGGCATGGTTTATCCTGGCGAATTTTACGATAACACCGATCTCCAGAAATCCCTCAAAGCCGACCAACGGGTTTCGACGATATTGCTTGACATCGAAGACGAGAACGGCCACCGCGAGCTCTCTCTCAAGCGCGCCCAGATGACCACCGCCTGGCAGGATATCAAAAACAAAAAGGATTCCGGCGAGGTCATTACCACCCGCGTGGTCAACATCAACAAGGGTGGGCTGATCATCGAACTGAACGGCATTCAGGGATTTTTGCCTTTGTCGCAATTGTCGCCCGAGCATTACCCGAAAATTGACGGCGGCGACACCACCAAGATCGTCCAGGCATTGCAAAAATTGCGAAACACCGAGATCCAGGTCAAGATAATTGATTTTCTGGAAGAAGAAAACCGGCTCATTGTTTCCGAGCGGGCCATTAACGACGAACAGCTGAAACAAGAAGTCGGCAAATATCAGGTCGGCGATGTCGTCGAGGGTGAGATAACCGATGTTACCGATTTCGGCGCCTTTGTGAAAATTTCCGGTTCGCTGGAAGGTCTGATCCACATTTCCGAGATCGATTGGAAGCTGATCGACAATCCCCGCGACTTTTTGAAACCCGGCGACAAGGTTCAAACCAAGATCATCAGCATCGAAGGCACTAAAATTTCTTTGTCATTGAAAGCCCTGAAACCCAATCCCTGGGACAAAGCCGAAGAAAGATATTCCGTCGGCCAGACGGTGGAAGGCGAAGTCGGCCGGATCACGAACTATGGCGTTTTCATCCGGCTTGACGGCGAGATCACCGGTTTGATCCCGACATCGGAATTTGGCGACAAAAAACCGTCCGAAGTCCTGAAGATCGGCGACAAGCAGAAAGTGGCCATTGTTACCATCGAACCCAAAGAACATAAAATGCTTTTGACCTTGCAAAGCAAAAGAGAAGCGGTTGAAGAAAAAAACGAACCTGAAACCGCCCATGAGCCCGAAATCAAGCATGAGCCCGAAAAAATCGAGTAAAAAATTCCGTATCCCCCGCGGCCATTTGAAAATTAAGCCCTCTTTTTCCCTCCCCGACAAAAAATCCTACAACCGCCGCCGAGAAAAAATCAAAACCGAGAAATTTCTCAAATCCGCTGTCTAGATCAGCAGTTTTTTGTATTGATGGTGAAATTTGACATTGGATATCGTTTTGATATATAATATAACCACCGTAAACTGACAGTTATTTAACAAGAAAAGGAGGTAAACGGGAAAGATAAAATGTCTCATAAGGGCGTATTTTGTCTAGTTTGGTTCTGTGTTGTTCAATGTAGTTCAATCCTTTTGACAAGTTTTCGGGAGAGAAGCATATGTCTAAGAAAAGAGGAGTTGATTTGCGCCGATCCGTGGTCGGCGAAAACGATCAGCCGTTGGCTGAAATTACATTTGTTTCACCGACCCAGAATGATCCTGGGATGCAGTCGCCACAGTCTACCGATCAACCGAATATTTCTTTAGTGGCGCCCGCTGTTTCTGATCTGGCCAATGAGCCAACCGATGTGATCAAGCAGAGAATTACCGAACGTATTGCTCGACTCAAGGCCGGCAGTCTAGGCGATGACGACCTTGCCACACAAATTGACGACTTGCAGAATGAGATCGGAATTCTTTCCGGACACCTTGCAGATCTCAAGGGCGTCCAGAACAACGTCAATCCGGAGATCTTTAAACTCGCAGTGTCCACGATGCAATCAGAGATCGACCTCGGTCGGACGGAGATCTCAACTGCTATTCTCAGACAGCCTACGGTGGTTGCCCGCATGGGAGAGCGCAACCGGCGGATCAAGCTGGCTGTCTCTCTCTTGGCCAGAATTCCCGAGGGAAATTGTGATGTTGGCATTGACACGAAATCAGCAAGCAATAAGCTCGTCGAGATCCTCGAGGCAGGTGTCGCCGGCGGAATTTTTTTCAATCCGCCAACCAACTCCGACCTCGTTATCAAACGCGATGACGGTACAGATGCAGAATCGCGCATAGTCCCTATCTTAAACAATGGCCAGTATTTTCTGCCCAATGCGGAAGGAGTCCGCATCCGTGAAGTGGTCAATTTGTTTGCTGCTCTGGATAATCTCCAGGCGGCCATCAAAGAGGCCAAAAGTCAAAACTGGAAACAACGCAACGAATCCGCAGCTACTTTTGTAGCTAAGGAAGAGAACATCCGACAAGAAGCCAGTGATAGTGGTGACTGTGTAGTATCGTTCTACGACCTGATCAGAACGACCGGCCTTGGCCGCATCGCCTTTGTCCCGATGTTCTTTCGGGAAAACGAAGCGTCGGTCGGAAAGATTGTCATCACCCGCCGCGCTAACAACAAGTTAGTGGCCATCAAAGCTACGACGACCGTCGCCGCCGAGGTGATGTTTCGCCAAACCTTCCGCGACAGACAGGACAACAAGGTCAAGACTTCCTGGCACAGCGAGCGTGAACTTCCCATCACGATCAGTGACGGCAAGCCCGATTTTCTTGCCATCGGTTTTGCACCTATCAAGATCAGTTTGGAACACGCTTACTATGAGGTTGCCAAGCGACAGGAGGCATTCGACGCCGAGCTTAAGGCGCAATGCCAACTACTCGATACTGAAGGACAAATTTCCATCGAGGATCTGATCGCCGGCGAGAAAGGATCGCGTGCGGTCCACATCCGCGACTGGACGGGCAATGATGGCCGTAACTATCACCTCGTCTTGACTTTCGCAGGCGATGGCCACGACAATATGTCAATCACTGAAGCGACCACCGGCACCTTGAAGGCCGCGCCGTTCCTCAGAGACTACCTTGGAAAGACAATTCCCAAAGACCAGCTCTTCCGCGACAAGAGGATCTGGTCGATTCTCGCCACGGTAAGAAACGCGGAACTTTCTCATCGCGTCAAAGAGATTCTCGAATCAAGCCCGGAGGTGAGAAACCTTTTCCGAGACAAGCAGGCCTTTGCTGATTTCATCACCACCAAGCCCGGACTTTATTTCTTCGGCTTTGAGTGGCGTATGGGCGATATCAAGGCCTGGGCCAATGCTATTCTCCGCGTGGAGGACAGTAAGATTTTTGTGGATAAAACCATCGGCCACTTCTCCGACGAATTTTTCCGGCCGATTTCTTCAAATCAGCCGATAGAATTGGCCGCGATCAACGGACGGATCCAAAAATCCCTATCCGTCATGGCCCGGCATCATTTCGGCGCCGACTCGGAGGAGATACCGGATTTTCTGCGGGAGAAGCGTCGCGAAGACGGATTCATATCTCTCACAGGCACACCGGAAACATCGCCAACCGAAACCTCCACTGAACCGCTGTCCGAGAAAAAGACAGCGGACTAGCTCATTCTAGTCACGGTAAATTTAGCCGTGCCACCCCTTGCTCTCAAGAGCAATGGGGTGTTTTTTTATATTGATTTGACATCATATAAGTTTGGTGATATAATAGATTCGCGATGGTAATTTGACAATTTAGCTATTCACTTTTTTGGATCGGAGGCTAGCGTGGAAAAAGCAGGCGTAGTCATGATTCAGGAACCGCAGTTTGACAAGATTGCGGCAAAAGCGGTCTTAGAATTGCATCTTGGTATTCCCCTGCCGGTGTTTCAGTTTTGGGACGACAATGTCGAACCGACAGAAGAGATACTTCGAATCTGGAAGGAAAATAATGTTGTCCCGATTGACATCGGAAACGACAAATATCACACTCGCGGAACGGGGTCGGCGCTGGAGTCGATCGTCATCGACTTTGCAATTCCGAAAACACCGGCGTTGCAAATATTGATCGATCTTGTAAACAAAAACAACCAGACGGGTTTTTTGAAGGGAAACAACGAAAGCATCGTCTGGACCCTTCGGGAAATGCACGATCTCGGATACGACCCGAAGGAAGTCGTAGAAGCGGTCGGCGATGTCGTCGCAGCTTTTCTAAATACCGGAACCGTGCCTAATCTCAAACAAGAGTTCACGGTTACCGATTATTCAGAACGGCTTGCGGCGCTCGGGCTTGAAGAACCGGTCGTCAAAAGCCGGTCCGAATATTTCCGAACTGCCTATGCGAAAGCCAAAGCGGAACAGAAAAGAGCCAGGTTGGATGTCGATGCCAAGAGAGGATTCAAGCTTAATGATTTTGGAAAGGGCGTCCATGTTGCTCTTGAAAAAAATGACCGCTATCTCCGACGAGAAATCGTCCGAAGACATCAGTTGGTCGTTTTCAGAAATCCATCCGGCCACGCGGCGATTCAGGGACGGGGCTTCGACCTGACCCAGCTTGCCGACGAACTCAAGCGTCGTGAACCCGGTATCTGGTTTTTTGACAATAGATTGCCGGCCATGCTGAACAGCAGTAAGCAATATACGGCCATCCCACCGACGGGATTATCCGACAATGAACTGGTCCAGCTAGTTCTTCGCCGGGTACCTGCCATGACGGCAAACGTGCAACAAAACAAAAACTTCCACAGGAGGTGAAAAATAAACACCCCGCCGAGTCGCGGACCATTTGGTCCCGACTCGGCGGGGTAATTTTTTTGAAACAATTCATATAAACTGAAGGGCGTCTTCAACCGTGACAAGTTCCGGATTGATCTCATCGACTTCTTCCCTGATTTCCAGGTAAATATCGTACAACCTCATAATTACGCGGGTCGCGTCCTTGTCGTTGACAAAATATCGCTTCAAACTCAAGAGTAACCGCCGAAATCTGTCTGGCAAATCGAAATTTTCGACTTCTCCTGATTCGTTGATATCTTCCAAGCTGAACATATCCCTTGCCGTCTCTGGTCTCAATAATATCCGATCGGTACAAACCCAGATAAGTGCCGCTTCCATGAGTTCCTCGCGTTTTATCATCTTGCCCAAGGAAGCGTATATCTGACTAAGCAACGATGAATAAAAACCAATGATTCCGTTCAAACTTTTCAATGAAGGATCCATCAATCCTGAAAAAATATATCTGTCTTCGTCGCTTGGCCTTTCAATTTGGCCAGCCAAGGGAGTTGATTCTTTTTTTTCTTTGAATTCCAGCCATTGGGTACCGGCTTCTGGGAAAAGCTCTTTTGTAATAAATATCGTTTCATCAAGCGAGAAGATCGAGGTGGCCAATTGCCAGTCTTCGCTTTCTAACATTCCGACTTTCTCATTGACAATTTTAGATCCGGCAGGAATGACAACGATTTTTTCAAGATTATCGGAAATCGCCAACTCAAACCCAGAAAAAAAATCATCCAGCGCGATACGATCGGTTCTTGATGTGATGCTTTCAACAACTCTCTGAACATCCAGGATATGGCCTCTGATCTGTTGGATATCAATCAAATAGGGGCTGGTCTTGGCCTCAATGATACGCTTAATGCAAAGCTTTCCTCCTTTTGCCGAAAAACCAAGAGCATCAGGAATGTGCCACAATCCAGTCCTTAATATCCCGAGGTTATCCTGGTTTTCTAGGCACTGAAAGATGAATCGCTCGGCTTTCTTTTCAATATCAGTATCAAGCCAATAGCTTGTCTCGCTTCTGACTAGCTCCTCAAATACGAAACCAAGGAAGAAGCGGCTTTTGTATTCGAGAGCGAGCTTTCGCAAACGATTCATGCTATTTTGAAGAAAGCGATTAAGTGCGGCCCGTTTTTCTTCCGATTTACCCTCATGTGATAAGCCAGTTCCTAAGAATACGTCCATTTTCTCAAGGAATTCGGTTGAATTCATGATCAGTCCTCTTATTAAAGAACATCCCTTCCGGGGTTGACAATATGCCAGTGTTTGACGCAATATATCGTCCATGGTATTATTGCATTGTTATGAGCGGCGGTCAAGCAGTATACAACAAGATCATTCTCCCCGTCCGTCCCCAGCCAGATACCATTGTGGCCATTTTTATTTTAAAAATATTCGGAAGTAAACAATTTTCCGGGATAGAAAATGCTCGAGTCGAGATCTGGCCAATCGTGCCCAAAGAAAAGTCAGCCGAAGAATTCGAAAATGAGGGTCACATTCTCATAGATACCGGCGGCGGGAGATTCGATCATCACAACAAGGAACACCAAATTACGGCCTCGCAACTGGTTGTTGATTTTTTAGAAATTAATGACGACCCAACATTAACAAAGCTTTTGGAATATGCCAAGCGGGATGATTTTTTCGGCAAAGGCACGATTTCTTCTGACCCGATAGATCGCGCTTTCGGTCTTTCGGCTCTGATCGCGGCTTTGAACAAAAGCTATCCAGATAACCCCAATTTCGTAGTTAACACCATATTGCCGATTATCGCCGCCCACTATAACGAAGAAAAAAGGAGATTCGAAGAATTTCCGAATGAACTTGAACAAAAAAAATTGGAAGGAAAAGTCGTTGAGTTTGCGGCAAAACAAAGGGATAAAAAATTAAAAATCATTATGATCGAATCTGACAATATCGGTATGCCCGGTTATTTAAGGTCTCAAATTGGGGGCAGATTCGATGTGGTGGTCCAGCGCCGAGAAGCTGGGTTCGTCAATATTTTGACCAGGCCGACAAAACGAATTGACCTACGCTCGCTTGTCGCATTGATACGAGTCCGGGAGGCCGAACACGCCGGAATCGGATTGTCTTCAAAGTTATTCGACCTAATCCAAAGCGGTAGAATCTCGGAGGTGAATAATTGGTATTACGACACCGCCACGAATTCGATCCTAAATGGCGGCTCAACGCCGACCCCCGACATCGAACCTACCAAGATAAGTTGGGATGAATTAGCCCAAGTTGTCGACCTCGGACTGTCTGAAAAGTTTTTTGATCCTCGCCATGTTTAATTCAGCTCTCGTCTATTGTCATAATAATATCGGTTTGTTAAAATAACCCCGCTATGAGATCCCTTATCAAATACATCCTTATAGTTTTCGTCATACTGATCGTCGTTTCGGGGGTTTTTGCGCTTTTCCAATCCCCGCCGGCAAGCAAAGTCAGCAATGTCACCTTGAGCACGGTCGTCGGCCAGATCAATGATGGCAAAGTTAAAAGTATCTCCGTCCAGACCGACAACCTCACAATCGTTCTCAACGACAACACCCAGGAGGCCTCCAAAAAGGAAACCGGAGTCGGCGTCGGCGACAGCTTGACCAATCTTGGCGCCGACAAAACCAAATTGGCGGCGGTTAATGTTGAGATCAAAAATGAATCGGGACTGACCGCTTTTTTGACGAATGTACTACCCATCGTTCTGCCTTTTCTTTTTGTTCTGTTGATCTTCTGGTTCTTTTTCCGCCAGGCCCAGCGGGGCGCGGCCACGGCCTTCTCCTTCGGCAAATCAAAAGCCAAGATCGCCGGCGGCGAGGGTGACGGAAAAAAGAAGATCACTTTCAAGGATGTGGCCGGCTTGGTGGAAGCCAAGGAAGAGGTCAACGAGATGGTTGAATTCTTGCGCGATCCGAGGAGATTCCAAAAACTTGGCGCCCGCATGCCGCGGGGAATTTTACTTGTCGGCGCCCCAGGCACGGGCAAAACGCTCCTGGCCAAAGCTGTCGCTAACGAAGCCGCTGTCCCTTTCTACTATGTTTCTGGCTCTGAATTCGTGGAAATGTTCGTCGGCGTCGGCGCCCAACGTGTCCGCGATACTTTTGAAACGGCGAAAAAAACCGCGCCTTCGATAATTTTTATTGACGAGATAGATGCCATCGGCCGACATCGCGGGGCCGGACTTGGCGGCGGCCATGACGAGCGCGAACAAACTTTGAATCAGATCCTTGTCGAGATGGACGGTTTTGGCACCGACGAAGCGGTGGTCATTTTTGCGGCAACTAACAGGCCCGATATTCTTGATCCGGCTTTGCTCCGACCAGGCCGTTTCGACCGCCGGATAATTCTTGACGAACCCTCGATAAACGACCGCGAAGCGATCTTGAAGATCCACGCTCAGGACAAACCTTTGGCCAAAAGCATTGATCTTCGCAAGGTCGCCGAAAGAACACCCGGATTTTCCGGCGCTGATCTGGCAAATTTGATAAATGAAGGCGCGATCCTGGCCGCCAGAAAAAATCAAAAAGAAATTACCCAGGACAATTTGTTCGAAGCCATTGAAAAGGTCATTCTCGGTCCCGAGCGCCGGTCGCACATTTTCAGCGAGAAAGAAAAAAATATCGCCGCTTTTCACGAAGCCGGCCATGCTTTGGTCACGGTCTCGGTGCCTCACGCCGACCCGATCCACAAAGTCTCGATCGTCTCGCGCGGCCGAGCTGGCGGTTATACTCTGAAATTGCCGACCGAGGACAAACATTTGCGTTCACGTTCGGAATTTGAATCCGAGTTGGCGATCTTACTTGCCGGCTATACCGCCGAGCAATTAAAATTCAATGAGCTGACCACCGGCGCCGCCAACGACCTCAAAGTCGCTTCCGAACTTGCCCGAAAAATGGTCACCCAATACGGCATGTCGGAGAAGATCGGGCCGGTGACTTTCGGCGAAAAAGAAGAATTGGTATTTCTGGGCAAAGACCTCAATACCGATCATGATTATTCCGAAGCCACAGCTAATCTCATTGATTCCGAAATAAGCCGTCTGATTGAGAATGGCCACAAAAAAGCTAAAGAGGTTCTGACAAAAAAAATGGAAATTCTTGAGCGCATTGCCGGGGTTCTCATGGAAAAAGAGACCATCGAGCAAAAAGAGTTCTACGAATTGGTCAAGGCATAATTGCGCCTGTTGGTTTCTCGAGACGTTCCGACTCTATGTTCCCAGCGGGAACATCATTTCGCCTCGTTTGTCTGCTGACAATCCTCGGCTCAATAGATGAAGTCTCCACTTATCGTCTCGCCGTCCTCGTCGTGTTGTAATTTCCCACCCGCTTCGCTCTGCGGAAATTACAACACGACACCTTGCTCGGACGTCCGCGATTTGCGATTACGCAAATCGGGACTGCGGCTTCGACGGTACTCTCGAAACTAACGGGCGCAATCTGGTTGTTGGATTGACCAATTCTCCGAAAAAATCTATGATTTTATTGAACGTGATGCGCGTGTAGCTCAGTCGGTTAGAGCACGTCTCTTATAAAGACGGGGTCCCTGGTTCGAGTCCAGGCACGCGCACAATTGGGCAGTTAGTTCAGTGGCAGAACGTTTGTTTTACACACAAAAGGCCGTAGGTCCGATTCCTACACTGCCCACACAAATGAAAAAGACCAGATAAACTGGTCAGGATGAGTTAATTTTAACCATTACTTTTTCCTTGTTCCTTCTCTAAAAATCTCTGTTCCGTTTCCATTTGAACTTGTTCCAAAAGAAGAACAACTTGCAAATGAAGTTCTGGCGGGATTGGATTTAAGCGCCACTTTTTACAAATTCGATATTGTTCCAAAACGATATGCCATAAACGACGTCGCCTTGCTTTATTTCGCATACGAGTGGCGTATTCATCCCGCGGATCAATAACAATCCGAGCGCATCCGCCGGGATGTCGCCAGCATTTTCTTAATCCGTTACAAGGTGAAATGATCATAAAATCCTCCAAAATATGAACTATGAACATGATACCAGAATTATCTCACATTTCAATTGTTTACGAGGATGATGACTTAATGGTCATCAATAAACCATCGGGGCTTTTGACGCATCCGGTCAATCGGACGGATACCTCGGAAAGCGTGGTCAGTTGGGTTTTGGAAAAATATCCGGAGATCAAAAATGTCACCGATAAACATGGCGAGATGCTCGGCCAATGGGTTGATTTGCGGCCAGGAATCGTTCATCGTCTAGATAAAGAGACGTCAGGTTTGATGATAATTGCCAAAACCCAGCCGGCTTTTGATTATCTGAAAAAAGAATTTCAAGAACACAAGATCAAGAAAACATATATTGCTCTAGTCGTCGGCCAAATGAAAAAAGAATCCGGCAGAATCGAAACATCTATCGGCAAGATTGGCACCAAACAAACCACCCAAATTCACGGTAAAAGGGACTTAAAAGAAAAATCAGCGGTCACCGAATATAAAGTTGAAAAAGAGTTTACCGGCTTTACCCTGTTAGAGGTAAGACCTCTAACAGGGCGCACCCATCAAATCAGAATCCACTTGAAATCCATCGGCCACCCGATTGTCGGTGATCAACTTTATGGTTCCAGTTTGTCTTCGCCTCGCCGAAGCTCGAAATCGAGCGAAGGCTGTCCGCCCGAACTTGGACGGCTTTTTCTTCACGCTCAAAAACTATCATTCACTTTACCCCCACACCAAAATGTTGGTAGTGGGGGAACGCCATCTGGCGAAGCATTGACCCTTGAAACCGACCTGCCGCCGGAATTACAAAACTTTTTGGACAATTTGCCAAAAAATTGATTTTAGGATAAGATGCAAAGACCGATTTAATTGGAGAAAAATAATGGATCAGATTCAAACATTCAATACGAAAACAACCGCCACCGATCCGAAAGGAAGCGCGTTTTCGGATATCCGGCCCGGAGTCACACTGAAAGTCCACCAGCGCATCAAGGAGGGCGCCAAAACCAGGGTTCAGGTTTTTGAGGGCATGGTCATCGCTCGCAAACACGGCTCCGGACCCAATGCAACCATCACTGTCCGGAAAGTTTCTAACGGCATTGGAGTGGAGCGGGTTTTTCCGTTGCATCTGCCGACAATTGAAAAATTTGAGATAGCTAAAACTTCCAAAGTCCGACAAGCCAAACTCTATTATCTTCGCACCAAGTCCGCCCGCGAAACCCGCCGGAAAGTGAAGATCATTGAACCATCTGTTGGCCAACGGACCGAATCCGAACCCTCTTCTCAAGAAGCCGAAAAATAAAGTTACCCAGTTAGGTTGTTAAATGGGAGCATTGCTATACGCTTCCGCTTGAGTTATAATTATGGCATGAAGATGCTCAAACGAACATCTACTGAATGGTCAGCTAAACTTGCGTATGCTATAGGCCTAATTGCGACAGATGGCAACTTGTCAAAAAATGGAAGGGCAATGGTTTTTGTGTCAAAAGATATTGACCAAATTGATACATTTAAAAAATGCCTTGGAATAAATAGCAAGGTGTGCCTAAAGAAAAGCGGCTTTGCTCCGGAGCGAAAATATTACTTCGTGCAATTCACAGATAAAAATTTCTATAATTTCTTACTTTCGATTGGTTTAATGCCAGCGAAATCAAAAATATTAGGAAAATTGGATATCCCGGATAAGTATTACTTCGATTTTCTCAGGGGTTGTTTGGACGGTGACGGAAGTTTTTATTCTTATTGGGATAAGCGCTGGGCTTCGAGTTTCTTGTTCTATCTATCGTTTGTGTCTGCAAGTTTAAATCATTTAAAATGGCTCAGAGACAGAACAATGGCATTATGCAATGTTCACGGACATATAGATTACTACAATAAGACATGTCGTGCATATCAATTGAAATACGCAAAAAAAGAAGCTAAAATTTTAATTGAGAGGGTTTACCACAACGCAACAGGGCCAAGGCTTGAAAGAAAGTTTAAAAAAATATATTCTGCTTTACGGGTTGATAATTTACATAATATTGCAAGTTCAGTATAGTTAATGCGCGGGTGGCGAAACTGGTTAGACGCACCATCTTGAGGTGGTGGCGGACGTAAGTCCATGGAGGTTCGAATCCTCTCCCGCGCACAGGTCGATTTATCAAAAAATTGTTCAACGTATAATCATGGCCAAAGAAAAAGAAATCGGCATAGTGATCCATTGGTACGATAAGATAAAAGTGGCGGTTGTGAGATTGTCGGCGCCTCTTAAAATTGGTGACGCCGTGAAAGTCCGTCACGGGGAAGATGAATTTGATGCCACGATCAATTCAATCCAGGTCAACCATGAAAATGTGAAAGGCGGCAAAAAAGGCGAAGAGGTTGCAGTTGAACTCCCCCAAAAAGCCAAAGAAGGATCGGTCTTAGTTGCCGAATAAATAGGCACAAAATTATTATTAGCTCGAAACTAGTTATTAGTTTTGTTTTCTACACAACAGCGGTTTGCTGTTTTTTGTTGATAACTAGATTGTTCATCCGTATTACCGATGTTATAATGTATATTATGATATCAAGGTGGTACAAGTCGAAAGAATCCGCTTTAGCGATGCGACGGCAAGGTATATCTATGACAAAAGTTGAACACGAGTTTGGTATCCCTCGTTCGACTCTGAGTGGCTGGTTTAGAAAGATAAATCTAACTAAGAAACAGAAGGAAATATTAGCGGCAAATTCGCAAAAAGGACTTGATACAGCAAGGATGCAAGCGGTTCTTTGGCATAACGCCCAGAAAAAAGCCAGATTAGAAAAAGCCAAGAAAGAGGCGGAGGATTCTTTAAAAGAAATAGACGTTTCTAATTTAAATATACTTGAATTAGCGTTATCTTTTCTATACCTCGGCGAAGGAATGAAAAAAGGCGTGGGAACCGGTATGGGAAATTCCGATTTAAAAATACTAAAATTCTTTATAACCGCATTAAAGAAAATGTATGGTGTCCCCATTTGTGATTTTAAATGCTCCCTCCACCTTCGAGCCGATCAAAATCCTGAAAAAATGAAAAGATATTGGTCAAAAAACCTCAAGATTCCGCTTGCAAATTTCACGGGCGTCGCAATGGATCAAAGAACGGCCGGCCGGAAAACTTATCCTGACTATAAAGGTGTCTGTGTCATCACATGTGGCCATGTTGCGATTCAAAGAAAATTATTGTATCTTGGTGAAATGTACCATGACAAAGTGATAGGTATGGGCTCATAGTTCACTGGCAGAACGCTTCATTGACATTGAAGAGGTAGTAGGTTCGATTCCTACTGGGCCCACAGTTCGACAAAATTATTGCCGCGGTAGCTTAATGGTAAAGCAGATGCCTGAAGAGCATTAGAAAGGTGTCCGATTCACCTCCGCGGCACAAATCAAGAATTAAAACAAGCTTTTGCCTGTTTTAATTTTGACCCACGGCACATCGGAAAAACCGTCATTAAATTGACGGTTTTTCGTTTATGCACTTTCTCTTTGGCTTATCCACAAAACGGACTTTCATTTTTTGAACCCCGTTGTATAATAAATCTATACTATCAACAGGCAGTTTGATAACTTATCCACAAACATGAGAAACGACAAGGAAAAAGCTCTTGAATTGAGAAGAAAAAATAAAAGCTATAAGGAAATCTCCCGAAAACTAGGAATTCCTACTGCCACGCTTTGTGGTTGGTTTAAAGATTTATCTTGGTCGCAAGAGATAAAAAACAAACTCGCGAGTGAAGCTTCCTTTTCTTCGCCAAAGAAACTCAGGTTAATGGTTGCGGCTACAAAAAAGAAATGGGCTTTAATTCATGAGGAATACAGAAAAGAAGCAGAACTTGAATTTAAGATCAAGAAATTTGATCCGCTTTTTATCTCCGGCGTAATGCTTTATTGGGGCGAAGGAGCTAGAATTTTGAAACATGGTAGCGTTGGTCTCAGTAATTCTGACCCGGGAATGATCAGGATATTTTACAGATTTCTACATGAAGCAGTCAGCATCCCAAGAGAAGAAATATTTTTACGGCTTCTCTTATACCCGGATTTAAACGATGAAATACAAAAAAGATTTTGGTCTAAGTTGGTTGCTATACCGTTGCAACAATTCAAAAAGTCGGTTACTATTGTTGGCAGGCATCCGACAAAAAGACTATCAAACGGAGTATGTAATGTTATTGTCCATAATAAGAAATTATTGCAAAAAATATTGCGTTGGATAGAATTATATCAAGAAGTTTCATTTGAAAAAAACGCGGGTATCGTATAACGATTATTATGGGTTCTTGCCAAGAATCAGATACGGGTTTGACTCCCGTTACCCGCTCAAAGTTTCGATGTTCGTAACTCAATTGTTGCCCCCCCCCTCAAAGGGTGGTAGAATTGTGATATGGCCAATCAACAAATTTTGGACTACGTGGCGCAAAGCCGCCGGTCGGGAATAAATGATGGACAGATCAGGCAAGCGCTTTTGAATTCCGGCTGGCCGGAAAGTGAAATATCGGAAGCTTTGTCTAGTAATGTCTCAACCGTTAATACTCCAAAGAAATCAAAAAAGGGATTGGTCATCTCAATAATCGTGGTCTTGGTTATTATCATTGCCGCCGCCGGCTATTTCTACTGGAAATCAACTGGCAACAAATCACCCATTGCCGCCGTTACAAATATCACGAATTCACCATCGGTTTCTCCGTCATCAAGTTTAACACCGACGGTTACTTCAACTCCCAGCACCTCAACCACCACGAATGCCTCAAATACCAATATAGATGCCGTAAAAGCAATACTCGCAGACATGCGCCAGGACATCTCAAGTGGGAATGGCAACCTTCTTCTTAAATACGTTTCTGCCAAAACTGCTAATGAAATCTCCACTTCTGGTGGCCAACTGGTTCCGTCTGGTACGTCAATCACTGTGAATAACGTGTTTCAATCGGGCGCTAACATTGTTGCCAACATAACAACCACAGCAACAAACGGAGCTCCGACTACCGCTGATTGGGTTTTTATTAGCGAGGGAGGCAGTTGGAAACTTGACATGGATGCGACTCTCGCATACGAGGAAAACAAAACCAATCCACCACAAAGCACAAGCAATCCAAACGGTTCTGTTAATTTAAGCATAACGAGCGCAACCGTCTACCCGGCCCACCCCATAGTTAACAGCCCAGATGTGCAGATAACCGTTACTGTAAAAAATACAGGTACAAAGATCTCGGATTCAAATACAACACTGACAGCCGTTTTACTGGGGTTTACGAAAGAAGTCCCCGAACAAATAGGTTTGGTTGAACCCATCGCGCCTGGACAAACGACAACATTTGAGTTCACGCCCTATAAACATAACAGTTTCTTTAAAATTAGCGACACGGCCGGCCAAAAAACGATCCAGATCAGCTACCTCAACAAGGTTATTTTCACCCAGACAGTAGAGATGAATGCCAATTGATAATTATCGATATCCATGAAAATCATCAGCCAGACCGCAGATGAATTAATTCTCAAAGACGGCGGACTCTCCAGTTATATGCCGATGATCGTTGTTATTGTTTTGACTTCGGTCATTGTGTTTTTCGTTTTTCTTTCCAGCCACTCCGGCACTCAAGGCGCCCTGATTTTGTGCATATTCCCTATCGTTGAGATACTGACATTGCTTTTGATCAGCTATATTGTTGTCGACTTCAACAAATCCGGCAACAAAATTATTTACCAAAAAAAGCGAATCTTTGGAGGCAAAACCTTCACTTATGAGATCGGCGATGTAGTTCACGTAGAAAGCAGAAAAGAGTGGGAGTTAGTGAGGGAAAGTGCGGGAGTCGGCCGGTCGGCCACTCATGCGAGAATGCCGCGGCTTATGATTCAAACGGTGCTAGTTTTCAAAAATAGTTCAGCGTTGCCTTTGGGTAGAATGCGTCCAGATATGAGCGCAAGCATTGGCTCGATCGCTTCATTTGGCTCGCCGCTTATCAATACTCGTCAAGACAAAAGCATCTCCATTGCTAACCAAATCGCGGGTTTTCTTGGGGTGCCCTTTCAAGAAATAGCTCCGCCGACAAGCGGAATGGGAATTAATATTGGCGGAACTGGAATCCGGCTTTAAATTAATTATGTCTGTGCGAAAAAACCGCCTTTTTGGAGGCGGTTTTTTCGTGCAATCCCTTACTTGATCCCGTTAGAAACCACGCCCGCACGTGAGCGCGCCCAAAAGGCCCTGGGGCGGGCTGTTTCTAACGGGGTTGACAGAATCCCGAACATGGGTTGACAAATATTACGGTCTGTGATAGTATTAGAAGCATGAAGCCCAAATAGGGCTTTTATCATAAAAAGTGGCTTAATAGGCCGTTTTTTATTCCCATTAGAGGTCCGATTCGGACATCCGAATCGGCATCAACCCGAGGGTTGATTACCTCTAACGGGATAAATACAAACATGATGAAAATCAACATTAAATTCAATAAAGCGATCTCGGCCGGTCTTTTGGCCTTCACCTTGCTTTCATTAGCAGCTTCAAGCGCCAATGCCATGAATTTACTTGGCAGCAACGGCAACCAGTCTGATTCCAGCGTCGCTTTTATCGGCGCCAACAATTCGGTTGTCGCTCAATCCCAGACCGACACCCAAACCGGTTCGGTCATTGTCAGCGATAATTTCCTCTTGGCCACGAACAGCCCGGTGAAAAACGCTAAACCTGTCGCTACGAAAAAAACTTCTTATTCGATCTTGGAGGAGCTAACAGTTCCGGTTACGGGATATTCTTCGACTCCCGACCAGACCGATGCTTCGCCTTTCATCGCCGCTGACGGCGCTCACGTCTATGACGGTATGGTCGCGGCTAACTTCCTTCCCTTCGGAACGAAAATCAAAATCCCCGAATACTTCGGCGATAAGGTTTTCACTGTCGAGGACAGAATGAACAAAAGGTACAATCAAAAAATCGATATTTGGTTCCCTGATCGCGAAAGCGCTCTTGAATTCGGCAGCCACACTCTTGAGATCCAAATTGTCGGTTCGTAAGTTTACCCCCACACTCATGCAAGAGTGTGGGGGTGAGGCACAAAAAACTTGTCGCGAGGCAAGTTTTTTGTTAAAATGAAAAAGGAAAACAGTCAAGTTTGGAGGCCCCCGGCCTCACACCTACTCACCTTTTTCTATGTACTATTTATACGTTCTAAGGAGCAAACGGGATGATGAGCTATATTTTGGTTATACAAGCGACCTAAGGAAAAGGTTGACGCAACACAATTCTGGGCTAGTTGAAGCGACAAGAACAAGAAGACCGTTCGTCTTGGTTTATTACGAAGCGTATCTTTCAAAGGATGATGCCAAACACAGGGAGTTTAGTATAAAATTGAGAGGTAACGCCTATTTGCAACTCAAACGAAGAATAAAGAATTGTGTTGCAGAAGGTGAGTAGGTGTGAGGCCCCTGTAGCTCAACGGATAGAGTACTGGTCTTCGGAACCAGTGATCGGGGTTCAAATCCTCGCGGGGGCGCAAAGATGAAGCTTCTCATCACGCGAAAGATGGTGGCTTGTGGTTTGGTCGGGATTTTATTGGGATGTTGTTTTGTTTTTGCCATTTATTTCATAAACCATCATTATCAAAACACTTCGACCATCGCCATAGATCTTTCCGATCACCGTCCGGCTATTCCCCTTCCCACGGCAACCCCTGAACCAAGCGTCAGCTTCATTATCGGCGGCGATGTCATGTTCGCTCGGATGATAAACCACACTTTCGGGAATGATTTCAATGACGCTTTTTCGAATCTAGGTAGTCAGGTCTTTTCGGGTTACGACGCGGCGATCATTAACCTGGAAGGAGCGATTACCGACAAACCAATTCCGGACAATGTTTCCGCGCGGACGACTATGATATTTCGATTTCCGCCGGCCGTTGCAAACACACTTTCATATTTACACATCAATGGCGTAAGCCAAGCTAATAATCACAGCGACAACGCCGGAGCTGAAGGCATCGCCACGACCCGTTCCGTTTTAGCTTCTGCCGGCATCCAAACATTTGGCGGACCTGCCGGCAATGATATTTCCCGCATTGCCGTTTTTCATGGCTTAGGATTATCGCTAACAGTTATCGGCGTGAATATGCTAGCACCCGGCCAAATTGCCGAAGCGCTCGTCCCGATAATCGAGAAAGCAAAACAAGACCCATCCATGCGGGTTCTGGTTATGCCTCACTGGGGCGTTGAATATAAAGCCGGCCACACGACAGCCCAAGCCCAAGCCGCTCATGTTTGGATTGACGCTGGCGCCGACATTGTCATCGGCAGTCATCCTCATGTCATTGAAGATGCCGAACTTTATCACGGCGCGCCGATAATTTATTCTCTTGGCAATTTTCTTTTTGACCAGACATTTTCAAAAGAAACCCGGGAAGGGCTTCTCATCGCCGGCGATTTCACTCCCAATGGCCTGACATTTTCTGCTTTGCCTATCCAATCAATCAATTACAAACCCCAGCTCATGACCGATCCGGGGAAACAACAAATTCTGGATTCACTCTACGTTCCCTTCCGCAATTATCTCCAGACCACTTCCGCGGGCATCGTTGTTGAAATCAAAAAACAGAAATCCAGCGGACTTTGATTTTTTAGAAATTTTTGATAAGATGAAAAGCACAATCCGCCCGTAACTCAATTGGCAGAGTAGCTCCCTCTTAAGGAGAATGTTGAAGGTTCAAGTCCTTCCGGGCGGACAAATATTATATCCTAACGAGGCGCCGCCTCGTTTTGGTTTTACTCAGCAAGTATTGCCATTCTTGACAATATGTCCCGTTTGATATAGAATAGAAATACTTGGTTTAGTACCTTAAAACTTTAGAAAAGCGGGCAAAACCGCAGAAAGGAGATCTATGCTTAAGCTCATGACCGACAACAAGATACAAGATGCCACCATTGTTGTGCGCTGGTGTATTGACCGTGCGGACCTTGATTTACTTAAGAGCCAAAAAGCACAGAGAGTGTTTGTTCTGCTTGTGGTCATCTCTTCTTGGTTTGAAGAGCGCCGTTTCTTAGTGCCCTTCGAGCAGATGGAGGAATTTATCCAACTCCGCGAACCGGGAACAAATAAAATCTATGCTTCAATTGTTTGGAACGACGGCGGGGCTGATCCGTGGGCAAGGTACATTCGCCGCAGAGACGACCGGTATCCAACCGATCTGTTCGACCGGACGACCGGAGTGAAGGTTTTTGATCCGATGTTGCCGTATTTCGGGAAGGCCGAACTGACCGTTGAGGTTCCGGACGCGTTATTCGCCAAGCGGCCTCCGCGCTGGGAATGGAGGTGGGTTAATTTCTGGTTTGAATCCAAACCGAAAGACCAATGCCAATTTCGGAGACGGCGCATTTTCCCGGCCTACACTGTTCAACCGCCCCTTGTGCTTTTGTGGATCATCTGGAAGATTTTCTGGCGCTGGTTGACGGTATTGGTTCTTTTGGCAACTGGCTTCTGGTTTAACGCCATCGATGTCGGGAGCGCCGAACACTTTTTCCTGCCACCCAAGAGATGGCGGCCAGTGCTTCGTTTTCAACCCCTGTTCCATCCCTTCAATGACTGCTTTCGCGACCTTTTTTCCAACAACTTCAAGGAAGCGCCTCGTGAAATGGGACCACTCTTTATTCTCATCTCCATTTACGGCTTGGCGCTGGCGGTTTTTGTCGGAGCTATCGTTGTCGCTATCCGTTGGTTAATACGGAATATCATCAAATTCTGGAAGCGGATGGAGATAACGAAACCTCGTGCAGTTCCGATTTTGTCCGAAGAAGCCCGAAAAGCAGTAGCAGACAAAAAAGCGGTTCAACTGGCCCGGCAAAAGATGCTCGCCGAAAAGAAGACGGCCCAACTTGACCGGCAGTATGCCGACATGAGAATCCTGCTTTGCGAGAATGTGCCGCTGGCGGAGCCTAAGAAGACTGCGCCGTTTAGGGCCAGAGTTCATCTGTATTATCACGACCTTAAGCGGGCGGTTTGCAAACCATTCGCCGGTTGATAAATAATATTCACAAGCACGCTATATGCTAGTTAGGCATACGCGTGCTTTTTTATTTTAAGAGTAAAAACCTATTTCTTTAGTGCCGTTTCTATCGCCGTCTGGAAAACCGAGAATGGCTGGGCGCCGATGATGAAGGAATTGCCGTTAGGGAGGTTGATGATGTTAACGTTCTGGAGCTCTTGGGCCTTGATGATGCTGACGTCAAAACTGGCATCTTTGTTGCTGAAGACCAAAAACGACGGCGTGCCGGAAACGCCGACCGATTGACCTGCTGACAAATCGCTGGAGACAACACTGGCCGTTTTGTCGGTGTTAAGACAGCTGGCGAATTGGGTCGTGTCCACGCTGACCTTGCCGGCATCTTTGATGAGATTTACTTTCGAGTAGAAAGTTAAATTGGTTTCGGGCGCTTGATTGGTGAAAAGCCAGTTGAACATTTCCCAATATTTATTCTGCTCTCCGGCGCATTCAGCCGCTTCCGCCGCCCAGACGGACTCTTGGCCGAGGAAGGCATAATTTTTGAAAACGAATTTGGCCTTGCCGGTGTTAACATAGCTCTGGATTATCTGGTCCTTGGTTTGGGAGTAAAATCTCTCGCAAAACGGACAACGAAAATCGGCAAATTCAACGATGGTCACTTTAGCGTTCGCATTGCCAATAATATGATCGGAGCTGGTGATCTTGGCTTGAACGATCTGATCGGCTTTGTTCCCGATGGCGGCGGTGCCATTGTTATTACCGGGAGTGCTTTGCTCGTGAGTGTATAAAATAGTTCCGGAAATCAAAACCGCCGCCAGAACTATCGCCACCGGCAATGCCAGTTGCAAATAGACCGGTTTATCTTTTTTCGGTTCAGGTTTTTGCTCTTCCCGAAAAACCGCGTTAGGTTCCGGATTTTGATTTTCTAAATTATCAGTATCCATAAGGTTAAAAACGGCTTCGAAATTTGGGCCAGAAAATTATCGCCAGAAATCCTCCCATCAGGCCGAAATCCCTGACGGTAATTTCGGTCCAGCCATTTACGATCAGAATAGCAACCAGATAAATTATTGCAAGGGTTGAAAAGAATTTGGCGAAGACATTCGTGAGCAAGCTCAAACCGGTTAAGATCTCAAAAACGCCCAGAGCGTAGATCATTTGCGTTTCTGACAAACTAAAATGACTGACAATACTCGAAAGTTGACCCGGCCACCAAGTGGCCAGCCAGTAGTTGGGATTGACGAGCTTGTCTACGCCAAACCACAGAAAAACTGCCGCCAATCCCAAACGCAAGAAAAAAAATGAGTATTTGTTGGATGAAAACATGAAAGTTGAGCCAACTCTAACGGGCTTGACAAACGACTTTATACCTGCTATACTTATGCCAGACACTGACCAGCCGTGGTCTTGCGAATACCCTGCATCCCGCTTTTAGCGGGATGCCGTCGAAGTCACTCTAATTTTAGAACGGCTTCGCTTCTTTTGCAAGAGAAAAACTGCCTCGGCAGGTAACCGGTTGGTTGGTCAGCTTAAACCCCTCGTTCGCGAGGGGTTTAAGTTTGAACATTGTTCTTCTCCAGAAAGTCAAAAACTTTTTCGTTCAGGAGAACATCTTTTATCCGCGATCTTATCGCCAGCGGATCCGATTGTTTGAGGTCTTCGAGCATTCCTTGGCGGGTGTAATAGTCGGAAAGGGTGGCGAATTCTTTTTCAATATCTTCGTCGTTGACTTCTATTTTTTCTTGGCGGGCGATGGTCCGAGCGACCATACTCATCTTGACCTGCTGTTCGGCTTTTTGCCGCCAGTCGTTTCGCAGATCGTCCTGGGTCTTTTTCAAATGAGCCAGATACAAACCAAGCTCCATCCCTTTTTGATGCAAGTCCTCATCAAAGTCGCGGATCATTGAATCGAGGCGTTCTTCCACCAAAGTCGCCGGCAATTCCATTTGGCTTTTGCCGACGATCTCCGACAATATCGCCAACCGAACGCGGTCTTTTTCTTTGGCCTCTTTTTCGGCTTCCAAACTTTTTTTCAAATTTTCTTTGAGCGCGGTGAGATCGGCGAATTTGCCCAGGCTTTTGGCAAAACCATCGTCCAAAACCGGCACCAGCAATTCCTCGACTTTCACCAATTCCAGATCTATTTTGATCTCCTTGCCGGCAATCTCTTTTTGGACATAATCGGCGGGCACTTGAATGGCAAACGATTTTTTCTCGCCGGTTTGCATGCCGACAATTTGTTCCTCAAAACCCGGAATGAATTTTTTCTCGCCGATGACCAGCGGGTGGTTCTCGCTTTTACCGCCGTCTATTAATTTGCCTTCGGAAAATATTTCAAAATTGACCTCTACTCGGTTGCCGGCTTTCGCCGGCCGGTCGGTGGTTTTGGCGGTGGCCTGCATTTTAACCAATTCATCAAGAGTCTTTTTAATTTCGTCTTCGGTCACGGCAATTTTGTTTTCTTTGATGTTCAAACCGGTATATTTGCCCAAAACCACGGCCGGAAAAACCGAAAGGACCATCTCATATTCCAGGCAATCGGGCGTGTTTTTGCCGATCTTGAAATCGGCCTGGTCAATGACATCCAATTTTTCTTTTTTGATCGCTTCGGCGAAACTGGAGCGGATCGCGATGGACAATGCTTCCTCTTTGATCTTGTCCTCACCGATCCGTTTGCGGACAATTTCCTTCGGCGCTTTGCCAGGCCGGAAACCTTCGAGGTGGGTCTCGCTGGCAAGTATTTTCTCGGCTTCTTCGACAAATTCAAGAAGTTCGGCTTTGTCCAGACGGACGCTCAATTTTACTTTTGAGTCGGGAAGTTTTTTTGTTGTTGATTCCATATTACTACGAAATTACGAATTTTTACGAATATACGAATTGGGAAAATTTTATTTTACCGCCGGTATTTCTTCCGCCGGCACGATCGCCGGATTTTCTTCGTCAACCATCACTTCCTCGGATGATATTTTTTGCTGGGGTGCCCGGACATCGATTTTCCAGCCGGTGAGTTTTGCCGCCAGCCGGACGTTCTGGCCCTTTTTGCCGATAGCCAACGAGAACTGGTCGTCGGCGACCTCAGCCAAGACATGGCGTCTTTTTTCGTCAATAATTTTAATATCCAAAATTTTCGCCGGCGACAAAGCGTGGGCGATGAATTTGACCGGGTCGTCGTTCCATTCAATGATGTCGATTTTCTCGCCGGCCAATTCATTGATGACCGTCTGGACCCTGACGCCCTTTTGGCCAACCAAGGAACCTATCGGGTCAACGCCTTCATCGGTGGAAGCCACGGCGATCTTTGAGCGGGAACCGGCTTCGCGGGCAATGGCTTTGATGACCACACTGCCGGCTTCGATCTCCGGCACTTCAAATTCAAATAATTTCAAAACCAATCGGGGATGGGAACGGCTCAAAATTACCGCCGGTCCTTTGCTGGTTTCCTCAACTCTTAAAACCAAGAGCCGGAGTCGCTGGCCAATGCGATAATTGTCCTGCGGAATTTGCTCGGTCGGTAAAAGGATGCCATTGGTCCGGCCAAGGTCGATATATACCATTCGCCGTTCGCTTCTTTGGACGACGCCCGAGACGACATCGCCTTCTTTTTTCTTGAATTCCTCAAAGACGACTTCCCTTTCAATTTCCCGCAAGCGCTGGATGATAACTTGCTTGGCGGTCTGGGCGGCGATCCGGCCAAAGTCGGTTTTGGTTTCAAGAGGAGTTATTATCTCGTCGCCGAGTTTTGATTTTTTATTGATTTTTTTGGCATCGACAAGGGTCAGATATTTCTCGGGATTGAATTTAACTTTTATTTCTTCCTCGGGCGTGCCTTCAACGGGCGGGATTTGGTCGGCCGGCAAATTCTCAAGTTGATTTCTGGCCTGTTCGATCCGCTCTTCCCGATCTTCTATCCGATGATGTTCGGGCAATTCGCCAATGACAAAACCCTCATCGTCAACGCCTTCGACGACGAACTTGACCTGGCTTATCTTGATATCGCCGGTCTCGACATCCAGTTTGGCCCGGATGATCTGGCCTTTTTCGCCGTAGTCCTTTTTGTAGGCCGCGGCAATGGCCGCCTCGATCGTTTCGACGACCTTGTCCTGGGGAATTCCTTTTTCCTCGGCGATCTGTTTTATGGATGAAATGAATTGTTTGGTATCTAACATGTTAGAATTGTCCGCGAGCAAGCACGAAGTGCGAAGCGAGCGGAAACAATTCTTACACCCAGCACATAACGCTTTATGTGCTGGGTTAACAACTGTTTCCGTGCTCGGCTCACTTCGTTCGCCTGCGCTCGGACATTTGTTATATTACAGAAATGCCCGCTTATCTAGCGGACATAAAAGCATTCAACCTTGAAATTCAAGTATAGCAAAAGCGAAAAATTAAGTCAACAGATCTTCAGTTATAGCCCCATCTGAGACGGATTTGATTTGGACAAAGAAACATCGTTCGCTACCCTCAACAAAGACTGGGCCAAATCATTTGATAATCCGGGAACGACCACTCCCTCATTCATGACTCTTCTGTTTCTTCCGGAACCGACTGTGATTTGAGCCGCATTTTCAATATTGATGTTGCTGATATTTAACAGCCTATCCAGCCAGCTTTGGTTTATGGTAACATTTTGGATTGATCTATAGGGTAGATGTTTTTCCTGTCTAGATATAATGCCAGTTCTTTGCAAAATATATTCCGGCATAAATTCAAAATAATATTTCGATTTCCAAATTAACTTCCAAAAAAAATTGAAAGCAAAACAAACCAAGAAAACAAAAATAACTAGGGCTAAGGAATTAAATTTAAACGCATTTAAAAAAATAAAAAGAATATAAGTATATACGGCAGAAACAAGGATAATTCCAGGTATTTTAGAAACCAACCAACCTGAGCTTATTGGGTAAGTTTCCGAGGATATTTTATTATCAAATGTGAAGACCCGAGGTTCTGACGCTTGTGATTGGGTCGGTTGGCTATTTCCACTCTGTTCGGAAAATCCCTGAATCCTGCCAAGAATCATATTTTTCAAAACTTCAGCGGTTTCGGCATTCACTCCATCAATGTGGGCTTCTATTCCTGATGTTGCCGTTGCGCTAGCAATATGGACATCGTAAATCCTAAAAATCCTATCAAAAATATCCTGATCAACATAGACATCTTGAATTTTAGGATATTGTACATGAATTTCTGTCGGACCAAAAACCCCTTTTTGAATACTGATAAAATTATCGCCAACATCATAGTAATATCTTTTTATGTATGCCCCGAGATAAATTGAATAAGGGAGAAAGACAAAAATTAAAACTCCGACCAGATAAATCGGAATTATCACGAGGAGGCCTCCGTAATTGCTTTCAATCGCTACAAAAACTCCCAAAAAAATCACCATAAAAATAAACAAGGCAATAAAAAACATGGTTCGTGAAATGAGCTTTTTCCAAAACTTTCTTCTTTGACTTAATGGGTACTCTAGCTGAAAAGGTGTTGGGTTATTCATGTTTTAATTTTTACGCTGATTAGCTAATAGTTTCAAGGATACTCATTCTTGTGACTTGTGGACAATTCTTGCTTTCTTCACAAACGCTGTGGTAGAATGGGTTTGTAGTGAAAACTACCCTGTCCGCGGATGCGGATCAGATATCCAAATCGCGCCCCTTATGGGGCGTGATTTCTTTTGTTGAAACAATAAACGATTTAATCTGTTGCGCGTTTATATACAAGCTGGCCGACTTTTTTAACGCATAGTAGACCTGGCCCGAAGCTACAATAATAACTTGTTTCTCTTCCTTTACCAAAAATTGGACTAACCTGACAAAATCGCTATCGCCAGAAAAAAGGCAGAGGGTATCATATTCATTCTTCAGTCGGAGTGCGTCTAGCGTAATTTCAACATCGAAATTGCTTTTTGGAATTTCAATATATTCTGCGCCGAGAGTATCTTTCAGAATTCGTGATTTTTCACCGTTAAATTCATTCTCCTCATAAATATAATGTTTGATATATTGGATGGGCTTGGTAATTTTAATAAAACCAACTTTTTCGGCTTTAATAATTATGTGTTGTGATCGCGAAAGCCGTCTGTGCCAGCCGTAATAAAAACGCTTTTGCTCCGAAAAAAACGATAAGAATTCGGAAAGTTTTTCCAAATCGACAATTAACCGCTGATTATTGGTAAGCGGCGCGGCATCGGGACCAATTTTGTCTCTATGAAACCAATAATTAACATTCCCAAAATCAACGAAACTATAAATTTTTCCGAATTTTTCTCGGCTAATTCCCAAATTCTTAAATTTCAATTGTTTCAATTCCTGCAGATTCATATACAAATAGTTTCGGGTTTATCCGTGGACTCATCAACCAAATCATTTCACTTTTTGGGGTAAAAATCAATCTGGCTGATATCATTTAGTTGATCAGATGGCGGAAATGACCCGTATCACTAGTTAATCCCTTGGCGGGCAGGCGGACCAGAGACCAAGATGAGCGGAGCGGGCGGATTGTTCGGCTTGAAGAATTTGATTTTTGTATTTTGTGTTTGGTGGAAAAGGGTCGGAGAAGGCAAAACCAAGTTGCACCAATTCAAGGTCAATGTTGGTACCGTCCAACCAAACATATCGCAAGAGGCGGCCATATATATCTTTGTCAGAAACATCTTTTTCCAGACGGACGGTTTTGCCTTCGACCAGCAATTTGTTTTCAGCTGAAGCTTCCGGGCCGAAACATTGAACCGGTTTTTTCGGGTCAACGGTTTCGGGCGCGTCCATGCCGATATATCTGACGCGCTCCCCGCCTTCGATGACGATCGTATCGCCATCAATGACCCGAATTACTTTTGCCAATGTTCCTTCCGGTGTAATCTCCGGCGTGTTTTGAGTGGCAATGATATTCGCTGTTTCCTCACTCGCCAATTTTGCAGCAATTTCGTTTTCATTGGCCCTTCTCGCCCACAAACCAACGCCAACTGCCAAAACCACCACTATAACAATTGCCGATTTTTTTGGGATACTCATACTATGTTTCGATTCTATATCTCTCAAGCCAATTTTGAAAGAACCAATAACCTCCATGAAGAAGTCGGGCTTGGCTCCGAATGTAAATCGGCGTCCCTTTGGCCTTTTCTCGAGTACCGTCGAAGACGCAGTGAAAAATCCTTGTAATCAAAGTTTTTCACGTCCGAGCAAGGTGTCCCTCCGCAGGCCTGCGGAGGGACGAGGACGGATTCGACGATAAGCGAGAGACGTCCTTGATTGTCCGGAGCGTAAACGCGGAGGACAATGAGGCGCCCGCTGGGCGCATAGAGTCGAAGCGTCTCGAGAAAAGGCTGAGGGGATGCGAATTCGTCGGAGGCCAATCCCGACTGTGGATAATTTTCTGGACGGGGCGGGTGATTACTGCTAAACCGAAGTCAATAAGGTGAACCCCGTTAGAAGTCCGGCTCGCTAACGCGAGCCGGCGGAAGTCAAAAACTTCCGACTTCTAACCGGGGTGAATAAGTTTTTAGAAATTAGACCTTTTGAGTGTTAAAATTAGTACATGCCACCACAGACCACGAACAATTCAAGTTCCGACCTCGAAAAAAAGCTCAATGAGAAGATGGAGGCGATGAAACTCCAGCAATTTGAGGACGAATCAAAGGAATTATCCAAAAAAACCGGCCTTCCCTATCTCAATTTGAAGGCCTTCCCTATTGATTCAGACGCTTTGTCGGTTTTGGACGAAAGCGACGCCCACGCCGGCCAACTCGCCGTCATCACTAAGACCGGCCGCAAGCTCAAAGTGGCGGTTCTTGACCCGGAAAATCCCAAAACCAAAGAAGCCCTCTCAAAACTGGCGGCAGCCGGTTTTATTTGTGATCTGGCCGTTGTCTCTGAGACCAGCTTGGCTTTGGCTTGGAAGCGTTACACCTTGAGAGGGGCACAAGAATCTCTCAATATCATTTCTATCGGAGACACCGGGATTTTGGGCATTGAAAAAGAGATCAAAAATATCAGCGACCTCAAGGACAAACTGACCAGCATGCCGGTGACCAAGGTTCTCAACATTCTCATCGCCGGCGCTTTGAAGATCGGGGCTTCCGATATTCATTTCGAACCCGAGGAAAAAACCATCCGCCTCCGCTACCGGCTGGACGGCGTTTTGAACGATGTCGTCAATTTTTCGCCCGACGGTTACGGCCAATTGCTTTCAAGAATAAAATTGATGTCGGGTCTCAAAATAAACATTCACGAGTCACCTCAGGATGGCCGATTCACAATCAGAGAAAAAGACAACGACATCGAGGTCCGGGTTTCGATCCTGCCGGGAAGTTACGGCGAGGATATCGTCATGCGTATTCTCGACCCGTTGACCATCAAACAAAAACTTGAAGATCTCGGCATGCGTCCTGACACCTTGGAAATCATCAGAAAATTACTCGACAAAACCACCGGCGCGATCCTGACCACCGGACCGACCGGTTCAGGCAAGACGACGACACTTTACGCTTTCATCAAACACATCAACAATCCCGACATCAAGATAATCACCATTGAAGATCCGGTTGAATATCACATCGAAGGCATCGCCCAAACCCAAGTCGAACCCGATGCCGGTTATACTTTCGCCAGCGGCCTCCGTTCCATCGTCCGCCAAGACCCGGACGTCATTCTCGTCGGTGAGATCCGCGATGTCGAGACCGCCGAGATCGCCATGCAAGCGGCGTTGACCGGGCATTTGGTTTTCTCGACCCTTCACACCAACGACGCCGCCGGCGCTATCCCCCGCTTGATTGACTTTGGGGTCAAGCCCATCACCATCGCTCCGGCCATCAATGCCGTCATGGCCCAGCGTCTTGTCCGCCGGCCTTGCCCAAAATGCGGCAAAAAACAAAAAATAAAACCAGAGGATTTTGAGATCATCAAAAAAGCGTTCGCCAAAAACGGCAATGAACGTTTGAAAAATTTCAACGAGAAGTCGGAGGTCGTTTATCCGGACAAATGCGCGGCTTGCAATTCCACCGGCTATTCCGGCCGGGTCGGGGTTTATGAATTATTTGAAATTGATCCAGAATTGGAGAAATTGATCCAGAGATCACCGGCAATTTCCGATGTTAGAGAAATGGCTGTGGCTAAGGGTATGATTACTTTGCTTCAGGACGGATTGCTCAAAGCTATCGAAGGCAAAACCACTATCGAGGAAGTGATGAGGGTTATTGGCCAGTGAGTTTTTTGGCAAGGGAAAACCCTTCTAATCTGCAGGCAATTCCCGAACTTCTAGGAAGCCCGGGGCAGAGTAATACCGAGGTTTAATCCAGTCGGAACCAGATTGCCCATCTGCGAAAAAACTCCGATTGAGACCGCTTGGTGTTGAATCAAAAGACCTCAGTTGCCTGCAGATTACAAGGGTTTTGGGTAGCTTCGCGTAAATTAAAAATCCCTTATTGGGAATTAACTTGTCTACCTAATTTTAGCTTAATATGGGTGGCGTGTCAACCCCTCACCCAGAAAGCATCTGCAAGCCACATTGGTTCTGCTGATTGAAAAAGCCATTCGCATAGCATCCGATTATGTAAATGGGGCTGGTCTAATAGGACTTGCGAAGTACAGAACTAATGCTTTCTGGGTGAGGGGCAAGCCTCAACATATATGACGAAAAATAATCTTAATAAGGTGCCCGAAATTGCGGAGAATGACGAAAAGAACCTCGATCTGGCTTTGCGACCGTCAACTTTCGGCGAATATATCGGCCAGGAGAATGTCAAAGAAAATCTGGCAATTCTTGTCGCCGCCGCCAAAAAAAGAAAAGAACCCCTCGAACATATTCTCATCCACGGCCCATCGGGTCTTGGCAAAACCACCCTCGCCTATATCATCGCCAAGGAATTTGGCGCCGGCATTCGCATCACATCGGGCGCGGCGCTGGAGAAAGCCGGCGACATTGGCTCGATCTTGACCGGGCTTTCCGACGGCGATTTTCTTTTCATTGACGAAGTCCATCGCTTGAACAAAACCGTCGAAGAGACGCTTTATCCGGCAATGGAAAATTACAATCTCGACATCATCATCGGCAAGGGCGCTTCGGCTAAAACTCTTCAGGTCAGCTTGCCGCGGTTCACGCTCATCGCCGCCACCACCAGAATTTCACTACTATCCAACCCTTTTCGTTCCCGTTTTGGCGTTCATTACAAACTGGATTTCTATAATCAGCATGAGATCGAGAAAATCCTGACCCGTTCGGCAAAACTTTTGAAGATCAAAGCCGCGCCTGACGCTCTCGCCAAGATCGCCGCTTCTTCACGCTTCACGCCCAGGATCGCCAATCGTTTATTGAAACGGGTCCGCGATTACGCTCAAGTCAAGAACTCCGACATCCTGACGCCGGCTTTGGCCACCGAGGCATTGACGCTTCTTGGCATTGACAATATAGGTCTTGAAGACACCGACCGAAAAATTTTGACTGTTATTTCCAAAAATTTCAAAGGCGGACCGGTGGGGCTCAAATCTATTGCCGCCGCCATTGCCGAAGAAGAAGACACGATCGAGGATGTCTACGAACCGTATCTGATGCGATTGGGTTTCATTGCCCGGACATCACGAGGAAGGATGATAACCGATCTGGCTATTAAACATCTGGGATTGAAAGGGAAAGAAACACAGGAATCGTTCATATGAGATTACTCGTTGCCGCAATCAGTTTCGCCGTCACTCTGGGCGCGATACTCGCCGTAGATAAATTAGGTTCGCCGAAAAATCCGGCTGATGAAATGGCGGCGATATTGGCTTCGGCGCAGAAAACGCAAGAAATACAACTCTCGCCGACTGCCACGCCAAAAACGGTCAGGAAAAATACCGCGGGCGCGGCTACCGCCGCGCCCGCTTCCCCCGTTTCCACCATCTCCCCGACGCCGATTCCGTCTTCTATCGCCGGCGCTGATGAGACGACGACGACGCCAATCACCTCTATGCTCGTCTCCGCCGCTCCCGTCCCGACCACGGCCACCCCAGCCCCGACAGCAATCCCTCTGGCCACGTTCTCGCCAACGCCAACGCTGACTTTGACACCTGCGCCCGGTAGCCATATTTACTACACTAGTCAGTTGGCCTATCCCCGTTCAAAATACATTTATTGCGATACCGACAACAATTGGAAATCTTTGGTCAATCCTTTGTCATATTCAAATCTAAACGATGCCTTGGCGGCATTTCCTAGTAAAACTCTCCACGCTCCCTGCAAATAAAAAAGGCCGATTGCTCGATCGGGTTAGCTTAGAATAATTTCAAAGGCGTCAACTAAATGCTCGGTAATTTCACATTTGTTAACTCGACGCTTCCATCATCTTTGAAATTGACGGTGAAGAAATAACTTGGCGACGCGCCAGTGGTAATTTTGAATGTCTTCTCATCGCTTGGAACTTCAAAAATTACTTTTTGGTTCGTATAAGTCGTGTTCGCGGAACAGTCGCCGGCACCAGACATATATTGGCCCGTTATCGGCGGGAATGGATTTCCATTCGAGTCGATATATCTCATTGGCGAATCAACACACAGATTAGAATTTCCTGTGCCAATCTTGAAAATAAGGACCAGGGCATGGATGACACTGCCATTTTTTATAACACCCGAGGTATCATAATATCCGTAATCGCCTGAAATTTTTATGTCCCCAAGGGTAACGCCGGTCAAAGCAAAGGAAGCGGTTGTGTTCATCCATTGGACTTGGTACGGATATGAGAATGTCCCCGCGAGAGGAACGCCGACGTCAGAATATCTTTCTGTATTTTGGGAATTGTTTTGGCTAAGATTAGGGTGATTCTGCAAGGTATTATCCTGCGAAATTTGATTGTTTTCCTGCAACCCGGCGATCTGTTTTTGCTCCCACAAATAAACGGCACCACCACTAACAAGCGCGGTTAAAATTACAACAAGAATCGTCAACAGAGTGACTTTGGGTGAATGGGGTATCTTGGGTTCCGAGATTTTCGGTTCTAAAACCGACGGAGTCGGGGCAATGGGCGGAGTTGGAGGTGGAATATCAGGCATAAAAAAATAGCTCGCTAACCTATTATACAATGTTGCCGCCAAGCGAAACAATGGCGAAGGTTGACATCAAAAATGGGTTTTCAGATTTTTCCGGCGCCAGAAATGGCGTTTTTGGATGTAGACCATTCGCCACCAGGTTTTGCCCATGAAAAATCCGCCGATGATTCCGGCGAGAGGCAACAAAATCTGGAGCCAAACCGGCAAGACGCAATAACTGCCGAAAATTCCCTGATTGACCAAAACGATCCCTCCGGCGATGGCAGAATTGATATGCGCCGTCTCGATCAGCGCGTGAGCGATAAAACTCAAAATCAGCCCCAAAACCATCACCAAGAAAACGTAGATAGTTCTTTTCATAAGTTTGTTGACTGAATATATTTTAACATATCCGGCTGCCAAAATCATCAGGCCACGGGAACAATTAACCGGCATTGACTATCTGCCGGTTGCGCGGTATTTTAGCGCTAGCGAGTTCCTTGAAAATCAGGAACGAATGGAAAGAGAGGTTCACCATGATTTCGAAGATAGTCGCCGTTTTTCTGTTGTTTTCCGGGTATTGTTTCGCCCAAACCCAAACAACCCAAACCCGACAGCCAGAAAGTAAGGGTCAGCAAGCGCAACCGGACAAACCGAAACAAGACGCCCAGGATCCGGACCAGGATGAAACTGACAAGCATGATTACGACAAACCATTTGGTTTCGGCTTGGAGGTGAGGCCCATGCTGTTCACTTCCGGCCAGCGGCTGGGGATATTTTCCAATTTTCCTTTGCAAGCAAGAACGATTCCGTCCCATCCGGATGACGGCTGGATCATGCCTCCGGGCACGCCTAGGATCGTTTCCGATTCTCCCATCAATATTCGCCAGGTTGCGAGTCTTGGTTTTGCTCTCATGCCTCAATATACCCTATTCAGCCGACTGGTGATTCGCGGCGGGCTAAACATTCATTTTGTTTTTCGCGATAAAATGGAAACTGGCAACGGCAACGATGGCAGTTCGCGCGAGGTGAACCAATATGGAACGCCCGAAGCCGGTGTTGGCATGAGCTTGGTGTATTACTCTATTCAAAATAGTTCCTTTTGGTCCGTGCGGCCGGCCGGTGAATTGGAACTTCGCATCCAAAAGTATTTCGCTATTCTCGGCGGTTACACCAACGACAAAACCAAACTGCGGATTGAAAACGGCTACGACCGGTGGGCGGCAATACAACCCTACAAAACATTTCCGCTGGCCACGATGAGTTTTTCCCAGCCGTATGTTGGCGTCAAGATCGGAGAGCCTTTATTCGGTATCTTGGTTTTTGCCAGCACTTCGCGCCCCAGATTGACAATGGAGCCGGGAATGCAGGATGTTATTGTCGACTTGAGCACGCGCCGCTACGCCTGGGGTTTTACGTTGTATATCGATGCAAATAAATATCGGCTCAAAAAATAAAGAGACCGCTAGGACATTCAACCCCAACGGGATTGACCCAAAATCAATCCCGTTTTTTCGTATTAAAAAACCGGGTTTTGAGCCCAGCTTTGTCAAGAATATCAGGCGGCAACTTTTTTTGCTTTGGCTCTCTTCTTGTTTATCCATGGAAATCCGCAGGCCTTGCAATGATTCGACAAGCGGAGTTTGTTATTTGCCATGATTCTCGCGTGATAAAAAAATATTTCCGAGTCAAACCACCACTCGCCGCAATCCTTGCATTTCCGGTGTGGAATTTTACAACGAGATTCGGCCAATTGTCGGAATAGTTCAACCAATTCGGCCCGGCGCCTCATTGGGCGTCTCTCGCGATAATCGGCGTAGCCATTCTTTAATGCCACGATAGACCTTTTGTGCGTTCGCTTGAATATTTTCGAGGAGAAGGATTCTTTGGGGTTAAGTTTTAACTTCCACCGGCGGCGATATCTTCTGACATTCCGGACGCTGGTCTCGAGAATTTTGGCAACATCGCTGTTCGGCATGTGCCTTCCTTCACCATTTAAAAAAACAGAGAGTTTTTCCTTTTCCTCTTTGCTCAGCCGCCAGCTATTTTTCATTCGCCCTTTCGTGGCCAGACTGCTCAAGCCAAGACAAGACATTTGGCTGTTTATCGACGCGAGACTCCTGCCGACGAAATAACAATTGCGATAAATTTTACCGGAGCTTAATTTCTGGCTATTAACAAGACGGCGGAGAAAATTCACCTCTTTTATTGTCCAAGGAACACACCCCATAAACCTCCTTCTTTGGGCCTAAAACCCAGTCCTAACTGCGTTATAAAAACTGATTAAAATTACCTGATTTAAGATATTATGTCAAATCATCAAAAAATAGCCCTGCGGCTATTTTTTGAATTTCCGGTGCTTGAAGAACTCAACTTGGCGGAGGCGCTTTTTGGCTTCCTTTAGAGTCCGGTAACTCCCGAACTTCCGCCCCGAATTCTCCGACAGGACGACGTATTTGTTTTTTATCTTTCTTATCATGAAATAGTTTTCTGATTTTTTGTTCCCGATGAATCACTGGCTCAATGAAGCCGTTCAAGGAATTCAACCGGCGTGTCTTTGGTGAAAATACCGGTGACGGTTCTGACGGCCAGAGCGCCGAAGATCGGTCTCACGATATTCTCCAGCTCCCCTGCCACATGAGCCGGAGCGAAGAGATAAATATGGGTCGGCTTGAGACGGGGCGCGAGGGAACGCAAAAGTTTTTGGAAATGCTCAAAGTATTCGTGATGGATGTTTTCCTCAATGATATTTTCCCGACGTCCACGCTCCTGCGACATTCCTTCATTGTCGGAAAAGTGCGGTGTGGAGACGCGGAATTTTTCCAGAAGCTCGAGTTCGCCGTTGCCGGCGCGAAAAACGCGGCCTTCCTGCTTGGCCGCAACTATGATCAGGGCCGTCTCATCCCTGAATTGATACAGCTTTTCAGATATTTTTATTATTTTCCCCACGCCTTAATTTTACTTCTGTTTGATCGCTTTTTCAAATTTATACCTCTCGAATTTCCGCTCGCCGTTCTCGGACAAAACCACATATTTATTTTTGATTTTCCGGATCACAAGTTGGCGTTATTTTCTTTCAAATTCATTGAGTAGTTCTAGGTATTTCTCTTGGATTTCTTTTGGCACTTTATTATCAAATAATTGCCCGATGTTTCCATTATTTTTGATGATTGTATTGCATGGTTCAAAAAAGAAACCCTTTGGAGTAGCGATAAATAAGTATGGGGAATGCCATCTTGAAGCAATGCTTTGGGCAATCACTTTTATCTTGTCTGAGTCAAAACTTGATCTGTATTTTACTTCAACTAAATATACTTTTGTTTTATCATTCGATAACAAAATAAAGTCCGGGGAATTATCTATATTTTCGATGGCTTCCGGTAATCTTAAATAATGTTTGTACTGGGCGAGTTCCGGCTGGGTATATTCATAGCCAAAACGGAGAATGGTAAATTTTCCGGTTTCCCGAAACATCATTTCAAAAATCGTTTCTGCAATCCGACCCTTAATTAAATCCCGAACAAATGTTGTTGTGCTTTCCATGACAATCAATTATCGCACTGTTTTTCCCTCAATCCAAGCTGTACGATTTTCGCTATCCATGTCAGTCTTTTGTTTTAAGCCATAAATCACCTTTAGCTGGATCCAGGGGGTGCTTTGCTACCCACTGTAATTTTTCTGACCCCCTCTCCGCTTATATTCGATTGAATCCTTTCTCTGACAACATGAAACAGAGCAGTACCAAGCAAAAAGAGAAATGCTGGTATTTTGTAATCATTAAATATATACCCCGCGACAAAGGGTAATATAATAATTGAAATGAGCAGAATATATTCTATTACTTGTTTATTTTGCCTATGCATATTATTTACCTCCTTTCTTGATTAATTATATTACTCCTTTAAGCGTTGGCGTTATTCCAAATAGTTATAAGCCCTGCACAAATCACATTATATTTCGCTAGAATATCTTCGGAAATCTCTGCAATCCTCGCTAAACCCTTATCAAGTTTCATTGTTGTGTCGTTGGGATCAACTCCCATGAGATTATGCATAACTTCATTTCGGAGCCTCCTGAATTCTTCTAAACATGCCAAAAAATCATTTCGATTTGGAAATTCGAAATAACTTAATTCTCTCTGTAACTCTCCGACTGATAAATGGGTCCTTTTTTGGGATGTATCTAGATGAAAAACGCCACCAAATTTTTTAAATGTAAAAATTGATAACATTTTATTTAGATTATCGAACAGGTTCGTAGCTAAATAATCAACGAGGTTTGTATAGATTAGAGTTGCCGTAAAAACACCTTCAATTTTTATCTTATCTTGGTTGCGTGCAAAACCTATTAGTTTGTTTTTAAAATCTTGATTGTCATGTTGAAATGGAACGAAATTATGAATATTTTTGTACATTGAGATTAATTTTCACTACCCTACTGAAAGGGTTTTGTTTGAAGCCCTTTTCGTACGATAGTTATTTTAATTAATAATTTAACATACAATAATACTCTCTTCATAATTTGATTCAATAATTGACTGTGGATAACTGCTCGGGTTCTGCTCGGGTATATATTGTATAATTATAATATGCTCACACCAAGACAGAAACAAGTGAAAGATCTTGTGGATAAAGTCATCGCAAAAAAAGGCATCGCTCCGACCGAACGTGAAATTGCCCGCCGACTTAGGATTTCGCCGTCAACGGCACACGAACATCTGATGATCCTGCAGGACAAGGGATATCTGGAAAAAGCTAACGGCCGCGCGCGAGGAATTCAAATTGTCAAAACCTCGACTAAACTGGTCCGTATCCCCCTCCTCGGGACAATTGCCGCTGGTCAACCGATTGAAGCGCTTGAGATGCACGGAGAAAATATCTTTATTCCCCAGACTGAAATTCCAATTGCTGGCAGGCACTATGCATTAAGAGTGTCGGGCAATAGCATGATTAACGATGGGATATTTGACGGGGATACCGTGGTAATTCGTGAGCAAAAAACCGCCGATGATGGTCAAACTGTAGTAGCAATTATTGATGACGATAAGGCGACCCTAAAAAAAATCTATCGAGAAAGTGGACGCTTTAGATTACAACCGGCAAATCAGGAAATATTGCCGATCTATCGTAAAGAATTAGAGATCCGGGGTATCGTAATCAAAATTATAAGAAATTTGGAAAATGGCAATAAGAACAATACATTAGCGCTCAGAAAAAAAACTTTCTTAGACCGTATCAGAAGTTCTAATCCGGACAGTCAGAACAAATACAAAAGAGTTGCTCTTTCCCCCATAAGATATGCGGGTGGAAAAAGTTTAGCCGTGGGTCATATAGTTGAGTTACTGCCAGAGAATATAAAAAGGGTTGTATCACCGTTTTTCGGCGGTGGTTCAATCGAAATAGCCATGAGTAAAGAACTCGGCCTGGAAGTTATTGGTTATGATATTTTTGATATTCTCTGTAATTACTGGGGGTTTCAGATTAATAAACCAAAACTTCTTTATAAAAAATTGAAAGAGTTGAAACCAAACAAGGAAACATTTGAAAGAATTAGATTAATATTGAATGATGTGTGGAAAAAGAAAGTTAAACTAGATCCGCTAACTTTGGCTGTCTATTATGTTTACAACTTCAATTTATCATATGGCCCAGGGTTTATGGGCTGGTCATCTGACATTTATTTGAATGACAAAAAATATAAGAGGACAATTGAAAATATCCGAGATTTTGATCCCAATAATCTTAAAGTTGAGTGTGCGGATTTTAGGGATGTCATTAGAGATCACCCCGACGATTTTTTGTATTGCGATCCCCCTTATTACATAGGTAAAGATTCAAAAATGTTTAAAGGGATCTATCCGATGAGAAATATACCTGTTCATCATAAGGGATTCCCTCATGAGGATTTGCGAGATTTGTTAAAAAATCATAAAGGAGGATTCATCCTCTCATATAATAACTGCCCGACGATAAAAGAACATTACAAGGAATTTCAGCAACTTTTCCCTTCATGGCAATACACTATGGGCCAAGGGGAAACCAGAATAGGATTGAATCGAAGGAATGGTAATGGGAATCACATAAAAGAGTCTCACGAGATAATTATTTTCTGTCCACCTAAAATTTAAGTTTATTTTTGAGCCGTCTTTGGTGGTATAAATTATGCTCTTTTGCCAAGTCAGGAGGATACGGTTGGTGATTTTCTTGGAAATTCCAATCGGGATATTTCTTTTCTATCGAAAAATAATCGGATTTGCATAAATCCTCCATCTCCTTAAAACTTGCAATTTTTACTTTCTTATAGCCGAATAAGCCACTGACCCTGGCAAGTGTTTTAGGAGAAGTTATCATGTATAATTCCATTTTTGATTTGCCAATTAGAGCTCTTTCAATAAGGAGGTGAAGAACAAACCTGGGGACGCCCGGACTTCCTTCCATGGCTGAAACATAGAATGCCATTGTTGCCTTAATTCCCCCTTTTGAAGCAGAGCCTCCGATTTTCTTAATAATCTCGTCTTGAATTATTAAATAAACCCTGGCCGAATTATCAGTAAGTATGTCACTGCTTAAACTAGATAAATATTTGATATCTATTTTATTTCTATGATTTTTCCTCAATACAAAATCACCAACCTTTATTGCTGTTTTTACATCTTTGATATTCATGTGAAATTTGATTTAAAAAATTAATATTACGATTTAAATACCCGGCTTCCATTCTACTCTTTTCTCGGTTCAAACACAAACTATTCCACTTTTTGCTCAAAAAATCAACCCGCACACCAAAATTTGGTGTGAGGGTCAACGGTTCCGGCGGGTCGGGGCCATTCAGAATAATATCTTTCGTTGTCCGAAGTGTTTATTCCCGGTTTAAATATGTAACTGTCAGTTGCAGTATGGTCGCGAAGGAAACCCAGAGAAAATATGGTATTTGGAGATAGGCGATCCAGCGGACGTCAAAATAGATGGCAACCATGGCCCAGATGAGAGTGGCTAAGACAAGCAAGATGTCGGCGGCCGCCAGCAGATTATTCTTGAGTTTGAATTGGATAGTGGTAAAAGAAAAATTGAAAATTAGATTCAGGATGAACGGCAAAAGGATGAGGAAGGAAATTTTACCGTTGAAAAACAGCCAGCCGGTGTAACCGAAGGAAATGACGATTAAAATATAAAGCGCCGTCCAGACCGGGCCGAAAAGCCAGCTCGGCGGAGACCATGATGGTTTTTTTAATTGCTGATACGAGAGGTAGGTGTTTCCCATAGATCGAGCCGCCAGATTCCCCTTCATTTTACATCTCCCCCGGATTTTTTCAATCCTCCGACGGGCCCGGGGAAACTCTTTCCGGGCGAATGGAAATTAAACCAACAAATTCATGATTATTTTTATCATAACATCTTTCTCGAGTGGTTTGCTGACCGCAATCAACAGGGCTAGGGCTACCAGAGCATTGTCGTTAATCTTCTTTTCGCCGGTTTCTTTGTAAAGATAGCTATTTTTGTCCAAATAATAAACAAACAAAAATGAGGCGATTCTTTTATTGCCGTCAGCGAAAGGATGGTCTTTGATGGTTAGGTATAAAAGATGGGCGGCTTTTTCCTCAATGGTGTCATAGAGTTCTTTGCCGTCATATGTTTGATAGAGGTTTTTGACAATGGCCTCCAATTTACCCGTATATTCTTGGCCGAACAAATCCCCTGCGCCTCCCATTGAGGCCAATCCGACTCCAACATCTTCGATTATCTTTTTTGATTTTGCGTAATCTAAAACGAACTTGGCTTTTTTGCCGGAAACGGTTTTGAGCTTATTGGTATCGTATTGCTCAAGGAGGGTAAGGGTCTTCGAATAGATTGAAAGCAGGTTCAATATTTCCTGTTCTTGTCCGCCAAGAAGTTCGTGTTTTGATTTCTCGCTTAAAAACAAAATGGCGCTTTGGAGTTCGGCGAATTTCGCCCTTGCGTTCAGCAATCTTTTTTCATTGATGGTATATCCCTGGATGAGATGCTGTTTGAGGGTTCTCGTCGCCCAAATCCTGAACTGGGTTGCGCTTTTTGAATTGACCCGATAACCGACGGAGATTATGACATCGAGGCTATAAAATGCCACGGGCTTATCAGAATTTGCAATGTGCATTTTTTGCACATTGCTTTTCTGATCAATCTCGCCTTCTTCGAATATGTTGTTTAGATGTTTTGTGATAACGCTTCTTTCTGAATCAAAAAGTAAAGCAATCTGCGCCTGCGTCAGCCAAATGGTTTCCTTCTCCAACTTAACTTCCAACTCCGGCCCTTTTGAGGTTTTGTAGATGACTATTTCTCCCTTTTTTGGTTCTTTTTCCGCCATGAGTGAATTAATTCGTTTATTTTCAGAGAGACCGTTTACGCCGCCTCTTTTTGGCCGTCAGCTTTTTTCCGGGAAGGAAATTCGATGACATTGTCTTTTTTCTCTTCTTTGGGAACTTCCACGGTCGGAGGTAATGCGTTCTTGTCCAGGTCCCGGAATTGTTTGGCAAATTCAATATCCCGTTGTTCCTGCTCTTCCACCGCTTTTTTGGTTTCTTCCGTCGGCCCATGCGACCCGTAAATTTCCGTCCCGTCCCGCAAAATTATAGATGGTTTTTCTTTGTTCATGTTTGAAAATTATTCTTCGAGTTTTTGGGCACAATGGGCGCAACGTTTGGCCTGGATGGGAATTTCACTCAGACATTCCGGACATTTTTTGGTCGTTGGGTCGGCCGGCGGTTCTTTGTGGGAACGGGAAACAAGGTAATTCATGGGCTTGATGACGAAGAAGAAAATCGCCGTCGCCACAAGTAAAAAAGAAATTATGCCGTTGAGAAAATTGCCGTATAAGAATTTGCTTTTATTGATGGTGAAGGCGAGACCGGAAAAATCGGGCACTCTGGCGATGGCTCCGATGAGCGGGGTCAGGATGTCTTTGACCAACGCTGAGACCACGGTGCCGAACGCGGCGCCGATAACGACGCCGACGGCAAGGTCAACCACATTTCCCCGAAGCAGAAATTGTTTGAATTCTTTGAGAATCGTCATGTCGGCTTTCATTTTTTCTTTTTTCGGACGGGAAGTTTCATTGGTATGGTTTCCCATTCAGTCGTTGATGGGTGTTTCTTGCCGAAATCAGCCGAGACCATCTGGCCGGTTTTGGAACTCCGATATTCCTTTTTTGTTTTCTTGGCCATAGAAATATTCTATTCCTCCCCGTCCGCCCGCGCCACGCCACCAGTTGATAATCTGTTCACAAATTGTGGGTAATGTTATTTCAACCCTTTCGCAACCAGAGTCGAGTAGGTCAGGACGATGCTTGGATAGCCGACGGGTGAGCCGTAATAACTGCCGAGAGCTTTGAGTTTATTCACGAACCAGCCGTGGCGGATAAGAAAATTGGCGGCGCTGGGAACGGCATCGGCCGCGTTGAGGAGGTCAACAACGCCGTCTTTGTCGCCATCCACGCCGTAGGCCAAAATAGAATCGGGCATGAATTGAACGAGACCGATGGCGCCAGCGTATGAACCTTTCAATTGTAGACAATCAAAATTCGCGTTCAGACAATATTTCGAAAATGCCACCAGCTCTCCCGCCTGATATTGCCAGGAACTTGCCGGCCAGTGTTCCATCCGCGAATAGAGGGCGTTAAAAACGGGATAACTACCGACGTTGCTTCCGAAATTGGTCTCGATAGCCATGATGCCGGCGATGACTCCGCTTGGCACGCCATAATATTTTTGCGTGTCGTCAAAAATTGCTTGATTGCTTTTGATATAATTGACGCCGGCCTGAACCGATGTTTTCGAATACATTCTTTTGGCGACCGCCGTCCAATTCGCCGGTTTGTAAGCGACGGAAATTTTCGGCAAAAGCTGGATCCGGCTGTCGGTAAGCAAATTCCCTACTTGTGCCTGATTAAATCCACCAGCAAGCAATTGATTCCTGACATAATCGAGCCGGACATCACTGGCCGAGCTGGCGGTTTGCGCTCGAGAAGTGCCCGATAATCCCAAAATGAAAACAAACACAAAAACAGAACTCACCCATAGCCATTTCATAATGACCTCCCGATATTTTTGAATTTTAAAATAGCTTTTCATTGCCAGACAATCTTACCACCTTTTTCCAATATTGACCAAGATATTAAAAAGGGGTTAACTTAAGATGAAAAATACAAAAATATGAGTGGGCACAGTAAATGGCAACAAATTAAGAGGCAAAAAGGCGTTAACGACCAGAAAAAGGGCCAGATTTTCAGTAAATTCGCCAAAAAGATCGCGATGGCCGCCCGAGACGGCGCCGATCCGAAAGCGAATTACAAACTTCAAAACGCCATTGACGAGGCGCGCGATTTCAATATGCCCAATGACAACATCGAACGGGCTATCAAAAAAGCATCTGAAAAAGATGCCGCCGCGCTAGATGAATTCATTATCCAAGCGATGGGACCAAATGGAGTCGCCATTGTCGTCGAAGGTATTACCGACAACCGAAACCGAACCATCGGTGAGATAAAAAATATTTTGTTCAAAAATGACGCCAAAATGGTGCCGGAGAATTCACTCAACTGGATGTTCGACCAGTCATGGAATCCGCGAAACCCGCTTGAAATCTCCGACCAGAATTTAAAAAACAAACTTGAAAAACTTTTCACCGAACTCGACGACCAAGACGATGTCGAAAATATCTACTCCAATTTAGTTAGTAGTGAGTAGTTTGTGGTAAGTAGCGGTGTAGGAAGTTCTACAAACTACAAACTACAAACTACAAACTCCCCCATGCGCATCCTCGGCATTGACCCGGGTACATCCCTCATCGGCTACGGCATTATTGATTACGACAAAAAAAGCTACAAGCCGGTGAAGTTCGGCGTTTTTCGGACTCCGGCCAACATCAAAAATGCCAACCGTGTTTTAACGGTCTACGATTTCATTGACGAGCTGATAAAAAAGTTCCGGCCCGACAAACTCGCCATTGAGAATATCTATTTTTTCAAGAACAACAAAACCGTCATCGAGGTCAGCGAGATCCGGGGAATTATCCTCTTGGCGGCGGTCAAAAATGGCATCACGCCAGCCGAATTCACCCCGCTTCAAGTCAAGCAAGCGGTCACCGGTTATGGCCGGGCCGAGAAAAAACAAATCCAGCGGATGGTCCAATTGATATTGAGTTTGAAGACCATTCCCGAGCCCGATGACGCCGCTGACGCCTTGGCTATTGCAATTTGCTGTGCGAATACTATATTGTATTAATCTTAACCGCTTTCTTTTGTTTTTGACCGGTCGCGCGGGCGGCAGGGAAAGGGCAAAAGGAATATTGTCGGGTATGTTAAAAGAAGAATACAAACTCTTGGTCCGCGACGAGGATGCGACCGAAGAAGAGGAAGACGACGAAGCAAAAAAGAGAAAAAAATTGGAAGACGAGGAAGCCGAAGACGCTGACGAAAACCCGGAAGACGAGGAAGATCTAGATGAAGAGGACGAGGATGAAGACGAGGACAAAGAAGACGACGACTTGCCAGATGACGAGGACGATGAAGAGCCGGGAATATAAGACATTGACCCCGCCCATGAGATAGCGCTTCACGCCCTCTCATGGGCGGGGTTTTTGTTTACCCCTCACTTGGAAAATACTATTTGGACTTCGCGACCTTGTCGCAAGTATTTTCCAAGTGAGGGGTTTGTAAAAATCGATTTTTTATGGCAAAATATGCTTATCCAAAGATTATGAATCCCGTTAGAGTTCACGCCCGCGCTTGCGCGTCCGGAGGACTTGGGCGGGCTAACTCTAACGGGATGAAAAAAAACCGCTTCAGATTGTTTAGGAAGCTATTGCTCTACGCCGTCTGCCTCATCGTTATCGGTATTGTTGTTTTGGCCGGGCTTTTCGTCTATTATGCCGGCCAAGTGCCCGATCCCTCGGTCATCATGTCCCGCAAATTGAGCGAGTCAACCAAGATCTACGACCGGACCGGCACCAATCTCCTTTACGATGTCCACGGCGAAGAAAAAAGAACGATCATTCCCTGGGATCAGATGCCCGATGTCATCCGGAAAGCGACTTTAGCCGCCGAGGACAGCGACTTTTACAACCACCAGGGGATAGATATTTGGGGAATTTTGCGGGCGGCTTACAAGGACGTCACTACCTTGAAAGCGTCCCAAGGCGGCTCGACCATCACCCAACAGCTTGTCAAAAACGCTCTTTTATCCGACGAGAAAACCATTCCCCGAAAGATAAAAGAAGTGGCTCTCTCCATTGAGATCGAGAGAAAATACACCAAGGACCAGATATTCTGGATGTATCTCAACCAGATCCCCTACGGCTCAAACGCTTACGGCATCGAGGCCGCCAGCCAGACATTTTTCAACAAAAACGCTTCTGACCTGACTTTGTCCGAAGCGGCAACGCTAGCAGCCATTCCCCAAGCGCCGACCTATTACTCGCCCTACGGCAACCACACCGACGAACTCATCGCCCGCCGGAATTACGTTCTGGGACGGATGAAAGATCTCGGCTACATTACCGCCGACGACTACAATGTCGCTATCAAAATCAAACCGGATTTCATTCCGCCGGCAAAGGATTTTCAGGCGGCCCATTTTGTGATCATGGTCAAAGAATATCTTATTGATAAATACGGCGAGGACATGGTTGATAACGGCGGCCTGAAAGTTTACACCACTCTCGACACCAACCTTCAAAGTATCGCTCAGGATGTCGTCACCAAATACGGCAACATCAACGCCAAACAATATAAAGCCACCAACGCCGCTTTGGTGGCGGCCGATCCTAAGACCGGACAGATCCTGGCCATGGTCGGCTCCCGTGATTATTTTGATATCGCCAACCAGGGGAATTTCAATGTCGCCACCGCGCCCAGACAGCCGGGTTCTTCTTTCAAACCCTTCGCTTACGCCGAACTTATCTCAAAGGGTTTTACCGACTCGACAGTTTTGTTCGATCTCAAAACCGAATTCACGCCGACTTGCGATCCGTCGGGTGATCAGAGTTTCGACCCGACTGGTACTGTCGCTTGCTACCATCCCCAAGATTACGACGGCAAATTCCGGGGACCGGTCACCGCCCGCCAAGCTATAGGGATGTCTCTCAATGTGCCGTCGGTTCAGGTTTTGTATTTGGCCGGTCTTGACGACACCATCAACCTCGCTCATCAAATGGGCATCACCACTCTCAACGACCGCTCCCGATACGGGTTGTCACTGGTCCTTGGCGGCGGCGAAGTGAAATTGGTGGATATGGTTTCAGCATACAGCGTTTTCGCCAATGACGGCATCAAAGAAGCTCAGAATTTTATCTTGAAAGTCGTCGCCAATGACGGCACAGTTTTGGAAGAATACCGGAAAGACGAAGAGCGGGTGCTGGATCCTCAGATCGCCAGAACGATCTCAGATATGCTTTCCGACAACAAGGCCCGGGCGCCGGAATTCGGTTACAACAGCGCCCTGTATTTCCCCGACCGGCCGGTGGCGGCTAAAACCGGCACCACTCAGGAGAACCGCGACGGCTGGCTGATCGGCTACACGCCATCTTTGGCGGCGGGCGTCTGGACCGGCAATAATGACAACAGTTCCATGACCGCCGCCGGCGCCGGTGTTTCGGCCGCCGGCCCAATGTGGCATGAGTTCATGTCGCGGGCGCTTGATGGCACGCCGGTAGAAAATTTTATCAAGCCCGATCCGGTCCAGACGGATAAAATTATGCTCAACGGCCAGTATCTCGGGCCTGACGGCATCCATTCGATTTTATATTACGTTGACAAAACGGACCCCCAAGGCCCGCCGCCGACAAATCCATCAGACGATCCACAATTCAAAAATTGGGAAGCGGTCGTAGAGAGATGGGCCATGAACACGGGCCAGATAAATATGACGCCTCTACCGACACCGGCGCCAACACCCGCGTCAACCAACTAGCCATAAATCTTCTCATCTTATCACCACGTCTTTGATGTCTTTGTTTTTTTGAAGAAGCGCTTTGAGCTCTTCTTTTTTGAGAAAAAGTTCGTTGGCGACAACCTTGTTTTTTGCCTCCAAAAACAAGACCCCGTTCTTGAGATGAAACTCTCTGATCTGTCCGGGTCCAAGCCGCTGGTTCCGGAATATCGCCTCCAGGACGCCGTTAATATCGGCTCTCAGTTTTTTATCCGCCTCCTCGTTGGCGGTCAATTTTTGTTTGAGAGAATCGAGTTTTGATTTCAAACTATCCACCCCGTTAGAGTCAGACCCGCCCAAGTCCTACGGACGCGCAAGCGCGGGCGTGGACTCTAACGGGGTCCACGATTAGCCCCTCAACGGCATTATGATATACGTCTGGTCTTTTTTCTCTTCGCCTTTGAGAACCAAAGGACTGCCGTCGCCGGTGAATTGGATGATGAGATTGGCCGTCGGAATTGATTTGATGCCATCCAAAAGATAATGATAATTGACCGAAACCTCGAACGGTCCGTCTTTCACCAGGCAGGGAATGTTGGTCAGGATCTCCCCGCGATCGTTGTTTTGGGCTTTTATTTGGAGCAGGTTGCCGGCGGCTTTGAGTTTGATATCAAAAACATTGGAAGAAAAAACGCTGGCCATCCGGATATTTCTCTCAAATTCGGCCTTATCAACTTTGGCCAAAGCCACGAATCGTTCGGGAATGACTTTTTTGTATTCCGGGTAATGGCCGTCAATGAGCCGGGAAACGAATTCAAAATCCTCGCCTGAAACGAAAAGCTGATTGTCGGCCACCGCCAGAGTCAATTCCTGTTCGGCGCCTTCCGAGATCCGCATCAATTCCAAGGCCGTCGTCCGGGGAATGATCATTGAACGGTCTATGCCGTCCCGGACGTCAATTATTTTCTCGGCCAGGCGAAAACTGTCGGTGGCGGCGAATTCGGCTTTGTTTTTGCCGACATTCAAAAGGACGCCGGCGATCTCCGGTCTGGTTTCGGAAAGCGAGGAGGAATCGAATACCGACGCCAGAGAATTCTTCAGGGTCGAGCTGGAAATCTTGAATTCGACGGCATTCTTGGCTTTGGGCAGGATCGGATATTCTTTGGTATCAAGACCCAGAATTTGGGTTTTGTAATGCTCAGAATTTATGGAAATGACGTTTTTTTCCACCGACAGATTCAGTTTTTCGTCATTGACGTTGCTGATGAAATCAGAAAATACTCTGGCGGGCACGGCGACTTCGCCTTCTTTGTTTATTTTGGCGCCGACCCAGTACTTGATGCCCATTTCCAAATTAGTAGCCGACAATTTCAGCCGGCCGTTCTCGGTTTTAAGTAAAATGGTATTGAGGATCGGCAAAGAAACATTCTTGGAAATTATTTTCTCGACCACGCCAAGCGCCGACTGAAGTTTTTGTCTGTTAATAATTATATTCATATTAAAGAAAAGAAATCATTACTATTAAGATTGTTGATAAGTTTTGTTTTGTCGATTTGGTCCAATGATCCTCTGGCTTTTCGGAACTAACATTGTGTTAATAATATCGTGGTAAATATTTCACAACTGACTGATAAAAAATATACCGCGAATCATTTTGAAAAATCAAGCAAGTATTTATCGGCCGCTCATGAGATATTCATGAACATACTTGTCCACAGTTTTTGGTATCCTTACGAACTTTCAAATGATTGATAAAGCCGTTCTTTGATCAAAACCAATTCCTGTTTGGTGTTCTCGTTTCCATCCTCTTCTTTTTTTATCTTTTCATAGGCGTGAATGGCCGTGGAATGATCGCGGCCGCCAAGCTTGGAGCCGATCTCGGGAAAAGACAATTTGGCTTCCTCGCGGAGCAAAAACATAGCCACCTGGCGGGGCCGGACCACTTCTTTTTTCCGGCTCCTCTTGGTCAGGTCATTGAGAGAAACGCCATAAAAATCGGCGACTGATTTCAGGATGGACTGATAAGTGGTTTTCCGGAAGGGCGTGCTTAAATATGCCGCTAATAATTTTTTGACCTCTTTGAGGTTGGGAACTTTATTGTAGATCTGGCTGAAAGCGATGATCCGGTTCAGGGCGCCTTCAAGTTCCCGGATATTCTTCTGGATATTGGTGGCGATATATGAAAGAGAATCGTTGTCGATATCGAAGATCTTTTCTTTGGCTTTGATCTTAAGTATTGCCAGGCGGGTTTCATAATCTGGGGCGCCGATGTCAGCCAGCATGCCGCCTTCGAACCGCGACCGCAGTCGGGCTTCGAGGGCCGGAATGGCGCTCGGCGGCCGGTCGGAAGAAAGGACGATCTGTTTGTTCTTGCCATAAAGCTCGTTGAAGGTGGAGAAAAATATGTCCTGGGTCTTTTCTTTGCCGGCGATGAATTGAATATCGTCGATGATAAGAAGATCAAGTTTGGCATAGCGTTGCTTCATCTCTTCGATAGTCCGGTTTTTGATGGATTCGACAATGTCCGAGGTCAGCCGTTCCGAAGAGATGTAGGAAACCTTTTTGTCGGGGAATCTGGAACAAATGAAATTGCCGGTGGCCTGAAGGAGATGGGTCTTGCCAAGCCCCACCCCGCCGTAGATGAAAAGCGGATTGTACAATTTGCCCGGGGTTTTGGCCACCGACAAACTGGCCGCGTGAGCCAGCTCATTGTTCGAGCCGATGACGTAGGAGTCGAAAGTGTAGCGCTTGTTGAGGTTGGTGACCTTGTCGATGTCGGCATCGGACCTGTCGTCAACCATCTTCTCGGGAATGAATTGGGCAAAATCTTTTTTAGGTAAGATAGAATGGGAGCGGTTATTGCCGACGGCATATTTTATCTCGCGGATCTCGGGGTGGTAATTCTGGACCACTTTGAAGATTTGCTTATTAAACTTATTTTCGAGCCACTCTTTGACAAAACCATTGGGGACGCTGACCAAAACGGCGCCGTTCGAATTTGAAACGATCGTGGTTCCCTTGAACCAAGTCGTAAAATTAGCCCTTGAAAGAGAAACTTCCATCTCGCTCAGTACGGCCTTCCAAAGCTCGTCGTTGGTCATGGTGTTAAGTATAGGTTAAACGGTCAACGAAAGGGATAAGGCGAAGGTTGATAATCTGTGAACAAAAAGTGGATATCGCAAAACCGCGAATATCCGCAGGGAAAAGACCCGGCCCGGTGGTTTCCAAATTTGATTTTATCATGATAATTTGTTAAGATTATGTAAATTAAATTATCGGCGACAGCCGCGAAAATCCATGAAAATCACACTTTATCGGCCCAGAAAGAAAAAAAGGAAAGCGAAGCACGGATATCTGAAGCGCGCCCTGACAAAAAACGGCAGGAAGGTCCTGGCCCGGAGACGGGCGAAAGGCAGAAAAAGGATCACCGTTTAATGTTTTGGCATGGCTTTACCCAAAAAAAACAGGATTACCGCCAAAGACGACTTCCGCCGCCTTTTTAGAGAGGGGAAAACTGTCCAAAACAGTTTTTTCTTTATCAGGTATCTGGCCAACGGACGGGACTTCGCCCGCTGGGGCATCGTCGTGCCCGTTTCGGTCTCGAAAAAAAGCGTTGACCGGAACCGGATAAAAAGAAGAATATCCGAAGCCCTGAAATTATTTTTAAATTTACCGCTGGACGCCGTCATCACGGCGACCCCAATCATCCTAGAGAAGTCGTTTGATGAAATCAAGGGGCAAATCGAAAAAAACATCAAAAAAATATCTGTCAACCCCGTTAGAGAGGGTGAATTAGAAAAATAACCCCGAAATTTGGAGACAAACAAGATTAATCAACACTCTCTAATGGGGTCAACCAATGAAAAGTTTTATACTTAAAATCATCCGGCTTTACCAAAAAACGCTTTCGCCCGATCACGGATTTTTGAACATGGGAGCAATGCGCTGCCGGTTTTACCCGTCCTGTTCGGAGTACACCTACCAAGCCATTGAGAAATTCGGCGTCGCCAAAGGTGTGCTTCTGGGCGGCTGGCGGATCTTGCGATGTAATCCTTGGTTTGACGGCGGGACCGATTTAATATGATAGCATTTTTCAACACAATTTTATTTCGGCCGATATTCAATATCCTGATCCTTCTCTATGAAATGATCCCGGGCCGGGATTTTGGCGTGGCCATTATCGTCCTGACGATCATCATCCGATTCATTTTCTCCCCTCTCTCAATAAAAGTTTTGCGTTCTCAGAGAGAACTGACCAAACTCCAGCCCGAGATAAAAGAGATAAACAGAAAATTCAAAGACGACAAGCAAGCGGCCGCCAAAGCGACGATGGATCTTTACAAGGCCCACAAGGTGAATCCCTTCGCCGGTTGTTTGCCGCTTTTGATCCAGATCCCGATACTTTTGGCGCTTTACAGCGCTTTCCGCTCGGGTTTGAACCCGGCCGGCGTCTCGGGTCTGTACTCTTTCATCAGCCATCCGGGAGTCATCAATAATACCTTTCTCGGCTTCATAAATCTTACCGCCCACAACCCGATCATGGCCGTTTTAGCCGGGGCGATGCAGTGGATCCAATCGCGCCTGGCGGCCAAAAACATGATCCATCCGACCCAGACCGGAGCCAATAAAGACAGCCAGGACATGACCGCTTCGGTCATGAACAAACAGATGTTGTATTTTTTGCCGATCATGATTATAATAATCGCTTGGAGCCTGCCGGCCGGTTTGGTCGTTTATTGGGTTGTGACCACCATTTATTCGATATTCGAACAACTATATATCAACAAAAAATACCCGATCAACTGACATGGAAGAAACAAAACTGGACAATCAGATCTTGTCTGTCGCCAAGGAACTTTTAGAAAAAGTCGGTTTTGAGGCCGAGGTCAAATTGGTTGAAAACAGTTTCGAAGTCGGCGCTTTGCCGGTGGTCTCCATTGAATCCGAGAAGGACTTGAGCATTTTGATCGGTAAGAACGGCCAAAATCTCAACGCTCTTGAGCACATCATCCGGCTGATCGCTTTTCGACGGGTCGGCGGCCCGGAGCAGAAAATTCCCAACTTCGCCGTGGATATCAACGATTATCGGAAATCCAGGTCAAGATATATTTTGGATCTGGCCAAAAGCGCGGCCAGCCGGGTCATTAACACACAACGCGCCGAGGCCTTGGCGCCGATGAGTTCCTATGAAAGGCGGCTGGTCCACACTGAACTCGCCTCTTACAAAGAAGTCCTGACTGAAAGCATCGGCGAAGAACCCAGGCGCCGGATCGTCATTAAACCCCTGGTGATCTAGGGCTCCGGATTTGAACACCATCCCCTACAATTTTGGTATTGCCGCTTTGTCCCGCCTTCTCTTGGGCGGGATAAGTTTAATCATTGTCGGTTTTTTAACCCGCAATCTCGGCCCGGCGGGCTACGGCCAATACAGTTTGATCCTGGCTTATCTGTATATATTTTCTTCTCTGGCCGACATGGGGCTCAATACCATTTTGGTCAGGGAAATTTCCCGCGACGGCGCCGACGAAAAATATATTTCCGACAATATTTTTACCTTGCGGCTGGTTCTTATCGTCGGTTTCTGCCTGATCGGGATCTTCTTGGCGTTGACCCTCAATTATCCGATCGAGGTCAAGTTCGGCATCGCCATCGCTTCCATCTACGCCGTCCTGTCGTCTTTGGGCCAGGTGATGATCGGCATTTTCCAAAAATATTTGAGGATATATTTCGTCTCTTTGGCCGATGTCATCGCCCGGGCGGTCCAGTTGGCCATAGTTCTTGTTTTGGTCCTGACCAAACCGACCCTCCTGAATTTCATTTGGGCGGTGGTTCTTTCCGAAGTTGCCCATTTCGCTTTGATCTTTTTCTTTTCGCGGCGGATCATCAAAGTTAAAATGGAATTCGACCTCAAATACTGGCGGAAGATCTTCGTCACCGCTTTGCCCATCGCTATTTCTCTGGTTTTTGTCCTCTTGTATTTCAAGATGGACACCGTTTTGTTGTCATTGATGAAACCGGCTTACGATGTCGGGGTCTATTCGGCGGCTTACAAAGTTCTGGAGGCGATAATCTTCTTGCCGGCGCTCTATATCGGCTTGGTGATGCCGGTTTTGTCGAGGCACGCTTTTGGAAACCGCGAGGAATTCCTGAAGGCCTATCGGCGAAGTTTTGACGTTCTGGCGATCTTTGCCATTCCGATCATGTGCTATCTTTACCTTCGGGCGGCAGACATCATCAACCTCATCGGCGGCCGCGATTTCGGCCAGTCGGTCGGCGTTCTGAAGGTCTTGAGCGTGGCCATCATGCTGATATTTTTCGGCAATTTAGCGGGCAACGCCTTGGTGGCCCTGAATCTCCAGAAAAAAGGCGTCTGGGTATACATGGTCGGCGCAGTTTTCAATGTCGGCGCCAATCTGGTCTTGATCCCCCGCTACAGTTTCATGGCCACGGCCTGGACGACGGTTTTGACCGAACTTTTGATAACTTTTTTGCTGTTCTGGCTGATAAAAAAACAGACCCAGGCAACTGTCCGTTTCTCGATCGCCGTCAAATCAATTCTGGCCGCCGCCATCACTTGCTTGGCGTTGTCTTTCGGCCATTTCCATTTCATTGTTTTCTCTTTGTTGTCGTTGGTCTATTTCCCGATCCTGTATCTCTTCGGCGGTTTTACCATTGACGACTTCAAAACCATGCTCATGCTCCGGCCGCCGCGGCCGGTCATTGAGTAAACCCCGTAGTAGAACTTCCAGAAATGCCTTCGGCATGATGCGCCAAAGGCGCAACTGGAAGTTTCACCATGGGGTGAAATAAATACCATAAAACTTATTCGAGCCGGTTTCTCTGAACACCAAATAACCGGCGGCGCTATCCACGCTAAGCTCGGCGACAGCGGGACCAAACGGATTAGCGGCAACAGCCACCAGCTCAGGCGTCATGACCAATGAGTTGAAGGATACGAACGAATCAACCGTGATGCAATAAACCGCTCCTAATGAACCCCAGACGCAATCCGAAGGACTGGCGACGAGATCAAGGTCCGTCTCGCGACCGGAAGCAATGTCCAAAAAGTAGAGTTTGTTTTGGGAAGAATAGATCAATTTTTTTCCATCCGGCGACCAGCTGACTTCGTCGGCGGAATATTTCTGATCCATTCTTTGCAATTCTCCGGAGGCAATATCGAGCAAAAACAAACCTCCGTTTATCATAAGGCCGATCTTGCTATCTGTCGGCCAACTTATCTGCCAGTTGTCGGTTTGGATGTTGAAGATCTTTTTCTTTTCACCGGTGGCGGCGTTGAGGATATAGATCCCGCCGACATTGGTGTCGGGCGAGACGGACATATAAGCGATATCGGCTTCGCCGGGAACCGACGAACCATTTTTGAAAACGATTTGGTTAATGTCGGCGTCGAGATTTACCGTCTTGATATTTTTGAGGTCATAATATACGAATCCTTTCGGACCCGTGGCGATAATTTCGTTCCGGTCGCTGGACCAGATCAAATTTGTGAGGCCGGGTTTTAATTGATAAGCCGGCGTCGAGCCGACGACGTTGCCTTCAAGCGATGACGCGATGTCTATCGAATGTATCTGACCGGTTTGGGGCTCGTAAAAAAGGAGGTTGTTTTTGTCGGGCGAGAGGATCGAATATTCACCGGTGTCGTTTGATAACTTGACCGCCCCGGTCGGCTTGACGGTAATTTCGGGCGCGTCGGAGACGAACCGGTTTATCAAAGGATTCCCCGCCAGCGACAAGTCGGCGAGATTGGAGGAATCCGGCGGTTTGTTGAGGATAGAGAAACCAATACCAAAAGAAATCATGGCGATTACGAATATTGATACAAAAATGATCAGTGATTTCAATCTCATACTTTTGGTGCGACCTTCGAGGCGATATTGGAGATCGCTTGTAATTTTTCACTTCGGGACGAAACAAACGCCCAGATCAACAGAGCAACTCTTACCAAAGGGATCGGTAAAAAACCAGCTATCCATTTTTTCCATTGCTTTCTGGCGCCGGCTGAAAATCCAAGAATAAAACCGAGGATGACATCAATGAAAAGAACAAGTGGCGCGGCCACGATCGAAATCTCACAGAGATCGGCAATCAAACTCAAAACCAAACTAATTAAAAAAACACCCCAGCCCATCGGTTTTTGTTCGGGTGCTGATTGCTGGCGGGCAGATTCCTCTTCTGCTTTTTGTTGACGAGCGCGATCTGCCGCCAATTGCATTTGAACTTCGTCTTCGTAAGCCATGATGCGTGCCTACTTTTCTAGTTCTTTTTTGGCCTCTTCGATGTCGGCCAGTTGGCGCGGGTCGGAAGTAATGACCTGGTCTTCGGCGTAAGAAGAAACGACCTGGAGAGCGACATGATTCTGGCCGGCGAAGAAAAGCCCGTGGCCGACTCGCGATTCCAACAGGAAAAATTTCTCGGAATCGGTCAGATTGAATGTTTGTTGGACAAGGTCAATGGAAGCCGGCGACTGGCGCAAAAGCAATTGGAGCGATGAGTTGGTGACGATCGGTTTGCCGTAAGCCGAATTCATGAAATCGGGAATGTCCTGGGAGATAGTCGTCAGGCCCAGATAATATTTCCTGGCCCTTTTGGCGATATTGAGAAGAAAAGCGCCGCCAACCTCGTATTTCAGCAAAACCCAGGCCTCATCCACCGCCAGCAATCTTTTTCTTATGTCGCTCCGGACTTGAGCCCAGATGTAATTTAGAACCAGATACATCGCCACCGGCCGCAACTCTTCCTCCATGTCGCGGATGCCGAAAACGACCAACTGATTATCAAGCCGGACATTGGTCGGGTTGTTCAAAAAACCGGCGAAACTGCCCTCGGTATATTTTTTCAGCCGGACAGCCAGCGACTGGGCGCCGGTCATGCCTTCAAGCACGCTCAAGAGATCGGACATGAGAGGTGGCGTGGCGCTGGAAAAATCGGAATTTTGGGTGATATCTTTGATGGCATAGGTCTGAATGACGGCTTCGTCAAGAATAGCTTCCTCGTCGGAAGTGATCGTGCCAAGCATCAGTTTCAAAAGCCCGATCAGGTCCAAAATATGTGAACGCAAAACATCGGCCGGCGATTCGTCTGGCTGGGGTTTGGGCAGGTCGAAAGGATTGATGTGGTCCTCTGACGAAATGGATATTTTTATTGAAGTGCCGCCGACGGTATCGGCAAGATATTTGAATTCATTCTCAGGATCAATAACGAACACCTGAACGCCAAGCATCAAACTTCTCATTATCTCCAATTTAACGGCGTAGGATTTGCCGCCGCCGGATTTACCGAAGACGACCATGTTGTAATTTTCCAAACTGAACCGGTCGAAAAGCACCAGAGAATTGTTATGCGAATTGACGCCGTAAAGTATCCCTTTGTCGGTGGTCAGGTCGTAAGAGACGAACGGGAACAGCGAAGAAACCGGTTCGGTATTAAGCGAAGTATGGACATCCAACTGGTCGTTGCTCAAAGGCATGGTCGAGAAAAAACCTTCTTTCATCCGGAAAGTCGCCGGCTTAGTGTAGACCAATTGGGCGTCCAGAATCGCCCGAACTTTATTCTCAACTTCGTCAAGTTCCTTGACCGAGTCGCCATAAAGCGTGACATACAAACCGAATTCGAAAAACCTGTCGGTGCCCTGCTGGAGTTTGTCGCGAAGCTCCTCAATGTCGTTGACCGCCGTTTCCTTGACCGGATCGCGGACCTTGCCGGCCGACTCGTCTTCCATGACCTCGGCTTCAAGGCGTCCAAGCTTGTCACGTAATTTTTTCAAAATAACGCCGGTGTCCAAGGGGTGAATGAAAATAGAAATATCCATCGGCTGGTCCATGTTGATTATCGGCGAGAACCAATTGGTATTGAGGTATCTCGGATAAGTGATGACAAACAAGGTCCGAGCGAATTTGTCGCCGATCTGGATGTAATTTGCCGAAAGATTTATCGCCGAAGGCGCCAAAATATCGTCGAAGGTTTTCTTGGCGGTATCTTCCTGAACTTTTTCTTTTTTCTTTCCGAAAAATGGCATGTTTCGTTTTGAGTTTTACGCTTCCAGATGTTGCCCGGGATTGTAATATGAATAGAAAAGTTTTTTCAGTTCGTCATCTTTGAGAACTTTGGCCTCAAGTCCCAGAGCGCTGATGCCGCCGGCGATAAGTTCTATTCGTTGGTCGAGCTGAGTTTTGTAGGTCTGGAATTGCTCATCGCTGATCGCTTTGGCAAATTCCGATGGCGTCAGAACGCCCTTGAAAGCGCTGAGAAAACCGGCTTTGGTCTTTGGCGTCTCGACGCCGAAAAACGGCACCACGACGTAGAACTTTTTTTCCATAATGTTGGAGAGTTCGGTCAGGCCGGTCAGGAGCCGGCTGTAATCAATGGCCTGGATCTTCAAAAGCTCGTTTTTCTGCTCGGCGATGATGCCGTCAACGAATTTCAAATAGGGCTTGAGATCGAGTTTTCGGGAATTGACCACGATCTGGAGAGAAAAATCCAGCGAGTTCACGAAATTCTGGAACGACTGAATAATAGCCGTCTGCTCGTCGGCTGATTTGAGCTCGAAGTTCATCGAATTGACCTCGATGAGAGATTTCAAACCGCCGTCTTTTAAGATCAAAACCGAATCGCGGATATCGGCGATCTGGACGAAATCCTTGGTCGTGGCTATTTTATTGTCTGGTTTGGTGTTTGGCGGCATTTTAATTTTTATTCAAGAGTTGATTTACATCGGAATTATCCGGCGGTTCTTTTTTATAAATATATTTTTTGCCGCCGAAAAGAAAACTTGTCGCCGACACCAGATAGCGGGGCAACGGCACGCTGTCAATTTTGTAGAACGCCAGACCGGCGGCCAGAGCGCCGATGGGAATGTCCGCCATGATCCACAAAAAAACGCTGGTAAGAACATACCGGAGAAGGAAAATTATCAGCGCCCCGGCGCCGATGTATATAAACTGCCTGAGCGTGAGCGGCCCGACGAGCTTGGTCTCGGTCTCGATGAATTGTGGAACTTGAAAACGCATTTGACTTAATTATCAGGCCCTGTTAGTGTCCTAGACAGTCAGCACCTATACAATTATAGCAGAAAACAACCAAAAGGAGTGTGAATATGTCTAAGAAAACCGATGGATACGAAAGGGGTCTTAGAGGACATCAGCCCGGTTCGTCGCCAGGCTTATTCCAAAGCCGAGAAGAGTGGGAGGGTCAACAGGAGGGCTATAGGGCTTATTTGTTACAAGAAAAACAAGAACAGCGCGAAGAACAGCTACGGGAAGAAGAAAAAAGGCGGCGAGACAGAGAGACAGAGCATAGGGAATCTGAAAAACTACAAGAAAAATATGAAAATGAGCCCAATCTCCAAATAGTTAAACCGGTCGCTCTCAGGGTCAAGAAGTTAATCGAATCAGAACTTAACTCCGGAATGGAAATTCGAACCGAGAGCAAGGTATACGGAAAAAATCTGGATAAACAATGGACTGTTTCAGAGTGTTATCTACTCTTTGACCCGAGCACTCGTTTTAGGGATAGGCTTGTCCATATTATCTATAATTCCGATCAAAGGTCTTTTTATTTTGAGGTTTGCGTCCATAAGCGTGGTTTCAGGGGGAGGCGACCAGAAAATGGGTGGTATGGCGGAGTGCTATTTCAGGAATATAAAGGATGTGAAGTTTCAGATACTTATATAAAAGACCTTGTTCGTTATGTGCTAAACTACAGGAGAGCTTAAACCCGCTCAAGAAGAAGCGAACAAACTGACAAGCGCGACAAATCGCGCTTTTTTAATTTTAATCATCGCCAGATTTATTGCGGAGGTCGATGACATTATTTTCGGAAGCGAGAATTACTTTCGGATTTCCGTCTCGTTCCACATTGCTACTAATTCCCTCGCCCACATTGAATGTCTGCGGTGGTTGTTGGCCAGTAGGAAGACCCAATGCCATTTTTTGTTTATCAGTTGCTCGATTCATAAAATCATTTTTTGTCCGAAAATCTCTGTCTAATTTATCCAGAATTATCTTTTTTACTTCCTCATTCGCGAGGGTTTCCTTTGAAAGATCGATCATATCGTCAACCTTTGCTTTTCTGATAGAATCAATGAATAGCTTAGTGATAGCGTCATCGGTGGTTTTAATAATATTCCCATCCTTATCCTGTATCTTAAGATTAACAGTGGCTATAGCAGCTGCTTCGATGTTACCTTTCTTCGCTTTCTGCAAGATATCCAATCTGTCCCCAGCCGTAGCAAACAATTCGGCGGCCTTAGTAATCTGGTCGGCGACGGCTTGAACTTTCATATTATCCGGTGTTCCCAGTGGTGCCTTAAAGTCGCCCTTTTCTGCCATGACTTTGGCGATTTTTCTTTTAGCTTCAAGATCTGTAACATTCAGATTCGCGTTGATGGCACGTCTTTCTTCCCCAGATAGATCCTTGAAGTCTACACTACTGATAAATCTAGTCGCGGAAACATACGCCTTATTCTCTCGGTATTTTTTGTACGTATCAATCATCTCCTGGCCGGACATCGCATTTCTTTCTCTGAGTATTTCGGCTGCAGCAAGCTGTTGGTAAGCCGAGCCAGACTGAGACATTTTTCTGATACGCTCGATATCGCCGATATTTGCCATCGATTCTTTTAATTTTTTAACTTCGGCGGCGAACTGTTTTTCTCTGGCCCCTCTTTCACCAAAACCGCCCATTTCGGCAATTGTCCCTTTTAGTTTACTCTCACCGCCAATTCTAAATCGTCCAAAACCAACGCCCTCGGTCTTGGCTCTTTCGACTCTGGCCTCATATCCCTGCTTTGCACCTGCGTATATACCTCGTGCCGTTCTCGAACCCGGGAAGTAGCGCTTGACCCCGTTCTCAATGCCACCGAAAATTTTCATGGCTCGGCTACCACCCGCGAAGGCAACCGTTTTCGCCATGGCCAATCCGTAAACCATGATAATAATCGTTACGACAAAAAAGAAGATATCGTTCAAACCGATGGCCTGGAATAACCCAGCCATAGTGTTGCCATATTGCGCCTGCGGGCCTGCCAAAAATGCCTGCTGTTTTGCGATCTCGGTAATTTTCGAGTCCTTGACATGAATAAAAATCACGGCGAACATCAGGAAAAAAAGATAAATCGGCAAAAAGAAACACCAGCCTAAAAAATTTTTCCACCATTTGCTCCAACCGGCGCTTCGCATGCTAGGCAGGGCATAACTTAACCATGCGATTGGAGAAATGATAAGAAAGAACCAGATGAACGGGATTCTGATGAAAGCAAAAATAGCGGCCGACAAGATTGCCATCAAAGCCATCACTAAAAATACTATAAAGAAGACGGAAGTAATTATTGGTGAACCTGCCCCGATGCTTGTCGTGCTGGAAATGCCGCTGATATTTACGGCATTGCCTCCGTTCCAAGTCACAAAATGACCCAAGCTTAGCCCGTTGCCAAGGATTGCGCTCACGCTTTGGTTACTTGCGCCCTGAATCGTGCTCAAAAAAATATGAGCGAGGCCATTGGAGATGTTCCAGATATAAATGCCGATTGCATAGCTAAAATTCACAAAAATCGCAGCAATTAGAAAACTCGAAAGTAATGTTTTATAGTTATATTTTTGGAGATCGAATATCGTGCCGAATGCCATAATAACCAGAACCAGGATAAAAAACATGTTTACGAAATCACGAATCATTTTCCAACTGTCCTGAACTTGGGATGGGGGGTTAAAAGAAGTCATGCCGATGAAAGAATCCAAAAGCCCAGCTGACCAACTAATCGCTGTACCCACTCCTGTGATGATTGTGTTCATTATCCAACTCGCGACGCCGCCTATTGCCATGCTACCAAGGCCCGGAAGATCCGCCTTCGCTTGATGCTGGGGCAAAATCAAAATCAGCATCGCGACGATGACTATTATCGGAATGATTTTTTTGCTTATTTTAAATAGTCGCATTTAGGTCTTAGGGCGGAGGCGGAATACTTACTGTAGGCACGACCGGGCATTGAGCGTTACAATCGGTCTGGGCTTGGGCCATGCAGGCGTTGTAGCCGGTTGGGTCGGTGCTGGTCTGGCAACTTTGTGTTGTCTGGCCGGTTACGGGATCGGTCACTGGGTTGCAAGTGGTGACCTGGTTGTTAGTTGTGCAGGTCGTCGCTTTGGTAGCCATGCAAGTCGAACTGCAAGTGCCACTGGCGGCGCTTGCCGTAGCGCTTTCTTTTTGACCGAGTTGAGCCGAGGTTTGATTGACCTGTTGCTGGACCTGATTGATCTGGGTGTCGCTGGCGCCGGCTTGTTTCTGGGTTTCGCTAAAGCCAGGTAAGGAGCCGACAGTCGCGTCGTATGATGCTTGACCCAGATAGTTGCCAACCGAGCCGGTCGCGTCCGCGACCACCTTAAGCACGTCATTAAAAAGACTCAACACAACATCCGTAATTTCTTTAGCTGCTTGAGGTTGGCCGATTTTTGTGCCTATCGCCGAACCGGCGCCGCCAGCTTTAAGAAAACCTGGCGTAACATCCTTACCCATGAAGGTGCAACGGGTAGTCATGGTAGGGCCCTGGACCCCACCGGACAGGGTTCCGGCCGTGTCAACGCAACCGGTCGGCCCGGTAGCTGATCCGCTTACTCCTAGAGCCGAACCCACGGCATTGCCCAACTTGCTTGACAAAAATCCATTGCCGGCGACAGCCGAGTTCATAGTCGAGGTTTGCTCGGTGGCGATCTGAGCTTGCTGTTCACCCAAAGCCATTGTGTAGATGCCGAAAAGATTGTTCTGGGGCTCAAGCATTTGATCCCAGGCCGCCCAGCCGCCTTTAGAAAAATCCTGATTGAAGGCATTGACATCAAAATTTGCCGGCAGGGTACACTTCGCCGATTCCTGGAAAGAGGCCATGCCCGGCACATTGGTCTCGTTGGTGTAGACGACTTTGCCGCTGGCGTCCTTCACGGTCGCGCCGGCGATCGAACCGGCGAACAGATCGGCGCCGAAAGCCGTCTTAATGTTACTCGACATAAAACCGCAGATATTTGCATCAGCCAGAACCGAGCGGAAAACATCATTGCCTCGGGCCTCGGAATCCAAAAGATGGTTGCGCCAGTTGGTGATGAACGATGGCACGGCGCCGTTAGCGCCGATTATCTGTTGATTGAGTTTGTTGATAAGAATACTTTCAAACGAATTGGCAATTGCTCTGACGAGAGGGTAAATTATGTATTGTTTGGTGAATTCCAAAGGGTCACCGATAAAAGCAGCAGCCTGGGCATTTTTCGATGAAATTACTAGGAGATCAAAAATCAAAAAGGCGATGACAACTGAAGCGAAGATTTTTTTAAATTTGGCCATAGCTTATTATGGTATCGGAGAAACTTGAGGTGTTGCAGAAATCTGAGGTGTCGGAGAAGCCGATACATTGACGGCTTTCAGCATATCAAAAATTGAATCCTTGATCGGGACATTCTGGGATTGGGCCAAACTGCATGCTTGGCTGATCAAGTCAGTTAGGGTTAAAAATGCGTTCTGGAGTTGATTCAAAGCATAACTAGCCATGACCGGGTCGGAATTTATTGCATCGGGTGTGAGAGCTTTGGTAGCATTGGCCAAAGATTGCAAACTGGTCAAAGTCGTTTTGTCTATTTCCTTCCACGACGACGGCACCTCAATGACTTTCAAGGCGTTATATTTATTTTGATAATAATTTTCATTTTGGGATAAACCGATGATGTCGTCGGACGTACCGGTTATCATCGCGCCGGTGGGACCAAATATTCCTTCTTCAATTATTGAAGAAACGGTGTTGATGTATTTGGTAATGGCCGCCGGGCTGTTGTCGCTAATGATCTTGATGTCGCTATCAGCGATCGTCGTCGGCGCGAGTCCGGCGGCGGCGGCGGCGTTTATAGTATTTAAAATATCGGCGTATTTTTGGTCGGTCATGGCGTCAGGATTCAGATTGCCCGAATCATCTATCAAAGATGCCAGGCCCGTATTCAAGAGGCGGTCGGTCAAATTCGCCGTGGGTGAGACCAAGGATAAACTGCCGGTGCTGGTGCCGGCTTTTCTAGTCGCTATGTTGTCATTCGGATCCAATGGATCAGTGCCGGCCGCTACCTCTTCGCCATCCGTAAAACCGTCACCGTCGGTGTCGGGATTATTAGGGTCGGTGCCGTAAATTATTTCCTCCCGATCCGGAAGGCCATCATGATCGGAATCGACGGTCATCGGGTCCACCGGCGTGAAGTCGCCGTTATTGCTGATGGCGCCGGCAATACTGGCGGTGGTGTCGGCGAGCTTGACTTTGCTTGTCAGGACGGAGCCAACCCGGATAACCAAAAAGCCGGTTATGAAAACCAGAATGCCCAAAACGATTTTAAGACGATTTGACATGTTTTTTGTTCATAAAAATTAACGCTACCACGCCCAAACCGGCCGCAATCAATGCCGGCCAATTGCCATATCCATTATACCACGATTTTCCTTGGCCAATGTCCATATCTCCTGTTAATATCTGGGGCTGTTCGTCGGTAGTGATCTTCTGGACTACTCCCCGGCCGTCAATGGCGTAAGAGAGCCCCATATTGGCTGATAAGAGAAGCGGTTTTTGGTTTTCGGCAGCCCGAAAACGTGAAACGGCCAAAACTTCCGAAATATTATCTTTGGCGCCGTGATAGATCGCCATGCTGGCCATGGCGACGATGACGTCTTTGCCGTTCGAGTTCTTTCTGACAATGTCTGGCGACATGATTTCCGAGCAAACCACGGGCGCGACTGTAAATTTTCCACCGAGCGCGAAATTTGTTTTTTTATTTTCACCGATGCTGAATTCCCTGGCTTGGCCGAAGGCGCTTATCTTGCCTTTGGCGGAAAGGTTCAGGGCGAATTTGAACGCGTAAGGAAGAAATTCGCCGCCCGGCGTAAGCAGCCGTTTGTCGTAATAACCAATGATGCCGTTTTTGGTATCAAGAGCGAAAACCCGGGAAACGGTCTTGTTATTGGTATCGGCGATCCTCGATCCGCTGATGATCAGGCGTGAATCGGGAAAAAGATCGTCAAAGTATTTCTCGGCTTGAGCCGTGGTCAGGAAAGCGGAGATGTTTTTTAGAAAATCGCTGGCTTCCGGAAAAAGAACGAGCTGACTCTTGGGAGATTGCTTCGCGATCTGATTTAGAAAAGCGAGCTCGGTCTTGAAATCATCAAGTTTGACTTTCGCCGGCTGGTCGATCGCCGATGCTTCATCGGTCTGGACGATGGCGTAGGAAATTTTTTTCGTCCCCGGCTGATTCTGGGGCCGGTAAAGATATGAGAGAATTATTATTGCGGCGATCAGAAAAATGACAAACGCCCCCTTTTTGTTTAATGACATCTTCCCGCGATCGCGGTGGAATAGCAGGTGATAAAAAACATAATTCGCCAAAACGACGCAAAATAATATTCCGTATATCCCAATGTACGAAGAGAGTTTTAGAATGAATGGATTGTCAGCCAATGAGTAGACAAAATTCCCCATTGTCCAGTAAGGCCCGAACAAAGTTCCCGAACCGGCCAGGACCAAACCAAAACCGAACGTCCGCGCGTACTCCAGCAAAATAAAAAGCGCCGGCGCGCCGATGAAAGCGAATTTTGCCCCGCGACCCGACCCGCTTAATTTTGAAAAAAGATAACCAAACGATCCCCAAAATGCCGCCATTGTCATGACCAGAAGAGCGTAGAGGACAAGAACGATGATCGCCGAAAAAAAGTGGCTGGCGATACCGACGGCGTTAAGCGGGTAAAAATCCCAGCACCAGCGGAATACGATCAGGAAATAGACCAAACCGGCAAAATAACCGGTCCAGAATTTTGCCTGTGTTCTGGCCAGCGACCAAAAGAGCGGGACCAGACCGATCCAAACCAAAAAACTGAAATTCAAATTCCCGGGATAAGACAATCCGAGTATCAGTCCACTCAAACCAGCGATCAAAAAATATTTGAGATCTTTTGCCATTCCTTGAGAGTCAGGATTTCAGCCCTGCGCTCATAGGCGACACCCGACATTAGAAGTTTAGCGTCAATTTCTTTTTTTGATAAATGGAAAGCGGCGGCTAAATTATTACCCAGTTGTTTACGCTTGTTTGAAAATCCAGCTTTGACAACCCGGAAAAATTTCTCAGTTTCGCTATTTGCTATCCGCTGTTGGTTATCAGCCGTCCTCGGCGTTAGCCGAATTATTGCCGAATCAACCTTTGGCATCGGATAGAAACTACCTTTTGAAACATAACAAATAATTTTCGGGACTGCGAAGTATTGCACGGCCACCGATAAAAGACTCATTTTCTGGCGGCTTGCCCCCACACTCAAATTTGAGTGTGGGGGTGAAGCAACAATGCGTTTGGCAACTTCTTTTTGGATCATGAAAACGATGCTTTCCGGCGATGGTCCCGACTGCGTCGAGGATCCTCGATCGCCCGGCGATCGGGACCAGGTCTCGAAAACGGTTTGGATCAGGTGTGAGGTCAGATAATAGGGAATATTTCCGACCAATTTCCAATTCCCAATTTCTAATTTCCGATTTCTGGGATTAAATTTCAGAATGTCTTCGTGAACGATTTCGATCTGCTTGTTGCCGGAATATTTTTTTTGTAAATATTCAAAAAGTTTGTCATCTTTTTCGACAGCAATGATTTTGGCTCCGGTTTCAAGGAGATGATCGGTCAAAATGCCAAACCCGGGCCCGACCTCGACGATCGTATCCGACGATTTTGCCGAGACCGCTTCGACGATTTTTTTGTAAATTCCCTCGTTGACCAGAAAATTCTGGCCAAGAGATTTTTTTGGCTGGATACCGGCTTCTTTCAATTTGTCTCCGATCTTAACCATAGTTTATGATCTCCTCGCCGTCTTCGGTAAAATTGGGTTTGTCCCCACACTCAGAGCCTAAGTGTGGGGATGAACCGTGGGTTTGCTTGCCCTCACACTCAGAATCTGAGTGTGAGGGTGAAGTGAAGGGCGAAAATTTGACCAAATCTTCTGGAATTTCGAAAATGAATCTGGAAGGCGGATTTGACTGGCTCGAACCGTAAAGCATTCTTCTCCGGCAAAAGGTCAGATGAAGTTCTTTTTTGGCTCGGGTGATGCCAACATAGCACAATCGCCTTTCCTCTTCCATTTCTTCAGGGTCAAAAAAACTGCTAGCGTGGGGGAACATGCCGTCCTCCATGCCGGCGATGAAAACCACCGGAAATTCAAGGCCTTTTGCTGAGTGAAGTGTCATCATTTTTATCGCCTTATCGCGTTTGTCCAATTTGTCAGTTTCCTGGATCAAAGCGACTTCTTCCAAAAAATTTTCAAGACCAGCCGGTGCCGCCGACAAGTCGTATTTTTTGGTGGCGGTGAAAAGTTCTTTCACATTTTCCCAGCGCTCATCGCCGTCAGCCGAGCCCTCGGTGATATATTTTTCATAACCTATTTTTTTCAGCAAGTATTTTATCAGTTCCGTTGGCGTCATAACTTTTGACTTGACCGACAGCTCGGAGACTAAAGATTTCAATTCGGCAAACGCTGCCATTTGTTTGCCACCAGCGTCTTCGCCTTTGATTAATTTTTCATACGATGTCTGGCCGATTCCCCTTCCCGGCACATTATAAATTCTGGCCAAGCTGACTTCATCGCTGGGATTCAAAGCTAGCCGGAGATAGGCCAAAACATCTTTTATTTCTCGCCTTTGATAAAATTTCACTCCACCCAGGATCCGATAAGGCAAACCATGGCGGATCATTGATTCTTCCAACGCCCGCGATTGGGCGTGAGTCCGGTACAAAATCGTGAAATCATTGAAATTCTCGCCATTTTTTACTCCGGCCAAGATTGTCTTGACGATATATTCCCCTTCATCTTTTTCGGCGACGACCTCTTTCAGAAAAATATTTTCACCTTCGATATTTTCAGTCCAGAGTTTTTTGTGTTTCTGGTTTTTGTTATTGAGGATGACATTATTGGCGGCGGCCAGAATATTTTTTGTTGAGCGGTAATTTTGTTCAAGTTTGATGACTTTGGCTTCGGGATAATCTTTTTCAAAATCCAGAATGTTCCTGATATCAGCTTTTCGCCAGGCGTAGATGGATTGATAGTCATCGCCAATGACGAAAAGGTTGCGGTGTTTTTTAGCTAGCAAATTGACCCAGACATATTGGGCATGATTTGTATCCTGATATTCGTCAACCAAAATGTATTTGAAAATTTCCTGGTATTTGGCCAAAGTCGCCGGTTCTTTTTGAAACAACTCGACACAAAGCATTATCAAGTCGTCGAAATCCACGGCATTGTTGCGCTTGAGCGCCAGCTGGTAGGAAATGTAAATTTGGGAGAGGATTTTTTTGGCGAATTCTTTGGCCGAATTGGAAAATTCCTTTTCGCTGATGAGTTCGCTTTTTAACTCGGAGATCTTGGCCAGTATCGAATTGGGATTGAATTTTTTCCAGCTGATATCCAGATCGGTCATGACTTTTTTTATCAAACTGATCTGATCATCCTCGTCATAGATAACGAAATTTCTGCCGTAACCAAGTTTGTCTATGTCCTGGCGCAAAATCCTCAAGCACATGGAATGAAAAGTTCCCATATACGGCGGCACAGTTGCCGGCAGGCGGCTGTCAGTCGCTTGCAAAAGCTTGGCGACCCGGTCTTTGATCTCACCAGCCGCTTTATTTGTGAACGTGATCGCCAAGATATTTTCCGGCTTCACTTTTTCAGAAATGAGATAGGCGATACGGTGGGTCAGAGCTCGCGTTTTTCCCGAACCCGCGCCGGCCAAGATTAAAACAGGGCCTTCAATCGCCCTGACCGCTTCAACCTGCCTGTCATTGAGAACATCGAAAATTTTATTATTGTCGTCCGGCACGGTGTTAATCAGATTGCTTGGAAAACATTGCTTTTACAGGAACATAGATATTTGTTGGTAAATCTCAAGAAATATCGAGTCTGATAAAATAATCAACCCGTTAATTTATTGGCTTCATTAATTTCAGAAATATCTTTATCGTTTTCTTTAACAACCTTGGCCTCCAGAACATTTCCATTTGTATCAACCGATAAAGAGAATTTTTTATCTGCGGTATAAACAGACACTTCTTTAGGAAACTCACCCGTATATTTCTGAAATTCCTCTCCTCGCTTTATCGCTCCTTCGTGTGAATACCGACCTTCAATAATAGACCTGCGCATTACCTCTCTTAAATTATCGCCGGGATTAATTGGTTCATCGGTTACTTTCTCAAGAGGAATAATAATGACCCCTTGCGGGAATTCTTTAGTGATCGGGACAACAAACATATTATATAAACCCCTTGGAGTGAGTAAGATGCCATCGACACAAGCTATGCCAGCTTTTGGTATGTCTTCGACGCCCTCCTCTTCTTCAAAAGTTTTGCCCATTCCTTTTACATGCTTAAATTGCTGGCCGAACATTGAAGTGCGATAATTTACCTTCTTTTGTTCGTTATGGACTTCAAGACGGCTGGTGGTAATGCGGTTTTTAAGCTCACCCAATCTCTCATCGCTCATGCCGAAAACACTAAAACGCCTATCTGTTTCCAAGTCGTCTGATTGTCTTGTATTCATAAAATCCATCCATTTTTTATCAGTTACATTGGAGGTCGTAATACCGGGGTCGTAAAAGGAGTATCTTATGGCAAGCTGGTGGACATCCTCGTAGGTTTTGTCCTCAAGGCCTTCCTTTGAAAGATAATCCGATGGTTCCGACGCCCAATATAAAAATGGTTTCTTTTTTGAAATCTCCCCGCCATATTTTTGGAACAAGTTAGCAAGTTGAGAATATGGAATATGTTCTCTAACGCCCTTAATGGCATCAAAACCGCAAAAGGGGCAACCCCTTGAACAACCAAAAGTCAATTGGATGGCTTCAAGATTAGATAGGATTAGTTTAAGTTCTTCTTCGGTGAATTTATCGTCTAGATTCAGTGGAAGCGACTCGCTTTTAGGTGGATAAATTTCTTTTTTCTGCTCAATAATTTTATCTAGAAGAGCTCTTTGGTCTTTTTTCATCCATTTTTCCCAATAACTAAGGTTGGCCTTTATCTCGTCATCTTCCAGGGCAGATTCCAAGTATGCCTCTAGCCCTCCTTTTGTATCAAGAGAATTTAGATAGTCAACCATTTCTTGTGGCGAAAATTGCAAGACCTCCCCTTTTGTCAAAAAGGTGGATTTCTTTTCTTGTTTTAAGCTTGTTTCAAATTTTTCCATATTCAAATTTTCTTTCTGACTTCTTCAATTTTCTTTTTATAACTGCCTAATTCCCTGCGCTCTAAAATCAAAGACTTCCTGGCCCGAAGGGATTGCTTTATTTTCTCTATTTGTTTTTTATTTTTTTGAGCGGCCATAAATATATTCTTTCTATTCTGTACTAGAATATTCTGGTGGACCGAGGGAGAATCGAACTCCCGACCTCCGCTTTGTCCCGATAAATAACGGCGGGCAGTGTGGAGATGGTTAAAAATAATTGGAATCCAATAGAAGACTACATTTTTGAAGCGCACAACCTAATAAACTCACTGAAAAAGCCTGAAAAAAGCCCCGATTTACCTGACTCATAGGGGGATAGGGGTAATCACATAGGGGTAATAGAATCCAAGACCCTAATTAGCTTAACACAGTGTCTCCGTCCAGGAGAAGAGGAGTCAATCAAGAACAACATATCTCCTGAACAAAAATTGTAGATAACAAGAAATCCACTGATAGTGGGTTTATATATTTTAGCAACAATAAAACCTGAATGTCAGAGATTAAACCCCTGTTAAATCCATTAATCTATACGCATTTCGGCTACTTTTCACGCCTTTATTGGCACAAATTAGACCCTGGAAATGGCTTTTTGAGTTAAAAAGAGATATTTGGAGCCCTATTATAATCAACTTATCTGAATGTCAGAATCCTGTGTTGAATGAGTTTATTTCTTTGCAACACACCAGTCCTTGAGAGCCATCGTATCAGTCGCTGTGAATTTTGCCGGAGTATCCGGTAACGGAATATACCCTTTGCCCAAAAACGCATTTGAGTCATTAACCGAACCGTCAAATCCGAGAATATGGCTGAATTCGTAGAGTATAATGTTGCGTATGTAGTCATTGATAAAAGTTTCTCTCGACATTGAGGAATAATCATAATTCATTTCCAATACATCTTGGCCTCCAAGCAACAAAGCAAAACCTTTTTGTAAGCTAGTATCTTTGATTGTCCCGCCGGCCGTTTGGGGCCAAAGGGTTTCGCCAGTCGCTTTGGAAACAACCTTAATGCCGCTATCTTGGGCCAGGACAGTGGCTACCTCTTGAATTTGAGCATTAGTTGGGTTAGGCGTGCTATTCTGAATAAGCTGTCTTTTTGCTTCGGCCCAAATTGTATCTTTCAAACTAGTTTCAACTGCTTTCTCGCTAGTGCTAGCACTCCTGCTGGCAATGTATTGCTCTTTGAATATTGTCAGAATATCCTGATTTTTAATCACATCAGCTACGAGGAAAAGTTTTTCATAAATGCTAGTTTCAAAAAAGTTTTTAGAGCTATCCGGGAACGAGTGAATATCAGTGCCACTTACTTCATTTGGGTAGTCAGGATTATCGGCTGTGAAATTGATTAAATTTTGAGAATTGCCGGGACTGTATTCAAAAAGTTTCTTACCAAGAGCCGTTTCCCATTGATTCTGTTCGTCTCGAACAATAGCTAGCAGAGAATCGCGGGTGAATCCTTCGGCTAAGAACTTATCGCTGATTGTGCCAATGTTGTAGATTATTGGATAGGAACAGTTTTTGTATTCAGCGATTGAAGTTTTGAAAATCGTATGAGATAAGACAAAATAGCCGATTACAACAATAACTAGAATGGCGATAATATAGAATTTATATTTTAGGACTGTCTGCATGTTTATTGTCCGGTAAAGATTTTCCACGCTAAACCAAACCCAATAGCGAAAGCCAGAAAAAGTGCTATGACAAAATCCGCTTTAGTTATATTCATTTTGATGGATTGGATTTATCGGTTGAAAATGTTTTAATTGTTTTATACCAAAATAAACATAATTTACATTTACTATCACGAAGTCCTTCGTTATACACAGTATTCATAAATTCTTCTAAAACTAAACTCCAATCTTTCCAATTTTCCAAGTCTGCAAGCGTGGCTCTTCCTTGTTGCTTGCCGTTTAATTCATACCCCTTCGGAACTTCAACCTTAAAGTTTGTCCATTTGCCAAATTGTTCCTTAAATCGTTCTTTCCACAGGGGTTCTTTTTTCATAATTTTATTTGGTTAAATTTTCTATTTTATTTTTTTCTTCTAGGGCTTTTACCTTAAGGGATAACCTCTCTGTTTCTTTTTTCTGACCATAGCGAATAGTGTAGTAAAATAGGCAATACAAAACCGAAACAAGAGCAGAAAAAGACAAAATCATTGATACGAAATAAATAATGCAGTTGTTTATTCGTAAATACTTATTTATAAAAATACCTAGAAAACCTATTATTAAAAACCATAGATTCTGATTGAGATTGATATTTACACCGTAGTTATTGGCCATTTGTTCCGTTTCTTTTAGTGGTAATGTAATTTTATGTTGGAGTTATCCATAAAGGAAGGAGTTGAGCCAACATTTATAAGATACCAATCCTCACAATAGCTCATATAGCTATCTCTATCGTGGATTTGGGCTTTGCCATCATAACAGTAGACTCGGCTATCCACGAAGAAATCAAAATTAGTATAATCCTCTAAAGCTTTCTTAACACTTTGAGGGTAATTGCCATTTTCTTCATTGGTATTGAATTTATCTTGTTGGAGTTTTCGCTGTGCACAGCCAATGTTAGAAATTTGAAGTGCTTGTTCAGTAACCAGTTGAGAAGATATTTTATTCCACCTGTTATCGCAATCAAGAAATGCGTCCTTTTGGGCAGATGCCAATTTGTCAGCTTCTTGTTTTGGCACAATAACAAATAGATAAACAGCCACTAAACCGATTATCGCTATTACGATAACTGCTATAATTTTTAGATATTTTTTCATGTTCATTTATAATCAAAAAGCCCACCACATGAGTAGGAGCCGAAGCTCCTCATATCGTTTCCGATATGGCCTACGAGGACATCCCATATGATGGGTTTTTTGTCCTCGTAGGACTTTATACTTTTACCATGCCCGACTAAGGGACGGGTTTAGGCATTATTAAGTTGTTGCATTAAATATAACGCTCCTGATTTGGATATACAAGACTTATTCAATCTTCTCCGGCTCGTCCGGAATAGCTATTTTGAGAGGTAGTTTTGAGGTATTTTTGCCACTTCAAATTGCATGAAATTCAATGGTTGATTTATCCATCAAAAAGCTAGGATTTACGCCATTATTTAAACATTTGAGCATAAAAGTACATATTTTTACTCCAAAAAAGGTATCATAGTGCCACTTCAGCTAAAAAAGTCATTTTTGAGACAAAATAACTCAACAAAATAAGGCTTTTTTGAGTGTTAAAAATGGAAAAAGGGGGTAAAATAGCACCATGGAGACTTTTAATAAGAGTAGCGTCCTGGGGCGTTTTAGGGTGTCATAGTTTTCACTTTCTCGGCTTGTAGACAATTTGATTTCTGATTCCGGCATTTTTTGACTTATGCACAGGGGGCCAAAAACCTTAATAAAGACCAGATAATAGAAGCGTTTTTTTGACCCCTTCTGGCTATTGCATCTTCTTGAAAATTATGCTATACTTGAGGCATAATCAGGCAAATAAGTAAGGACATAAATTTTCGTGTCATCTCCCCCGGAAGCATATGGCTGGTTTAGTCGAAACCGGCTCGGCAAGTCGAGAGTAAGAGACGAGCAACGCATATTTTCACTATCAGTAAGATTTTCTATTTTTGCTTAACTAACCAAACTATTTATCATCAATAATTTACTATAATTACCAGATTATAGGAGCTCCCTATTTAAGAGGGGGCTTCTTAATTGTGTCTCGATTATATATATGTAATTAGCAAATGCGATTATAGATGTTAATAGCGAGTTAATTTGAGATGTAAAGAGACCCTGAAGAGAGAGTATAGCTTAATTTTTGAATAAAGAAATAGGAGATGATTTTAAGTCAGTCGAAGAGTGCGAAAAAGAGTTAGAAAACATAGGTTTTTGTCCACAGGAGACCAAGTACTTGAGCGGTATAATTAAAGTAATAATAGATAATGTTTTGGACCATTACCTGGAACAATTTTATGGCAGAGAATAAACAAAAAGCGTTAATATATTGCCGAGTATCCTCTGAAAGACAGAAAACAGAAGGGCATGGTTTGGATAGCCAGGAGCATCGTTGCAGACAATATTGTTTGAGCAAGTATGAAGTCGAAAAAGTATTTCTAGATTCCGCCAGCGGAGGCGGAGACTTTATGAAAAGACCAGCAATGTCTTCCATGATTGAGTATATTGATAAGTATCCGTATAGGAATTATGTCGTTGTTTTTGACGACTTGTCTAGATTTGCCAGGGATACGATATTTCATCTTAAATTGCGAGCAACATTTAAAATTAGAGGAGTTATGCTCAAGTGTCTAAATTTTGATTTTGATGATAGCCCAGAAGGTGTATTCTCGGAAACTATTTTAGCGGCTAACAATGAATTAGACAGAGAGAAAAATCGTAGACAAGTTATTCAGAAAATGAAGGCTAGATTAGAAAGGGGTTATTGGCCATTTTATCCTCCGCCCGGATTTACCAATAAAAGAGACCCCGTGCATGGAAAACTGCTAACTCCTGACAAAAAGGCAGAGATTATTAAAGAAGCACTTGAGGGATTTGCCACTGGAAGACTCAAAGAACAAGTTGATGTTAGAAAATTCCTAGAATTGAATGATTTTAACAATGGCAAGCCGGTATATCTTCAAGCAATTGCAAGATTATTCAGCAGAATTGTCTATGCGGGATATATTGAATACGAACCCTGGGAGGTTAAAAGAAGATTAGGGCATCATCAGGCAATTATCAGTCTAGAAACTTTCCAGGGAGTCCAGGACAAGATGAATGGTAATACTAGATGCTTTTCACGCAAGGATACTCGCCCAGATTTTCCGTTAAGAGGATATGTGCTCTGTAGCACTTGTAAGCAACCTCTCACCGCTAGCTGGTGCACCGGTAGAAAGAAGAAACACGCATATTATCGCTGTAACCATTTTGGTTGTATTCTGAAAGACAAGAGTATAAAGAAAGATAAAATTGAGGGTGAATTTAGTGATGTGCTTACGAGAGCAAAAGCAAAGAGCCAAATCGTTGATTATACAAAAGCATTATTTCTGAAAGAATGGGAAAACAAGATGGCCAATTTAGGGCAGATAACGGCAAGAAAAGAAAAGGAATTATCAGAAATTATTGAAGAGAAAGAGGGGTTAATCAAGAAAATCACCAGAGTTAGCGATATTGTCGCCAAAGAAATTGAGAAACGAATTGAAGAATTATCAAATCAAGAACTTAACACAAAAGGGCAAACTGCCAGTCCTGAAAGCAGAGGAATTAGTTTTGGAACCGCACTAGAAACAACCTTGACCTACCTCAAAAACCCGCATAAACAATGGGAAATAGGCACTTTAGACGATAAAAGACTAGTCCTGAAGCTAGTCTTTACCGACAGAATCCCTTATGACTACGAAAATGGATTTGGAACCGCTAATTATTCGCTACCTATAAAGGCTTTTGAGCTGTTAGCGACTTCAAAATCACAGGGTGTGGACTGGAGGGGAGTCGAACCCCTGGCCTCCACTTTGCAAAAGTGGCGTTCTACCACTGAACTACCAGCCCGCCGTTATTTATCGAGGATCCTCGATTTTCTGCAGTAAAATCGGGACAAAAGCGGCGTTCTGCCACTGAACTACCGGCCCTTTCTCAAAACGGCCGCCGGAGGCGGCCGTTTTGTTCTTTTTAAAATTCTTTTCTCTCCGGAGAATTTTTAATAATATCGAATGCTTCTTCGGCGGTATCCACGATTTTGTAGATATCCATGTCTTCCTTGTCGATATTTTTGAATTCCTCATAGACCCACTTCTTAATATAATCAGCCAAATTCTGCCAATATTCTTTGCCGACAAGAATGATCGGAATGGCGGGGACTTTCTTGGTTTGGATCAAAGTTATCAGCTCGAACATCTCGTCCATGGTTCCGAAGCCGCCCGGGAAATAGACATAGGCCTGGGCGTAATAAGAAAGCATCACTTTTCTGACGAAGAAATAGTGAAAAGCAACCGATCGGTCAACAAAGGGATTGATTCTTTGCTCGGTCGGAAGCTTGATGTTGAGCCCCAGGGAATTACCAATACCGGTATCATCTATGGTTTCCTCCTTGGCCTCATGGGCGCCGCGATTGGCGGCTTCCATGATTCCTGGCCCGCCGCCGGTGATTATTGAAAATCCATGAGAAGCCAACATCTTACCAAGTTTTCTGGCTTCCTCGTACCATTTCTGGCCTTCGGCAAATCTGGCCGAACCGAAAAAGGTAACCGTTTTTTTGTAATCGGCCAAGAATTGCCAGCCGTCAATGAATTCGGCCATGATCCTGAAAACCCGCCAGTGAAAAGATTCCCGGAAATCCTTGCCATCAGGCAATCCGTGATCTTTGGTTATTGGTAATTTCGACGCCGGGACGTTCAATGTTGCTTTTCCCATGTTTGTAAAATTATTAATTTTTTACGGTTCAAAAAAATCGGATGTGGGTGCGCCAGGGATCGAACCTGGGGCCTCCGTCTTATCAGGACGGCGTTATACCACTTAACTACGCACCCGTCAATGATTACCCATCTCAGAACTGCGGTATATAATAAATTATCACAAAAATGACAAAAGGGCAAAAACTGGAACTCATTCAGAACGCCATCAGAAAGGCCTATCCGAAAAAGCGGCTGGTTTTTTCGGATGGTTCACCGGACGCCAATATCATGATCATCGGCGAAGCGCCGGGAGTGGAAGAAGAAAAACAAGGCAAACCATTCGTCGGCCGAGCCGGAAAATTGCTGAATGTGACGCTTGAGACGCTTGGCTGGAAGCGAAGCGATTTCTATATTTCCAATATTGTCAAATACCGTCCTCAAGATGAATTTGGCGGCACTCTAACGCCGACACCCGAAGAGATCGAAAAGTTCCGGCCGGCCCTGGAGAAAGAAATTGCCGTTGTTGATCCGGAACTGATCGTGGTCTTAGGCAAAATTTCTATGACTGGTCTTGGTATCGAGGGTTCAATGGCGGCAAATCGGGGAAAAGTGTTTGAAAAGCTCGGACGAAATATCCTAGTTATCTATCATCCGGCGGCAATTTTGAGGAATATAAATCTCGAACCTCTTTTCCGCGAGGACTTGGCGAAAATCAGAGAATTGACAGCGTGATTTACCCCCACACTCATGCATGAGTGTGGGGGTTTACTTCACGCTCAAAATACTTTGAACCAAACTGACGAAACCTTTGGCGATGAGCAAAACCGCCAGACCAAGAACGGCGTATTTCAAGGCGTTCAAACCGGCTTGATAATTTTTGGGAACACCGCCTGAGGTCAGCATCCTAAAACCGCCGTAGATGATGATAATGACCGAAACCGGGATGCCGAGATTGAATATGAAATTGGCGATGATGCCGATAAGGTCCTGAAATGATGTCGGGGTTCCGGCCAGCGGATTTTGATAATTGTAAGTTGTAGAAGCGGCGAGAGTAAAAGAAAAAGACATTACCAAAAATCCGAATATTGCGAGGCCGATAATTAGTTTTCTCATTGATATATTATACCACAAGCGACTTGCCGGTGGTGTTCACAAACAAAAAAACGGTGGGCGCGCGAGAAGCGCGCCCACCGGCGTGGAAAGAACTACCTAATTGTTAACGCCCCCGGAGCCGACATGGAATCGAACGAATTGTTTGTTGGATTCCAAGCAATAAAAGTCAAGTCATAGAACCCGGGCGAAGCTCCAAAGTTCTCGATTATCGCCTCGGTGTTCGACAGAATCTTGATTGACACCAGCACTCCATCGAACTCAACATATTGCTTGAGTATGTCCACATCGCCGAAAGGCGAAGTGATCGGCGGAATGAATTGGCCGGTCAGCTTGACCTGGCTATTTACCAAAACCTGGCCTTGTGAATCTGTTATGGATTTCACAAAAATAGCCGAATCAATACCGAGATAATTTTGGTCTGTCCCGTACCCGAATGTTAATGCCGTTGCTCCCATCGACAACAATTCTCCGTCCATATAGTTGTTGCAAAAGTAGATCAACAGATACTCGCCCCAAAGTTCGGAAGACCAAGTGTAGTTCGCGAGTTGGACTACGTCGCCAGGCCGGAAAAGCCTGATACCATCAACAGAGCCAGCTCGAGGTTGGGCAGTTTGTCCCTCGGGTACGTTCACGGGAGTTAGGTACCATGTATACCAGACCCCGCAAGACGAACTGTTTTGATCTTGTGGGAAATACGGGACCTGCAGCCAGGCCTGCAAAGTCTGACCTTGGGAAAAACTTCGGCGATTGGTTTTCAGGATTGGATAGCGGAATTGTCCGTCGTTTGGGAATGGATTGCAACCGATCGTTGTTCCGGGTCCACCCATTGGGCGAATTGTTTTTTGGTGAAGAGCCTGAAAGCTATGTACCACCGCTTTGACCTGCTGGCTGTCCGAAGCCAGCTTGGATTCCTGCGCCGATGCAAACGATGACACGAAAACGAAAGACAAAACAAACACGAAAAGCAAAGTTGCCTTTTTCATTGATTTGCCCTCCTTGGGCATAAAATCGTGAAAAGCAGATAAAACTTGTCAAAAAACCACCCTTTTTCAGGACAATATAAGTATAACATAAAACAGGAAGGAATGCAAGTAATCAAAAAAGCCCGGAAATATGGGTTTTTTGGTAATATGGAGAAACTAACTTTTTCTTGAGGTTACTTTTTTGACCGATTCCTTGATGGCCGGCACGTCCATTTTCATGGCAGTGAGGAGTTCATCTGGCTGGCCGGTCTCGCCAAAACGGTCGCGGGCGCCGATGAATTCTTGAGGCACGGGATAATTTTGCGATAAAAATTCAGAAACAGCCGAGCCAAGACCGCCGGCGATTTGATGTTCTTCGACGCTGACAAGACAGCCGGTTTTCTGAACTGAAGTTAAAATTGTCGCGCCATCAAGAGGTTTTATTGTGTGAGAATTAATTACTTCGCAATCGATGTTTTCACCGGCCAATTCTTCGGCGGCAACCATGGCATTAAAAAGCAGTGAACCGCAGCCGACTATTGTCACATCTTTCCCCTCGCGGAAAATTTCAGCTCGCCCGATCTCAAATGGCGTCTCGGTAGTCGTGAAAACCGGAGTTTTCTCTCTGCCAAATCTTAAATATGTCGGCTTGCCATTAAACGCCGAAGCAAAAGTTGCTTTTTGGGATTCCAAAGCATCGCAGGGAACGACGACAACCATCCTCGGCAAAACTCTCATCAAAGCAATGTCTTCCAGCGCCTGATGGGTCATGCCATCGGGCCCGACGGAAACGCCGGCATGCATCCCGCCGATCTTCACCGGCACATTGCCGATGCAAATGGCGGTCCGGACTTGTTCGTTGCTCCGGCCCGGGCTGAATGACGCGTAAGAAGCGAGAAACGGAATTTTGCCCTGAAGCGCCATGCCGGCGCCGATACAGGCGAGATTTTGTTCGGCGATGCCGACTTCAATGTATCGGTCGGGAAATTTCTCGGCGAAGGGACTGACTTGAGTGGAAATGGTCAGATCGCAACACAAAGCGACGACATTTTTTTCTTTCTCACCGGCTTGAACAAGACCTTTGCCAAATCCCATTCTCGTCGGAACTTGTTCCAATTTTGTCTTGTCGACCGGATTTTGAGCTAATTTTGAGTTGGGGCTGATCATAAGAATCTGATTAATTACATTTCATGTATACTACCGATTGAACCTAAAAGAAACACAATCGTTATCAATAGCATTATCACGCCTATGATAGTAATTAATTTACCATAAGGCTTTTTCTTTAAAATTCTAAGAGGGCCTATAATTAATGATAAACCCATGATTAACGGAATTCCAAGTAGTGTGAAAACTTTAAGTATATCGCCAGCGCCAATTTTTCCTGTTGCGCCACCGGTTGTAAAGAAAATAAAGTCAAAAAGTAAAGTAACTATTGACCAAACAAAATCAATGGTTCCGATTGCGATAAGAACAATAAGAACATATTTCCAAGTTGGACGATGTGGTTTTATTATATTTTCGTTATTCATGTTCCGATCTGATTTTTCCTCCGAGGGTTCGGAGTTCGTCAATGAATTTTTGGGCTTCTTCGGGTTTGGGGGAAATGCCGTGGTAGCGGTAATCGAATTCAATCTCGGGAATGCCTTTGCCGGCGATGGTGTGGGCGATTATCATGGTCGGTTTCTCGTAAATGGTTTTGGCTTCGTTGGCGGCTTCGGCGATTTGCTGGATGTTGTGGCCGTCAATTTCAAGAACATGCCAATTGAAGGCCTCGAATTTTTCTTTCAATGGTTCAAGGGGCATGACATTCTCGGTCATGCCGTCAATTTGGATATTATTGCGGTCAACGAGGCCGGTCAGATTGTTGAGTTTGTATTTTCCGGCGAACATCAACGATTCCCAAATATTTCCGGCATCAAGTTCACCGTCGCCCATGAAGCAATAGGTCTGGAATCTTTTGTTATCCATTTTGGCGGCATAAGCAATTCCGGCGGCTTGGCCCAACCCTTCACCCAACGGACCAGACGATGTTTCTAATCCGGGAAGCCAGCTTCTCTCGGGATGACCCTGGAGGCGCGAACCGAATTTGCGGAGAGTCATGCATTCCTCCACCGGAAAATATCCGGCGTGGGCCATGGCGGCGTAGCGCACCGGACAAATATGGCCATTAGACAGAATCAGACGATCCCTATCTGGCCAATCGGGATTTTTCGGGTCGTGATTGAGAACGTGGAAATAGAAAGTGGCGAAAACGTCAGCCATATCAAGCGAACCGGCGGTGTGTCCCGAACCGGCCGCCACCAGCATTTGGATTATTGTCTGGCGGATGTCATTGGCCTTCTGTTCGACGAATTCGATTTTCTTGTCGTGGATGCAGATGTCTTTCATAAATTTAAATTAATTTTGCGACTGTGGCCACATGCTTCACCAGCATCGCCGTATATCCCCATTCATTGTCATACCAGGAAAAAACTTTGACCAGGTTGTTGTCAACCACGCGGGTCAAAGCCAAATCGACTATCGAACCAAATTCGGTTTTGAGAATGTCGGTCGAGACGACTTGGTCTTCGGTATAGCTGATAATGCCTCGCCATTTTTCCGACCGGCAGGCAGCGCGGAAAATATCGTTAACTTCTTCGGCAGTTGTTGCCCGTTTGGCAACAAAAGTTAGGTCAATGAGCGAGCCGGCAACAACCGGAACTCGGATGGCGATGCCATCAAATTTGTCCTTGAGCTCGGTGATGACGCGGGTGGTGGTTTTGGCGGCTCCGGTGGTAGAGGGCACGATATTCATGGCGGCAGCGCGGGCACGGCGAAAATCGCCTTTTTTGTCCGGGCCGTCAACGAGACCCTGAGTTGCCGTGTAGGCGTGAACCGTGGTCATCATTGCTTTCTCGATTCCTAACGCCTCGTGCATGATGGCAATGACCGGATTGGTGGCGTTGGTGGTGCAAGATGCATTTGACGTGATTGGACTCGACGCCAAAGTTTCTTCTCCGACACCGGGCGTCGAGGTCGGCGTATTCTCATCTTTGGGCGGCGCGGTCAGGACGACGCGCTTGGCGCCGGCAGTGACGTGAGGCATAGCTTGGTCGTAGGACTCGAAGACTCCCGTGGCTTCAACAACAATATCAATTCCCAGTTGACCCCAGGGTAATTTTGCCGGATCTTTTTCCTGAATGACTTTGACTGGCGTGCCGGCAACGACAAGATTTCCGTCCTTGAACTCAACACTTTTGTTATAGCGTCCGTAAACCGAATCGTATTTCAAAAGATAGGCCATGTTTTCCGGATCGCCAAGATCATTTATGGCGACTATCTCAAATTCCGGCCGTCCGAACGCTTGTCTGAAAAAAATTCTCCCGATTCGACCAAAACCGTTGATTGCAATTTTAGTTGGCGACATTACCTAATTTTAACTGACTTTCGAAACTGGGGCAAATGAGTGGCGGTGGATTGCGGAGGGGCCGAGAGCAATTAATTGTGCGACATGATATCTGGTGCCGTAACCTTTGTGTTTCTCAAAGCCGTAATTCGGGTATTTTTTGGCATATCGGGCCATCATTTTGTCGCGATAAACCTTGGCAACGATGGATGCGCAAGCGATGGCAAAAACCTTCCTATCCCCTTTCACAATGGCAATTTGGTCGAGGTCCAATCCAACAATCTTGGTTGGTCCATCCACCAAAACTATGGTCTTCAGTTTTGAGTTATTATTTTGAACTTTTAAGACTGCCCGCCTCATCGCCTTCCTCGCCGCCTGATAGATATTGAGTTTGTCGATGGTTTTCGGATAACAATAGCAAATTTGGAATTTCAAACCTGATAAGTTCGATAATTCTTCTGCGAATATTTCCCGTTGTTTTGCCGACAAAAGTTTTGAGTCGCGAAGCCACCGCAATTTCTTATGGGTTTTTTTGAAAAATCTCTTGTCGAACATCACCGCGCAAACCACCACCGGTCCGGCCAAGCAACCCATGCCAACTTCATCAACGGCGACGATCGCTCGGTAGTGGTTTCTCAATAATTTTTTTTCAATTGATTTATTGGGCAGGCGCATCTTAATTTAAAAAGCCACTGCTGGCTTTTTAATTTTTTTATTCAAACTTACAGACCAAACATTCTTCTGAAAATGTTTCGTTTCTTGCCAACACCACTTCCGGCAATTTTATCCTTCATATCATTAATCTTTTGGGTCATCTTGGAAAATTCATCTACTAACACCTCGCGTTTTACTGGTACCGTCGTCCGCGATAATTCTTTTTCAGCGAACTCTTCAAATTTTTTCTGAAAATTTTTCAACTCTCCCGAAATTTCTCCATAGCCGAGGATAGTGCGAGAGCTAATCTTGGCCGATCTGAATTTGTCCTCAATTCCCTTCAACTCATTTTTAAATCCGTCAAGCCGGGTTTTCCAGGCGTAAAACTCGGACTCGGGCACTGTCGGAATTTCTGACGGCTTGTTCTGCGGCAAATTATTTATTGATTCCCTGATCTCCGATACTTTTTTCTCTTCGGCATTTTTTCTGACTTCGCCGATGTCTGCCGGCTGGCTTTGAAACCTTTTGTCCGCGATTTTGTAACCACGTTCCTTATCGCGGTTATATTCCCATTCTTCCCTTTGCTCGGGAGTCATTGCGTCAAATTTCTTTTTTTCTTTCTCGGCCTTGATCTCCTCATTAATTTTGTCCAGATCAATATGCCTTTTGTCCTCGACCTTAAAACCAAGTTCTCCCTCCTCTGGTTTAGCCGGTTCACTATTAAATTTTGGCATTGCTTCACCCATGCTTATATTTTATACCCTTGATTTGATACAATGCAATACCCACGGCCACGGCCACGTTCAACGACTCTTTTTTGCCGAACATGGGAATCTCAATAATGTCGTCAACATATTCAAGGATTTTTTTGCTCAAACCGTTTCGCTCATGACCGACGATGATGGCAATGTCGCCAACTGGCGGAGTATATTCAAAAATATTTTTACTTTTCGGAGTTTGTTCAAGGGCAATGATTCTTGCTCCATCTTTTTTCAGTTGTTCCAGTAATCTCCAAGTTTGCTTGTATTTCTCCCACGGCACCGTCAGCTCGGCACCGAGAGCGGTTTTTGAAATTTTGATTTCTTTGTCAGGAGTTGGAGAGATTCCGCAAAGATAAATTTTCTCCACTCCGGCCGCGTCCGCCGTCCGGAAAATCGACCCGACATTATAGCAACTGCGGATGTTGTGGAGAATTAAGAACATTTGTTTTTTGTCGGTCTTGGCCACAAGTAATTTATATGCTAAAATTTCCCATATGACAAACTTGCAAAAAATGATTCTCTCTTGGCTAGGCATCGCCCTAGTGGTCATTATCGCCATATTTTTCCTTGTTGATATTAAACAAATGACCGAGACCGCCACCACGACGAACACTGTCAGTTTCGACGGCGAAGGCAAGATTTCAGCCAAACCCGATATCGCTGTGGCTGATTTCTCAATTGTCACCGAAGCCGTGACATCCAAAGCCGCTCAAGATTCAAACTCAACAAAATCGCAAAAACTCACCGACTATTTGAAATCGCAAAATATTGCCGACAAAGATATCAAAACCACCGGTTACAATATCTATCCGCAGTACAACAATATCCGACCATGTCCGCAGGAACCAAGCTATCCTTGTCCGGTGGCTCAACCGCAGATTTCCGGTTATCAGGTTACCCAATCCGTTGAAGTAAAAGTCAGAAATCTCGACAACGTCAGCGCGATTCTTGACGGCGCGGTCACAGCCGGCGTCAATCAAGTCGGCCAGTTAAGTTATCAAATCGACAATCCCGAATCATTGACCGACCAAGCCCGGGCACTGGCTATCGCCGATGCCAAAAGCAAAGCCGACACCTTGAAAAAACAACTTGGCATCAACCTTGGCCGGATAATCAATTTCACCGAAGGTACACAGGGCTATCCGGTGCCAATGGTGTTAGACAAAGCCACAGCAAGCGGCGGTGGCAGTTCCGGCCCATCAGTCCCGTCAGGGGAAAACGAGATAACCGTGGATATTACGATAACCTACCAAATTAAATAACGGTAGATGCTTGCCCCGTTAGAACTCGAAGAGCTTCTAATGTGGTGATGATAACTTATCAGATCAAGTAATGAAAGAAAGTAATGAACTACAAGAGCGGGCACCAAAATTACTTAGCCAAATTGAACCGATTGAGAATTGGCGTGGCACAGCAATCAAAAAAAGAGAGCAACTTAAAGAATTTGTTGAGGAGCCGTTATTGAGTGCTTGCGAGGAACTTTATGATAAAAATATTCAAACACTTAGTTCTTCTGCAAACAAAAAAGATATTGAAATTGGAGATGTGGGTATCGTAATTGACTTTGAAACATTATCTGAGGAAAATAGAAAAATAGGGTTGTTTGTTGGTAAGCTCAGCGAGGGCGATGGACGACAACAGATAAATATTTCGATTCCAGTCGATAAAAATACTACGGTTAAGGATGTCCAGACAAGAGCTATGGAGATTGTCCATCAGTTCCAGAAACAACCGATGTTGTGGGCGGAAGTTTATACATTGGAAGATATGCAAAAAGCATTTCCGCCAGATCCGGAAAATTACAATGAGAAAGAATATTTCGATGAGATCATTTCCTATGGATATTATTACGATCCCGAAAGTAAATACTTCTTTTTAAGTAAAGAACACTACGACAAAACGCACGAATAAATTAAAAAACCGCTACTCGACAAACTCAGGGCGGTTTTAGTTTGGGTCACAATTCCGTTTGCCCGTGAACTTCGACTCCTTCTTGGTGTTGATGATTGAACTCGGCAACCACGTCGGAAATGTGGGCTTTGACGCTGTTGGGATCGGGGATTTGTTTCATGTCTATCTGGGGAATAGCGCTGGCGGTTTGAATTTGTAGGTTGCCGTAATTGAACAGTGTCGGGATCAAGCCCTTGATTTTCACCGACTGTTCCTGAACTTTAGCCAAACTGGTTTCGTCTAGGGTTCTGCGGAAAAATCCATGCTGTTCGTTGTCGAGGATGCGGTGGTCGGTGACGACCCAAGTGTCGAGAAGATACATTGTGATGGTATAAAACATCCCGCTCCACCAGATGAGGTAATATAGGATGACGACAAAATTAAATACGCTGGCCAAACCGATTTTGGAAATGAACGAGCCAAAAAAGGTCGCGACGATAATCGGCAAAAAAGCGAAAAGTATAAACGGAATCAACCGGAGAAATAAAACAACCCAGTGCCGGTAAAGCAAAAACTTCACATTTTCATAATCCCGCTCGCCCTCGAAGGTCAATTTTGTTTTTATAAAATGCTGGAACATTGTGATGGGTAAATAGAAATTAAATTGACGGCACCGGAAAATTAAATGACGGCGGCGACCACTTAATATTCGAATTTATATTCAAGCCGCTGAAATGCAAAGAAACCGCCGATAAGTCGATTTGGTTGAAAGCCGAGATCGCCAACATGAACAAGGCCATTGAGCCGAAAAAGAAAATGAGAGCGAAAATTTTCGGCCTGACGCCGATGCCGAATCTGACGAGGTGGTAGATGATAAAAAAGGCATAGATCCAATACCCAAAAATCACGATAGCCAGAATTATCGAGACGAATGGGAAACTGGTGAGGATTGACTGGAATCCGCTCATTGGTATAATTATAGCAAATAACAAACAAGACTAAAACATTCGCTTTGCGAATGTTCGTCCGAACATTTGTAGACAAAATGTTCTAGGAAAGGAGGGAATAATGGGATTTGAAGAAGGACCAAAACAAGAAAAAAAACTCTCGAGATTTGAAAGAATAAGATTAATGATTGAAAAATGGTCTGCCGAGAAAGAGGCAAGGGAAAAAAATGCGACATACGATGCCATGAAAAATAAAGCGAATGACGAGCTCCAGAGTTTTTTAGAAAAGAATATTCCGAAAGATTTTAACCCGGAAACCGAGGTTGGGCTAATCGAAATTCCAATTGATTTGTATGACGAATTCATGGAATTACGAGAATATGAAAGGACTAACTTAGGAATGAAGGAAGATTCCGCCTGGTTAAAAGAAAGAATGATGGTGGTTGATGATCTGATGGATAAATCGATCGGATTAAAGTCGGATTAAAGTTTTTATTTTCAACTAAAAAACCGCCCAAACCAAAGGCGGTTTTTTAGTACACGATTTCTTATCGTTAACCCTTCGGCAAGCTCAGGGCAGGCCAGATTATTAGCACATGAGTTCTTATCGTTAACCCCGCCCCATCTGGGGTGGTAGTTAACTTTGCAAATGAGTTATCTGATGTCTCGCCTGCGGCTATAGTTTCCACAACACAAAAATCCTCGCCAGAAGGGGCGGGGCGAGCCAGATTTTGTGAGTACATGATCTCTTGCCGTTAACCAGATGTATTGCAAATTGTTCGATATTTACAAACGCCATCAGATTGGGCTGTGATGGCCAGCCATAAACCAATAGGTATCACGCAATATCAAGGGCGCATTAACCGGCCCCTAATATCGCGTTGTTCACATCGACCCCAGTTAGAAACCTTTCGGTTCTAACGGGGCAAGCAAACAAACACTACCGATTTACACCGACTCTTTTTCTAAATTTCCGTAGGAAATTTATCCTGAGCTTGTCGAAGGATTACCCCTCGATTTACTCGGGGTAAAATTTCTTTTTTAGAAATTTTAGAAAGGAGGTGATCCATGAGCAGCTTCCGCTACCCATGCCTTGTTACGACTTAGTCCTTGTTACCGAGCCTACCGTAGTTCCACGGATTAATCTGGACCTTCGGGTATTCCCGGCTCCCCTGACTTGACGGGCGGAAATCATCAGTATAAAACATTACTTAAGATTCCCCACACTGATCATAAATATCGATCGGTGCTCGGCTTTATCTGCCGAGGCGTAGCGAGCGGATTTCCCGCACTACGCGAGCCCAGCTTACGCAATCGCCAATTATTGATTTCTAATTCCCAATTTGAAGTTGAAGATTAGAAGTTGGAAATTGTGTAAACGGTAGATTCCTTTTCCAGCACATATTTTTGGAGACATTGACGAGTTGGATAACAAGTGATAGTTTCAAACATCGGAGGTGGTTATGAACCTTGTACATTTTCGTAAAGGTCACGACATACGACTTGCAAATACTCACAGAAGGCCGAATGTCTTAAAGTTTAGTCGTTTCCACGAGATTTACCATGTTGTCAGGACCAAGACCGAAAAAGGCCGACAATTTGTACGAATACGGCAAGATCACTTACATTGTGCCAAATGCGATAAATTCAGACCCTATTATTACTGGGTTGAATCTTCTTTTTTTGTTCGTGCCCATGTTGTGGCACACCGGCGGTCAAGAAAGTGACCGCTCTTTTTTTCTCCAAAAATATGTACTGGATACTACGAATCTGCTGACTTCTCACAATGCGTTTAGTTCTTAACATCATGAGATCTCCACGGGTCATTTGTAGAACCATTCCCTGCATCCAAACCCTCTTTTTTTGTTATCTTCTTCTTAACTCACCGCTAATAAGAATCGATAACGAGGTTTTTTGTGTTTGGCTGTAGTTTGTTTCCGGATCCTTCACCAACAATCTCGCGATTATTGATTATCCTTCAACTACGCTCCGACGGCGAATCGGAGGAACGGATTTGAACCGTTTTGTTTTACAAACTGCCATGCGCTTTTCATTCTGAGTGCAAAGTTCGAGAACGTATTCACCGCAGCGTGCTGATCTGCGATTACTAGCGATTCCGGCTTCAAGGAGGCAAGTTGCAGCCTCCTATCCGAATTGGGGGTGTATTTGATGGGATTAGCTCCGCCTCGCGGCTTGGCAACCCATTGTTTCACCCATTGTATCATGTGTGTAGCCCAGGACATCAGAGGGCCACGCTGACTTGACGTCATCCCCACCTTCCTCCCAGTCAACCCGGGCAGTCTCGTGTGACACGTATAACACACGACAGGGGTTGCGCTCGTTTCCCGACTTAACGGAACCATTCCTGCTTACGCAACTGTCAACCATCAACTAACAACTTTCAACAAAGTTGAATGCGTAATTTAGACTATACCTTGCTCCTAAAAAAGGAGTCCAGCGTTTTATAATAAACCATTGATATTATCTCATCGCTTATTATCCGGCTTCTTAAAGCCGAGTCGTTAAGGGGTCAATCTACCCAAATTTTTGGAGGTCAAGTTGTTCTTGACAATGTATATAATATGTTATACCATCTATCGTAGAATAGAAAAGGAGACGATGATGCGTTTAAAACCTGTTTTGCCCCTGGTGGTCGCCTGTTTAACAATGTGTGTTGGGCTGGCTCTTTCGTTGATCATTCCGAATCACTTTTTCTACCTGACAGAAAATCCCGATTACAATATAATTGCCAGAGATAATTCCGAATCGTTGGCATTGGTTATTGTAATTGCGTCTTTTTTTCTATCAGCACTCACCTACAAGATTTCCGAAGAATTCCTTGCAAAGAAAAACAACGAAAATTAATATTCCTGTAGATTTAAATCTGGAGCCGCTGGCTCCTTTTTCTTTTCTCCAAAAATTTGGGTGGATTAACTTCCCTTGGGATTAACCCGTGAGATAATTTCATATCTCATGGGTCTTCCCCAATATGAGCTGGTTGCTATTATGCGTTGCCGCATAACGATGCGAATTATGTTCACATGACGAGCTGACGACCATATTCTTCCATTATCACTAATGGTATGGACTATACTTTCATCCTCAAAAAATGAGGAGCCAACATTTTATAGCTTCATAACTTATTCGTGAGCTATAAGGCTGTGTAAGCCAAGTCTCTACGGGATCCAAGTACAAGTTTTTGTAGCTTATTTGAATATTTAATAATCGCTTCAACGAATACTTTCGTATCCATTCTGGAAATATAGTTTACATAAGTATTAGATGTTCTGTACCGATACAATTTAGAATTTTTCATCCCAATTTGTAATAGTAATTCGTAATCCAATTTTGCATCTAATATATTTCCATACGATATTCTGCAATCCTTTTTCAGATCTCTTGATATACATCCATCTCCATCAAATCTGCCAGCGAAATACGCTTTGATATTTTCTGTATCAGTTAATTTTCTTTCTGTGGCATCTCTGAAAGTTTTGAATATTCTTAACAACGGCCTGCAGTTAACATATAGTTTGTAACCAGTATGTTTTCTTTTGCCATCGGTATACATATCAAGTTTCAATCTTTCCTTTGGGAAAATCTTAAGAAGAAATTTTCTAAATCTGGTAATTAAGTCCCTGTCGATATTGGTTAGTCCAATACTGCTGGTGCGATGATAACCATCAGCACACCAAAGACCTAAGATATAGAAATCTTCTTGAGATTGAGGAAAGTTACAAAAATTTGTACTCGGATTTCCCACGGTATTATCCATATCATAATTATACCATGAAATAGTGAACTGTTGTTTACTATTGTTGATATCTTTTGAGATGGACTTCACCGTTTTTAGTTGGTTATTTTTGTGAGAAATTGCTTTCTCACCGGCCGATAATTTCAGCCGTGCAGCACCTGTGCTAGAGTCTTGCGAGGTCTCTGGTTTCCCAAAGATTTCACTAGCATTTCAAGTCCTGGTGAGGTTTTTCGCTCTGTGTCGAATTGAACCACATGATCCACCGCTTGTGCGAACTCCCGCCTATTCCTTTGAGTTTTAATCTTGCGATCGTACTTCCCAGGCGCCAAACTTAACGCGTTAGCTACGCCACCGGGAGGGTCGATGCTCCCGATAGCCAGTTTGGATCGTTTAGGGCGTGGAATACAAGGGTATCTAATCCTTTTTTATGCCCACGCTTTCGCGATTGACCGTCAGCAAAGCCCCAGCAAGCTGCCTTCGCTTTTGGTGTTCCGTGCGATATCAACGGATTTCACCCCTACACCGCACGTTCCGCTTGCCTCTGACCTGCTCCAGCGATTACGTTTCCGATGCGGCCTCACCGTTGGGCAGTGAGATTTAACATCGGACTATAAAAGCCGGCTACTCGCTCTTTACGCCCAGTAATTCCGGATAACGCTCGGGGTCTCTGTATTACCGCTGCTGCTGGCCGACCATAACAAAACAAATACAATGTTATGTCATTTTGGACTATATCATCACCCCGCCATAGCGGGGGCTTAGCGTTTTATAGCAATTGAGAAATTACTATCTGATCTTTTCGATCAAGTCTCTGAGGGGTTGAAAATAATTTAGGTAATTTGTATTGCAAACAAGGAATTATGAATGGTCGGATCAATTTTGTAAATTGATCTCTTCCTTGTCCTTGTTTTCCAATATAAATCTGCGGATATCTCTTGCCTCGGCAGATTGGATACTGAACAGATGAAACTATTCCAAAATTGTTTTTCAACATTTTTGATAATATTTCGCATTCATTCAATGTGAAAGAATTAGTTTTCAGACTGAAAGCACAATGGCTTTTAGGTCTGAAATCCAAACTTCCATCATCCATATACCAAACTGCCAAACTAAGCGGATCGGTTAAAATTTCCTTAATATTTTTCGGGATTATCTTTTTCCCGTTTGGATAAAACAGTTTCCTGAATCTGATAATATCATCGTTGGACTCAGTGTTGAATTTCCATTGCTGATTGTCTTTCCTCTGTTTTGGTTCTCCCGGACAGATACCCGAAAGTTTTTCATATAACCAAAACACATAATCCCTTTGCTTATCGGAATGCTTTATCTCAAGTCGGCAACCTCCATATTTATCTTTATAAATATAGCCGTCACCAAGTAGGGTCCCGATAATTATTGCCTTTTGTTCTTTGGAAATCTTGACCATTTATACCTTAATTATATCAACTTCCCTGCGGATTGTTGTTCACCGTGCTCCTTTCGGAGACATTCAGCGGACGATAAACAATGTTCCCGCATATAAGCTAAGTTTTCTCATTCTCCATTACTGGAGAATCTCTGCGCCATCCCTATTTGGGATCACAGAGTTAGCAACCCCTTATTCTCGTGGTACCGTCAAATTTCTTCCCACGCAAAAGCAGTTTACAACCCGAAGGCCTTCTTCCTGCACGCGGCGTCGCTCCATCAGGCTTTCGCCCATTGTGGAATATTCTCGACTGCAGCCACCCGTAGGTGTATGGCCCGTATCGCAGTGCCATCGTTGGGGAACACGCTCTCACGTCCCCTACCCGTCGTCGCCTTGGTGAGCCGTTACCTCGCCAACTAGCTGATAGGACCTAGGCCACTCCTGAAGCGTCTTGCGACTTTACTCTTGCGAGAACTATCGGGAATTAGTTCGCCTTTCGGCGAATTATGCCCGACTTCAGGGTATGTACCAAGGTATTACTAACTCGTTCGCCGCTGACGCGACCACCAACTGCTAATCACCAATCGCTAATCCTTTTTAAGATATTTAGAAAAACCTCCCAATTGTTTTATAACTTCTTCAATCTGACTGATTAAAGTTGTTAATTCAATGGAATTTATTAAGCCAAGATCACCTGCTATTTCTATTGCGGCAACTAATTCAGTTGCCGATCCGAGTGAATTTAAGATGTATCTGTTAAAATCTTTGTCGCTAGATTTTGCCGAACCCTCAGCGATATTAAGCGCTATTGAAAGAGCGCTACGATTGACTTGGTCGGATAAATAGTAATATTCTCTTGGAAATTTTCTGGTTAAACCAAAGACTCTAACAATTAATTGTTTTGTATCTTTGTAAACCTTAAATTCTTTGAAGTGAAGTTTCATCATCTTAATTATAGATTAGAGATTAGAAGTTGGCGATTGCGTCCGCATGACTTGCATGCCTAATCCACGCCGCCAGCGTTCATCCTGAGCTAGGATCAAACTCTCTTAAGAATAGGATTGAGTTTTAATGCTCAACCTATTTTGCCCTGTTAAATCCAGCGAAGCTGGTGTCGCAAAGCGACAATTTAACAGGGACTATCTGGTTAACGATAAGAAATCACGCTTACGCAATCGCCAATTGATAATCACCAATCGTAAATCAGAGGGATTGCGGGTTACTTATCGTTAACAATTCCGTCAAAAACTTCGTGCAATTTTCAACGGCTATTCTTTTTTTAATGTCCTTACATTAACAGCTGGGTTTGTCCCGATTTCGGAACAAACCCAGCTGTACATAACAAACCCAGGTTTTAATGTTATGTTAAATCATTTGTATATCCATTCTACTCAATTGAAATACAAAGTCAAGCACCTGTGGATAGGCAGTGGATAGTTATTCATGCCTGGCATTTTTCCTGCGCCAATTCTCAATCTTGGCGTGATTGCCGGAAAGCAAAATTTTAGGCACGGTTCTTTTCTTGCCGTTGATTTCGATGACCTCTGGTCTAGTATAGTGAGGATACTCGACAAACTTTTCCATCATGGTTTTCTCAATTCCTTTCAATTTTTTGAACGATTCGTCCTCGATAGACGCTTGTTTACCGACAGCGCCCGGCAAGAGCCGTGTAACCGCTTCCATGACTACCATTGCCGGCACTTCCCCGCCGAACAAAACATAGTCCCCGATGGAGATTTCATCATCGGCAATATATTTAGCGACTCGCTCATCAAAGCCTTCGTATCTTCCGCAGATCAAAATTAACTGATCAAGTTTTGCATATTTTCTAGCCATCGCCTGGTCAAATTTTTTTCCCTTCGGCGAAAAAACGATAGTTCTAGATTTTTTTCCGTGATTCATAATTCGTGATTCGTGATTCTGAATTTGTTTCACAGCTTTGAGGATGGGCTCTACCATCATCACCATTCCGGCGCCGCCACCATATGGCCGGTCGTCAACGGTCTTGTGATTGTCAGTCGTCCAGTCGCGGAGATTATGGGCGTTGAGCTCGATAATTTTCTTTAATCGGGCGCGCGAAATCAGAGCTTCATTTTTGAAACTTTCAAAGAGATTTGGAAATATTGTGATGATATCAAACTTCATAAATATTTACCCCGAGGCTTTCGGGGTTTTGGTGGAGCCCGGTATAAAATACCCGGGCTCCGATACTACGCCTTCGACAGGAAGGTACTGTTGTTCTCGGTAGAATACTAACAAAATGTTTATTTTTCGTCAATCAAAACAAAAACAGCATAGCGCTGTTTTTGTTTTGATATTATGATCACATGTCCAGCTCTTCCATGACATTCTCAACGGTTTTGTTTTTCTCGCCTGTGCCGGCGCCACCATGCATCTGATGAGTACTGCCCTCGGGTTCGATTATCCGGAGATTCACTCGAGCGTTGTTCCGGATACCAATGATGCGGGCCAGAGTTCTGATCGCTTTCGCAGTAGAACCTGATCTCCCGATAAGAAGCCCCATATCTTCCGGGCTGACCTTGACCTCGATCAGCACTCCCATCTCATCCGTCTTTCTCGTTACTTCCACCTCGTCGGGCTTGTTGACGATCTGCTTGACGACATACTCGACGAAATCCTTATCTATGTAGTTCGCCATTTTTTTGTTGCTGAATTTCTGTTTTAAAAATTCGACCTTTACCCCCACACCCAATGAGTATTTGCAAGTCATCCGGTTCTGCTTATCAAAATATTTTATTCTGATCAACCCTGTTTATGTTAATGAAACTGTTTTGCTAAAACTTGCGGTATGCAGAACTTATACTCATTGGGTGTAGGGGTTAATTACTTAAATATTAATTAATTTGCTACAGGTTGTCCAATCGTCTCGACGGGTTTTCCTTCGCCCGCAGTAGCTTCAGCGGAGGCGGGTTTTTTCTTCGCTTTCCAAACCTGAACCTTCTCGCCTTCAATAATTTTTCTGCCGACCAAAAGATTGTTGACGGTCGGCGACATTTTTGCACCTTTTGAAATCCAATATTTTACTCTTTCACCCTTAACGTTTATCTCATTCTTGTGTGGGTCGTATGAACCCAAAAGCTCGAGGTATTTTCCCTTTGGCCTGGTGGTGTGTTCTACGACACTGACCCTGAAATAAGCTTGTCCTCTTTTTCCAATCCTTTGTAATCTAATCTTAAGCATGTTCGCTAGTTTATCAGACAAACCCAAATTAATCAATATCTACTGGCTTGGCCGTATTTATTGCAAGTGCGACCATATAATCATTGCTATGGGTAACTTTTTTATAATTTCCAAATACTTCCTCAAAATTTCTTTTTATAAATTCTTTAAGTCCACTTATGACAACGACATAAAATTTACCATTAGGTTTAAGATGTTTTTTCGCTTCGCGAAATAATATCCAAAAGAATTCCTTGCTGACTTTCGCAGGTAAATTAGAAACAATAACATCGTATTGTTTATCTCCAATTTGTTCGAAGCCATTACTCAGATAGGTTTTGCAATTATCAACTTTATTAATCTCGGCATTCTTTTTTGAGTATTCAACAGCTACAAAATCTTTATCAACCATATCAACTTTTCCATTCGTTGATTTTGCTAAGGCAATTCCGATTGCGCCATAACCGGAGCCCATATCAAGAATGTCATCGTTGGGCTTAACTTCGCAACTTTCTATAAGCATATAAGAACCGTTATCAATTTTCTCAGGGCTGAACAAACCCCAAGTTGTGAGAAATCTAAAATTTTGTCCGCGCAAATGGACAGAAAATTCAATATCTTTCTTTAATTCGGTAATATTTTTTATCACGAGAGAATAGTAGCATATATCTCATTTGCCCGTAACACGGCAGTTTTTTATTAAAAAAGCACCGCTGATTTGACAAATGGTTAGCGCTGAGACAGTATAGATGCAGTACAAATCCAAGGGTGGAAGGAGGTGAAGAAGATGCCCCTAACTGAGCAAAGGAAAGGCGAGATTGCTCTTTGTCTTTTGAAGCATAAGATCAGAGAGGAGAAGATCTGTTTTGGTGAAATGCGGAGGAACATTCCTAATATCGCGCATATTATCAATGTGCCTGCCAATGAACTGAAAAAATTTGAAAAGGAGATCTTCCAGAATCTCCTCGACGAGGCCTTTCACTGATCTGACTTCACGGCAAGGTGGGACAATGTCTCCTAAATGGGTAATTGTACCTCCCCGGCAACGGGCAAGGGCAGAACAAGAACCTCTCCTCCCGTGATGATCTGCGGGCGAAACACCGACGTGTTTCGCCCGCTTTAATTTTTAACTGCCCGTAACACGGCAGTTTTTTATGCAAAGAAAGCCCCGCAAACTATTGCGGGGTGAACATTTTTCAGTTCATTGGTGATGGCCTCTATAGAGTTTCTCGGACTTATCCGCAACTCTCTGTTCTTCCTTGTATCGTTCCTTGCAGAATTTACAGTCACACAGATACTGATTATGGCTGTAAGACCTGACCCTCTGGCAGTCGTTGCATTTGCAATTGCTCGGATGATCACTGGGCATAATCTGGCCTCACTTTCAATAAGGTGCTTGTCAAAGCATACGACTTCCAATAAAAATTTGTAAGCTATTACCACCCCTTTTTCTCAAGCCCATCCTTCGCCGCTTCCTGCTGGGCTTCTTGTTTTGACGGGCCGTTGCCCTCGCCGATGAGATCATTGTTGAGATAAACGCCGACATGGAAATTTTTGGCGTGGTCCGGTCCCCACTCTTTGATGACTTCATAAGTCGGCGTAACACCGACCCGATCTTGCGATTCTTCCTGGAATTTTGATTTGTAATCGCGATATGCTTCCTGTTTCAGAATCGCCGGTAATTCGGGCAAAATGAATCTGGCGATAAATCTGTCAGCAACCTCATACCCCTGGTCAAGATAAATCGCGCCGATAAGCGCCTCGATGGCATTGGCAAGAATGTATTGTCTGGCTCTTCCCGTATCTTTGGCCTCGCCCCGCGACAAAAGCAAAAAAGAATTCAAGTCAAATTTTTCGGTGATCCTCGACAAAATTATCGCGTTAACCAAAGCTGCCCGCCAGCTGGTAAGTTCGCCTTCGGGATTGGGATAATTTTTGTAGAGAAATTCGGTGACTGAAAGCTCCAAAACCGCATCGCCAAGAAATTCAAGCCGCTCGTTCTGATCGAGATGCCATTTCGGATTTTCGTTCAGATAGGAGCGATGAGTGAGGGCCTGGAGAAGCAGGTCTTTATTCTTGAAATTTACGCCAATTTTATTTTCCAGCTCCGAGAGATTTTCTGCGGTCATTTTTGCAGAATCATGAATCAGGAATCAAGAATCAAGGGAAAATCCTTAATTCATGATTCGTAATTCTTGATTCGTTACTCTGTTTTTATTTCTTCTTCTTTCTTCGCCTTCGGGGCATCATCTTTTCCCGGCTCGCCGATTTCCCGATAAATCGTGCCAAGAACGCCGTTCACAAATTTACCCGAAGCATTGCCGCCAAATGTCTTGGCCAGTTCTATGGATTCGTTGATGGCGACTTTGGGCGGGACTTCTTCGTGATTGCCGAAAAGCAATTCGTAAATGCCAAGCCGCAAAACAGCGCGGTCAACCATGGCGATCTGATCCAGCGGCCACTGAGGCGCGGCTTTCTCGATTATCTTGTCTATTTCGCTGACTTTGGCGATGACGCCGTTGACCAGATCGGGAATAAATTCGGTTTCTTCAATTCCGGGCGCGAACTCGCGGGTGTTGTGAGCGACTATCTCGGGTAAAAGTTCCATTTTTTTGCCGCGAAAATCCCACTCATAGAGCGATTGCATAGCGACGCTTCTGGATAAATGTCTTGAAGCCATTTTATTTCTGGTGCTGTTTGTGCTTTTCTTTTTTCTTCAATTCTTTTGCCAAAACATTGACCGCTTCCTGGCCGGCGTAAAATCCGCAATACTTGCAAGTCGTGTGCGGGATGGTCGCTTTTCCGCAATGGGAACACGAAACCAGCGCTAACTTTTTCAGCGCCAAGTGGCTCCGTCTCCGGCCTTTCTGGCCCCTGGTTGAATGTGCGCGTGGAACACCCATGGGTTTAAAGGATGAATCACGAATTACGAATCATGAATCAAGCAAAGAAAGAATATCATAAAACCCGAAAAAGTGCAAAAAAAGACCGTGCGGGGCGGTCAGGGATATTCAGAAGTTCTTGATGCGATTACTAAGCTCAACAAGTTGCTGGCCAATCGAGTCGAAAACCATGTGCATTAGCTCTGATGAAACAAGGATGCCCTTATTGGCTGCCTCGCCTTTTATGCAATCCCAGCAGTCGGCCGAACAATCACGATAACACGTAAATTTTCCAGTGCTGACCCAATACTTGCTTCTGCCGTCGCTTTCAGCTTCAATATGCCAAATGGTTACTTCTTTTTGAACTGGTGTTTCTTTATACTTGGCGGGAAACCAGCCAGTGCGTTCAAGATTTGTTTTTGTTGTGACTTCAATTTTGGTCAATGATGCACCGCCACGGATATCGGATCCATCAGCCCAGAGACTATGGGCTTTACCTTCATAAATCACATCTTTATTTCTTTCCCTAACTTTAACACGATTGGTAATTTCTTTAGGAAATTCAAACGCCAGATCATATACTGGCTTAGATTCTGAAAGAGCTTGATTCATTTCACCCTCCTTGTCCAATAAGACCGATTAATTATACATACAAAATTAATGCTGTCAAGTATTTTCAACTTGTCCACCCCGTTAGAAATTTTGTGGGTGTGGATAATCTTTGAGCTCGGATTATCTTGATGAGAAAATTATAAGGAAATACCTTGCAAATCAAATTTCTAACGGGGTCCACAAAATCGTCCAGTTGCTGAAATTTTTCGCCAGAGTAGAATGTATTCAGTTGCCCCGCTTAAGAAATAATTGGATTCAGTTGTTTCTCACGGGGTTCTGTCATTTTTATTCTTATGGAAAACGCGACGGCGCCAAAATTTGTCCATTTGCACAATCACACCCACTATTCTTTGCTGGATGGTTTGACGCGCGTCGATGAGCTGGTGGCCAGAGTCAAAGAACTGGGCATGGACGCGGTAGCCATCACCGATCATGGCGTGATGTATGGCGTCATTGAGTTTTATCAAAAATGCAAAAAGGCCGGCATCAAGCCAATCATCGGCGTCGAGGCCTACATCACCGATAATATGTACGACAAACGGCCGACTCCGAACGGCGGTAGGGATTACAATCATCTTGTCCTATTGGCCAAGGACAACACCGGCTACAAAAATCTCATAAAACTTGTAACCGCTTCCCATCTTGACGGTTTCTACTACAAACCTCGGATGGACAAGAATCTTTTGCGCCAGCACGCCGAAGGGCTCATCGCTTTGTCGGGCTGTCTTGGCGGAGAGGTGGCAAAGGCAGTCCTCTCCGGTCAAACCCAGCGGGCCAAAAATATCATTGCCAGTTACCAGGAAATTTTTGGCAAAGAAAATTTCTATCTTGAGATCCAAGATCACCCGAATTTTCCCGAACAAAAGCTGGCCAACGACAGCGTCATCAAGCTTGCTCGTGAACTCGATATCCCGCTGGTGGCGACCCAAGACGCTCACTATTTACGAAGCGAAGACAGCCACGCCCATGATATTTTGCTTGCGGTTCAAACCGGTAATCAAGTAGACGACGCCGACCGGTTGACCATGAAAATGGATGATTTTTCAGTCAAAACGCCTGAAGTCATGGCAGAAAGTTTCAAGAATGTGCCCGAGGCGATTGCCAACACGGTCAAGATCGCCGATCGGTGCAATGTCGAGATAGAACTTGGCAAAATTCATTTGCCGCCGTTTCCCTTGCCGCCCGGCCATGACGAGATGAGCTATCTGCGCCAGCTTTGCCAAGCCGGACTTATCAATAGATACGGCGTTGATTTGGATAATAAACATTACGACCGATTGAATTATGAGATCGAAGTTATCGGCAAAACCGGTTTCGCTTCATATTTTTTGATTGTGCAGGACTTCGTCAACTGGGCTAAAAAAAGCGGCATCATCGTCGGACCCGGCCGCGGTTCCGCGGCCGGGTCCTTGGTTTCCTACGTTTTGAACATCACCAACGTTGACCCTTTGGCTTACGATCTGTATTTCGAAAGATTCTTGAATCCCGAACGCATCAGCCCACCCGAT